>DASTGT010000024.1:0-53821 GCA_035718935.1 Casimicrobiaceae bacterium
GGCACGCTCGAGGTCGGCGATCTCGAGCGTGCGCAAACCTTCGATCTTGGGCGGCTCGTTACGCACCGCGGCGCTCGACAGTGCGCCGATCGACGCGCGTAGACGCGACGCGACGAGCAGCGCGAGGACGAGCCCGAGGCCGAGTCCGCCCGCCGCGAGCAAAGCGCCCGCGAGCCACGTGTCGCGCAGGTCGCTTTCGAGTCGCTCGCGCTCGATCCCCACCGTCGCCGTCCATCCCGTGACCGGCGAGCGCGTGAACGAATAGACGACCGGGATGCCCTCCTTCGTCGTTCCGCTGTTCACGCCGGTGTCGGCCTCGCCCACATGCACGAAGCGTCCGGGTTCCACGTTCGTGCCGACGTAGACGTCGTCGCGCTGCCAGCGTCCGGCGATGAAGCCGCGACGGTCGAAAATGACCGCCGGGACGTTGCGGAACTGCTCGTTCCTGTTGAGGAGCGCGGTCATCACGCGTGGCGGGAACGCCGCGTTCAGCACGTACGCGACCCTGCCATCGCGCATGACCGGCACGTTGACGGTGAAGATCAGGCGGCCGGCGACGAGGCCGACGAAGAGGTCCGAATAGTAGGCTTTGCCCGTGTCGAGAACCCGGCGGATCGAGTCGCTGTCGCCGACCGGTGGCCGTCCCGCGGCCGAACCGCCTCCATGGTCGAACGGCGTCGGCAACGACTGTCCGGCCGGACGCAGGGTATTGAAGAGCTGCCGGCCGTTCGCGTCGAACATCGAGATGAAGACGGCGCCGTGGCGGTCGGCGACACGCGTGGCGAACTCGTGGAAGACCTCGATGTCGCCGTTGCGCAGCGCGTCGGCTTCGCCGAGCGATTCGAGCATCACGCGGTACGTGACGAGCTGCCGATCGACGGCGAGCGACAACGCGCGCGACGTCTGCTGGAGGCTGTCTTCGAACGCCTCGCGCTGGAGCGCGCCCTGGCGGACGACGAGCAGCGCGGCGCTGACGAGCAGCGGTACCGCAGCGATCAGGATCAGCGCGATCAGATAGAAGCCGATGCCCCGCGGCGGCCGATCGGACGCGTCATCGGTGGGCCGCGCCGACGCGTGCGCCCGATGCTCCAGAGGCGCAACCTCCACCGGCGGCGGCATCTATTCGAGCTTGCGCAGGTCGTCGATGACCTTGCCGTCCTTCGGCAGGTCGTCGACCGCGCGGAACATCACTTCGCCACGCAGCTTCGTCACTTCGCGGATCGACGCGACGATCGCATCGGCGAGCTGTGGATCCATGCCCGTCGCCTCGACGTGCAGGATCATCCGGTCGCTGCCTTTGGGATTGTCGACGACGAGCCGGGCACGCCTGACCTCGGGATGGCGCTTCACGATCGCGTCGACCTGCCCCGGATGCACGAACATCCCCTTGACCTTCGTCGTCTGGTCGGCGCGCCCGAGCCAGCCCTTGATCCGGCGATTCGTGCGACCGCATGCCGACATACCGGGCACGACCATCGACAAATCGCCGGTGCCGAAGCGAATCAGCGGGTAGGCGGCGTTGCCGAGCGGCGTGACCACGACCTCGCCCACCTCGCCGTCCGCCACGGGGTCGCCGGTTCCGGGATGCACGATCTCGACGATCACGCCTTCGTCGACGACGAGGCCGTCGCGAGCCGCCGTTTCGTACGCGATCGAGCCGAGGTCCGCGGTCGCGTACACCTGATAACCGGCGATACCGCGCGCGCCGAATTGATCGCGCAGCGACGGCGGAAACGGCTCGGCCGAGACGAGCGCCTTGCGCACGCTGTCGAGCACGATCCCCGCTTCGTCGGCGCGCTCGAGCAGGATGCGAAGAAACGACGGCGTGCCGACGTAGCCGTCAGGGCGCAGCTCCGCCATCGCCGCGAGCTGTTGCTCGGAATTGCCGACGCCGCCGGGGAACACGGCGCAGCCGAGTGCCTGGCCGCCGGTCGCGAGCATCGAGCCGGCGGGCGTCAGGTGATACGCGAACGCGTTGTGGATCAGGTCGCCCTTGCGAAAGCCCGCCGCGAAGAGCGCGCGCGCGAGGCGCCAGTAGTCCGGCACCGCGCCTTCGGGCTCGTAGATGCCGCCCGGTGACGCGAAGATCTGCGCGATCGGCGCGCCGGTCGCCGCGAAGCCGCCGAATGGCCGTGCCGCCTTCTGCAGATCGGCAAGGTGCGACTTGCGCACGACGGGAAGCTGCGCGAGCGCCTGCAGCGTCGTGATCGCTTCGGGGTCGACGTCGGCGAGCAAACGCGAGAACGCGGGCGCGAATTCCTTCGCGTAGCCAATCTGCCGGCGCAATCGCACGAGCTCTTCGCGCGAGCGCACCTCGGGATCGCGCGTCTCCAGCGCGTCGTAGTGCTCGCTCATGACGCCATTGGCTAGGCGAGCCACCGCTTGCGGCGACGGTAGTGCTTGACCTCGCGGAAGCTCTTGCGCCCGGCGGTCGACAGCCCGAGATAGAACTCCTTTACGTCCTCGTTGTTCGCGAGCCCGCGCGCCTCGCCGTCCATGACGACGCGTCCGTTCTCGAGGATGTAGCCGTAGTTGGCGTGGCGCAGCGCAATCATGGTGTTCTGCTCGGCGAGCAGGAACGACACGCGCTCGTTGCGGTTCAGCTCGCCGACGATCTCGAAGATCTCCTCGACGAGCTGGGGAGCGAGCCCCATCGAGGGCTCGTCGAGCAGGATCATCGACGGGCGCGCCATCAAGGCGCGGCCGATCGCCGTCATCTGCTGCTCGCCGCCCGACGTGTAGCCCGACTGGCTCGTACGTCGCTCCTTCAGGCGTGGAAAGTAGTGGTACACCTTGTCGAGCGACGCCGCGATCTCGCCGCGCGGGCCGTGACGCGTGAACGCGCCGGTCAGAAGGTTTTCCTCGACGGTCAGGTGCGCGAAGCAGTGCCGGCCCTCCATCACCTGGCACACGCCGCGGCGCACGAGATCGTTCGGCGTGAGCCGATCGACGCGCTCGCCGCGAAATTCGATCGTGCCCTTGGTCACCTCGCCGCGCTCCGCACGCAGCAGGTTGGAAATCGCCTTCAGCGTCGTGGTCTTGCCGGCGCCGTTCGCGCCGAGCAGCGCGACGATGCCGCCCTCGCGCACCTCGAGCGAGACGCCCTTCAGCACGAGGATGACGTGGTTGTAGATCACCTCGATGCCGTTGACGATCAGCATCGGGGCGGTGGCAGCCGCGGGTTGCGCGGGGACGACGCCGGCGCTCGTGTTCATGCGAAGGAAAAGCGGGGAACGCCCGCGCGAAAGTTCGCGCGGGCGTCACGTCGACAGGGGATTACGCGCCGTCTTCCTTGCTGCAGTCGCGCGTCGGAAGCTTCTTCTCCTCCGCGTATTTCTTTGCTGAGGCGCGGATCATCGGTTCGAGGATCTTCATGTCCGACTCGTAGCGGCTGTTCGCTTCGACGTTCCACTTCTTGCCGTCCCACGTCTCGATCATCGCCGCGTGCGCGCCCTCGTGGTTCTCGCACGACGTCTTGATCGGCTCCATGAAGCCGGTCATGCCGAGCTTCTTGATCATGTCGGGCGTGATCGTCAGGTGCTCGAGGCCCCAGCGGACCTGCTCGCCGGTGAGCGGCTTCTTGCCGAACTTCTCCTGCGCCTTGCGCACCGCCTCGACGCCGAACATCGCCGACACCATGCCCCGGTTGTAGAGAACCTCGCCCATGTCTTCCTTCTTGCCCGTGCCTTGGCCCTTGTCGTAGACGTACTTGACGATGTCGGCGTGCACGGCACCCTTGCCCGCAGGCGCCAGGAACACCAGTGCGTTGTACCCCTTCGCGCCGTCACCCGCCGGAACGACGTCGGGCTCGGCGCCCGACCACCACACGCCGTACATCTTGTCGCGTGGATAGCCGGTGGCGACCGCCTCCTTGATCGCCGTCGAATTCATCACGCCCCAGCCCCACAGGAACACGTAATCGGGACGCTGCTGGCGAATCTGCAGCCACGTCGCCTTCTGCTCGACGCCCGGGTGCGTGACGGGCAGCAGGATCAACTCGAAGCCGTGCATCTTCGCGCGTTCCTGCAGGAGCGCGATCGGCTCCTTGCCGTACGGCGAATCGTGATAGACGAGCGCGATCTTCTTGCCCTTGAGCTTGTCCACGCCGCCGAGCTTCTTGCCGACGTGCTGCACGAGGATGTCGGCCGCGTCCCAATACGTGCCGCCGATCGGGAAGTTCCAGCCGAACACGCTGCCGTCGACCGAGTCGGCGCGACCGTAGCCCGCGGTGATCAGCGGAATGTGGTCGGCGAACGACTTGTCGGTAAGCGCGAACGTGATGCCGGTCGACAGCGGCTGGAACACGGTGCCGCCGGTCGCGCCCTTGCCCTTCAGCCGCTCGTAGCATTCGACGCCGCGGTCGGTCGCGTAGCCCGTCTCGCACTCCTCGAACGTGATCTTGACGCCGTTGATGCCGCCGTCGCGCGCGTTGACGAGCTTCAGATAATCGACGTAGCCGTTCGCCCACGGCACGCCGTTCGGCGCGTACGCGCCGGTGCGATAGACGAGCACCGGGAAGAACTGCTCGGCGGCTTGCGCCAGCGCGGTGCCGCTCGTCACGAGCGATGCCGCCGCCGCGCATGCGGCAACGGCCAGCATCCCCTTCAATGTCCGCTTCATGACCCCCTCCTGGTATGGAAACGACTCGCCATCATAGTCCGAATAGGCGCTAATGCGGGAACGGCCAGAGCCGGAGCTTCTCCTTCCCGATCGCCCAAAGGCGCGCCAGCCCGTGCGGCTCGAGCACGAGGAACAGCACGATCAGCGAGCCGAAAATCATGAACTCGACGTTCGTCGCCATCGCGGTGGACAACGGCACGCCCATCTTCTCGGGAATCTGGTTGAGCGCGATCGGCAGCGCGACGATGAACGCAGCGCCGAGGTACGAGCCGAGGATCGACCCCATGCCGCCGATGATGATCATGAACAGCAGCGAGAACGACAAATTGAGGTCGAACGCGAGCGGCTCCCACGACCCGAGGTGAAAGAAGCCCCACAGCGCGCCCGCGATGCCGCAATAGAACGAGCTCACGCCGAACGCCGTCAGCTTCGCGTACACCGGGCGGATGCCGATCACCTCCGCTGCAACGTCCATGTCGCGCGTCGCCATCCATGCGCGACCGAGATGGCCGCGCACGAGATTCCTGGCGATCACGGTGAACGCAATGAGGACACCCAGCAGAAACACGTATTTCTCGCTCGGCGTGTCGATCGTCCAGCCGAAGAGGTTCACCGGCGCCGTCGACACCGAGCCCGAGTGCGCGTAGTTGGTGAACCACTTGACGCGCGCGAAGATCCAGTCGGTGAAGAATTGCGCGGCGAGCGTCGCCACCGCCAGGTACAACCCCTTGATGCGCAGGCTCGGAATGCCGAAGAACATGCCGACGAGCGCGGCGATGAGTCCCGCCAGCACGAGCACGACGAGGAAATTCAGCATCGGCACGCGCTGCACGAGGTTGTACGCCGCGTACGCGCCCCACGCCATGAACGCCGCGTGGCCGATCGAGATCTGGCCGCAATAGCCGACGAGCAGGTTCAAGCCGATCGCCGCAAGCGTCAGGATCAGGAACGGATTGATGATCGACAGGAACAGGTAGTCGCTCGCGAGGTATGGCACGGCGACGAACGCGAGCACCACGATCGCGAACATGAAGTACCGATCCTGCACGATCGGCAGCAACTGCATGTCGGCGCGGTACGTCGACTTGAACTGGCCGTTTTCGCGGAAGAACATCGACGTCAGTCGCGACGGGCCGCCCCGGGACGTCCACGCGAGCGGGGCAAAGCCAAGGCCCGAAGGGGCCGACCGCGAGTGTGGACGGGAGGCCGACACGCAGGCGCCACGCACGGGCAAGCGATCCAAGGAGGCCGAGACATACCCGCCCCCTGGGGGGCAGCGAGCGGAGCGGGCGTGGGGGGATGTTTCATGCTAGACGCGGTCGATCCGCCGCTCGCCGAAAAGACCCTCGGGCCGCACGAGCAGGAACAAAAGCGCGAGCACGTAGGCGAACCAGTTCTCGATGCCGCCGCCCGCGAGGTCGAATTCCTTGATGAGCGGCGGCGCGAGGAAGACTTCGGCCATCTTCTCGCCGACGCCGATGATCAGCCCGCCGACGATCGCTCCGGGAATCGATTCGAAGCCGCCGAGAATCACCACCGGCAGCGCCTTCAGCGCGACGTTCGAGATCGAGAACTGCACGCCGAGCTTGCCGCCCCAGATGACGCCGCCGACGATCGCGACGATGCCCGCGACCGACCACACGATCACCCAGATCCGGTTCAGCGGAATGCCGATCGACTGCGCCGCCTGGTGATCGTCGGCGACGGCACGCAACGCGCGGCCGGTGGCGGTGCGACGGAAGAACACCGCGAGCGCGCCGACGAGCAGCACCGCCGCGATCGCCGCGGCGATGTCGTCGCGATTGACGAGAACGCCGCCTTCGAAGACCTTGTCGAGCACCATCATGGGCTCGCGCGGAATGCCGAGGTTGATCTCGTAGATGTCGCTGCCCCACACCGACTGCCCGAAGCCGTTCAGGAAGAACGTGATGCCGAGCGTCGCCATCAGCAGCGCCACCGCGTCCTGATTCACGAGCGGGCGCAGCACGACGCGCTCGACGACGAACGCGAGCGCGATCATGATGATCACGGCGGCGAGCACGGCGGCCCACACCGGCATCTTCTCGGCGAGCCGCGCGACGGCGAGCGCCGCGAAGAGCACCATCGCGCCCTGCGCGAAGTTGAAGACGCCCGACGCCTTGAAGATCAGCACGAAGCCGAGCGCGACGAGCGAATACAGCACGCCCGCCATCAAGCCGCCGATCAGCACCTCGACCCAGAAGCCGGGAACCGCCTGACCGGTCGCGAGCGGAGCGATCAGTCCGGCCGCCAACAATCCACCGAGAACCGCGATGGGCAGGTAGCGGGGCATCGTCACGGGATTTCTCGCAACGTCACTGCGGCGCGCGCATCAGTGCGCGGTTCCGAGGTAAGCATCGATGACGGCGGGATTGCGGCGTACGATCTCCGGCGACCCATCGCCGATCTTGCGCCCGTAATCGAGCACGATGATGCGATCCGAGATGTCCATCACGACGCCCATGTCGTGCTCGATCAGCACGATCGTCGTCCCGTACTGCTCGTTGACGTCGAGGACGAAACGGCACATGTCCTGTTTTTCCTCGACGTTCATGCCCGCCATCGGCTCGTCGAGCAGCAGCACCTCCGGCTCGGACGCAAGCGCGCGCCCGAGGTCGACGCGCTTCTGCAGGCCGTAGGCGAGCCGGCCGACCGGTGTCTTGCGGTACGCCTGGATCTCGAGGAAGTCGATGATGCGCTCGACGACCTCGCGATGCCGGATCTCCTCGCGCTCGGCGGGGCCGATGCGCAGCGCCTGCGCGAGGATGCCCGTGTGCATCTTCAGCGTGCGGCCGGTCATGATGTTGTCGAGCACCGTCATGCCCTTGAAGAGCGCGAGGCTCTGAAACGTTCGGGCGATCCCCATCGACGCGGCGCGATGCGGTTGCATCGCCGGGAACTCGCGGCCCTTGAAGCGGATGCGTCCCTTCTGTGGCTGATAGACGCCGTTGATGACGTTCAGCATCGAGCTCTTGCCCGCGCCGTTCGGGCCGATGATCGCGAGCACCTCGTGCTCGCGCACCTCGAACGACACGTCGGATAGGGCTTTCACGCCGCCGAACTCGAGCGAGATGTGATCGACGCCGAGGACGACCGGGCCGATGCGCCCGACGGCCTCCGTCGTCTGCTCGGGAGCGACGGCCGAAGGCGGTACCTGCAGCTGGATCGAAGCCATCAGGCCGCGGCCTCTTTGGACGGCCCGCGCGTCACCCCCGTCGGCGCGTCGGCCTCCCGGCAATCGCGCGGCGACGGGCCCGTCGGGCGCCCTCCTTGTGCTGTCCATTCGATTCGTCGCATCACGTGTCGGACTTCGGACCGCGCGCTCGGACGGCCCCTTCGGGCCTGCGCTTCGCGCCTCGCGCGCAGCCCGCCTTCGCTCGGCCTCGCCTCGCGCCTTCTTTGCAGCGTCGGCGCTGAACGCAAGCGCAGCGTGTCGGGCTCCCTCGTTCGCGCGGCGACGGGCCCTTCGGGCCTTGGCTCGCTCCGCTCGCCCGCCTCGCTCACGAGTCCCTCCGCGCTCATGCCGCCTTTTCCGGTTGGGCCGGCAGCACCTTCGCGTCCTCGATGCGCAGATCGGCCGACACGATGCCGGTGCGCCCGTCCTCGAACTTCACCTGCGTGTCGACGTGCTGCACGGTGCGCCCGTCGTAGAGCGCGTCGACCAGCGACGCGTACTTGTCCGCGATGAAGCGACGGCGCACCTTGCGCGTGCGTGTCAGCTCGTCGTCGTCGGGATCGAGCTCCTTGTGCAGGATCAGGAAGCGGCGCACCTGCGAGTCCGCGAGGCCGGGCTCGGTTGCGAGTTCGGCGTTCACCTGCTCGACGCAGCCGCGCACGAGCGCGTAAACCTCGGGCTTGGCTGCGAGGTCCGTGTAGCCCGAATACGGAATGCCGCGACGTTCCGCCCAGTTCCCCACCGACCCCACGTCGATGTTGATGAACGCGCACACGAAGTCGCGCTCGTTGCCGAACGCGACCGCCTCCTTGACGTGCGGGAAGAACTTGAGCTTGTTCTCGATGAAGTTGGGCGCGAAGATCGCCCCGCTGGCGAGCTTGCCGACGTCCTTCGCCCGGTCGATGATCTTCACGTGCCCGCCCGCGTCGATCAGGCCCGCGTCGCCGGTGTGGAACCAGCCGTCGTCGTCGATCGATTCGGCGGTCGCTTCGGGCTGCTTGTAGTACGACTTCAGCAGCATCTCGCCGCGCAGCAGCACCTCGCCGCTGTCGGCGATCTTCAATTCGACGCCCGGCGCCGGCGGGCCCACCGTTTCGAGGCGCACGGCGCCGTTCGGCTGCAGGCACCCGTACGCGCAAGACTCTGTCAGCCCGTACAGCTGCTTCAGGTTGACGCCGATCGAGCGATAGAAGCGGAAGAGGTCCGGGCCGATCGCCGCGCCGGCGGTGTACGCAATGCGCAGCCGCGACATGCCGAGCATGTTGCGCAACGGGCCGTAGATCATGAGGTCGCCGACCGCGTAGCGAAGCCGGTCGAGCCACGGCACGTGCTTGCCTTCGAGAATTTCGGCGCCGCATCGCTTGGCCACGCGCATGCACGCCGCGTAGAGCCACTGCTTGAGCGAGCTCGCGTCCTCCATGCGGATCGTCACCTGCGTGAGCATGTTCTCGAAGATCCGCGGCGGCGCGAAGTAGTACGTGGGCCCGATCTCGCGCATGTCGGTCAGCACCGTATCGGCGGACTCGGGACAGTTGATCGTGAAGCCGGTGATCAGCGACTGCACGTACGAGAACAGATGGTCCCCGACCCACGCCATCGGCAGGTAGGACAGCATGCTGTCGCGGTCGGAGAGACCGTCGAAGTCGGCCGCACCCCCGCCGGCGACGATGAACGCGCGATGCGAGTGGCAAACGCCCTTCGGCTTGCCGGTGGTGCCGGACGTGTAGAGCATCACGCACACGTCGTCCTCGCTGCCGGCGGCGACCTCCGCTTCGAAGAAGCCGGGGTGCGCCTTGTCGTATTCGCGGCCGAGCGCCTGCAACTCCGCGATCGACACCAGGCCCTCGTAATTGCGAAGCCCGCGCGGGTCGTCGTAATAGAGGTAGGCGAGCGTCTCGACCTTCGCCTTGGCCTCGAGCAGCTTGTCGACCTGCTCCTGGTCCTCGACGATCGCGTACGCGATCTCGGCGTCGTTCAGTACGTACGTGAATTCGCCGGCGGGCGCGTCCTGGTACATAGGCACCGGCACGCCGCCGAGCGCCTGCGCCGCCGCCATCGCCCAGTAGAGGTGCGGCCGGTTGTCGCCGATGATCGCGAGATGCATGCCGCGGCGAAAACCCTGCGCCGCGAGCCCGCAGGCCAGCGCGCGGACCTCGTCGGCCGCCTGGCGCCACGTCCAGGTCTGCCAGATCCCCAGGTTCTTCTCGCGTACGGCTGGACGATCGCCGCGCTCCGCCGCGTTGCGCAGCAAGAGCCGCGGGAAGGTGTCTTGCGCGCCCGTCATGTGCTCCTCGCGCAGTGCTCCCATCGGTTCGCGCGCTTCTTCGCGGCGCGCTGTTCGTCACCGATTCTATAGGAACATCGGGCGCCGGGAACGGCCTGCGCGACGAATCGTCGGACGCGCCGTTCAGCCGCGGGATCGCCGTTGCGCTGGACGGCGACCCGCCAGTGAGGTACAAAACAAACAGTTGTTTGGTGTATGCTTTTCCGATGGCCCATCCTGCCCGCATCCCGCGCGCCGACAACCGGCTCGCGCTTCTCCTCGACGAGGCCGCTCGCCTCTTCGGCGAGCGCGGTTTCCACGGCACGACGATCCGCGACGTCGTTCGCGGCGTCGACATGCTGCCCGGCTCGCTCTACTACCACTTCGCGGCGAAGGAGGACCTGCTCGCCGCCGTGTACGCCGAGGGCGTGAAGCGCATCTCGGAGCGCGTGCAGGCGGCGATGGCCAAGCGCACCGATCCGTGGCAGCGGCTGACCGCCGCGTGCATCGCGCATCTCGAGGCACTGCTCGCCGAAGGCGACTACGCGCAGGTGACGATCCGCGTACGGCCCGCCGACGTTCCCGTCGTCGCCGACGCGCTGACCGCACTGCGCGATCGCTACGAAGCGATCTTCGTCGAGCTGATCGACGCGCTGCCGCTTCGCGGCGGCGTCGACCGCCGTTCACTGCGCCTGATGCTGCTCGGCGCGCTCAACTGGTCGCAGACCTGGTATCGGCCTGGACGCGACGATCCGCGCGTGGTGGCGCGTCATTTCGTCGCAATGCTTCGACGACCCACGGAGGCCTGAGCGTGACGGTCATTCCGAAGGTGCTCGTGACCAAGATCGGCCTCGACGGGCACGATCGAGGCAGCCGCGTCGTGGCCGCGCATCTGCGCGACGCCGGGATGGAGGTGATCTACACGCCGCCGTGGCAATCGATCGATGCCGTCGTCAACCTCGCGCTGGAGGAGGACGTCGACGTCATCGGCATCTCGTCGCTCGCGACCGACCACCGCATCGTGCCGAAGCTCATGCACGCGCTCGCGGATGCCGAGCTCGACGGCGTCGCGGTGATCGTCGGCGGCATCGTGCCCGACGCCGACGAGGCGAGGCTGCTCGACGCCGGCGTCGCGCGGGTGTTCCATCCCGGCACCTCGCTCGACGACATCGCCGCGTACATCCGATCGATCGTGCCGGCGCTGCGCGAAGCGCGCGGCCATGCTCTCGAGGATCAACGATGAACAAGCCACTCGACGCCCGCACCCTCGCCCCGGCCGACGCTGCCGAGCGCTGGAAACGCGAATACGCCGAGCAGATCGGCCGCGACCGCGCCTGCGAGAACCGCTCGGGCATCGCGATCAAGCCGCTCTACACGGATGAAGACTGGAACGGGATGCGCCACGACGCCGACCTCGGCTATCCCGGCCAACCCCCGTACACGCGCGGAATCTACGCGACGATGCATCGAGGCCGCACGTGGTCGCAGCGACAATTGATCGGACTCGGCACGCCCGCCGATTACAACGCGCGGTTGCGCGCGCTGATCGACCAGGGAACGACGGCGATCTCGCTCATCCCCTGCAATTCGGTGTTCCGCGGCTACGACATGGACGAAGTCGACGCGGAGCTGCTCGGCACCTGCGGGGTCGTCGTCAACAGCGCCGATCACATGGACGCCTGCCTCGACGGCGTCGACATCGGCGCCATGTCGTGCGCGTTGAACGATCCCTCACCGTTCACGCTGCTCGCCTTTCTGCTCGCCGTCGCGCGCCGCCGCGGCGTCCCGTTCGCGGCGATCAGCGGCACGTCGAACCAGAGCGACTACCTGTCACATTACGTCGCCAACCACATGTTCTTCCGGATCGCGCTGCCCGGCGCGCGGCGGATACTCACCGACCACATCGACTTCTGCCTGCGCCACGTGCCGCGCTGGAATCCGATGTCGGTCGTCGGCCAGCACATGCAGCAGGCGGGCGCGACGCCGGCGCAGGCGATGGCCTTTACGCTCGCGACCGCCTTGCAGAACGCCGACGATTGCGTGGCGCGCGGCATCGATCCCGACACCTTCCTGCCCCGCTTCACGTTCTTCTTCGACGTCTCCGTGTCGTTCTTCGAGGAGGTGGCGAAATTCCGCGCCGGGCGCCGCATCTGGGCGCGGCTCGTGCGCGAGCGGTACGACGCGAAGGATCCCCGCAGCCTGCGCTTCAAGTTCCATGCGCAGACGTCGGGCGTCGATCTCACGCGCCAGCAGCCGTTGAACAACATCGCGCGCGTCACGCTGCAGGCGATGGCGGGCATCCTCGGCGGCCTGCAGTCGCTGCACACCGACGCCTACGACGAAGTGCTGTCGTGCCCGACCGAATTCGGCGCCCGCATCGCGGTCGCGACGCAGAACATCCTGCGCGAGGAAGCCCACCTGACCGACGTCATCGACCCGCTCGGCGGCAGCTACTACGTCGAGACGCTCACGACACGGATGGAAGAGGCGATCCTGCGCGATCTCGCGGTCGTGCAGGATGCGGGAGGCATGTACGCGGCGGTCGAGAGCGGACTCGTGCAGCGGCTGATCGGGGAATCGGCGCGCCGCTTCCAGGCGAAGGTCGAAAGCGGCGAACAGACGGTCGTCGGCGTGAACGCATATCGCGTCGACGAGACCGCGAGCGACCGTCCGCCGGTGCAGGGCGTCGACGACGAGACGATTCGCGCGCACCTCGCGGCATTCGCGACGTGGAAAGCGGCGCGCTCGCAAGCGCGGGTCGCGAAGGCGCTCGATGCGCTCGCCCGCGCTGCCGACGATGCGCGCGCCAACGTGTTCGACGAAGTCGTCGCCGCGGCCGACGCCGGCTGCACGCACGGCGAAATCTGCGGGACGCTTCGCCGCCAGCTGGGCTTCGGGCACGTGCAGGCGATCGTCTAGCATGGACACGCGCCAAGATCCGGTCGTCGCGATCGACGCGGCCTCGAGCCGCGTGCGAAGGCTCGCCGCGCGCGACCCCTTCGCGCGGTGGCTCGGCATCGAATGCGTCGATGGCGGCGACGGACAGGCGACGACGCGCCTGCGCGTCCGTCGCGAGCACATGAACTTCAACCACGGCTGCCACGGCGGCGTGATCTTCGCGCTCGCGGACACGGCGTTCGGGCTCGCGTCCAACTCGCACGGGCGGCTCGCCTCAGGCATCGAGGCGCACATCGGCTTCCACGTCGGCGTGAGCGAAGGCGATGTGCTCATCGCGCGAGCGAGCGAGATCTCGCGCGGGAACAAGCTTGCGACGTATCGCGTCGACGTCGCGCGCGCCGACGCGACGCTGGTCGCGAGCTTCAGCGGGACGGTCTACGTTTCGTCGCGCTCGAACGAGTGATCAGCCGCCGACGCCGAACGGAAAGTCGATCACGAAGCGAAAGCTCCCGTCCTCCTGGCGACGGACGACCTCCACGCTGCGACCGCTCATGTTCGTGCGCTTCCCGTCCGGGCCGTCGACCTCGAGCTGCCATTCGGCGCTGACGAGCGCGACATCGCCCGATTGCGCGAGCGTGCGCGCCGTCGCCGACATCTTCGGCTTCGCTGCCACGAATCCCGCGAGCGCGCCGCGAATCGCCGCGGTGCCGTGCACGACGTTGCCGGGGGAGGGCATCAATGCGGCGTCGGGTTCGTAGAGGCGCACCAATTCGTCGAGATCGCCCGCGTTGAGCGCGGCGACGAAACGATCGTCGATTCTCGCGGCATCGTCCATCTGCTTCCTCCGTCCGGGTCTGACTGTGGATGTCGTTACTTGTCGTAGCGGTAGAACCCGCGCTTCGTCTTTCGGCCGAGATAGCCCGCCGCGACCATCTCCTTCAGCAGCGGCGCCGGCCGGTACTTCGGATCGCTGAAGTCGGCGTAGAAGACGTTCATCACGGCGAGCATGACGTCGAGCCCGATCATGTCGGCGAGCGCGAGCGGGCCGATCGGATGATTGCAGCCGAGCTTCATGCCGTTGTCGATGTCCTCGGCGGACGCAAGGCCTTCCTGTAACGCGAACACCGCCTCGTTGATCATCGGGCACAGGATTCGGTTCACCACGAACCCCGGGCTGTTCTTCACGACGATCGGCAACTTGCCCAAGCGCCTGGCGAATTCGCTCGCCGCCTCCACAGTTTCGTCCGACGTCTGCAGGCCGCGGATCAACTCGACCAGCGCCATCATGGGCACCGGATTGAAGAAGTGCATCCCGAGGAAGCGCTCCGGGCGGCTCACGACGGCGGCGAGCGCGGTGATCGAGATCGACGAAGTGTTCGACGCGAAGACCGCGTCCTTGCCAATCACGCCATCCGCCTGCCGCAGAATGCGGAGCTTCAGCTCGAGGTTCTCGGTCGCCGCCTCGATGACCGCCTGGGCGGTACGCAATTCACCGTAATCGGTCGACCCGTGAACGCGGCGCAGCGCGCCGGCGCGTGCGTCGCCGCTGATCTTGTCCTTCTTCTGCAACCGCTCGAGGCTGCCGTCGATCGTCGCCAGGCCGCGATCGATCTGCGCCTGCTCGACGTCGACCATGACGACGTCGATGCCGGCCACCGCGCACGCCTGCGCGATGCCGTTCCCCATCGTTCCGGCGCCGATCACGCCGACGCGTTGGATGTTCATTGCCGTGTCCTTCGTGGATGTGCACGCATTATGCCCCGGGCGCTTTCGCCGCCGTCTCGCGCCGCGGGTGCCCTGCGACGTCGAATTCGGGAATGGCGGTTCGACTAGATACGGATGATGGTCGGCCGGCCGCCCCCGCGAGCCGCGGCCGGCCGCCAAAGGTGTATTCTTGTCGGTTTTTTGCACAAATCACCCGCCACCGCTTCCCGCGGTGGCGTCGGAGTTCGCGATGCCTGTTCCCCTGCGCCGTCGTCCCCTCGTCCTTCTCGTCGTTCTCGCCCTCGTCGTCCTCGCCGGCTGCGGACAGTCGAAGCAGCAGGCCGCCGCGGGCTTTCACGGTTTTCCACCCGCGGCGGTCACCGTCAAGAGCGTCACGCCGCAGACGTTCCCGGTGAGCTTCCAGTACGTCGGGCAGACGCAGGGCTCGAAGGACGTCGAAGTGCGCGCGCGCGTCACCGGCATCATCGAGAAGCGGCTCTACCCGGAAGGCTCGTACGTGAAGGCCGGCCAGCCGCTCTTCGTCATCGACGCGCGCCAGTACCAGGCGCAGGTGAACGCGGCGAAGGCCGACGTCGCGCGCGCGCAGGCGCAGAAGGCGCAGGCCGATCGCGAGCTCGCGCGCCTGCGCCCGCTCGCCGAGCGCAAGGCGATCGGGCAGAAGGAGGCCGACGATGCGGCGTCGAACGCGGACTTCGCCGCCGCCGCGGTGCAGTCGGCGCAGGCGAAGCTCGCGGAGTTGTCGCTGAACGTCGGCTACACCAAGGTCGTCGCGCCGATCTCGGGACTTTCGAGCCGTGCCCAGAAGTCCGAAGGCAGCCTCGTCACCGCCAACGAATCGCTGCTGACCACGATCACGCAGATCGAACCGATCTGGATCGTGTTCAGCGTCTCGGAGAACGAGCAACTGCGGTTGAACCGCGGCGTCGCCGACGGCCGTCTGCGCCTGCCGAAGGACAACGCGTACGACGTCACCGTCGTGCTGTCCGACGGCTCGACCTTCCCGCGACAAGGGAAGATCAATTTCGCCGATTCGCGCGTGAATCCGACTACGGGCACATATGAGATGCGCGCCGAAATTCCAAACGCCGACGGCGCGCTGAAGCCCGGGCAGTTCGTGCGCGTCATCCTGCGCGGTGCATCGCGCGTCGACGTCCTCGTCGTGCCGCAGGTCGCCGTGCTCGACGGCCCGCAGGGCAAGTTCGTGTACGTCGTCGGCAAAAAGGATGGCAAGGACGTGGCGGTCGTGCGACCGGTGGTCGTGGGCGACTGGGTCGGCGCCGACGGCAACAACGAGTGGGTGATCGAGTCGGGGCTGAAGCCCGGCGATCAGGTGATCGTCAACGGCATCGCGAAGCTGATGCCGGGAGGCGCGATCGACTTGAGTGGCGGTGCGGCGGCAAAGGCGCCGAATGGCAACGCACCGGCCGGCGGCGAACCCGCCAAGGGCGAACCCGCCAACGGCGCAGGCAAGGGCACGGGCGACGGCAAGGGTGAGGGCAAGGGCGCCGCGGGCAATCCGGCCGCCAACGCCGCGGCCACGCCGCCGGGTGCGAAGGAGGCTGCTGCGCCTCGCGAGCGCGCTTCGACGCCCAAGTCCTGAGGATCAGCCCATGCTGTCACGCTTCTTCATCGACCGACCGATCTTCGCGGCGGTCATCGCCACGTTCATCGTGCTCGCGGGCCTCGCCGCGATGCGCGCACTGCCCATCGCGCAATACCCGGAGATCGCGCCGCCCGTCGTCACGGTGACCGCGGTCTATCCGGGCGCCTCCGCGCAAACGCTCGAGCAGACGGTCGCGTCGCCGCTCGAAAACGCGATCAACGGCGTGCCGGGCATGATCTACATGAGCTCGTCGTCGGCGTCGAACGGCATCGTTTCGATCCAGGTGACGTTCGACATCGGCACCAACGTCGACATCGCGTCCGTCAACGTCAATAACCGCGTCAACGAAGTGGTGCCGCGACTGCCCGAGGAAGTGCGGCGGCAGGGCGTGTCGGTCGAGCGCGGCAGCTCGTCGTTCCTGCAGGTCATCGCGTTCTATTCGCCCGACGGCCGCTACGACGACCTGTACACGTCGAACTACGTGCTGCTGAACGTGCTCGACGACCTCAAGCGGCTGCCGGGCACGACCAACGTGCAGATCTTCGGCGCGCACGACTACGCGATGCGCATCTGGCTCAAGCCCGACCGCATGGCGCAGCTCGGGCTCACCCCGGCGGACGTGATCAGCGCGGTGAACGAGCAGAACGCGCAGTTCGCCGCGGGCAAGGTCGGGCAGTCGCCGTCGCCCTCGAACCAGGCACTCGTCTACACGATCACCGCGCAGGGACGACTCACCGACGCGAAGGAATTCGAGCGGATCATCGTCCGCGCGAACCCCGACGGCTCGAACGTGCGGCTTGCAGACGTCGCGCGCGTCGAGCTCGGCTCCAAGGACTACGAATTCATCGGCCGCTTCAACGGCCACGACGCGACGCTCGTCGGCATCTTCCTGTCGCCCGGCGCGAACGCGCTCGAAGTCGCGAAGACCGTGCGCGGGGAAGTCGCGCGGCTCGCCACGCGTTTCCCGGAAGGCTTCACCTACGCGATCCCGTACGACACGACGCGCTTCGTCGAGGTGTCGATCCGCGAGGTGCTGAAGACGCTCGGCGAGGCGATGATCCTCGTCTTCCTCGTCATCTACCTGTTCCTTCAGAGCTGGCGCGCGGCGATCATCCCCTTCGCCGCCGTGCCCGTGGCGCTGATCGGCGCATTCGCCGGCATCTACGCGCTCGGCTACACGATCAATACGCTCACCCTCTTCGCGATGGTGCTTGCGATCGGGATCGTCGTCGACGACGCGATCGTCGTGCTGGAGAACGTCGAGCGGCACATGCGCGAGGATCGGCTGCCCGCACGCGATGCTGCACTGCGCGCGATGCGCGAGGTGACCGGGCCGATCATCGCGATCGTGCTCACGCTGACGGCAGTATTCGTGCCGATCGCGTTCCTCGGCGGTCTCACCGGCGAGCTCTACCGCCAGTTCGCGGTGACGATCGCGATGGCGGTCGTGATCTCCGGCTTCGTCGCGCTGACGCTCTCGCCCGCGCTCTGCGCGCTGATCCTGAAGCCGCATCGCACGCCCAATCGCTTCTTCCGCTGGTTCAACCAATGGTTTGCGCGCGCGACGGGACGCTACAACGATGGCGTCATCTTCCTGCTGCGCCATGGCGTGCTCGGTCTCGTCCTGTTCCTTGGAATGGTGGCGATCACCGCCGAGCTCTGGCGATCGACGCCGGGAAGCCTCGTGCCCGACGAGGACCAGGGGTTCTACATCTCGGCGGTGATCCTGCCGGACGGCGCGACCCTCGAGCGCACCGACAAGGTCGTCTCCGAAGTCGCGGCGGCGATCCGCTCGAATCCGAACAACCAGGACATCGTCGCGTTCACCGGCTTCGACTTCATCGGCGGCGGCTTCCGCAACAACGCGGCGACGATCTTCGTGACTCAGAAGCCGTGGGACGAGCGCAAGGTGACGGCGCCGCAGCTCGTCGGCGAGCTCTTTGCGAAGACCGCGCACATCAAGGAAGCGATCGTGCTCGCGTTCAATCCGCCGCCGATCTTCGGCCTCGGAACCGCCGGCGGCTTCGAGCTCTACCTGCAGAACCACGGCGAAGGCGGCGCGAAGCGACTCGACGAAGTGAAGAACGCGTTCCTCGCGCGTGCCAACGGCGATCCGGTGCTCGCCGGCGCGCAGACGCTATGGCGCGCGACGGTACCGCAGCTTCACGTCGACGTCGATCGCGAGAAGGCGAAGACGCTCGGGATCCCGATCAACGACATCTTCGCCGCGCTGTCGGCGACGCTCGGCAACTTCTACATCAACGACTTCAACAAGTACGGTCGCGCGTGGCAGGTGCTGATGTCGGCCGAGCCTTCGTATCGCAATCGTCCGGACGACATCGGTGCGGTCTACGTGCGCTCGGCCAAGGGCGAGATGGTGCCGTTGTCGTCGCTCGTCACCGTGCGCTATTCGTCTGGGCCGGACGTGCTCGATCGCTTCAACAACCTGCCCGCGGTGAAGATTCTCGGTCAGGCGGCGCCCGGCTACAGTTCGGGGCAAGCGATCGCCGAAGTCGAGAAGATCGCCAACGAAGTGCTGCCGGCCGACTTCAGCTACGACTGGGGCGGCACGTCGTACCAGGAGAAGAAATCGAGCGGCGCCGCGACGTTCTCGCTCGGGCTCGCCGTCGTGATGGTGTTCCTGATCCTCGCAGCGCAGTACGAGCGACTTTCGCTTCCGCTCTCGGTGCTGCTCGCGTTGCCGTTCGGCACGTTCGGAGCGCTCGCGGCGATCTGGCTGCGTGGCCTCACCAACGACGTCTACTTCCAGATCGGCCTCGTGACGCTGCTCGGGCTCGCCGCGAAGAACGCGATCCTGATCGTCGAGTTCGCCGTACTCAAACACGAGGAGGGCCTGACGCCGTCCGCGGCAGCGGTCGAGGCCGCGCGCCTGCGCTTCCGGCCGATCCTGATGACGTCGCTCGCGTTCATTCTCGGTGTGACGCCGCTCGCCCTTTCGACCGGTGCCGGCGCGGGCGCGCGGCATTCGACGGGCACCGGCGTGATGGGCGGCATGCTCGCGGCGACGTTCCTCGCCGTGTTCTTCGTGCCGCTCTTCTATCGCGTCATTACCGAGCGGCGCTTGATCGAGCGACGCAGTCGCAGCGAGCTGATCGGCGAGGTGCAGCACGCGCGGCAAACGCATCACGTGCCGCAGACGCCCGGCCATCCGCCCGTACCGGCGCCGGGAGACGACTGAAATGGAAACGGACACCCTCATTCGCCGTTCACTGATCGCGGGCGCCATTGCGGCAACGCTCGCCGGCTGCGCGACGACGACGCCAACCGAACCGCCGAAAGTGGAGTTGCCCGCGCCGACCGTCGCGCAACTCGACCTTTCGCACTGGTGGACGAGTTTCGACGATCCCGCGCTGACTTCCCTCGTCGACGAAGCGCTGGCGAACAATCTCGATTTGGAAGTCGCCATGGCGCGCATCGATGCGGCACGCGCGCAGGTGCGCCTCGCCCGGGCCGACCTCTACCCGAGCCTCGATCTCGGGGTGGGCGTCAGCCGCAGCAAGGTCACGGAAGTCGGCACGGTGCCGATCCCGCGCGGCATATCGCCGACCGGGAACGATTTTCGTGTCGGGCTCTCCGCCGCGTACGAGATCGATCTGTGGGGCAAGTACCGCACCGCGACCCGCGCGGCACAGAACGACCTGCTCGCGACGCAATACGCGCGCGAGACGGTGCGCACGGCGGTTGCCGCGCAGGTCGCGCAGACGTACTTCGGACTCATCGCAGCCGACGCGCAGCTGCAATTGTTGAAGGACACGCTCGCGCTGCGCGAGCAGACCGTTTCGCTGCAAACCGACCGCGCGCAGGCCGGTGTCATCGGGCAGTACGACCTCGCGCAGGCGAAGGCCGAGCGCGATGCGGTGCGCGCCGACATCGCCACCGCGCAGCGCGCGGTGAGCCAGTTCGAATCGGCGCTCGCCGTGGTCGTCGGTCGTTCGCCGCGCGACGTCTTCCAGCCGGCCGTCGCCCGTGAGCCGTCGGTCGCAAAGCTGCTCGAAGTGCCGACCGTGCCCGCGGGTTTGCCTTCGGATGTTCTCGAGCGGCGTCCCGATCTGCGTCAGCTCGAAAGCCAGCTCGCCGCCGCGAGCCTGCGCATCGATCGCGCGCGCGCCGATTACTTGCCGTCGCTGAACTTGACCGGCACGCTCGGCACCGAATCCGAGGCACTGCGCCACCTGCTGAGCGGACCGTCGCTCATCTGGTCGATCGGCGCCGGCCTCGCGCAGCCACTCTTCAACCTCGATCGCATCGGCGCGAACGTCGAGACGCAGAGCGCACGGCGCGAGGAACTCGTCGCCACGTATCGGCAAACGGTACAGACCGCGTTCAAGGACGTGCACGACGCGCTCGCGGCGAACGAGACGACGCGCGCGGCGCTCGCCGCGCAGACGACGCGCCGCGAGGCGTTGCAGCAGGCGTACGAGCTGTCCGACCTGCGCTACAAGGCGGGTTATTCGCCGTATCTCGAAGTGCTCGATGCGCAGCGGCAGTTGCTGCAGGCGCAGACGCTGTCGATCCTCGCGGCGCGCGACGTGCGCCTCGCGCTGGTCGATCTCGCCAAGGCGCTGGGCGGCGGCTGGAATTACAAGGAAGCGATCGAGCCGGCGAAGTCGGCCGCCCGGTAGCGTTGGTTACTGCAGCCGCGGCTTCTTGAGCAACGCGTTGCGGTCGACCGAGCGCACGACGACCTCGCGCAACTGGCCGTTGCGAAGCAGCGTGAGCGGCACCTCGATGCCCGCGCCGCCGCGCTGCCACAACGTGCGATAGAACTCGCCGAGATCGTCGACCGCCTCTCCGGCGATGCCGCGAATGACGTCTCCCGGCTCGACACCCGCCTGCGCGGCCGGGCCGCCGTCCGAGATGCCCTGCACGGTGATCCCTTCCTTTGTCTCGGCGCTGTAGATGCCGAGCCAGGGACGCGCCGCACGCTCGGCGTGGCCGACGCGCAGCACGTCGTCGAGGATCGGATCGATGAGCTCGCTCGGCACGAACATGTTGCCCTTCACCGTGTCGTCGCCATCGGCCTCCTGCACGAACAGCGAGCCGATGCCGACGAGCCGGCCTTTGCCGTCCAGCAGCGCGGCGCCGCTCCATTCCGGATGCGCGGGCATCGTGAACAGCGCTTCGTCGAGCAGGTATTCCCAGTAGCCGGCGAACTCGCGCCGCGCGAACACCTCGGCGCGCAGCGCGTGCGCCCGGCCACCGTGCGAGATGACGTACACGCCGTCGTCGAGATCGGCATCGTCGAGTGCGACACGCTCCAGCGGCTGAACGCCGAGCTGCCCGAGCGGCATGACGAGGCCGAGGCCGGTGACGTGATCGTAGGCGAGCGCGTGTCCCGGCACCACGATGCCGGAGTGCGTGGTGACCCAGATCGACTCGGCTTCGGTGATGACGTAGCCGATCGTGAGGACGACGCCTTGCGCATCGATGACGACGCCGCTGCCGCTGCGCTCGGTGCCGAGGATGGGCGCCGTGAAAGCGTCCTCGGGAACCTCGACGCGCAGCGCGACGACCGCGTCGAGCGCGCGCGCGAGGTCGAACGGCACCTCATCGCCTTTCGGCTGCAACTCCGGCGGGAAAGCCCATTGCGTTTGATCGGCCACGCGCGTCGTTCTTCGGGTCGGTTCGCTCCGAGTCATATTACGCGGTCAAGCGGGGCAACAGCGCCCGGCCTTGACGTCGCTCGTCTTCGACAAATGCCGCCCGCGCTCGTGCGTTCGCGCGACCACGAGCCGATGGCCGACACCCGCATCGCGCGTGCGGGTCGACCCGTTTCGTTCAACCCGTTCGGGCGCGTGCCGGCCGTAGCGCCTTGCGCATCACGAGCCGCGTCGGCTTTCGTCGCGCGACCTCGACAAAGCCGGCGCGGTCGTACATGGCCTTGCCGCCGAACCACATGTTCTCGGCACGCGATCGCTCCTGCTTGTCGACCGGATACGCCTCGAGCAGCGTCGCGCCGTTCGCACGCGCGAACTCGGCGGCATGCGCGAGCATTGCTTCGGCGAGATGCTGGCCGCGCGCTTCGGCGGACGTGAAGAAGCAGATGACCGACCACACGGGCGTGTCGTCGACCGCACGCATCAACGGCGATCGGGCGAGCTTCGCGTAGTCGCCGCGGGGCCCGAGCGAGACCCACGCGACCGGCCTGCCGTCCCGGTACCCGAGCAAACCCGGAACCGTTCCCGCGTCGACGAGCGATTTCAGCGCGGCGCGATTGTGCTCGGCCACCGTCGCGTCGCCGGGCACGTCGGCGCGCCCCGAACGGCGGTAGTACATGCACCAGCACCAGCGGACCTGGCCGCTGCCGCGGCTGGTGAAGAGCGTGACGAGGTCGTTCCAGCGCTCGGGGGTGAGCGGGCGAACGTCGAGCGCGCTCGAGGATCGCGCGGCCGCTCGCATCAGATGACGTGCGCGAGCCGCGCGAGCAGGGCGATGACCATGCCGTTGCTCGCCAGAACGAGGCCCGACAGCCACAGGAGATTCTGCGTCTGGCTCGCCTTGATCTCTGCGCGGAGGTCGGCACGTACTGCTTCGAGCTTCGCGTCGAACCTCTGCTCCATGGCGACCATGCGCGCGACGAAGGCGTCCATCCGCTCGACGAACGCATCCATGCGCGCGTCGAACGCGTCCATGCGCTTCTCGAACGCGTCCATGCGAAGTGCGAAGTCCGCCTTGGTCAGCAAGTCGGCGCCTTCCTGCGCGACATGGACCGCGCCCGCGATCTCTTCCGCGGTGAAATTCGCGCTCTTCCCCGTACCCTTCAGCGCGGTGAGAAGTCGGTAGGTATCGATGGCGAGCGTCGACATGCCGGTCAGGCTATCGACGCGGCGAGTATAGCGCCATCGACCGTTCGGCCGAGCCGCTGCCCGGCACCGCAGCTACATGCTTCGCCGGTATTGCCCGCCGACCTCGAACAGCGCGTTGGTGATCTGGCCGAGAGAGCAAACGCGTACCGTGTTCATCAATTCCTCGAACACGTTGCGGTCCTCGATCACGGTCCGCTTGAGCCGCTCGAGCGCGGCGGACGCCTCCGATGCGTGCCGCGCGTGGAACTCGGCGAGACGGCGAAGCTGCGACTCCTTCTCTTCGTCGGTGGAGCGCGCGAGTTCCAGCTTTTGCGGCACGGCATCGCCGTGCGGATTGCGGAACGTGTTCACCCCGACGATCGGGTAGCTGCCGTCGTGCTTGCGGTGCTCGTAATAGAGCGACTCTTCCTGGATCTTGCCCCGCTGATAGCCGGTCTCCATCGCGCCCAGCACCCCGCCCCGCTCGGAGATGGCCTCGAATTCCTTCAGCACCGCTTCCTCGACGAGATCGGTCAGCTCCTCGATCACGAACGAACCCTGGTTCGGGTTCTCGTTCTTCGCGAGTCCCCATTCTCGATTGATGATGAGCTGGATCGCCATAGCGCGCCGCACGCTTTCCTCCGTCGGCGTCGTGATCGCCTCGTCGTACGCGTTGGTGTGCAGCGAGTTCGTGTTGTCGTAGGTCGAGATCAGCGCCTGGAGCGTCGTGCGGATGTCGTTGAACGCGATCTCCTGTGCATGCAGCGAGCGCCCGCTCGTCTGCGAATGAAACTTGAGCTTCTGGCTGCGCTCGTTCGCGCCGTAACGATCGCGCATCGCCACTGCCCAGATGCGCCGCGCGACGCGGCCGATGACCGCGTACTCGGGATCCATGCCGTAGCTGAAGAAGAACGACAGGTTGGGCGCGAAGTCGTCGACGTGCATTCCGCGCGCCAGATACGCCTCGACGAACGTGAAGCCGTTCGCCAGCGTGAAGGCGAGTTGCGAGATCGGATTGGCGCCCGCCTCCGCGATGTGGTAGCCGGAGATCGACACCGAGTAGAAGTTCCGGACGTCGTGATGGACGAAATACTCCTGGATGTCGCCCATGACCTTCAGGCTGAACTCGGTGGAAAAGATGCACGTGTTCTGGCCCTGGTCCTCCTTGAGGATGTCCGCCTGCACGGTGCCGCGCACGGTCGCGAGCGTCCACGCGCGGATCTTCGCCGCCTCGTCATCGGTCGGCTCGCGATCGTTCTCCTCCGCGAATTTCGCGAGCTGCTGGTCGATCGCAGTGTTGAGGAACATCGCGAGGATCGTCGGCGCCGGGCCGTTGATCGTCATCGACACCGAATTGTTCGGAGCACAAAGGTCGAAGCCGCCGTAGAGCACCTTCATGTCCTCGAGGGTCGCGATCGACACGCCCGAGTTGCCGATCTTGCCGTAGACGTCCGGGCGCCGGTCGGGGTCGTTCCCGTAGAGCGTCACCGAGTCGAATGCGGTCGACAGCCGCTTGGCCGGCATGCCGTCGGCGAGCAGGTGGAAGCGCTTGTTCGTGCGGAACGGGTCGCCTTCCCCCGCGAACATCCGCGTCGGATCTTCGTTCTCGCGCTTGAACGCGAACACGCCCGCAGTGAACGGGAAGCTGCCCGGGACGTTTTCGCGCAATTGCCAGCGGAGGATCTCGCCGTCGTCCTCGTACTTCGGCAGCACGACCTTGCGCAGCTTCGTGCCCGAAAGCGTCGTCGACGTCAACGCGCTGCGGATCTCCTTGTCGCGGATCTTGACGACGTACTCGTCGTCGGCGTACGCCGCCTTCGTGCGCGGCCACATGTCGAGGAGCTTCTTCGACCGCGCGTCGAGCTTGCGATCGCGCTCGGCAATGAGCGGCGCCAGAAAATCAGGGCCGGACTCCATTTTCGTGGAAATCGAGTCCGACCCTGTTTCTCGCAGCATCGATTGCGTCGCGCGCAGTTGCTGCCGCTCGCGTGCGATGCGCGCCTGCTCGTCGGCGCGCGCGTGATGGCCCCGCACCGATTCTGCGATCTCCGCGAGGTAGCGCGATCGCGCGGCCGGGACGATCGCGCGCTGCGCGGTCGAGCTCCGCGTCGACGGGTTGGGCAACGTGCCGGGCGAAAGCGCGAGGCCGTGGGCGCGCAGGCGCTCGGCGAGCGCCTGATACAGGCCGGTGACGCCGTCGTCGTTGAAGCGCGATGCGATCGTGCCATACACGGGCATCTCGTCGGGCGCCTTGCCGAACGCCTGGTGGTTGCGCTGATACTGCTTGCGCACGTCGCGCAACGCGTCCTGCGCGCCCTTGCGATCGAACTTGTTGATCGCGACGAAGTCGGCGAAGTCGAGCATGTCGATCTTCTCGAGCTGCGACGCCGCGCCGAACTCCGGCGTCATCACGTAGAGCGACACGTCGACGTGCGGAACGATGGCAGCGTCGCCTTGCCCGATGCCCGACGTCTCGACGATGACGAGGTCGTAGCCCGCGGCCTTGCACGCCGCAATCGCGTCGGGCAACGCCTTCGAGATCTCGCTGCCCGCGTCGCGCGTGGCGAGCGAGCGCATGTAGACGTTGGGCGACGCGATCGAATTCATCCTGATGCGATCGCCGAGGAGCGCTCCGCCCGACTTGCGGCGAGACGGATCGATCGACAGGATCGCGATCTTCAACCGATCGTCCTGATCGAGCCTGAAGCGGCGAACGAGTTCGTCGGTGAGAGAGCTCTTGCCCGCGCCGCCCGTGCCGGTCACACCGAGAACTGGCGCGCGCGCCTGCTTCGCCGCCGCGTCGAGCTCGCGACGGAACCGGTCCGGCGCCACCCCGGCTTCCAGCGCGGTGATCGCCCGCGCGAGTGCCCGCGTACGCGCGTATCGGTCACCTTCGCGTAACGCGCTGACCGACTGCGGAACCTGCTGCGTCACGTCGACGTCGGCCGCGGCGACGATCTCGTTGATCATCCCCTGCAGCCCGAGCCGCTGCCCGTCCTCCGGCGAGAAGATCCGCGCGACGCCGTAAGCGTGCAGCGCATCGATCTCGGCCGGCACGATCACGCCCCCGCCGCCCCCGAACACCTTGATGTGCCCGGCACCGCGCTCGTGCAGCAGATCGATCATGTACGTGAAGTACTCGACGTGGCCGCCCTGGTACGACGACACGGCGATGCCGTTCGCGTCCTCCTCGATCGCGCATTGGACGATCTCCTCGACCGAGCGGTTGTGCCCGAGGTGGATCACTTCGCAGCCCGTCGATTGAAGGATGCGACGCATGATGTTGATCGAGGCGTCGTGGCCGTCGAAGAGGCTCGCGGCCGTCACGAAGCGCACTTTCGTGAGCGGGCGATAGACCATGGGTTGGCGCGGAGCGTCGTTCATCGCGAAACGGGAAATCGTGGGCGGTTCTCCGTAAAGCTTACGCGCGTCGGCGCGCCCTGCGTGCCCGTATCGCCGACGCTACATGACGTTTACGTAAACGTCAATGCGCAATGGGAGTAAGCGCCTGCTATCTACAGAGTTCGCACTTGCGCGACATGCCGCCCACCCGCCGGCACTTTCGGTGGCGCTTCGTTGTCCCACCGTCGCCTTTTCCCACGTCACGCCCCATGCGCCTTCGCTCGCTTCGCCGCTTCGTCGTTCTCCTCATCCTGCTCGTCCCTCTGACCGCGCTCGCGGCGCTTCCCCCGGGGGTGACGAAAGGACCGAGCGTCGAAGGCGTCGACGAATACGCCCTCGCGAACGGGCTCAAGGTGCTGCTCTTTCCCGATCCGACGAAGCCCACGACGACGGTCGACGTGACGTACAAGGTCGGCTCGCGCATGGAAAGCTACGGCGAAACCGGCATGGCGCATCTCCTCGAGCACATGCTGTTCAAGGGCACGCCGTCGGTGCCGAGCGTGTTCGCCGAACTCGGCCGGCGCGGCATGCAATTCAACGGCACGACGTCGTACGACCGCACGACGTACTACGAGACCTTCACGGCATCGCCCGCGTCGCTCGACTGGGTGCTGATGATGGAGTCCGAGCGCATGACGCGCTCGACGTTCAGCAAGGCGGAGCTCGATTCCGAGATGACCGTCGTGCGCAACGAATTCGAGAACGGCGAGAACCGGCCGCAGGACGTGCTGTGGAAGCGGATGGCCGGCGTCGCGTTCGACTGGCACAACTACGGCCACCCGACGATCGGTGCGCGCTCCGACATCGAGAACGTGCCGTTCGAAAAGCTCCACGCGTTCTACGAAAAGTACTACCAGCCCGACAACGCGGCGCTGATCATCGCCGGCAAGTTCGACACCGATGCCGCGCTCGCCGCCATTGCCAAGCACTTCGGACCGATCCCGAAGCCCACGCGCGAGCTCGCCAAGCAATACACGGTCGAGCCCGTGCAGGATGGAGAGCGGACGGTGATCGTTCGGCGTGTCGCCAGCACGCAGTGGGTCGGCGCACTCTTTCACGTCCCGCAAGGCGCGAATGCCGACGCGATCGCGATGGAAGCGCTCGCCGAGATCATGACGGTACAGCCCGCCGGCCGGCTCTACAAGGCGCTCGTCGAGACCGGCAAGGCGTCCTCGGTCGAGAACTGGACCTTCGGACTGCACGACGCGGGTTTCGTGATCTTCTGGGCGCACGCAGCGCCAGGGCAATCGATCGATGCCACGCGTGACGCCATGCTCGCCACCCTGTACGACGTCGCCAAACAGCCGATCACGCGCGAGGAGCTCGCACGCGTGAAGACGAAGGCGCAAAAGGACTTCGACGACACGATCAACGACCCGCAGCAGATGGTGATCGCGCTCGCCGAAGCGATCGGCGAAGGCGATTGGCGCCTGTTCTTCATCCATCGCGATCAATGGAACAAGCTGACCGCCGCCGACGTCACCCGCGTCGGCACGGAATATTTGAAGGCGTCGAACCTCACCGTCGGCATGTTCATCCCCGAGAGCAAGCCCGACCGGGCGCCGCTCGCCCCGGCCGTCGACATTCCGGCGCTCGTCGCGAACTACAAGGGCGAGGCGCCGATCGCCGCCGGCGAAGCGTTCAACCCGACACCGGCGAACCTCGAGGCACGCACGCAGCGTTACACGCTGCAAAACGGCGTGCGCGTCGCCCTGCTGCCCAAGAAGACCCGCGGCGAGACCGCGCAGTTCGAGATCCGTCTCGACCTCGGCGACGAGCAGACGCTGAAGAACAGCATGCCCGTTTCGGGCTTCACCGCCGAAATGCTCGAGCACGGGACGACGAAGCACGATCGCCAGGCCTTCGAGGACGCGCTCGACAAGCTCAAGGCGAGACTCGACACCGGCGGGGGTGGCGCGCTCGTTTCGGTGAGCGGCATGACGATCCACGCGAACGTTCCCGACGTGCTGCGCCTCGCCGCCGAAGCGCTGCGCGAGCCGACGTTCCCCGCAGCGGAGTTCGAGCAGCTGAAGCGCGGCGTGCTGACGCGGCTCGAACAGGCCAGCACCGATCCAACGTCGATCGCGCGGCGCGCCGCGGCGCGCGCCGGGAATCCTTATCCGCCGGACGACGTTCGCTACACACCGACGATCGACGAGGAGATCACGCGCGTGAAGGCGCTCGACGTCGACGCGGTGAAGGCGTTCTACACGAAGTTCTACGGCGCCTCGCATGCGGAGATCGCGATCGTCGGCGATTTCGACGTGGCGACCGTGAAGCCGCTCATCGCCGAGCTGTTCGCCAACTTCGCCAGCCCGACGCCGTACCGGCGCGTGCCGACGCCGTTCTACTCGACGCGGACCGCGCCGCAGACGTTCGAGACGCCGGACAAGGCGAACGCGGCGATGTTCGGGCGGCTGTCATTGCCGCTCACCGATCAGTCGCCCGATTACGCATCGCTGCTCGTCGCCAATCACATGCTCGGCGGCGATACCGATTCGCGGATCTTCCAGCGCGTCCGGGTGAAAGGCGGCTTCTCGTATTCGGTCGGCAGCGTGCTGCAGCCCGCGACGATCGACCCGAACAGCACCCTCGTGCTCTATGCGATCTTCGCACCTCAGAACGTCGACAACGTGAAGAACGCCACGGCCGAGGAGGTCGCCCGCGCGCGCACCGGCGGCTTCACCGCGCAGGAAGTTTCTGCAGCGAAGAAGGCGCTGCTCGAGGAGCGGCTAATCGCGCGCACGGAGGACGAAACGCTCACCGGATCTCTCGTCGCGCAGGCGTTCCTCGGACGCACCTGGAACGACTCCGCGAAGATCGACGCGGCGATCGCAGCCGTCACGCCGGAATCCGCCGCGGCAGCGCTACGCAAGTACGTCGATCCGACCAGCATCGCGTGGGCCTATGCAGGAGACTTCGCGAAGAAGTAGGCGGCCGACCGCTACGCAAGCAGATCGGCGAGCTCCGCGGCGATGCCTCGCGTGCACGCCACACAGCCCGCCTTCGCGGTGGCCGACGCGGGCGCGAACGGCGCCGCGTAGCCGCCCGCTTCCTCGACGAGCAGCAGTCCGCCGATCGCGTCCCAGATCGAGAGCTGGAGCTCGATGAACGCGTCGAGCCGCCCGCGCGCGACGTGCGCGAGCTGCAGCGCCGCCGAGCCGAAGTTACGCATCGACACGCCGCGCTCCATCATCCGCGCGCGAACCTCGAGATAGCGCGGATCGGGCGCACGGTCGTGGTGACCGAGTGCGACGTACGCGCCGCGCAGCTCGGACGTTTGCGCGCATTCGATGCGACTTCGTCCCGACGCGGCGTCGCACCATGCGGAGCCACCGCGTTGGGCGTGATAGAGAGCGTCGGCCACCGGGTCGCAGACGACGCCGATCTCGGCACGTCCGGCAACGACGTAGGCGATCGCAACGTTCCAGTACGGCACGCCGCGCAGGAAGTTGTGCGTGCCGTCGATCGGATCGACGACCCAGCAGCGGTCGATCGCGCCTTCGAATTCCGCGGCGCTCTCCTCGCCCAGGAAGCGATCCTCGGGAAACGCAGCCGCCAGTCGGGCGCGAATCGACGCCTCGACGTCGCGATCGGCGCGGCTCACGAAATCCTGCGGGCCCTTGAGCTCGACGACGAGCCGATCGCGGTTGCGAAAATGGGCGAGCGCGAGCGCGCCGGCATGGCGCGCGACCTCCTGCGCAACCTCGTACCGCCCCAGCAGGGCTTTGTTCACGGGCCCTAAAGCGAGACCACGCGCCGCTCGAGCAGCGACTGGCGCATCGCGAGCGCGATGCGCGTCGCCTCCGTCGCGTCGCGCAGCGTGAGCGGCGGGGCGCGATCCTCGATCACCGCCTGCACGAACTCGATGTCCTCGCGCAGGAACGCGTCGGCAAAGCGCTCGTAGAACGTCGGCGTGCAGGGATGACGCACGCCGTGCGCGTCGGAGATCACCACGTGGTCGCAGCGCGCGTCGCCGCCGATCAGAAGACGGCCCTTGGTGCCGATCACCTCGGTCGCGCATTCGAAGCCGTGCGCCATCGTTCGCGACGCGTAGATCGTGGCGATCTCGCCCGTCGCGAATTCGCACGTGGCGACACCATTGTCCACGTCGCGGAACTCGCGCAGCGCCTCGTGCATGGCCACCATGCCTGTCGCGAATACGCGCGCGACGTCGCCAACACCGAGGAGCCAGCGCGCGGCGTCGATGTCGTGCACGCTCATGTCGACGAACATGCCGCCGCTCGCCTCGGAATAGCGGACGAAGAAGCCGCTCGGATCGTGCATGTCGAGCGTGTGCGAACGCACCATCAGCGGCCGGCCGATCGCGCCGTCGCGCACGAGACCGTGGGCGTGCCGGTAGCTCGCGTCGAAGCGCCGCACGAAGCCGATCATCACCTTGAGATCGGGCTGCAGGGCGGCTTCCGCCTCGACTCTGCGGCACTCCGCGATGTCCAGCGACAGCGGCTTCTCGGAGAACACGTGCTTGCGTGCGCGTAGTGCTTGCACGATCTGCTGCGCGTGCACGGTCGTCGGCGACACGACGAAGACCGCGTCGACGTCGGCCTCGGCGAGCATCGCCGCGTAATCGGTGTACCTCAGCGCGACGCCGAGCTCGCGCTCGGCCCATTCGAGCTCGCCGGCCTCGGGGCTGCACGCGGCGACGAGCTCGGCCGCGGGAACGCGTTGCGCGAGGTTCTCGGCATGCCGCCGACCCATGCGGCCCAGCCCGACGATGCCGACGCGAAGCGCAGGCGTCATCGCGACGGTTCCACGACACGCTTCTCGCGCCACGACGTCGTCGCGGCCTCGGCGAGCGCGAGCGCGGCGACGCCGTCGTCGATCGACGTGAGCGGCGACGCGTGCCCGGCGACGACGTCGAAGAAGTGCGCCATTTCCGCCGCATACGCGGCGCGATAGCGTTCGAGAAAGAAATGCTCGGGCTTGTCGGCGGTGATCGCGCCCGACGACCACAGCACGACTTCGGTCGGCCGGTGATTGCCGGCCTGCAGCATGCCCTGGCTGCCGATCACCTCGAAACGCTGGTCGTAGCCGTACGCCGCGCGGCGTATCGTGTTGATCTGCGCGAGGCGGCCCTGCTTCGTGCGAATCGTCACCGCCGTCGCGTCGATGTCGCCCGCGCCCTCGATGGCCGGGTCGGTGAGGCAACTGCCGGTCGCGAAGACCCATTGCGCGTCGTCGGCAAGGATCCAGCGGAAGATGTCGAAGTCGTGGATCAGCATGTCCTTGAAGATGCCGCCCGAGCGCTTGATGTAGTCGACCGGCGGTGCGCCGGGATCACGACTCGTCACGATGAGCATCTCCGGCGTGCCGATCTCGCCTGCCGCGATTCGCCGCTTGAGCGACGCAAACGTCGGATCGTAGCGCCGCTGGAAGCCGATCACGCACGGGACGCCGGCTGCGCGAACCGCCTCCGCGCAGATGCGCGCGCGATCGAGCGACAGGTCGACGGGCTTCTCGCAGAAGATGGTTTTGCCGAACTTGGCGGCGCGCAGGATCAGGTCGGCGTGCGTGTCGGTGGACGACGCGATCACGACGGCGCGGACCTTGGCGTCCTCGAACGCGCGCTCGGCGTCCGCGACCTGCGCACTGTATTTCCCGGCCAGCGCCTGCGCCGCATCGCGATCGACGTCGACGACGTACTGCAGGCGCACCCCCGGCTGGCGCGCGATGTTGCCGGCGTGGATCGTGCCGATCCGACCTGCGCCGAAGAGCGCGACTTCGATCATCGGGTTCTCCATGACGAAAGCGGTGTCACGAAAGCGGTGTCACGGCGCATCGCGCCAATAAGTGGAATCCCACCCTGCTTTCGTCATTTCAGCATCCATTCGTGCGCGGGATCGTTGTGAAAATGCCATTCGCGCCGCGGGCCCGCCATGACGTTCAGATAATACGATTCGTAGCCGTAGGGCACGACGACCGGATGGTAGCCGCGCGGCACGAGCACCACGTCGTGGTCCTCGACGGCGAGCGATTCGTCGAGCGAGCGGTCGTCGGTGTACACGCGCTGGAACGCGAAGCCCTGCGCGGGCGCGAGCCGGTGATAGTAGGTCTCCTCGAGCGCACTTTCGTGCGGCAGGTCGTCGGTGTCGTGCTTGTGCGGCGGGTAGCTCGACGAGTGGCCGCTCGGCGTGCGCACCTCGACCACCAGCAGATGCGATGCGGGCTCGGCCTGCGGCAGGATGTCGCAGACGAATCGCTCGTTCAGTCCCTTCCCGCGCGAGAAGCGCTTCATCTGCGACGGCTCGATCACGCGCGCCTTCGCGTTGCCGGGTCCCGGCGCCGTCGCGATCGCGATCTCGACCGCGTCGTGCGCGCGAATCCGCACGTCTCGACCGTGCGGCAGGTACACGGCGAACGGCGCCTCGTCGTCGAACACGTCTCTCCGCGACCCGAGGCCGGTCCACTCCGCACCGCCCGCGCGGACGTCGACACTGCCGCCGAGCACCACGACGCACACTTCGCTTTGCTGCCGATCGATCGTCATCGACTCGCCGTCGCGCAAGCGATGCGCGGAGAAGCCGACGTAGCGCCAGCCGGCCGATTGTGGCGTCACTTCGACGATGTCGCGTCCTTCGCGACGCGCTTTGACGAGCAGGCTCATCACGCGGCCCTTTTCACGATCTGCGACAGATGACGGTACCCCATCTCGGCATAGCGGTACGACGGCGCGACCGCCGGGTCCTGCTCGGCCTCGACGACGAGCCAGCCCCGGTAGTCGTTGCGCCGCAGGATGTCGATCAGCACGGCGAAGTCGATCGCGCCGTCCCCGGGCACGGTGAACGCGCCGTTGACGACCGATTCGAGGAAGCTCCAGTCGCGATTGCGCGCGAGCGCGATCACGTCCGGGCGCACGTCCTTGCAGTGGACGTGACACACGCGCGAGGCGTAGCGGTCGAGCATCGCCGCCGCATCGCCGCCGGCGAACGTCATGTGGCCGCTGTCGAACAACAGGCCAACGCTGTCCCCGACGTTCTCCATCAGGCGATCGACGTCCGCCGGGGTCTCCACGTACGCGCCCATGTGGTGGTGGTACGCGAGTCGCACGCCATGATCGAGCGTGAACTTCGCGAATTCGGTCACGCGTCGCCCATAGTCGCGCCAGTGCGCCGCATCGACGAAGCGCGGACGCTTGTAGAGCGGCGCCGGCGCGCCCTGGATGCTGTCCGCGACCTCTCCGTACACCATCACGTTCGCCCCACCTTCGGCGAGGAGCGTGAGATGCGAGCCGACCGCGGCGATCTCGTCGTCGACGCTCCCGCGCGCGAGCCGGCCCGAATACCAGCCGGACACGAGCGCGAGGCCGTGGGGCTCCAGCACGCGCCGCAGCGCGTGCACCTCGCGCGGGAACTTGTTGCCGAGCTCGAAGCCCTGGTAGCCGATCGCGGCGCCCTCGCTCAGCGCGACGTCGAGCGGCGTCTCGCCGCCGAGCGAGGGCAGGTCGTCGTTGCTCCACGAAATGGGATTGATGCCGATGCGCACGTCGAGTCCCATCTACGGATGCTGCTCCTTCTTTTCCTGCTCGTAGCGCGCACGCGCCTCGCGCACCTTCGCGCGCGGCGACACTTCCGGCACCGGCACGTCCCACCACCAGCCGCCTTCTTCGGTCGATTGCTGCGGATCGGTTTCGATCGAGACGACGTACGTGCGATCCGACGCGCGCGCGCGGGCGAGCGCCTGCTCGAGCTCCTTTATGCCCGCGACGTTCTCTGCCTGCGCACCGAGTGCGCGCGCATGCGCCGCGAAGTCGATCGCCGGCGCACCTTCGGTCGCGCGGATGCAATCGACGAACAGATTGTTGAACGGCGCCCCGCCGCACGCCTGCTGCAGACGGTTGATGCAGCCGAAGCCGTGATTGTCGAGCACGACGACGACGAGCTTCATGCCGAGCATCACCGACGTCGCGATCTCGGAATTCATCATCAGATAGCCGCCGTCGCCGACGAGCACGACGACCTCGCGCTCGGGTCGCGCCATCTTCACGCCGAGCCCGCCGGCAATCTCGTAGCCCATGCACGAGTAGCCGTACTCCAGGTGATAGCCGCCCGGCACCGACGTTCGCCAGAGCTTGTGCAATTCACCGGGCAGCGTGCCCGACGCGCACACGACGATGTCGCGCGTCGTCGAATCGCGCGCTGAGCGTTGCACGGCGCCGATGACGTCCGCCTCGTACGGCCGCTTCACGTCGCCGCGATCGGTCAGCGCCGCGATGTCGCCGCGCCACTTCGCACCGAGTTCGCCCGCCCGCGCCGTCCACGCTCCTTCGGCGCGCCAGCCGTCGAGCGCCTTCGACAACGCGGCGAGCGCAGCGCCCGCGTCGGCGGTCACGGCGAGCCCGTGCCATTTTTGCGCGTCGAAACGCGCTGCGTTGATCGATACGAGCCGCGCGTTGGCGAACATCGAATGCGAGCCCGTGGTGAAATCCTGCAGGCGCGTGCCGAGCGCCACGACGACGTCGCAGTCGCGCGCGGCGGCATTCGCCGCAGGCGAGCCGGTGACGCCGATCGCGCCCTGCTGCATCGGGTCGTCCCACGGCAACGCGCCCTTGCCCGCCTGCGTCTCGGCGACCGGCACGCCGTGGTGCGCCGCGAACGCCTTCAACGCCTCGGTCGCGCCCGCGTAGAGGACGCCGCCCCCGGCGACGATCAACGGCCGCTTGGCTTCGCGCAGCAACGCTGCCCCTTCGTCGATGTCCGCAGCGACGGGCGCGGGCGCGACGAAGCGCACCGGCGCCGGCGCGAAGAACGCCTCGGGATAGTCGTGCGCCATCGCCTGCACGTCCTGCGGCAGCGCGAGCGTCACCGGGCCGCAATGCGCCGGATCGGTGAGCACGCGAATCGCGCGCGGCAACGCCGTCAGCAATTGCGCGGGATGCGCGATGCGGTCGAAATAGCGCGAGACCGGCTTGAAGCAATCGTTCGCCGAGACCGTGCCGTCATGGAAGTCCTCGACCTGCTGCAGCACCGGATCGGGTGCGCGCGTGACGAACACGTCCCCGGGAAGCAGCAGCACCGGCAGGCGATTGACGTGCGCGAGCGCCGCAGCCGTCACCATGTTCGTCGCACCGGGACCGATCGACGTCGTACAGGCCATCACGCGCCGGCGCATCTGCGCCTTCGCGTAGGCGATCGCGGCATGCACCATCGCCTGCTCGTTTTGCGCGCGGTACGTCGGCAACACGTCGCGATGCGCGAAGAGCGCTTCGCCGACGCCGGCGACGTTGCCGTGGCCGAAGATCGCCCAGAAACCGGCGAAGAGTCGCGGCGTGCCGGGCTCGTCGACGACGAGCGCCGCCAGGTAGCGCACGAGCGCCTGCGCCATCGTCAACCGGATCGTTTTCATCGTGCGCGCGCCTCCTGCCACGCGTCGATCAACCCCTCGAAGGCCGTTCGCACGTCACGCACCAGCATCGCGTCGTCGATCTCGCGTGCCAGCCAGCGCTTCGCGGGCGCCTCGAAGATCGTGCGGCCCACCGCGAAGCCGCGACACGTCTCGCTGGCGCGCGCCGCCCGGAACGCATCCGCCAGCACGTCGACGCCGGCACTTTGCCCGAGGATCAACACGCCGCGACAATACGCGTCGCGCTCGGCGATCAGCGCGTCGACCGCCGCCCACTGCGCCTCGTCCATCGGCTCGAGTTTCCACCATTCCGGATAGATGCCGAGGTTGTAGAAGCGCTTCAGCGCGCGAAGGACCGTATCGCGTTCACGGGGCAACGCCGTCGGCGGCACGATCTCGAGCAGCAACTCGTGACCGCTCGCCTGCACCGCGTCGTACAGCGCACGCACCTGCGCCTCCTGCTCCAGACGGTTGCCGACCGCATCATCGGGGTGATACTGCACCAGGCACTTGACGACGTGCTCGGCGGGCCACCTCAGGAGCGTCGTGCCGACCGAGCGTCCACGGTCGAATACCAGCGGATTGGACCCGGGAAGTTCGACCGGCCGGCCGATCCACCACCCACGTCCGGTCCCCGTGTTCAGCGCATCCTGGCCGTAGCGATCGTCGCACAGCATGCCGATGCGCCCCTTCAGGCCTCGCCCGGATTCGACGGTCGCCACGGCCTCGACGAAAAGCGCCTTGAGATGCGAAATGCGCGACTCGTCGGCGCCCGCCTGCTGCGCGAGCGCAAAGAATTGATTGCGGTGATCGAACGCGAACGCGAGCACCTCGTCGTGGCGAACGCGGGGCGCCGTGACGCGATGCAGCCGCGTCAGCGTCGCGTCGCGATCCGGTCGCGGTATCTCGGCGGTGTGCGCGAGGAAGTAATCGAGTTCGACGCGCGTGGGCATGGCCGGCGCGCAGCCGTGGCGCGACACGACGAGCGCGCCGCAGGCGTTCGCATAGCGCGTACAGGCGTCGTAGTCCTCGCCCCGCACCCAGCCGGACAGGAAACCCGCGGAGAATGCGTCGCCGGCGCCGAGCACGTTCAGCACCTCGACGTTCACGCCGGCACCATTGAAGGCAGCGTCGAGCGACGCGGGTATCGCGCCGTCGACGACCGCGCACCCCAACGGGCCGCGCTTGACGACGAGCACCGCGTCGGTGTGCCGGCGGACCTCGGTGAGCGAGCGCATGACGTCGTCGCTGCCGCCCGCAATGTTGAACTCCTCGATGGTGCCGATGACGAGATCGAAGCGCGGCAACAGACGCTGCAGGTGCGCAGTGACCGTCCCCGAAGCGATGTAGCGCGTCGCGCCGTCACCGCGTTTGGTGAGGCCCCAGAGGACCGGCCGGTAGTCGATGTCGAGCACGGTGCGCACGTCGTGCGCGTGCGCGCGATCGAGCGCACGATTGCTCACGCCGGCGACGTATTCCGTCGAGAAATGCGTTCCGGTGATCAGCAGCGCCCGCGCGGACCCGATATAGGACGCTTCGATCTCCGCGTCGCCGATCGCCATGTCCGCGCAGTTCTCGCGAAGGAAGATGAGCGGGAAGGTCGCCTTGTCCTCGATCCCGAGCACGACCGCAGCGGTCAGGCGCGCGCCGTCGACACCGACGTGGCTCACGTCGCAGCCTTCGCGCGCGAGCGTCTCGGTGAGAAAGCGGCCCATCGCGTCGTCACCCACGCGCGATACGAGACCGGCGCGCAATCCCAGGCGAGCACAGCCGAATGCGGTATTCGCCGACGAGCCGCCGAGGTACTTCGCGAAACTCGTCACGTCCTCGAGTCGCGCGCCGATCTGCTGCGCGTAGAAGTCGACGCCAAGCCGCCCGAGGCAGACGATGTCGAGCGCGCGGTCGTCGGCGAAGCGGGTGCGGTTGCGCATGGGGGCGGGAACTGGAGCGAATGGCCGCGACGCAGGCGCACCGCGGCAAAACGCGAATTATGCCGCGCGGTAAAGTAACGCGCTTGGCCGCTTCGCAACGCCCGTCGTCACCACCGCACGCCCGTCTCGCGCCGTCCGACCTCGCGCTGATCCTGGTCGTCGTCGTCCTCTGGGGATTCTCGTTCGTTCCGATCAAGGTCGCGTTGCGCGATGCACCGCCGTTCGCGCTCGTCGCGCTGCGGTTCTTCTTCGCCGCCGTGCCGCTGGTGTTCTTCGTGCCTCGCCCGCGCCTGCCCGTCACGTCGATCGTCTTCTACGGGCTCGCGATCGGCTTCTTCCAGTTCGGCTTGCTGTTCCTCGGCATGAATCTCGGCATGCCCGCAGGTTTGTCGTCGATCGTCATTCAGATTCAGGTGTTCTTCACGATCGGCCTCGGCGTGGCGTTTCTCGGCGAGCACCTGCGCGCGCAGAACGTGGTCGGCGGGCTCGTCGCGACGCTCGGCGTCGCCGTGCTCGCGCTCTACAAGCTTCGCGGCGGTACAGCATCGACGTTCGAAGGCCTCGTCGCAGTGATCGGCGCCGCCTTCGCCTGGGCGGCGGGCAACATCGTCGCCAAGCACGCCGCCGCGCGTCACGAGCCCGACATGTTCGCGCTCGTCGTGTGGTCGAGCCTCGTACCGCCGCTGCCGCTGCTCGCGGTTTCGTACGCGTTCGAGGGCGGACCGCGCGTATTCGTCGCGCTCGCGCACGCGAGCCTGCTGACATGGGGATGCCTGCTCTTCATGGCGTACGTCGCGACGCTCTTCGGCTTCGCGTCGTGGGCGCGCCTGCTGCATCGTTATCCGACGGCGCTCGTCTCCCCGTTCGCGCTGTTGATCCCCGTCTCCGGCATCGCCAGCGGCGCGCTGTTCCTCGGTGAGACGCTCGCACCGCTGCAGGCCGTCGGCGCCGCGCTCGTGCTCGCGGGCCTCGTGGTGAATGTGTATGGCACGCGGCTGCGCGGTGCCCAGCGCGCCGATCCCCCGGGTGGAAGGGCGTCCGCGCGCCTTCGGGAAAGGCTGTAACGCTTTCCCCGACGCCGCGCAATTATTGCACGCGAAGTTTCTGCGGACCCTGTCTTGACGGTCCGTTCGAATCGACGATGCGCTCGATTCAGCGCGTGGGCCGTCGCACGGCACCGTTGATGCCGCGCCGCTTCTCGATCGTCTCGATCGCTTCCACCTCGGCCTCCGGATCGTCGTTCGATTCGATCTCCCCCGGCGCGCGCTCGTAGGCGGAGTCGTCCATCACGCCGAGCGACGTCGGCTCGTCCGAATCGAATTCGGTCAGCGTTTCGTCCGTCGGCTCTGTCGAGTCGCGCCCCACGGCCGCGCGCTCACCCGTGCCGAAGCGATCGCTGTCGCTGTCGAGGTCCGCATCGCCGAGGTCGGGGCCGGCCGTCGTCGGCATCGCATCGACGTCGGGATCCGATGTCGTGCCTCGCTGCAAGGGTAGGCCTTCCTGCGTATCGAGACCCGGTCCTCCGACGATGTCACTGCCGCTGTCGGTCGAGTCGCTTGGTCCGAGCGCATCGGTGCCATGGCCCTTGCGCTTCACTTCATCGCCTTCACCCGTCGTGTTCAACGTGCTGCCCATGGTGAGCCTCCGTGTCAAAGTGCAGACGCCGCAAGCCGCGTGCCATGTGTCGAACGCGACGCTTCGCACCCAAACCCCGCCCTTCGACAAAACCCGCGAATTGGTGCACGATTTGCGTCCCGCCGGTCGCCGACTCGACGCGCATGCGACCGGCGATCGCACGTCTCGGCATTGGCGTCGAGGTGGAGAGCGACATGCATCGAATGATCGTTGCCGCCTGGCTGCTCGGCATCGCAACGTTTGCACACGGCGCAGACATCGGGCAGGTCAAGGTCGTGAAGGGTCACGTCACGATCGAGCGGGTGAGCCAATCGCTTCCCGCGACGGCCGGCATGCACGTCGAGGCGTCCGATGTGGTGAGAACCGGTGCCGACGGCAGCGTCGGCATCACCATGACGGACAACTCGCTGCTGTCGGCGGGGCCCGACAGCGTGCTCGCGCTCGATCGCTACGAATTCGACGACGTGACGAGCGCCGGCCGCTTCGACGCTTCGCTGCGACAGGGCACGCTGGCGGTTGTCTCCGGACGGCTCGCGAAGCAATCGCGCGACGCGATGAAGGTGCACACGCCGTCGGCGATTCTCGGCGTGCGCGGCACCGAATTCGTCGTCCGTGTCGGCAATGCGCCCTGAGTGGCGGGTTCACGTCTTGGCGGCGCCGCTCGCCGTCGTGCTCGCGGCGTGCGCGACGCAGGAGCAAGTGATCCTGCTGCCTGAAGAAGGCGGCGGCGCACCGTCGCTTACCGTTTCACATAACGGACGCGACGTGCTGCTCGACCACCCGTACGCGGCGACCGAACTCACCCTCGCCGATCCGTGGCGCTACGAGGCCACGCCGGAGGAAATCCAGGGAAGGTTCGGCGCCGCGCTCGCCGCGCAACCGTCGCGCGCGATGCACTTCACGCTGAACTTCGTCGAAGGGAGCGATGAGCTCACGCCCGACTCGCAACAGACGCTCGAAGCGATGTTCGCCGACCTCTCGAAGCGTCCGGTGCCCGACATCGTCGTCATCGGCCACACCGACGCCGTCGGCAGCGACGACTACAACGACCAGCTCGCGCGCAAGCGCGCGCTGGCCGTGCGCGCGATGCTGAGCGCGCGCGGCATTCCCGAGCAGGACATCGTCGCGGTCGGGCGCGGCAAGCGCGAATTGCTCATTCCGACGCCAGACGGCGTCGCCGAGCCGCGCAACCGCCGCGTCGAGATCGTCGTCCGGTAGCGACTGCGCTTACGTGCGCGCCAGCCAGCGCAACGCGAGCACGGTCAGATCGTCCGCCTGGTCCACGCCTTGCGCGAAGCGCTGCACGTCTTCGCGTAACGCTTCGACGGCGTGCGTCGCGCTCGACATCCGCACGAGCATGGGTTCGACGCGCGCCGTTCCATAGAGCACGCCGGTACGGTCGCGTGCCTCGGTCACGCCGTCGGTGAGGACGCACAAAAGATCGCCGGGCGCGAGCGATACGCGCGCCGCGCCGTAGTCGAAGTCTTCGACGACGCAAAGCGGCGGCCCGCCGCCTTCCGTGAGCCTCGTGACGTGCCCGCTCGCAGCGTGCCGCCACCATGGGTTTTCGTGACCCGCGTTGCAATACGCGAGCTCGCCGTTCACGAGATCGAGCACACCCGCGAAGAGCGTCACGAAGAGCGCGCCCGGATTGTCGCGCGCGACCTCGCGATTCGCTTGCGTCAGCCACGCGCCGAGGTCCCGATCCTTCGCGCGAAGCATCGTGCTCTTGCACAGCGCCTTGCTGACCGCCATGAAGATACTCGCCGACAAGCCCTTCCCGGCGACGTCGCCGACCATGAAGAACAGCCGATCGCCGTCGAGGCGATAGAAGTCGTAGAGGTCTCCGCCGACTTCGAGCGCCGGCTCCATCGACGCAGCGATCTCGAGGCGCCGATCCGTCACCGCATCGGCGCGCGGGAGCGAGTCGAGCTGGATGCGCCGCGCCGCTTCCAGCTCGCCCGCGACACGCGCCGCCGCCACGCGCTCGCGCTGCAGCACGTTCTGCAACGCCTTGCGATGCCGCGTCGTCTCCGCGACCTGCAATCCGAGCAGCATCGCGAACATCGTCGCGAACGCGACGAGGGGCGTCGCTGCGTCGAGCAGCAGCCGCTGCGTGTCGAAGGCCACCCATGACAGCGTCACGACGGCCGCGACGCCGGCGAGGGCAACGAGCGCGACGGCCGCCACACGCGACGCAGGGATCGCGACGATGACGACCGTACCGACGACGAGCAGTGCGAGCGCTTCGAGGAGATTCGCGTGCGCGGGTCGCCGCAGGAACGCCCGCAGATGCATATTCTCGAGCAACTGCGCGTGCGCCTCGACGCCCGGCATTTTCGCGACGGGCGTCCACACGTAATCGCCGAGCGCGAGCCCGGTGACACCGATCAGCACGAACGTGTTTTGCAGCATGCGCGGATCCACCGTGCCGTTCAGGACGTCGACCGCCGACACGAAGCGCCCCGGCGTGGGAAGCGAGAACCAGGGACGCGCCATGCCTTCGGCATCCGCCGGGAATGCATCGCCGCCGATCGAAACCGATGACGCGTGGCCATCGCGCGTCAAGAGCCGGATCGACCGCTGGCCTGCCGCGACGCGCCACAGCTCCACGCCGAAGCCCGGCACGAGGGTCCCGTTGATGTTGGCGACGAGCGGCACGCGCCGCACGACACCCTGAACGTCCTCGGCGGAAACCAGTCCCCAACCGTGCGCGGCGTTCGTCAGCAGCGCGATGCTCGACAGCGCCGCCGGGTATGCGAGCAAGCGCGACTTCGCAACCGACGCCGACGTGGCATCGTTTCGTGCGTCGCTCACGAGGACCGGCGCGGCGCGCAGCGGCTGGGTGGTGGACTCGTAGCTTCCGACCATCGCGAGCACGCTCGGCGCGCGACGAAGCGCGTCCGCGAGTACGTCGTCGTACGGGCGCACGCCGGCGAGCGATGCGCGCAACGCGTCGTCGGTGACGTCGTGCAGCAAGCGCTCGGGCGACAGCGCGTCGGCTTCGGGCAGCACGACGTCGATCCCGATGGCGCGTGCACCGTGCGCGGCGGCCTTCCCCACGAGCTCGGCGAGGCGCGAGCGCGGCCACGGCCAGCGGCCGAGTGCGCCGAGGCTTCGGTCGTCGATTGCGACGATCGTCGCCGGGAGTTCCTCGACCGGACGCGGTGAGATTCGCTGCAGCGTATCGAACCACGTCTCGCGCAGCGGGGTCAACCGGCCGGCGTCGAGCGCGAGCGCGATCGCGAGCGCGCCAAGCAGCCCGGCGCCGATTGTGCGTATGCGGCTCGTGCGAAGCGCCGGCGTCACCGCCGTCGCGGGCATCACAAGGTAATTTCCAGTCCGTCGTAGGCGGCGGAAATGCGAAGCGGCGAGGTGCCGCGCGTGATCTCCTCGAAGCGGCGCGTCTCGGCGAGCATCTTCTCGAGCGCGACGTCGTCGAGCGCCGGCTCGTGGTGGAACAGGCAAAGCTCCTTCGCGTTCGCCGCCTGGCAGAGCTCGACGCCGACGATGTTGCTCGAATGGCCCCAGTCGGCCTTCACCGACGTCGCCTCGGCGAGGGAGTACATCGCGTCGAAGATCACCAGGTCGGCGTGGCGGAAGAAATCGGTGAACCCGTCGCGCTCCTCGGACCCGGCGAGCTTGTGCTCCGAATCGGTCGAATAGATGACCGTCCTGTCGTTCTTCTCGAAGCGATAGCCGTAAGAATCGCCGGCGTGGTGCTGACGCTTCAGTCGAACGCGCATGCCGGCGACGTCGTGCGTCACGTCCGGCGCGAGGTGCACGAACTCGATCGATGCGCGAAAGACGTCGAAGGGCACGGGAAACGACGGCGGATCCATCTGCCGGCGTAGCGCCGCCTCGAGGGCTTGGTGGCCGCCGTAGAACACGACGCGATTGCCGGCAATGTACGCGGGGCCGAAGAACGGCAGCCCCATGATGTGATCCCAGTGCAGGTGCGACACGAACACGTGATACGTCTGAGGCTTGGCGGGGCCATGGCTCGCCAGCGCGGCGCTGCCGAACGCGCGCAGACCGCTGCCGAGATCGCACACGACGTATTCCGCGTCACCCGTCATCAGCTGCACGCACGAGGTGTTGCCGCCGAAGGTTCCATTGATCGCGAACGGCAGAGCGTCGACGTACGCCGCGAGCGCTTCGTCGCTCGTCAAGTCGCGACCGGAACTACCGCGCAGCGCAGCGACGATCTTCGCGCGCACGCCCGCGGCGTCGAGCGCGACGGGCAGCGACCCGCGCGTTCCCCAGAAACGAACGCCGCGCATCAGGATTGCGTGGCAGCCGACGCGTCGTACGCCGCCCTCGCGTCCGGCGACATCGCCGACAGCGCGGCGGGCACGGACGGATACATCTCGAAGACCGAATCGAAGCGGCTGATCTGGAAGATTTCGGCGACGATTGGCTGCAGTGCGACAGCGGCGATGCGAGCCTTGCGCGCGCGCGCCGCCTTAGTCGCGAGCATCAGGACACGCAGGCCGACGCTGCTCAGGTAGTCGACGCCCGCCATGTCGAGCACGAGGCCGTTGTTGGCGCCGTCGCTCGCCAGCGGAACGAGCGCCGCCTCGAAGTCGGCCGCGGCGGCGTGGTCGAGGCGGCCGGAAGGGACGGCCACAGCGATGTTGCCGAAGCGACGGCTCGCGAATTGCACCGATTCTCCCGGATCCGACCCTGCACGCGTGGCCGGGCATTATAAGGCCCGCTTGACGCGAAATGGCGAGTCACGATGTACTTCGCCGCAAGGGCAATGCCAGGGAGGCCCGGTTCCCGATGAACGAGTGGGAGGCGATCGTCCGCACGCTGGCCGCGCTCGTGGCCGGCGGTGCGATCGGACTCGAACGCAGCTACCACGGCCGCGCGGCAGGCTTGCGCACGTACGCGCTGGTCTCGTTCGGCTCGGCACTCCTCGTCGCGGGCGGCGAGTATCAGTTCTACGCGACGCACGACGGCAGCGAGGTGACGCGCATCATCCAGGGCATCGTCACCGGGATCGGATTCCTCGGCGCCGGCGTGATCGTCAAGGAAGGCTTTTCGGTGCGCGGCCTCACCACCGCGGCGTCGATCTGGGTCGCCTCGGCGATCGGCGTCGTGCTCGGCGGCGGGTCGTACTGGATCGGCTTCGCAGCGGCGATCGTCACGCTCGTCGCTTTGACGATCCTGCGAGGGGTCGAGGATCGCCTGCCCTCGCGGACGTTCGTGCACTTCGTCGTGGGCTTCGACCGCGCCAAGCCCATGGACGAGGCCAGGTTGCGCGAGATCGTCCGCCAGTGCGGATTTCACGTCAGTGACGTCGCGTATCGGCTCGACGCGGCGACGCAGTCGCTCGAATACCGCGCGGTGATTTGGTCGAAGGGCCGCGGCACATTGCAGCAGCTCGAGCAGGCGCTGCTCACCTTGCCCGACGTCGTGCATTTCCGGATATCGCCCCGGCGGGAGTAACGGTGCTCGCGCGGATCGCGCCCGCCAACACGGCGTAACGCGCTATTTCACCGGAATCGGCGTCGACGCATCCACGGTGATCGCGGTGACGCTGTTCTGCGGTGATCCTTCGATCAGACGGTCCGAATAGGTGAGATAGACGAGCGCGTTGCGCTTGCGGTCGACCATGCGCACCACGCGGATCTTCTTGAAGACCAGCGAGATCCGCTCGGTGAAAATCTCGTCCTGCATCGGCAGCGGTTTGGCGAACGTGATCGGCCCAATCCGCTGGCAGTCGATCGACGCCTCCGAGCGGTCCTCGGCGACCCCGAGCGCGCCCTTGACGCCGCCGGTCTTCGCGCGCGACACGTAACACGTCACACCCCCGACGCCCGGATCGTCGTGCGCATCGACGACGATCTTGTGGTCAGGACCGATCAGCTTGAAGACCGTGTCGACTTCGCCGATCGGCTCGGCGGCGACGTGTGGCGTCATCGACAACGAAAGCAGCAACACGGCGAACATCGTCATCCCTTTCTCCTTTCGCGCCATCAGTCGGCCTCGTTCTGCGCCACGACGTGTCCGGCGAAGACGGCGGCTCTCGTGATGGTCACCGGGCGAGGGTTCGCCGGGCCTCGTGCGGGCGGACGCTAGTACGTGAGTGTGCCTTTGAGCTGGATCTGTCCGCTGCCCGTATTGAGGTCCTCGGAGCCTTCGAGGATGCCGATGCCGCGCGCGTCCTTGAAGCGTCCGGTGCCGCCGAACACCAAGTAGGTGCCGTGGATGCTGTTGTCGGTAGCCGACAGCGTGCCCGCATACGCTGCCCAGATCTGTCCGCCGTTGGTACCCAACACCACCTTGTCGGATGTGAACACGAACGTCGTCGTCGAAATCGGATTGATGCAGTCCTCGGAGGCGAGGCTGACCGCGCCGAGCTTCGTCGCCGTACCGGTGCCGGAAATGTCACCCGTCAGGAAGCAGGTGCTCGTGCCCTGACTCAGCTGCTCGGTGAACGTGATGTTCGCGGTGAAGGGAACGATCGACGCGGCAAAAGAAGCTGCCGGGTAAACGGCGGCGACCAACGTGATGCAGCAAGACAACACAACTTGCGGGAAAAAATTCTTCAAGTGGCTTCCTCGGGATACGAACGATGGGAGTCGATGCGCGCAATGACGCATCTCGGGACCTGTACATCGCTTCCGCGACGAGACGACGCGCGGTGCACGAGCGGCGCAGCAAGTGTACGTCGGCCGCGACGCACGCGCATCCACCGAATGGGGATCAAGCGCTTTTAGGGGCGGAAATCGGGCGTTTCATTCGAACGCGTGCTCAATGAGCTCGGAAGATCCAGCCCTGGAAGGGCGGGATGCGAAATGCGCGCGCGACCGCGGTTACTCGCGCGCTTCGGGGGAACGCTCGTCGATCCCGGCCGTCCAGATCGCGATGTCCTCCGCGCTCAGCGTGCCTGTCGGCGGCAGTCGGGCGTCGATGTAACCTTGGCGCTCGACATCGTGCAGATACTGCTCGCGCGACACCAGCGTTCCGCGGCAGAGCGGGGTCGTCGAGCCGGGAGCCTCGACCTCGTTGTGCATGCGATCGAGCAGATCCTTCATCACCCATGCAGGAATGCGGTGCCCCTCACCCGGGTAGATGTAACCGAACTGGATGAGGTGGCTCAGCAACACACGCCAGTGGGGACCCATGCGGTCGAGCAGGCGCGGCCAGTTCAGGCGCTCGGCACGCGCGTCGAGGAGGTGGGCGATGTCGGCGCCGTCGTAGCGTTCCCGCTCCATGATGAACGCCTTCGACCAAATCATCTCCTCCGCCGGCGTCACCTTGGCGGTCACACCAAGCACGTCGGCCTCGATCGCGTGCTCGAACCAGGCATCGTCGACGCGAGTCAAACCATTCCCCGAATTGAAGATGAGGTCGACGCACCATGCGCCGGCGTGCACCTTCCCGAGCCAGTGCGGGAATTTGATTTCCGTTTCGTAGCCGGCCGTGGCGAGCACCCGCGTCGCGTGGTCGTAGTCGGCTTGGCGAAGGAAGAGGTCGAAGTCCTTGGTGTCGCGCTCGATTCCCGTGTACACCGCGAGCGCGTAGGCACCCCCCACGAGCACCGGCACCCCGGAAGCGTCGAGCGCTTGCAGGACGCCTTTGTAAAAGGTGCTCTCCGGGTCGAGTTGAACTTTGCCGGCGGTCCGCTCGCTCGACACCATAGTCCTCGTTGCCTTCCCGCAGGAACCGGAAGTTCGAGCAAGCGCCGTACCACGCCGCCGCAGCACGTTCTCCCGCCCCGGATGACGCATGTAAGGCGAGGAGGCTGAATCGATGCGTGTTCAGGGCAAGGTTCGCTTCGCGGCCGTCGGCGACATTCATTGCCGGAAGGAGTCGGCCGGTGCGTTCCGGGACTTGTTCGCGCACGCGTCGTCGATCGCCGACGCGCTGCTGCTGTGCGGCGATCTCACCGATTACGGGCTCCCCGAGGAAGCGCACGTCCTCGCCGACGAGCTTGGGGCCGCGAACGTTCCGATAGTCGCCGTGCTAGGTAATCACGATTTCGAATCGGATGCGCAGGACGACGTCCGGCGCATTCTCATGGACGCCGGCGTGCAGGTGCTCGACGGTGAGGCGTGCGAGATCCACGGCGTCGGCATCGCCGGCGCCAAGGGATTCGCCGGCGGCTACGGTCGCGCCACCCTCGGCTCGTGGGGCGAGCGCGCGATCAAGACGTTCGTCAACGAGGCGCTACGGGAAACGCTGAAGTTCGAATCGGCGCTCGCGAAGCTGCGCACGCCGGAACGCCTCGCCCTCCTGCATTACGCGCCGATCGCAGGAACGGTGCAGGGCGAGCCGCCCGAGATCTTTCCCTTTCTCGGCACGAGCCGACTGGAAGAGCCGTTGATTCGCTATCCGGTGAGCGCCGTGCTGCACGGACACGCACATCGCGGAAGCCCCGAGGGCACGACCGTGAACGGGACGCCCGTTTACAACGTCGCGATGCCGCTCCTCAAACGCATGTATTCGGAGCAGCGGCCGTTCCGAGTGATCGAACTGCCCGAGTCGCGCAGCAGCGCCGTTGAGCCGGCTGCTCACGGCGCCCCCGCGATCCCTTCGTCCCCGTCGAACGATTCGCAGCTTTTCGAAAATTTTCACAAGAAATCGAAAGCGGCGGCGAAGCCTCGCGCGTAGATTCCAAACGATTCGCGGCGTCAATGGTTCACGCGAGAAGCCCGCCTCGGCGGGCTCTCGACGTTTGACCGCGGTGAACACCCACCACGTCGTATACGAAGGAGGAACATGATGATGCGTCCGAAGACGAACAGAGGGGTCGCATATGTCGTATCGCTGGTGGGGCTCGGCGCAGTCATCGGATGGAGTTCGCCGGGTGACGCCTACGTGCAGCAGATCGTCGTCGATCAGACAGCGACCGTCGACTTCAAGCCCATCAAGATGGGCACGTCGACTCCCGGCGATGCCACCTCCTACACGATCTACGTCGGCCGGGTGTTCGGCGAACTGAAGCCGAACGACCCCGACAACAACGCCATCATCACCGACATCGAGCTCGCACCGAAGAACAAGGGCCGGGTCGATTACGTTGCCAACTTCGAGATCATCACGCCGACCGATCCAACGAAACGCAACGGCTTGATGGTGCACTCCGTGCCCAATCGCGGCGGCAACTCGATCAACACCGCATCGATGATCGAGGGCGTGACCTATGTGCAATCCGGTTGGCAAGGCGACCTTCTCACGCAGTGCTCGCCGTCACCCGCCATTTCCTATCCATGCTTCGACTTGAATTCGGGGCCGTATGGAAGCCTGAACGCGTCGACCGGCGCCTTCACGCCTCCCCAGGTCCCCGATGTCGCGGGTGCAGGAGGGCTCACGCGTCTCGCCAATTACGTCGTGCAGGTTCCGGTGGCGTACAACAGGAACGGATCGGCGATAACGGGCAAGGTTTACAGCCACGTGTGCACGGGCACCAACGGTTGCGGGCTGGCCGTCGGAAGTGCGCCGACGAGCACGGCGCAGCTCGTCATTCAGGGTCCGGGACGATTTTCGCCGTACCAACCGGCAAGCATGGACACGAGCCAGGCGGAGTTCTGGAGCGTGTCGTCGCAGACGTTCACCGGCGTTACCGGCCCCAAAACGCCGATCGCGAGTGACCAATGGGCGTGGGCGTATTGCCCCAACGGGTGGCCCGGTACGCCCAATCCGAACTGGATCTGTCTCAAGAACGCGACGTTCGACCCGAACCTGCTGTACGAAATGGTCTACACGGCGAAGAACCCATTGGTGCTCGGCGTCGGCTTCGCGGCGTTTCGCGATCTGGGCTCCTTCCTTCGCTTCGACCCGGTTGCGCCAGGAGGCGGATCGAATCCGATCTTCGGCACGGTCAGCAAGACCTACACGGTCGGTTCGTCGCAGTCGGGCGCCTTCCTGCACGGGTTGATCTTCTACGGCTTCAACAGGGACGAGCACGGACGCAAGGTGTTCGACGGCGCCTGGCCGCAGGTCGACGGCCGCATGATGGTGATGAACCTCCGATGGGGGCAGCCGAACAACCTCATGTACCTCTACGTCGCCGGCGACGAAGCACCCGTGTGGTGGTCGGACTATCCCAACCTCGCGCGCGGCTTACCGGCGAACGGCTTGCTGCACCGCTGCTCGCAAACCGACACGTGCCCGGAAATCGTCGAAACGTTCGCATCGGCCGAGCTCTATTCCGAGAAGTTCTCGGCGAGCCTGTGCGGCTTCACGTGCGTCGAGGACATTCCGTTACCGAAGAACGTGCATCGGTACTACACGCCCGGGGGCACGCATGGCGGCGGCGCGGCGAACTTCAACTGGACTTCGCCCGCGGCGATCGTCACGCCCGCCGGTCAGTCGCTGCCGACGAGTCCCATTCCGGCAACGCACACCAACAACGCGTTGACGTATGCATTCATGAAGTTGCTGATGACCGGTGAGCGAATGCCGGGTAGCGTTTATCCGACGCTCGCGCGCGGAGAACTCGTCCCGAACACCGCGGCCGCCGAGGGCTTCCCCGATTTCCACTCGACAGTACAGCCCCTGGCGTATCACGGCGATCAGGCATGGCCACCGTTCGTCTACGACTTCGGGCCACAGGAGGATTACGACCAGGAGAGCGGCATCCCGACGATTCAGCCGCCGATCATCGAGCGCGTGCTGCCTGTATACGGCGCGAAAGTGAACGCCGACGGCAACGAAGTCGTCACCGGGATGCCGACCGTCCTCGGCGAGGCACCGTTGGGCACGTACGTCGGGTGGAACCTCGCGACGACGGGATGGTATGGGCCGAATGCGAGCAACGGTCCGGGAAGCGTTGGCCAGGTATTCGCCGGCGCCGGCAACAGCGGAGGCTACTGGCCGTTCTGGGACACCAAGGCCAATCGCCTCGCGCACAACGATCCACGCCTGTCGCTCGAGGAACGATACGGTAGCCACGAAGGTTACGTCTGCGTGGCGACGGCTGCAGCCAAACGCGCCTTCGAGCAAGGCTTCCTTCTCGCGTCGGATCGTGACGCGCTGGTCGCGAACGCGGCTTCGGGAAACGTGCTCGCCGCGCCCTTCACGCCCACCTCCGATGACACGGCGCACGCCGCTTCGCTGTGCTCGCAATGACCTGACGGCAGCAGCGCAATGATCGATGGCGGAACAGGGCAAACCTGTTCCGCCATTTCCGAACGCTATGGCCGCGATGCGGCGGCCAAGAACCACACGCTAGTTGGCGCGCATGCGTTCCACGAGGGTACGCAGTCGCGCGTTCATCTCTTCCACCGGCAAATGCACGGGCCAGCCATGCCCGGGCAGTACCCACTCGAACCGGTATTCGACGAGCCGCTCCAGCGATGCGGTGAGCGCGCTCCATGAATACCAGCACGCATCGCGAAAGGCGACGAGATCGCGCTCGCGCACACTCCATGCAAGCGAGTCGCCGGTGAAAAGCACGCGATCGTCGAGAAGGTAGACGACGCTGCCGCGCGTGTGGCCGGGAACCGGGATCGCGACGACGTCCGCCGCGATGCTGCGCACCGACTCGCCTTGGAAAAGGTCCGTGGCATACGGCGCAGCGTCACGATCGTCCTTATGGATCCAGACGCGCGCGCCGAAGCGCTCGGCGTACTTCTGCGCGTCGGCGACGTCGTCGCGGTGCGAAAGGAGGATATGCGCGATACCACCCGCCTCCTCGAACCAGTTCACGAGCTCCGTTGCGAAACGGGGTGAATCGACGAGCAGGTTGCCGTCATGGCGCCGGGCAAAATACGAGTGTGCGCCGAACGACGAGCGCGCATTGAACCCGCAGCGCCACACGGCTTCCGTCATCGACTGCGGGAAGATCGTCTGTTGCGGCCGCATCCGCCTCGTTTCGCTTCGCACCGAAGCCGTCGGACACACGAGCCGCGCGCGCCACGCCGCCAGGTGCTCCTCGGGTGTCGTCGGCTGCCGCGCAAAGACACTCTTGCCGTTTTGCTCGACGACGAGGCCGGGCGCGACATGGCGCGATGCGCCGCAGTCGATGCACGCGGTATCGACGTACCAGTCGCCCGGGGCGGAATCAGGATTGCGGGGCGGTTTCATGGCACGCGGGTATCGTCGAGGAGCTGCGTCAAAGTATCGGGGCTCACCGGCTTGACGAGGTGCATGTCGAAGCCGGCAAGCAGTGCCTTGCGCCGGTCTTCTTCCTGTCCCCACCCGGTGACGGCGATGATGCGCATGTTCTTTCCGATGGCCGTCCCGCGAATGCGCCGGCACGCTTCGTATCCGTCGACCCCGGGCATGCCGAGATCGAGCAGGACGGTGTGCGGACGGAACTCCTCGCTGGCGCGAATCGCGTCCTCGCCACCATGTGCGACGCGAACGTCGTGTCCGGTGATTTCCAGGAATGTCGCGAGGCTCGACGCGGCGTCGCGGTTGTCGTCGACGACGAGGATCTTCTGCTTGTTCGCAAGAATGCCCTCGCTCGCAGCCATCGCCGCGTCGTCGGCGCGTGTCGGCGCCGCAGGAAGTCGCACCCGAAACTCGCTTCCTTTTCCCGACCCTTCGCTGTGCGCCTCGATCGTGCCGTGATGCAATGCGACCAGACCCTTGGCGAGCGAGAGACCGATGCCAAGGCCGCCGGCAGGCTTCGCGATCGGGCTTTCGAGCTGCGTGAACATGTCGAAGATCGACTCGAGACGTTCGTGCGGGATGCCATACCCCGTGTCGCTGACGCGCACTTCCACATCGCTTCCACGGCGCTCGGCGCTCAAAGCGATGCGCCCGCCCTCCGGCGTGTATCTCGCTGCATTCGTGAGCAGGTTCGATATCACCTGCGCGATCCGGATGGGGTCGGCGTCGACCCACAAGGGCTGGTCGGGCAGAGACGCTGCGAACACGTGGCGCATCTCCTCGATCGCCGGCCGGCTCGTCTCGATCGCCGCCTGAATCGCGTGCCGAAGGTCGGTGCGCTCGACGCGCAGCGCCACCTTCCCGCGCGTGATCCGACTGACGTCGAGGAGATCGTCGAGCAGGCGCGTGAGGTGCTGCAACTGGCGCTCCATCATCGGAAGGACCGGTTGCGAAGGCGAGTCCGCACCTGCCATGCGCAGGATCTGCGCGCCCATTCGTATCGGTGCGAGCGGATTGCGCAGCTCGTGCGCGAGCGTCGCGAGAAATTCGTCCTTGCGTCGATCGGCCTCCTTGAAGCGTTTCACGCGGTTGCCGATGAAGATGAACCATGGGAGCGCCACCGCCGTCACGCAAAGCTGCAGCATGTCGATCTTCAGCGTCTCGATGTCGTGATTGCCGGCATAGCGCGCGAGCGTTGCGATCGCAAACGACACCAGCGCGATGACGCCGAGAATCGCCAGCCGCCGTGCGTCCGAGCGCAGCATTCCGAACATGAGCGCCACGAAGAAGAACGTCGCGAAGACGATCCGCGTGTCCGGCGCGCGGTACACGACGTAAAGCATCGTGAATACCGCGGCCAAAACCTGATACGTCGTCAGACTCGGATCGGCAAAGCGCAAATTGAGTCCGAGGTGGAAGATGCCGAAGAAGGCAGCGATCAGAACCACGACGATGGCCGCGGCCTCGACGAGCGTGGCGACGTCGACCTTGCCTTGCGTCCTGAACAGGAACAGGACGAGCAGGTAGACGATGGAAAATGCGCTCGCGAGCAGGAAGCGCTTCAGTCGAAGGCGCTGCCGACTTTGCTCGCGAGTCAGAAGCGCGGCGTCACCCGCGAGGCCGCCCGGCACGCGCAGCCAGCCGACGAGGTCGCGGCCTCGAGGCCTTGAGCGAGACGAATCGACAGTTCTCATGGGCCGACGCTGCGTCGGAGTGCGCGACTATTTCTTCTCCAGGAGCAGCGTTGCTTCCTTGCGCAATATCGGGAGAAGCCGATTCGCGGCCTTCGCCAGCAGCCAGGGGAGCGCCACTTCGATCCGCAACGCATCCTCGAGCACTTCGATGCTCGCCGCAGCGGCCTGCCCCAGCGCGCGCATGCGGAAGCGCAGCGTGTCGCCTTCCCAGGTCTCCTGCTCGATCGCAATCATCGAACCGAGGTGACCCTTGGCGTCGCCGAGGCGCTCCTTGAGACGACGCGCCGCCTCGACCTTTCCGAGACGATGGCCAACGATGACCGTGACGGTCTCACTCATGGTGCCTGCAATGGCGTGCGAGGCGAATGCATTGACGCCATCTTACGATGGAAGAGAGGCGAGATGGCGACAGGATGCGTTCGCCCATAATGGCCGCGATGGGGCCACCGGCACCGCTCGTCGAGGTCGTCATCGAGGTGCCGCGCGGCAGCTTCGTAAAACGCGGCTCGCTCGGCCACGTCGACTTCGTTTCCCCGTTGCCCTGTCCGTACAACTACGGCTCGGTTCCCACGCACATCGGCCTCGAGGGTGACCTCCTCGACGCCGTCGTCCTCGGGCC
>DASTGT010000025.1:0-9594 GCA_035718935.1 Casimicrobiaceae bacterium
GCGTTTACGGCCGCACGAAGCGCGTCGTCGAGGACTTCCTGCGCGACCTGCACCGCGCCAATCCCAACTGGCGCATCGCGGTGCTGCGCAAGGGCAACGTCGCGGGCGCTCACACGTCCGGCATGATGGGCGCGGCGCCGCGCGGGCAGCCGACGCACCTCGTGCCCCAGCTTTGTCGCGTGGCCGCGGGCGATGGGAGCGAGGTCGTCGTCAATGGCGACGACTGGGACACGCCGGACGGCACGGCGCTTCGCGACTTCGTTCACGTGCAGGATCTCGCGGAGGCGTTCGTCCGCGCGCTGCGGCACATCGCGGGACAACCGCAGTTCGTCGAGATCAACGCGGCGAGCGGCGCGACGCATTCGGTCAACGCGGTGCTCGCCGCGTTCGAGCGCGCGTGCGGACGCTCGCTCGCGCGCACGATCGGACCGCGCCGGCCGGGCGACATCGCGCGAAGTTCCGTCGACGTCGCGCGCGCCGGCAGCCTCCTGGGATGGACGCCCACGCGCGATCTCGACGCGATTTGCGCCGACGCGTGGAGGTGGCAGAAGAACGGCGCCCGCTACTGACCGCGGGCGTAAACCTGCTGCGCGGCGCGCTATCTTTCCTGCGCAATACGATAGCGCCTCAGCTCCGCGGCGAGCCACGCGGCCGACAACTCGTCCTGCTTGCCGCAATGCACGTGGTACGGTTGCCCCGACAGGCTGCTCTTCGTCGCCAGATACTCGATGAACTGCTCGGCGGTGGCGATGCGGCTGCCGGCGAAGCGGTACTTGTCGACCAGGTGGTCGCGGGCCTGATCGGCCGCGTACTCGCTGCCGTTTCGCACGAACGTGCAATGCGAGGCCGCGACGTACTGCAGCAGATGATCGATCTCCTCATTGGAACCGGAGGAGGTGGCGAACGCGGCGGGGGTGGCGAGCGCGCACGTGAAGCCCAAGGCGAGCGACGCGCGACGAAGGAGGCGTAGAGTCATGGAGCGTGACGCGTAGGATGGATTTAGGTGCCGCGATTCCGACAGGCAACGCGCGGCTGCGGTTCCCGATATGGGTCCACGTTGCGCACCAGACAACGGAGAGAACGACGTGCTCTGCATCTACGTCGCCCGCCAGCGCTTCGATGCTTATCTCGTCGCCGACCGCCTGAACCAGGCCGGCATTCGCGCACACGTGTTCAACGAGCATGCGGCCAGCATCGCGGGTGACGTCCCGCCCGCGGTCGTACAGCCGCAGGTCTGGCTCGCCGACGACGACGACGCGCCGCGGGCGCGCGAGTTACTGCAGAGGATGGAACGTGAAGCGATGCTTCGCACCACTTCACTGTATTGCCGCCATTGTGGCGAGCACTCGCCGGGCAACTTCGAGTTGTGCTGGAACTGCGGCGCGGCGATCGCCTGACTACCGCAGTTCCTGTTGCAGCCGCGCCAATGCGCGGCGCCCCCGCCGAACGGAAGGCCCGTCGGGCCGGCACCTGCCCGTTTCTATGCTATTGTCATAGCGCGCGACAACAGTGGGTTGCGATTGCCGGTCATCGGCGCCGCGGAGTCGCGCGTTCTTGAACGCGATGACAAGGAGGAGTCCCATGAATCGTCTCGTCACCGCAGTTGCCGCCGTGCTCGTCGCGGCGCCGGCGTTCGCCGGCGACGTTGGTGTTTCCGTCAGCGTCGGACAGCCCGGTTTCTACGGTCGCATCGACATCGGCGGATTGCCGCCCCCGCGCCTCGTCTACAGCGAGCCGATCGTCGTGACGCCCGCGCCGCGCGGCGTCGTCGTCGAGCCGCTCTATCTGCGGGTGCCACCCGGTCACGCCAAGCATTGGCGCAAGCACTGCATGCAATACGACGCGTGCGGCCGGCCCGTCTATTTCGTCACCGATCGCTGGTACAACGACGTGTACGTGCCGCGTTATCGCAGCGGCTACCGCGTCGCCGAGGCGGCGCCCGCCTACGTTGCGCCGCCCCCGCCCGCCGCTTACGTCCCGCCGCCCGCGCCACGCGTCTACTCGGTGCCCGTCGCGACCGTGCACGCCGTCGTCGGCCCGCCCGAGCAGCGCTGCTGGGTCGAGCGCCAGCAGGTCGTCGAGGATCGCGGCAACGTGAACGTGCCGGGCGCGATCGCCGGCGCCGTCATCGGCGGCGTGCTCGGTCATCAGATCGGCGGCGGACGCGGCAAGGATCTGGCGACGATCGGGGGCGCCGTGGCCGGCGGGGCGATCGGCGCGAACGTCGGCCGCGACGGCGAGCGCGTGGTGACGCGCGACGTGCAGCGTTGCAGGACGGTCCAGCGCGACGCGCGTCCCGAGTACTGGGAGATCACCTATTACTTCCGCGGGCAGACGCACCGCGCGCAATTGTCGGCGCCGCCGGGACGCACGATCCTCGTCGACGAACGCGGGATGCCGCGCGTCTGACCCACCGGGTTCGGAGGGAACGCGCAGTTCGGCTCTTACTCCGACCCGATCGGTCGCGTCACTTCGCGAGGAGCTTCCGTACCGCCGGCGAGATCGGGAGCTTGCCGTCGCGGAAATACGCCTCGTGGTTCTCCTCGATCTCCGAGGGCTCGTAAACGTAATTCACCATGATGCCGAGCGATTCGTGCAAGCCGCGCTCGGACGTATTGGCGAGCCAGTTGATCCGATCGAGCCGCGCACCGTTGCCGAAGTGGAAGCGCGCGACCGGATCGAGCGGCAAGCCCGCACGCTTCTCGCTCACGAGGTAGCGCGCGCATAGGGGCAGCATGACCGCTTCGAGCGTCTCGCTCGCGCCGTGACCGTCGGGCAGCGCGTCGATCGCGCTGCGCACTTCGCCTTCGGGATCGCGCTGCTTTGCCAGACGCGCGAACGCGCGCTGGCTGCGTTCGGTCATGAGCGCGCTCGTGCCCGATGCGAGGCGTTCGTCGAGCCAGCGGCGGAAGCCCGGCACGGGCGAGAGCGTCGCGAAGGTCGACAGTCGCGGGAATTCGCCGAGCAGCTTCTCGACGACGCGCTTGATCAGGAACCCGCCGAAGGAGACGCCGCGAAGCCCGGGCTGCGTGCTCGAGATCGAGTAGAACACGGCCGCCGACGCGAGGCGCGGGTCGATCACCGGCGTCGCTTCATCGAGAAGCGGCGCGACGCTCGACGAGACATGGTCGAGCAGCGCAACCTCGACGAACACGAGCGGCTCGTCGGGCATGCGCGGGTGGAAGAACGCGTAGCAGCGACGGTCGGATTCGAGGCGATGCTTGAGATCGGTCCACGAGCGGATCGCGTGCACCGCCTCGTACGCCATCAGGCGCTCGAGCAGCGACGCCGGCGAGTTCCACGATATGCGCCGAAGCTCGAGGTTGCCGAGCGCGAACCAGTCGCGAAAGAGCGAAAGCAACTCCTCTTCGACGATGCGAAGGCCAGGATCGTCGGGGCCGAGCCGGATCGCATCGGCGCGCAGGTCGACGAGGAATTTGACGCCGTCCTCGAGCAGGTTGAACTGACGCATGATCCGCAGCGACGTGCCTGCCAGCGCCGAACGCAGCCGCAGCCCGGCGAGTTGGTGCTCGCTGCCGCGGGTGCGCACGTACTCGTCGACGAGCGGCCCGGTCTTCGCGTCGTCGGCGTCACCCTGTGCCGCGAGCAGGTCGAGGAAGCCGCGCCTGCCCGCGTCGTCGAGTCCTTCGTAGAGTGACGCAAGCGCCGCCGTGCGCGAGCGCGCCGAAGCCTCGCCGCCGACCTCGCTCGCACAGTCGGCGAGCATCCGCGACACCTGCCGCGCGTTGAATCGCGCAGGCCGCGCCGGCGCATCGGGCTTGCGTCGTCCGAGCCAGTTCCACATGCGTCGAGTTTGTCATGCCGGCACGAGCTTCGTTCGGTCGCCTGCAACGCAAGCATGCGGGCAGAGCGCCCCACTTGGTTGCGCCGCGCGGCGCGCGGTATAGTGCCCCTCGCCAAGCCGCCCGCGCGGCATCGAACACGAAGGAGGAGACCACAATGTTCCGCGTTTCGCTCGTCGCTTCGCTCGCCGTCCTTGCATCGAGCGTGGCCTTCGCCGCCGACCCGATCAAGGTCGGCATCAGCATCGCGCAGTCGCCGCCCGGCTCCGTCGTGCAAGGCACGCAGGTGAAGGACGGACTCGAGATCGTGAAGGACATGGTGAACGCGCAAGGTGGCGTCCTCGGGCGGCAGATCGAGCTCGTCTACGAGGACAACCAGGGCATCCCCGAGAAGGGCCGCGCCGCCAGCGAGAAGCTGATCACCAAGGACAAGGTGGTCGCGATCACCGGCGGCCACCAGAGCTCGGTGTGCCTCGCCGAGATCGAGGTCGCGCATCGCTACGCCGTCCCGTACATCAACACCAACTGCTGGTCGGACGACGTTCGCATCAAGCACTACCCCGAGGTCTTCAATCCCGGCAACTACAACACGCGCGTGTCGATGGCGATGGCGGAGACGATCGCCGCGATGAAGCTCAAGAACGTCGTCGCCTTCGCCGAGAACACCGACTACGGCATCGGCCAGGCGAAGCTCCTCGACAAGTTCCTGAAGGAAAAGTCGCCGGAGACGAAATTCCGCTACGAGACGCTCGATCGCGCGAGCAAGGACTTCACGCCGGCCGTGCTCGCGCTGCGCGGCAGTCCGCCCGACATGGTGATCAACATCATGCTGCCGCCGGCCGCGTACATCCTGATGAACCAGCTCTACGAGCAGGGCGTCGCGCCGAGCGCGAAGACGTGGAGCTACGACGGCGCCGGGCTCGCCGACTATCCGGACTTCTGGCAGAACGTGAAGGAGGCGGGCAAGGACATGCTCTGCTTCGCGCTCTATCACCCGAAGATGGACATTCCGCCGCTCGGCAAGCAGGTCGCGGCCGAATACACGAAGCGCACGAAGGCCGAGCCGAACCGCCTCATCTTCCAGGCGGCCGACTCGCTGCTCCTGATCGTCGACGCGATCAAGCAGGCGAAGAGCACCGACCCCAAGGCGATCGAGGCGGCGCTGCGCACGATGAACTTCAGCGGCACGCGCGGCACCTTCAAGTTCAGCCAGGAGCCGGGCTACACGTACCAGCAGTGGGTCGACATCCCGTACGTGAACTACGAGCTCACGGCGGTGAACCAGCCGATCTCGCAGTCGCTGCTGATCCAGGGACCGGGCCAACCGCTCGACGTCTCGAAGCTGCAGAAGGCCAAGTAAACCCGTCGCGCGCGCCTTCGCGGAAGGCGCGCGCTGACTTCGCTTTTCCGAAGATGACGAATCTGCGCGATGCGCTGGTCGGCTACGCCGACTGGCTTCATTACGGGCATGCCGAGCGTGCGGACGCGTGGCTTGCGCGGCTGGACGTCAACACTCCCGAGCTCGACGCGTTGCGTGCGACGCGCACGCCACCGGCGCAGCCGTACGCACCGCATGCCACCGAGGTGGTGCCGCCGCCACCCGGCCTGGCGCGACGCTCGCACACGATGGAGACGGACGCGCCGGAAGCGCTGGCGCGCGCGCGCCGCGCCGAGGATCTGCACGCGTTCACGTGGCTTGCCGACGACGTTTCTCGTCACGCGCCAGGCTTTCTCGCCGGCGTGCCGATCGCGGTGAAGGACCTGATGCAGGTCGCGGGCGCACCGTTGACGGGCGGCAGCCGCGCGCTCGCCGGTGACGTCGCGCGCGAAGACGCGGAAGTCGTCGCACGTCTTCGGCGCGCGGGGGTGATCGTCATCGGCCTCACCAACCTGCACGAGCTCGCGTACGGCATCACCAGCGACAACCCGCGCTTCGGGCGCGTGGTCAACCCGGCGGCGCGCGATCGCATCCCGGGTGGTTCGAGCGGCGGCTCGGCGGCGGCGGTCGCCGCGGGCATCGTCGCCGCGGCATTGGGAACCGATACCGCGGGATCGATCCGCATTCCCGCCGCGTGCTGCGGCATCGTGGGCTTCAAGCCGAGCTACGACGCATTGCCGCGCGCCGGCGTGATCGATCTCGCGCCGAGCCTCGATCACGTCGGGCCGATGACGCGCGACGTGGAAGGTGCGGCCGCGTTGTTCGCGGCGATGCACGGCGACGCCGAGGTGCCGCCGTGGTCGCGCGACGACCTCGTGGGCGTCACGGTCGCGCGGCTGCGCGGGTTCTTCGACGAGCCGCTCGATCGCGACGTGCGCGCCGCGATGGACAGCGCCGTTGCGGCACTCGCAGCCGACGGGTCGCGGTGCATCGACCGCGAGATTGCGGGCGTCGAGCTCGCACCCGCGATCCAGTTCAACACCATCGCGCCCGAGGCCACCGCGTCGGATTTCGAGCGCCTCGTCGCTTGCGGCGATCGGCTCGGCGACGACGTCCGCGTTCGCCTCGAGATCGGCATGTTCCTGCCGGCCGCGTGGTACGTGAAGGCGCAACGAATGCGCAGCGTGTTCGTCCGTGCGCTGGAAGCCGCGTTCGACGATGCCGACCTGCTGCTGTGCCCGACGCTGCGCATTCCGGCGCCGCGCGTCGGCGAGGGACGCGTCGAGATCGACGGTCGCCCGTACCCGCTGCATACCGCGATCACGCAGCTCACGATGCCGTTCAACCTGTCGGGACTGCCCGCGATCGCGCTGCCGTGGTCGCGCTCGCGCGACGGCGTACCGATTTCGCTTCAGCTCGTCGCGCGGCGCGGCTTCGACTGGCGCCTGCTCGGCGCCGCGCAGCGGCTGCAGGCGCTCGCGCCGTGGCGCATGGAAGGCTCTCGCGCCTAGTCCGTGTTAGCCGTCGACCTTTTCGTCAACGGCCTCATCGTCGGGCTCTTCTACGCGCTGATGGCCGTCGGCCTCGCGATGATCTTCGGCGTGCTGAAGATCGTGAATTTCGCGCACGGCGAGTTCTACATGATCGGCGCGTACACGTACGTGCTCGCCGCGCTGAAGCTCGGCGTGTCGCCATGGATCGCGCTGCCGCTCGCCGCGGTCGCCGGCGGCGCGATCGGCTGGCTCGTCGAGCGAACGCTGATGCGGCCGCTGTACGCAGGCTACGCGAGCTGGAGCATCATGAAGGACGAGTACGCGGTGGTCGTGACCTTCGGGCTCTCGCTCCTGCTCATCAACCTCGTCGACAAGGTCGTCGGGCCGTATCCCTATCGCGGGCCGACGTTGACCGAATCGTCGCGCTTCGCCTTCGGCCCCGTGATGCTGAACGGACAGAAGCTCATCGCGGCCGGGGTGTCCGCCGCGCTTCTCGTCGGTTTGGCGCTCTTCATCAAGCGCTCGCTGTGGGGCCGGCAAATCCAGGCGGTCGCGCAGAATCGACTCGGCGCGTCGCTCGCCGGCATCGACGCCACGCGCACCACGAGCCTCATCTTCGTGATCTCGGGCGTCCTCGCGGCACTCTCGGGAGCGTTGCTCGCGCCGGTGATCAATCCGTCGCCCGACGTCGGCGGCTTCCCGGCGATCAAGTCGTACGTGATCGTCGTGCTCGGCGGCATGGGCTCGGTGTGGGGCGCGATGCTCGCGTCGCTGTTGCTCGGGGTGCTCGAGTCGTTCTTCGCAGTGTACGTGTCGTACGACTATCGCGACGCATTCGGCCTGCTGATCCTGATCCTCGTGCTGCTCTTCCGGCCGCAGGGCCTGCTCGGCGAGCGGGGGCGCGAGTTGTGAACCGCGCGAATGGCACGGTGGGGAGCAACGGCGAGCGCAATCTGTGGAGCCGGCGCCTCGCGCTCGACTTTCGCGCGGCGCTCGTCGTGGTCGTCGCGCTCGCGGCGGCGCCGCTCGTCGTGACGTCACCGTATACGCTCGGCATCCTGATCGTGAGCATGTATTTCGCGCTGCTCGCGCTGGGATGGAACCTGCTCGCCGGCTTCACCGGGCAGTTCTCGCTCGCACCGGCGGCGTTCGCGATGCTCGGCGCGTACGGCCCGGGCCTCTTCGACTACCAATGGCACCTGTCGCTCGCGTGGGGCATTCCGGCGGGCGTCATCGGTACGGCGATTCTCGGCTGGCTGCTCGGCCGCGTGGTGCTGCGCCTGCGCGGACCTTACCTTGCGCTCACGACCTTGTCGTTCGCCGAGATCGCGCGCGTGGTGGTCGGCAACTCGTACGACTTCACGCGCGGCGCGCAGGGGCTCAACGTGCCGACGCTGATGCAAAGCCGCGTCGGCTACTACTATCTGTTCCTTGCCGTCGTGCTCGCGGTTCTCGTCGGTCTCTTCGTGCTGATGCGCGGCGCGACCGGACGGTTCTGGCTCGCGATCCGCGACGACGAGACCGGTGCGGAAAGCCGCGGGATCGACGTCGTCCGCTACAAGACGCTCTCGTTCGCGGCGTCCTGCGCGATCTGCGGCCTGGCCGGCGCGCTGTATGGCACGTTCAGTCAGCTCGTGAGCCCCGAGCTCGGGCTTCTGTTGCAGACCGGCATCGTCATCGCGATGGTCGTCATCGGCGGCATGGGCACGCTGACCGGCCCGCTGATCGGCGCGCTGCTCGTCTACCTCTCATCCGAATGGATGCGCAGCTTCGGGAACGTCCAGATGATCGTCTTCTCGGCGCTCGTCATCATCTTCGCGCGTTTCTTCCGCGAGGGCCTTTGGGGACTCGCGACGCGACGCATCCGCCTCGCGCGGCGCGAGCCCGTACGCGCGCAATGACGCTGTTGCGCACGGAGGGACTCAGCAAGCACTTCGGCGGCGTCGCCGCGGTCGAGGATCTCGCGCTCGACGCCGACGAAGGCGAGATCCTCGGCCTGATCGGCCCGAACGGCTCCGGCAAGACGACGGCGCTCAACATGCTGTCGGGCTTTCTCGCACCGGATCGTGGTCGCGTGTGGTTTGCCGACGAAGACGTCACCGCCGCGACGCCGGTCGCGCTCGCGCGTCGCGGCCTGCTCCGCATGTTCCAGACGACGCGCGTGTTCTCGCGCATCTCGGCGTTCGACAACCTGCTGACCGCGGGCCTCGCGCGCGGGCTGACCGAGTTCGAAGCGGGCGAGCGCGCGCGCGCGCTGCTCGAGGAGCTCACGCTCGCGCCGGTGATGTATCTCGACGCGGGGCAGCTTTCGGGAGGGCAGCGCAAGCTGCTCGAGTTCGGGATGTGCTTCATCGCACCGCCACGCATCGCGCTCCTCGACGAGCCGTTCGCGGCGGTCCACCCGGTGATGCGCGAGACGATGGCGGGCTTCATCCGGCGTCGCAACGAGGCGGGTCACACGTTCCTCGTCGTGAGCCACGACATGCCGATCGTCGTCGAGCTTTGTCACCGCACCGCGTGCATGAATGCGGGGCGGCTCATCGCGCTCGGGCCCACGCGCGACGTGCTGCACGACCGCGCCGTGATCGAGGCGTACCTCGGTAGCGACGCGCATGCCTGATCAACTCCTCGAGGTCGCGAACGTGACGGCCGGCTACGCGCAGGACATCGACGTTTTGCGCGACGTGTCGCTCGGGGTGTACGGCGGCCACGTCAGCGGGCTCATCGGGCTCAACGGCGCGGGCAAGTCGACGCTCGTCAAGACGATCTGCGGACTGCTCGCGCCGAAGGCCGGCGACGTCCGGTTCCTCGGCGAATCGATCGCCGGCATCGCGCCTCATCGCCTGATCGATCACGGCATCTGCTGCATTCCCCAGGAGTCGAGCCTCTTCCCGTATCTGAGCGTCGAGGAGAACCTGCT
>DASTGT010000026.1:0-11092 GCA_035718935.1 Casimicrobiaceae bacterium
GCATCGGCGGGATCGAGTTGAGCAATTTCGCGCCCGGGGGGCCGCGCCGTAAGCGCGACTGCGCCATGCAAGCCACTGCATCGTGCACACATGTGGCATTCGGAGGGTCCCGTCATCCGCCGGATGCGAACCATCGGCGCACAGTTCACGGGCTGCGCACGGACACGGCCCGCTCTCGTCGACCACGCATTCGAATCGACGCGGAAATGCAGAGGCGATGTTCGCGCGAGGATCGCGAATACGCCGTTCACCGGACAGAGATGGCGGCACCAGACGCGCTTGCCCTTTCCATAGACGAAGCCGACCGCCACGGCGGCCAGCGTCGACCCTCCGAGCACGAGGAGCGTCGCCGTTGCGTACTGATAGACGCTCACGAGCTGGCCGAAGACCGTCGTCAACGCGAACGCCGTGAATGGCCAGCCGCCCCAGCGCAGCCAGCGCGGGACGCCGAGGCCCAGCCCATGGCGACTCGCGGCCTCGGTCAGCGTTCCTTCCGGACAGAACACGCCGCACCAGGTGCGCCCGAGGACGAACATCGATGCGATGACGAGCGGCCACCACACGCCCCAGAACAGCCATTGCGCCGCGACGACCAGGTTGTCGTACCCGTGCGAACTCTCCGGCGGAAGCGGCAGGAACGCAGGCAGGGCGACGAGAACGATGTAGGCCGCAACCACGCACCATTGCACGGCTTGCAACGCGCGACCATGCGCGCGCATTCGCTCGCCCAGGGCTGCGAGCCACGACGGGCGTGAAGGCGCGAAGCCGCTGCTACTTGACGACGACAAGTACTTTGCCGGTGTCGGGATGGAAGTCGTCAAAGAACACGTAGGTGCCCGACTTGAGTCCGTTGATCACCACGTATGATTTTGCGCCGCCCGCAAGCACCTTCTCCACGTGCAACTCGGCGCTTTCGAACTCGACGGGGTCGATCCCTTCGTTCTGGATTACGATCTTGAACCGCATGCCCGCCGGCACTTCGATCATCGCCGGCTCGAGGATGCCACCGAGTGCCTTGATCGAGAACACCGGCACTGCTTCCTCGGCGTGCGCAAACTCGGTCGGCGAAAATGCGGCAAGCACCAGCAACGGGGAGACCACCGACGCCACCCCCTTCCGCCACGCCCGCGAACGTAATTTCGCGGGCGCCGACACGCTCAGTAGCCCCCCTTCTTGCCGAGGCCCGTGTATGCGAAGTCGTAGTCCAGCGTGAATGGCTTGAACCAAGGCGCCACGCCGGTCTCCTTGTCGGTGTGCCGACCGAAGTGCCATTGCGCGCCCGGTGGCGCCACGGTGATGCGAAGGTGGTACTTCCCCGGACCCTGGAGCTTGACGTTGTCGCCGTAATGCGGGCCGTCGCTCGCGACCATCGGCATCAATGCGCCCTTGATCGGTTGTCCTGAACCGCCTTTCACGAGTTCGTAGTGAACGTCGAGATACGGGACGAACGTGCCATCCGGGAAGCCGTTGGGGTTGTCGCTCTGCGCCTTGACGTCGGCCTCCAGATGGATGTCGGAATCAGGCACCGCGCGCATCATGCCGACGGGTTCCATGGATATCGGCTGCAGGTAGACGGCGGTCACTTCGATCCCGGCTCGAATCTGCGGCTTGCCGATTGGGTATTCGAGCGCGAACGCGGGGAGGACCGACAGCGCGTTGAGGAGGAGTGATGACGCGAGCATCGCCGATGCCCGGCGAGAGACGATGCGAAACGGGCGGACAAGTCTTGCCGTTTCCGTTCGAGCCGCGGCGTCGCAAAAAAGGAGCGAGAAGGACAGGCGAATCGGCCTGGATGACGATCGCCGGAGACTCTAGCAGCAGCGAAACTCGGTGTAAATGGAACCTGCCAGGGCCCGGATGTTGGCACTATCGATCGAACGGGACATGGACCGCCGCTCGACGCCGCCCCAGTCGCCGGCCGGCACGAAGGTGCCGTTTGCGCGGGCAAAATATTCGCAGTTTTTCGAAATTATTCGCAAGATTGTGAAAATGCGCATCGGTTCGCCTGGGCTAAGCTCCTGGAGCCCACGCGCAGACGCGTGGTACAGGAGAAACTATGAAGAAGCAGGAGCTGGTCAAGGTATTTGCCGTTGCAGCCGCCGCGGTACCGGGTCTGTTACTGAGCGCTTCCATCGCCTCGGCAGAAGCGCTTGCTCCAGACGGCTTTCCCGTCTCGGTGCCCAAGGCAATCTGCGGTCCAACCGACCATACGGAAAGCGGGTTGCAAGGCCAGACGACCCTACAAGAGCGTATGAGTGGCGATTCAGAACGCGCGTACAACTGCAATCTGGAACTTCTGGGCGAGGAGCCGCAGGACACCTATCAAGGAGCCTACTCGCAGGACGGACCGGCGTGGTACGACGTGTGCACGTACTATGGAACGGACCGTGGCTTTACTACAGGCCAAGGCATCAAGGTGATAGACGCCTCCGACGCCCAGCATCCCGTGGTGGTCACGCAGTTGACCGATAGCAACGCGGCACTTTCCCCACACGAGACGGTGGCGACCAATGCCAAGACTCGCCTGCTCGTGGCGGGCCAAACGAATGGGCAGCAATTTGCGGTCTATGACATTTCCGACTGCCGCCACCCAGTGTTGAAGGGCACCGTCGACGCCTCAAGCACCAGTTTCCACCACATGGGCGCGTTCGCCCCGGACGGCAAGACGTACTATGCCGGCCAGAACTTTCAAGGCATCGGCGGCTTCGTCTACCCCTTCGACGTCTCGGACCCGGCACATCCGAAGTCGCTCAAACCGTGGCAATACCTCGGAGATGGCAGACCTCACTCGCTAACGCTCAACTCGAGTAGTTTCTTGCCCGGCGCGCCCGAAGGGACGCTGGCGTTCGTCGGACAGAACACCAGTTACCCCTACGCCGCGGGTGGAGACGGGCTGGTGATCGAGGACGTGAGCGACTACCAGAACCGCGTTGCTAGCCCGCAAATCGGGATCATCAGCAAGCTCTTCTCGCCACTAGGGGGAGCGGAATCGATGATCCAAGTGAAGATCAAGGGGCACCCGTACATCGTCACTACCGACGAGGCCGGCGCGGCGAACGGCGCGGGCGGTTGGCAGGCCGCGTGTGCGCGTGGCGCGTCTCCTTTCGGGTTTCCGCAGATCGTCGACGTCGCCGACATTGAACATCCGGTGATCGTCTCGAAGCTCAGGCTGCAAGTGAACAACCCGGATCCGACCAGCTGCGAGGCGCTTCGCGTCGGAACGCCGCCGGATGCGCCGGGAACCGCGCCGGGGACGAACTTGCCGGCGATCTCGGGAACGACCAACTACAGTGAAGAAGCATGCGTCCCCGACAATCCCGAGGATACCAAAATGATTGCTTGCAGTTTTCAGAATGCGCAATTGCGCGTGTTCGACGTAAGCGATCCAATCCATCCGAAGGAGATCGCGTACTGGAAGTCAGGCGCCGTGCGAACGAAGGTCCTTCCGTCGTCGGGAAGCTGGGCGGCGGGCGTCGACCGAACCGTCGACAAGATCGCTCACTGGGTACGCTGGGTCGTTGTCAAAAAGGGCAACGGTGACGACAAGGCCAAGGGTAGCAACAATGGCCATGGCAATGGCAATGGCGTTGGGGGTGGACCCGGCAACTCAGCCGACATCCAGCTCTGGACCGTCAGCGATGGCCACGGCTTTCAGGTTCTCCGCTTTTCGAAAAGCTTCACGGCGCAACACAAGGATCTCTTCGAAAACACAGTGACGACCGAACAAAGCCTCTAATAAAGCTGCATAGCGCAAGCTTGCCGTCAGCGCAAAAAAAGGACCCGCTTCGGCGGGTCCTTTCGTTTTCTGCCAAGTAGATGGTAGGCGAAATGGCGGAGACGGAGGGATTCGAACCCTCGATGCAGTTTTTGACCGCATGCTCCCTTAGCAGGGGAGTGCCTTCGACCTCTCGGCCACGTCTCCGGATGTTGCTACCGCATTATCCCGCGTCTCCCGACGGAGGGATGTGCGTCCGCCGCTTCGCTTAACCGCGCTGGCGCGCGGTTAGCGGACGCCCGATGCGCCCTCGCCCTTCGGACAGGCGCATCGTCCGAACCCTCGATGCAGTTTTTGACCGCATGCTCCCTTAGCAGGGGAGTGCCTTCGACCTCTCGGCCACGTCTCCGAATGTTGCTACCGCATGATCCCGCGTCTCCCGACCGAGGGAGGTTCGACCTGCCTACGTTACCACGATCGCGTGACTCCTCAAGCCGCCTCACCGCCCTTGTCGAGCTCGAACGCCTTGTGCAGCACGCGCACGGCGAGCTCCAAATACTTCTCGTCGATCACGACCGCGATCTTGATCTCCGACGTGGAGATCATCTGGATGTTGATCCCTTCGTCGGCGAGCGCCTTGAACATCTTCGACGCGAGGCCGACGTGCGAGCGCATGCCGATGCCGACCACAGAAACCTTGGCGATGCGGTTGTCACCGATCAGCTCACGCGCCTGAAAGCGTCCGGCCCCACGCTCGCGCTCGAGCACCTCGAGCGCCTTCCGGTATTCGTTTCGGTTCACCGTGAACGAGAAATCGGTGTGCCCGGAGGCGCCGATGTTCTGGACGATCATGTCGACGTCGACATTCGCCGCAGCGATCGGACCGAGGATCGCGTAGGCGATGCCCGGTCGATCCTCGACGCCCATGACCGAGATCTTGGCCTCGTCGCGATTGAACGCGATGCCCGAAATGATCGCGTGCTCCATGTCGTCGTCTTCCTCGTACGTGATGAGCGTGCCCGTCGAATCGCTGTCGGGATCGTCGAACGACGACAGCACGCGCAGGCGGACCAGGTATTTGCCGGCGAACTCGACCGAGCGGATCTGCAGCACCTTCGATCCCTGGCTCGCGAGCTCGAGCATCTCCTCGAACGTGATGCGCTCGAGTCGCCGCGCCTCCGGCACGATGCGTGGATCGGTCGTATAGACGCCGTCGACGTCCGTGTAGATCTGGCACTCGTCGGCCTTCAATGCGGCCGCCAGCGCGACCGCGGATGTATCCGACCCACCGCGGCCGAGCGTCGTGATGTTGCCGTGCTTGTCGACGCCCTGGAATCCGGCGACGACGACGACCCTGCCATGCGCGAGATCGCGTCGAACGGCGTCCTCGTCGATGCTGAGAATCCGCGCTTTGGTGTGCGCGCCGTCGGTCAGGATGCGCACCTGCCCTCCGGTGTAACTACGCGCCTCGAGCCCGAGATCCTGCAGCGCGATCGCCAGAAGGCCAATCGTCACTTGCTCGCCGGTCGCCGCGATGACGTCCACTTCGCGCGGAGACGGATTCGCCGAGAGCTCGCGCGCGAGTCCCAGCAGCCGGTTCGTCTCCCCGGCCATCGCGGACACGACGACCACGAGCTGATGGCCCTCGCGCCGGAAGCGCGCGACGCGGCGCGCGACTTCGCGGATGCGTGTAATCGACCCGACCGAGGTGCCACCGTACTTCTGGACGAAGAGTGACACGCTAGTCGAGCTTGCGCAACGCGATCGTCGCGTTCGTACCACCGAATCCGAACGAGTTCGAAAGCGCGGCGCGGATCGGCATGGCCCGTGCGTTGCGCGGAACGAAGTCGAGGTCGCACTGCGGGTCGATGTCGACGAGGTTGGCGGTCGGCGGCGCAACTTGGTCGCGAACCGCGAGAACGGTGAAGACGGCCTCGATGCCGGCTGCGGCACCCAGCAGATGGCCCGTCATCGACTTTGTCGACGAGATGGCGAGCTTGTACGCGTGCTCTCCGAATGCGCGCTTGACCGCCAGGCATTCGGCAACATCGCCGAGCGGCGTCGACGTTCCGTGCGCGTTGATGTAGTCGATTTCGGTGGTCGCCAGGCCACCGTTGCGGAGTGCGTTCTGCATGCTGCGCACGGCACCACGGCCATCCTCGGGCGGCGCGGTGATGTGATGCGCATCGGCACTCATTCCGTAGCCGCCGAATTCGCAGTAGATCTTCGCGCCGCGCGCTTTCGCATGCTCGTATTCCTCGAGCACGATGATGCCCGCGCCCTCGCCGAGGACGAACCCGTCGCGACCGACGTCCCAGGGACGGCTGGCCGTTTCCGGGTCGTCGTTGCGCGTGGAGAGCGCGCGCGGCGCAGCGAATCCGCCGACGCCGAGGGGCGAGATGCAGGCCTCGGCGCCGCCGGCGACCATCACGTCCGCGTCACCGTATTCGATGAGGCGTGCCGCTTCGCCTATGCTGTGATTGCCCGTCGAGCACGCGCTGACGGTGCCGAGGTTCGGTCCCTGGAAGCCATAGTGGATCGACACGAGGCCCGCAACCATGTTGCTGATCGTGCCCGGGACGAAGAACGGCGAGATCTTGCGCGGCCCTCCCAGCTGGTACGCGCGGTACGTTTCCTCGATCAGCGGCAGCCCACCGATGCCCGAGCCGATGCATACCCCCACGCGTTCCTTGTCGATTGGGAAAGCGTCGAGCTTCGCATCGCCGACCGCTTCCATCGACGCGACGAGACCGTAATGGATGAACGTGTCGTAGCGACGCGCTTCCTTCGCCGACAACCATTTCGACACGTCGAATTGCTTCACCTCGCCGGCGATGCGCGTCGTGAAGGCGCTCGCGTCGAAGCGCGTGATCGGGCCGATCCCGCTTCGTCCGGCGAGGATCGTCCGCCACGCTTCGTCGACGCCGATACCGACGGGCGAAACGATGCCGAGGCCGGTGACGACGATACGACGACGGGACATGAAATGCGCGGTGGGCGAGTGGTCGAAGCAGTGCCGCGCGATCGTGGCACGTGCGGCCGCGCTGCGAACGCCGCGGCCGGATCGAAGGCGCGCTGCGCGCCTATTTCTTCAGATGCGAGCCTACGTAATCGATGGCCTGCTGCACCGTCGTGATCTTCTCGGCGTCGTCGTCGGGGATCTCGGTTTCGAACTCTTCCTCGAGTGCCATGACGAGCTCGACGGTATCGAGCGAATCGGCCCCCAGGTCGTCGACGAAGGACGATTCGTTCTTGATCTCGGCTTCGTTCACGCCGAGTTGCTCGGCCACGATTTTCTTGACGCGCTGTTCGACGTTTTCCATGCATCTCCTCCCCGTGCGTGGGGGTCAAGAAGGGTCTTCAAGCGACAAAACCGGCGGATTTTACCAGAGCGCCGGTCGCTCTACGGCATCAGCATCCCGCCGTTGACGTGCAGTGTCATGCCCGTGATGTAGCCGGCGGCCGGGGCCGCGAGAAATGCGACGGCCGCGGCGACATCGTCCGGCGTGCCGAGGCGACCGAGGGGGATGCGCGCGAGCAGCGCTTCGCGCTGCGCCTCGGTCATCGCGCGCGTCATGTCGGTGTCGATGAAGCCGGGTGCAACGCAGTTGACCGTGATGTCGCGACTGCCGACCTCGAGGGCGAGCGACTTCGTGAAGCCGACGAGCGCGGCCTTCGCCGCAGCGTAATTCGCCTGCCCTGGGTTCCCCGATGTGCCGACCACCGAGCCGATGTGGATGATGCGCCCATGGCGTGCTTTCATCATGCCACGCAATACCGACTTCGCGAGATGGAACGCCGGCGTGAGATCGGTGGCCAGGATGGCGTCCCAATCGTCGGTCTTCATCCGCACGAGCAGATTGTCGCGCGTGACACCCGCGTTGTTGACGAGAATCGCGATCGCGCCATGGCGCGTCTCGACGTCCTTCAGCACGGCTTCGATGGCCGCACTGTCGCGCACGTCGAGGCGCACGCCTTCGCCCGCGAACTCGCGCAGCGCCTCGGTGACGGATCGCGCGCCTTCGTCGGTCGTCGCGGTGCCGATCACGCGTGCGCCGTTGCGCGCCAGCGCGAGCGCGATGGCGCGGCCGATGCCGCGTGTGGCGCCAGTGACGAGCGCGACCTTTCCGGCGAGCACGCCCGTGTCTGCGTTCATGCGAGCGCCGTGCGCGCGTCGGCGAGCGCGGCCGGGTCGGTGAGCGAATACGTGGCGAGCGAGTCGTCGACGCGCCGCGCGAGCCCCGCGAGCACGCGACCCGGCCCGCATTCGACGACGCTCGTCACGCCGTGTGCGACGAGGTAGCGCATCGTTTCGGTCCAGCGCACCGGGCTCGCCGCCTGACGCGCGAGTGCGTCGCGCATCGCGGCCGCCGTGTCGTGCGTGGTGACGTCGACGTTGTGGACGACCGGAACCCTCGGCGAAGCGAATTCGACATCGGCGAGCCGCCTTGCCAGGCGGTCCGCCGCCGGCGCGAGAAGCGAGCTGTGAAACGGCGCGGACACCGGAAGGAGCATTGCGCGCTTCGCACCCCGCGCCTTCGCCGCCGCCATCGCGCGCTCGACCGCGGCGCGGTGTCCCGCGATCACCACCTGCCCGGGCCCGTTGTAATTGACCGGCTCGACGATCTCGCCCTGCGAAGCTTCCGCGCACGCTTGCGCGATCGCGTCGTCGTCGCCGCCGATCACGGCCGCCATCGCACCCACGCCTGGCGCGACGGCGTCCTGCATGGCTTCGGCGCGAAAGCGCACGAGCGGAACGGCATCGCGGAATGCCAGCGCACCCGCCGCGACGAGCGCACTGTATTCGCCGAGGCTGTGCCCCGCCATGTACGACGGCGTCGCGCCGCCCGCGGCCTGCCAGGCGCGCCAAATAGCGACGCTGGCGGTGAGCAGCAGCGGCTGCGTGTTTCGCGTCAGGTTCTGCGCTTCCGCCGGTCCGTTTGCGGCGAGCTGCCACAGATCCTCGCCAAGCAGCGCCGAAGCTTCGTCGAAGGTCGCGCGCACCGCTCGATCGTCGGCGTAGCCGTCCATCATGCCGACCTGCTGCGATCCCTGCCCGGGAAAGACGAATGCGATGCTCATACGACGACCTCGTTGCAAAGAACGACGACCACGGCTACCACCGAAGAAATACCGAACCCCACGTGAAGCCGCCGCCGACGCCGACCAGCATCACGTGCTGACCCGGGCGAATTCGGCCGTCGCGAACGGCGACGTCGAGGGCGAGCGGTATCGATGCCGCCGACGTGTTCGCGTGCTTGTCGACGGTGGATATCACGCGCGAGAGCGGCACGCCGAGCTTCTTCGCCGTGGCGTCCATGATCCGGATGTTCGCCTGATGGGGCACCAGCCAGTCGATGTCCGCCGTCGTGCGGCGCGTCGCCGTCAACGCTTCGTGCGCGACTTCGGCGAGCACCTTGACGGCGAACTTGAAGACGGCGTGGCCGTCCATTCGCACGAATGGCAAGCCGGCGACGCGTCCGTTCTTCACTTGCCCGGGCACGCAGAGAATGTCGGTGTAATGGCCGTCCGCATGGAGGTGCGTCGTCAGAATGCCGGGTTCGTCCGAGGGCAGAAGAACGACCGCACCGGCGCCGTCCCCGAACAACACGCACGTGCTGCGATCCTCCCAGTCGAGGATGTGCGAGTAGATCTCGGCCCCCACGACGAGCGCGTTCCTCGCAAGGCCACCTGTCACCATGCGGTCGGCGATCGCCAGCGCATAAACGAATCCCGAGCACACGGCCTGCACGTCGAATGCCGGACCGCCGCGCGCTCCGAGCTTCGCCTGCAGGATGCACGCGGTCGACGGGAAGACGACGTCGGGCGTCGTCGTCGCGACGATGATGAGATCGACATCGGCCGGCGCGATCGCTGCGGCTTCGAGCGCGTTGCGCGCAGCGTTCAACGCGAGATCCGACGTTCGCTCGTCGGCTGCGGCGATGTGGCGCTGGCGAATGCCCGTTCGCGTCGCGATCCACTCGTCGCTCGTTGCGACGCGCTTCGCGAGCTCGTCGTTCGTGAGAACGTGCGCGGGCAGGTAGCTGCCGGTTCCCGCGATGCGGCTAGGCATGCGCGCGGAGCGACGACGAGGAATCACCGTTGCCGCGCGCGAGCGGCGGCATTTCGGCGATGCGTTGAGCGATGCGGTCGAGCACGGCATGATCGACCTCGGTCGACGCGCGGGTCAACGCGTTGCAGAACGCGAGCGTGTCGGCGCCGCCGTGACTCTTCACGACGACACCCCTGAGGCCGACGAGCGTCGCGCCGTTGTAGCGGCGCGGATCGATGCGGCCGCGAAAGCGCATCAGCACCGGGTACACCACCGCCGCCGCGAGCCGCGTCGCGATGTTGCGCGTGAACTCGGCCTTGAGGAACTCGTAGAGCATCTGCGCGAGGCCTTCCGAGGTCTTCAGCAGCACGTTGCCCACGAAGCCGTCGCAGACGACGACGTCGCTCGTGCCGTGATAGATATCGTCGCCCTCGACGTTGCCGACGAAATTGAGCGTCGAACTGCGCAAAAGCTCGGCAGTTTCCTTCACGACGTCGTTGCCCTTGATGTCCTCCTCGCCGATGTTCAGCAGTCCGACGGTCGGCCGCTCGATGCCGTCGAGCGTCGTCACGAGCGCACTGCCCATCGCCGCGAATTGCACGAGCTGCTCGGGGGTGCAGTTGACGTTCGCACCGAGGTCGAGCACCACGGTCTCGCCGAATCGCGTCGGCAGTTGCGATGCGATGGCCGGCCGATCGATGCCGGGCAGCGTCTTCAGCACGAAGCGCCCGATGGCCATCAGGGCGCCGGTGTTGCCGGCGGAGACGCAAGCGTCGGCCTCACCCGCCTTGACGAGGTTGATCGCGACGCGCATCGACGAATCCTTCTTGCGTCGCAGCGCGTCGGCGGGCGGCTCGTTCATCGCGACGACTTCGCTCGCTGCGACGGTGCGCACGCGATCGCGGACTTCGCGATGGCGTCCTTTGCCGAGTTCCGCCTCGATCGCCTCGACATTGCCGACCAGCACGATGCGGGCCGAAGGCGTCGACGCGAGAAAGGTCAGCGCCGCCGGGACGGTGACCGACGGACCATGGTCGCCGCCCATCGCGTCGACGGCAATGACGGGCATGCCGGGAAGCCCGGGTTATTCGTCGTCCTTGGTCCGAACGACCTTCTTGCCGCGATAGTAGCCGCTCGGGCTGATGTGGTGGCGAAGGTGCACTTCGCCGCTCACCGGCTCGACCGCGAGCGGCGGCTTCGAGATGAAGTCGTGCGCGCGGTGCATGCCCCGCTTCGACGGCGACTTCTTGTTCTGCTGGACTGCCATCAGGTTCTCCTTGTCATGGTGCTGTCGCAGGCTTCGTCCGGATGACGGGGCGCGAACG
>DASTGT010000027.1:0-17047 GCA_035718935.1 Casimicrobiaceae bacterium
ATAGACGGCGTCGATCGGTCGGGTAACCGGATGTTAACGGATCGATGCGCCGCGCCTGTCGCGAACTCGCGCAGCCGGCGCGTTGCCACGCCTTCATCGCTGTGGGAAACTCGGCGTCGCCGCGAGCAACTACACCTACGACAACGCCCGCGACGTCCGCAAACCTGGAGGAAGCATCATGACAGCGATGAAAGGAGCGGTCGCGCTGGTTGCTGCGCTGACGGCCGCGTTGTGCGCATCGATCGCACCCGCGCAGGAAAAGTATCCGTCGCGCCCGGTCACGATCATCGTCCCGTGGGGGCCGGGTGGCGGCGCCGATCAGCTCGGACGCCTGACCGCCAAGCTTCTCGAGCCGATGCTCGGCACGTCGTTCCCCGTCGTCAATACGCCCGGCGCGACCGGAGCGACGGGCATGGAGAAGCTTCTCACCGACCAGGCGGACGGGTATGCGGTGGCGATCTACATTGCCGACACCAACGCGCTGCTCGCCGGCCCGAATCCGCGCTGGAAGCTTTCCGACATTCAGCCGGTGGCGGTGATGATGCAGGTGCCGTCGTTCCTGTTCGTCGCGCAGAACAGCCCGATCAAGGATTGGGCGCAGTTCGAGAAGGAGGCGCGCGCGAAGCCGAAGACGCTGAAGGTCGCCACGCTGGGCTACGGCAGCGTCGACGACATGACGTTGCAGTACCTCGCCTCGAAGGGCATCCAGGTCGTCGAGGTGCCTTACGCAAAACCGTCGGAGCGCTACGTCTCGGTCATCGGCGGCCACGTCGACGCGCTCTACGAGCAGGCGGGCGACGTGCGGCAATTCCTGCAGAACAAGCAGATCCGGCCCATCATCATCTTCGGCAAGGAGCGCCTCGCGGCGTTCAAGGACATCCCGAGCTCGTACGAGCTGGGCTACAAGATCGCGCTGCCGCAATTCCGTTCGTACGTCGTCAAGGCCGGGACCCCGAAGGATCGCGTCAAGATCCTGAGCGACGCGATGGCCAAGGTGTCGGCGAATCCGGAGTTCCAGAAGTTCCTCGAGGAGAACTACTCCGCCAAGGAAAGCTTCCTCCCGGCCGACAAGGCCGAAGGGTTCCTCGCCGCGCAGGTGCAGGAAATGAAGGACTCGATGGTGAAGAAACCGTGACGCGAGCGCGGCCGGGTCGATGCTCGCGAGACTGAAGGCGAGCTGGCCCTACGCGGCGCTCTTCGTCGGCGCCGCGTATTTGTTTCACGACGCCGCAACGTTCGCCGCCGCGGCGCGGCCGGGCCAGCTCGGCCCCGACTTCTGGCCGCGCGCCGTGCTCGTGCTGCTGATGATCGTGTGCGCGTACGAAGTCGTGCGTCGCGTCGTGTTCGCGCGCGCTCCGGCCCCGGGCGCGACGCTCGCGCACGACGCCGTGGCCGAGGCCGCCGCAGCGCGCGACCCGATGGAGGGCGCGGCGATGACACCGGAGGCCGAGCCACGCTACCCATGGCGGCTCGCGGTCGGCATCGGACTCACCATTGCGTACGTGCTTGCGCTCGACGTGCTCGGCTTCTTCGTCACGACCGCGCTCTTCCTCGGGTTCTTCATGGTCGCGGGCCGCTATTACCGCACACGCGTGGTGGCGCTCTCGAGCATCATCGGCAGCCTCGTCTTCGTATTCGTCTTCATGAAGATCGTGTACGTGTCGCTGCCGCTCGGCGTCGGGCCGTTCCGCACGTTCTCGGTGTGGCTGCTCGCGATGCTCGGCATTCGCTGAGCGCTCGACACCGTGGCCGACACGCTGCATCAGTTGTCGCTGGGCTTCCTGCATCTGCTGACTGCGGCGAACGCGCTCGCGCTCGTCGTCGGGCTGATCGTCGGGATGTTCGTCGCGGTCCTGCCGGGACTCACGCTGGTGATGGGCGTCGTGCTCGCGCTGCCGTTCACCTACAGCATGAGCGTCACCCCGTCGATCATCCTGCTGACCGCGATGTACCTGTCGGGAACGTACGGCGGCGCGTTCACGTCGATCCTGTTTCGCATTCCCGGCGAGCCGCTCGACGTGCCACTCCTGTGGGACGGTTATCCGATGGCGCGGCAGGGGCAGCCGGCGCTGGCGCTCGGCTGGACGTTGCTCGCCGCGTTCTGGGGCGGGCTCATCACGTGCGTGTCGGCGGTCGTGCTCGCCGTGCCGTTCGCGCGCTTCGCGCTGCGCTTCGATTCGCCGGAATACTTCGCGGTGGTGCTGCTCGGTCTTTCGGGCGTGGTCGCGCTCGGCGGCGCGTCGCTTGCGAAGGCGCTGATCAGTCTTTGCATCGGGCTCATGCTCGCGACCGTCGGCGTCGACGACACGTACGGCATCGACCGCTTCACGTTCCACGTGCCGATTCTCAAGGACGGCATCGAGTACCTGACCGTGATGGTCGGCGCGTATGGACTCGGCGAAGTGCTGTCGCGAATGGAACTGGGCTTCGCAACGCCGACGATGGCGTCGGGCGAAAAGGTGAAGACGCGGCTGCCACGCTGGAGCGAGGTGTGGAATCTGCGCCCGACGATCGCGCGCAGCTCGCTCATCGGCATCATCTGCGGCATCGTGCCCGGCGCGGGCGCCACGGTCGGCTCGTTCGTCGCGTATGGCATCGAGAACCAGTACGGCAAGCGGCGTGACGCGCTCGGCACCGGCATCCCGGAGGGCATCGTCGCGCCGCAGGTGGCCTCGACGGCGACGGTGGGCGGTCACATGGTGCCGCTGCTCGCGCTCGGCATTCCGGGCAGCGGCGCGACCGCGGTGATCCTCGGCGCGTTCCTGCTGCACGGCGTGCAGCCCGGGCCGCAGATCTTCCAGACCGAGGCGCAGATGGTCTACACGATCTTCGCGTCGATGTTCGCGGCGGTCGTCGGCATGTGCCTGCTCGGCTATTTCGCGATCAAGGGGCTGATCCGCGTGCTGGAGCTGCCGGAGGCCGTGACGTCCGCGTTCGTCGCGCTGTTCTGCTTCGTCGGCGCGTACAGCGCGCGTAACAGCCTGACCGACCTGTGGATGATCGTGATCTTCGGCGTCGTCGGCTATCTTTTCGAGCGCTACCGGTTTCCCGTCGCGCCGATGGTGCTCGGCGCGATTCTCGGGCCGATCGCCGAGACGTCGTTCATGACGAGCATGATCGCGTACCAGAACGACTGGACGGTCTTCTTCACGAGGCCGATCAGCGGCACGTTCATGGCGTTCACGATTCTCGCGCTGGCGTATCCGATGCTTCGCCATCTTCGTCGCGCGTGGGCCGCGTCGCGAAACGCGGCGCAGCGCGGCAACCGGCGGAAGCTGCAGTCGTAGAGCGAGAAACCGGGTCAGCTCAGGGTACGCGGCCGATGCCGGGAATCTTCAGCGCCGGTTGCCGAAAGTCGATGCCGGCGACGAGGCCGAACAGGTTCACCTCGACGCCCTCGTCGCGCGCGAGCGTCGCGCCGAGCAATCCACCGAGCGACACCTGGTAGCCGGTCCCGCTCGGTGCGGGGGCGACGAAATCGCCGAGCGGCAGGTAGTCCTTGCCGATCGCGGTCGCGGGGAGCGCCACTTCGAGTTGCGGAATCTCGCGGCCGAGCCACGCGACGAACGTGTTGCTGTTGGGCCCCGGCCAGGCGCGGTACGTCTCGTACGGATAGCGCTTGGCGACCGCGTCGAGCCTCGCGACGATCGCCTGCGCCTCGGCGCCGCGCACGTCGCGCACGAGATAAGGCGCTGCACCGTACCACTCGGCGTCGGGGGCCACCGCGTCGGAGATCGACAGCGGCGAGCCGCCGAAGCGCGCACGCCAGCCGATCACTTCGTAGCGCGTGTATTGCTCGGCGTGCGCGGGCTTCGCCGCGACCCAAGTGTGCACCGCGAACGCGCCGCGCCAACCGAAAGTTCGGCTCGCGTACACCTGCACGATCGCCTCGGGATGCGCGCGCGGGTCGGGCGCGAGCCCCACGGGGCGATGCGTCGCGTTGTGCCAGTCGCCGCGCAGCGGAACGTGGCCCGACGCGAGCGTGAAGAGCGGCCCCGCCAGCATGGCGAAGAACGCAACGAAGAAGGCAATCAGCATGCGCCGGGTGAGCAGGTGGACGACGCGAATCATCGACGGATTATCGCCGACGCGGCGGCGGGCGGCCCTCGCGCGGGGTCGCCCGGAAAAGACGTCGGACCGATGCGTACACACTTTTCAGCGCATGGCCGGATCCTGCCGGGCGCCATTGCGGCAATAGTGGCAGTCGCCATCCCCGACGACGCGCGCGGCTTCGCGGCCCGCCTCCTCAACCTTGCAGCTTGGCCGGAATGTCGCACTGCTGACGCGCCAATCGAACGAGCGGACCCCGGAAGCTCCGGCCGCCGCATCGCGTCGGCAATCGGTTCGCCTGCCGGTGACGACGCTCCCGCAGCCGGACGAGACGACGTGCGGCCCGACATGCCTGCACGCCATCTACAGCTTCTTCGCCGACGAGCAGTCGCTCGACGAGGTGATCGAGCGGATGTGGCGCCTCGAGCAAGGCGGCACGTACGCCGTCTATCTGGCGTGCGACGCGCTACGCAACGGCTACGCCGCCAGGATCTACACGTACAACCTCACGGTATTCGACCCGACGTGGTTCACCTCGCCGGGCGTCGATCTCGCCGACCGCTTGCGGCAGCAACGCGCGGCCAAGGACGAGCGCCGCGGCCAGCACGCGATCGACGGCTACCTCGAATTTCTCGAGCGCGGCGGACGTCTCCGCTTCGCCAACCTTTCGGAGCACCTCATCCGCCGCATTCTCGCGCGGCGGCTCCCGATCCTGAGCGGGCTTTCGTCGACGTATCTCTATCGGTCGGAACGCGAGCTCCCCGACGGCACGCCCGACGATGTTCGCGGACACCCGGTCGGCCACTTCGTCGTGATCGCCGGGTGGGATGCACGGTTGCGCCGCGTGATGGTCGTCGATCCCTATCAGCCGAATCCGTGGGGACCTTCTCACGAATACTGGATCGACGTCGACCGCGTCGTCGCCGCCATCCTGCTCGGCATCGTCACGCACGACGCGAACCTGCTCGTCATTCATCCGAAGCCGCGCGCCGAGCGATGGCGAAGCGCGCAGCACTGAAACGGCATGGGCATACTCGTCGTCGTCAATCATCCGCGCGACTGGCCGTTCGACATCGAGGGCATGCGCGTCGTCACCGCGCGCGAGTACCTCACCGATCCCGCGTACAGCGAGAACCATTCGGCGCGCGTCGTGAATCTCTGCCGCACCGAGCGCTACCAGGGTCGCGGCTACTACGTATCGCTTCTCGCCGAGGCCCGCGGCCATCGGCCCGTGCCGGAAGTGAAGACGCTCGGCGACCTGCAGTCGCCCGAGCCGCTCGACCGGCTGCTGCCGCCGAGTTTCGGTGAACAGCTGCAGCGCGCGCTCGCGCAACACGACGCCCCGACGTTCACGCTCGACGCGTTCTTCGGCCGCGATCCGCAGAAGCGCAACGACAACCTCGCGCAGCAGCTCTTCGCCGCGCTGCGCATCCCGCTTGCGCGCGCGCGATTCGACTGTCCGCAGGGGCGCTGGGAGCTGCGCGATCTCGCCACGCTCGCCCTCGGAGACGTCGACGAGGCGCTGCATCCAGCCGTGGCGGAAGCGGCGCGCGAGTACGCGTCGCGCAGCGCCCGGCCGAAGGCGAAGGACAAGGCGAGCGGCACGCCGGCCATCGCGATTCTCTACGATGAGAACGACCCGCAGCCGCCATCGAACCCGGCGGCGATCGAGAAGCTCTGCGACGCGGCACGACAGCTCCACATGCGCCCGACGATCATCGGTCGCGACGACATCGAGAAGCTGACGCGCTTCGACGCCCTCTTCATCCGCGCGACGACGAACGTCAATCACTACACGTATCAATTCGCGCGTCGCGCGGCGCAGGAAGGCCTCGTCGTCGTCGACGATCCGGACTCGATCCTAAAGTGCACGAACAAGGTCTACCTGAACGAGCTCCTGTCGAGACATCGCGTGCCGGTGCCGAAGACGCTGATGGTTCACCGCGACAACGTCGAGCAGATCGTGCCGCTGCTCGGGCTGCCGTGCATCGTCAAGCAGCCGGATAGCGCCTTCTCGCTCGGCGTCGCGAAGCTCGAGACCGCCGACGCGGTGCGTGACGTCTGCGAGCGGCTCTTCGCCAAGTCGGATCTGGTCGTCGCGCAGGAGTGGCTGCCGACGAAGTTCGACTGGCGCGTCGGCGTCTACGACCGGCGGCCGCTCTACGTCTGCAAGTACTTCATGGCGCCCGGGCACTGGCAAGTCGTCAAACGCGAGCCGGGGCGCACGCTCGAAGGATCGACGCAGGCACTCTCGGTCGGGGAAGCTCCCGAGATCGTCGTGCGCACGGCGGTGCGCGCGGCCAACCTCATCGGCGACGGACTCTACGGCGTCGATCTCAAGCAGGACGGCCAGCAATGCTACGTCATGGAAGTCAACGACAACCCGAATCTCGACACGGACAACGAGGATGGCGTGCTGAAGGACGCCCTCTACCGGGAGGTGATGGGCGTTTTCCTGCGACGGATCCAGGAACGCCGCCGCACGACGACGTAGATTCAGCGTCGGCGCGCGTCCCGCGCAACGAGGACGCGACTGCGCGGCAGGGTGAGCATCCGCTGCCGATTCCGGCATTCACCGCCGCGGGCATCGAGCTCGAGTACATGATCGTCGATCGCGACTCGCTGGACGTCCGACCCATCGCCGAGCGCCTGCTCGCAAGCTTCGCGGGCCACGAAACGGCCGAGGTGGAGCGCGGGCCGATGGGCTGGTCGAACGAACTCGTGCGCCACGTCGTCGAGGTGAAGAACCGCGAGCCGGCACCGACGCTTGCCCCGCTCATCCCGCGATTCCAGGCCGAGATTCGCGCCGCCGACGCGCTGCTCGCCGAATACGGCGCGCGGCTGATGCCGACGGCGATGCACCCGTGGATGGATCCCGCGCGCGAAGCGACGCTCTGGGAGGGCGAGATCTATCGCACGTACGACCGCATCTACGACTGCCGCAGCCACGGCTGGGCGAACCTGCAGAGCATGCACGTCAACCTGCCGTTCGCCGGCGACGGCGAATTCGCGAGACTGCACGCGGCCGTCCGCCTGATCGTGCCGCTGCTTCCGGCGCTCGCGGCGAGTTCGCCGATCGCGGAGGGACGGCCGACGGGACTGCTCGACTTTCGCCTCGAGGCGTATCGCAACAACTGCCGGATCACGCCAAGCGTCGTCGGTCGCGTCGTTCCGGAGACCGTCGAAACCCAAGCCGAGTACGACGCGAAGGTGCTGCGGCCGATGTACGACGAGATCGCGCGGCACGACGCCGACGGCGTGCTCGCGCACGAGTGGCTGAATTCGCGCGGCGCCATCGCGCGCTTCGACCGAAGCGCGATCGAGATCCGAGTGATCGACGCGCAGGAGTGCCCGCACGTCGACCTCGCGATCGCGGCGGCGACGCGCGCGGTGGTGCACACGCTCTACGACGAGCGCTATGCGCCGCTCGACGAGCAGCAGGCCGTCGCGACCGAGACGCTCGAAGCGGTGCTGCTCGCGACGATCCGCGACGCCGACATGGCGGTGATCGACGATCCCGATTACCTGCACGCGCTCGGGATGCCGGCGCAGCGCTGTACGGCGCGCGACGTCTGGATGCCGCTGCTGCTCGAGGCGTCGAACGGGCGTGCGTGGTGGCAACCGGCGCTCGAGGTGATCCTTCACGAAGGCCCGCTGGCGCGCCGCATCCTGCGCGCGACCGGCGCCTCACCGGAGCGTGCTCGCCTGCACGCCGTGTACGGCGAGCTTTGCCGATGTCTGCACGAAGGGCGGATGTTTCACGGCGAGGCGTAGGGGCCGCAAGCCACTTGCGGCGACGCGACCCTCCGGGCTGGTCGTGCCTGGTGACGTGCGAGCACGGCGGCAACGCGATTCCCGAGCGCTACGAGGCGTTGTTCACCGGGTTCGAAGCGCTGCTCGCGTCGCACCGTGGTTACGATCCCGGCGCGCTGTCGATGGCGAAGACGCTCGCCCGCGCGCTCGACGCGCCGCTCGTCGCGTCGACGACGAGTCGACTGCTCGTCGAGTTGAACCGGTCGCCGGGGCGACAGTTCCGCATGTCGCCGATCATGCGCGGCGCGCCGCGCGCGATTCGCGACGAAGTGACGCGCGACTACTACGTCCCCTATCGATCGCGGGTCGAAACGCACGTCGAGCGCGAAGTGATGGCCGGACGACGCGTGCTGCACGTGTCGTCGCATTCGTTCACCCCCGCGCTCGACGGGACGATCCGCTGCGGCGACATCGGCCTTCTCTACGACCCGGCGCGTGGATACGAGCGCGAATTCTGCGCGCACTGGCAGCGCACGTTGTCGGAGGCGCTTCCGGGGCTCGTCGTGCGGCGTAATTTTCCGTACCTCGGACGAAGCGACGGCTTGACGTCGTGGCTGCGCAAGCGCTTCGACGGCGACGCGTACGTCGGCATCGAGCTCGAAGTGAACCAGCACCATGCGCGCAACGGCGCGCTTCCGGTCGAGATGCGCCGAGCGACCGCGCGCGCACTGCGCGAGGTGCTCGGCGAATCGATGCTCGCTCAGTGACGCAGGTACTGGTCGAAGAACGCGAGGGTGCGCGACCACGCGAGCTTCGCGGCGGCCTCGTCGTAGCGCGGCGTCGTGTCGTTATGGAAACCGTGGTTGGCGTCGGGGTACGTGTATTCGGCGTAGCGCACGTGATTGCGGTCGAGCGCCTCCTTCCACGCGGGCCAGCCCGCGTTGAGGCGCTCGTCGAGGCCGGCGTAGTGGATCAGAAGGGCCGCCTTGATCTTCGCCGTGTCGGCGGCACTCGGCTGCGGGCCGTAGAACGGAACGGCCGCGACGAGATCCGGAAAGTGCACCGCCATCGTGTTGACGATGCCTCCGCCGAAGCAGAAGCCGACGGCGCCGACCTTGCCGTTGCACTCCGGACGTGATGCGAGGAACGGGACCGCGGCGAGTAGGTCCTCGGTGCGCTTCGTCGCGTCGAGGCTCGCGAAGAGCCTCGCCCCCTGATCGTCGTTTCCCGGATAGCCGCCCACCGGCGTGAGCGCGTCGGGGGCGAACGCGACGTAGTTCTCGATCGCGAGCCGCCGCGCGACGTCCTCGATGTACGGATTGAGGCCGCGGTTTTCGTGAATGACGACGACGCCCGGCGACTTGCCCGCAGCGTTCGCCGGTTTCACGAAATATCCACGCATCGTCCCGGAGCCCTTCGGCGAGCGGTACGTCAGGTATTCCGCGTGGATGCGCTTGTCGTCCTTCGGCACCTGCTGCGCGAATGCGTAATTCGGCCTGAGGGATTCGAGCATCGCGGCCGCCGTCATGCCGCCGACCGCGAATTTCGCGGCGCGGTCGATGAATTCGCGCCGGCCGATCTCGCCGTGCACGTAGTCGTCGAAGATGCCGAGGACTTCCTGCGGGAAGTCGGTGGCCCTCTTGCGCTGCATCGCGCTCCTCCTCATTGGTTACGCACCTCCGACACTCCTCCGACACGTGTCGGAGGAGTGTCGGAGGTGTCACGCGTGGCCGGCGAGCACGATCGCGTCCTCCGGCCGGAACTCGACGCCGGCGCTGTCGCCGCGCGCCAGCGGCGAGTTGACGCCGGCGTCGAACACGAGCAGATCGCCCCACGGCGTGCCGAGCACGTATTCGACGCGACTGCCGAGATACGCGGCACGGCGGCATTCGGCCGGCAACAGGCCGGCGCCAGCAGGTGTGAGGATCAGCCGGTGCGGGCGCACGGCGAGCGTCGCCGGGCCCGCCGGGACGTCGCGCGCGCGCACGGGCACGCTCACGTCGTTCGCGCGGAACACCTGCCCGCTCGCGTCGTGGATGAGTTCGCCGGTCACGAGATTCGCGTCGCCGATGAAGTCGGCGAGGAAACGGCTGCGCGGCGAGTCGTAGAGCTCCGCGGGACTGCCCTGTTGGGCAATCACCCCGCGATCCATCACGATCACCTGGTCGGAGACCGCGAGCGCCTCCTCCTGGTCGTGCGTCACATAGATGACGGTGAGCTCGAGCGATTGCTGCAACTCGCGGATCTCCTGACGCACACGTCGACGCAGCTTCGCGTCGAGGTTCGACAGCGGCTCGTCGAAGAGCAGGACAGCGGGCTCGAGAACGAGCGAGCGAGCGACCGCGACGCGCTGCTGCTGGCCACCCGACAATTCGGACGGCAAGCGCTGCTCGAGGCCGGCGAGGCCGAGCATCGCGAGCTTCGCATGAGCGAGCTCGCGCGCCTTCGCCTTGCCCATGCCGCTCGACAGCGGCCCGTAGCAGACGTTGTCGAGCACGCTCATGTGCGGAAACAGCGCGTACGACTGGAACACCATGCTGACGTTGCGCTCGTTCGCCGCTCGATCGGTCACGTCGGCGCCGCCGATGTGAATGCGCCCGCTCGTGACCGGCTCGAGGCCTGCCACCATGCGCAGCGTCGTCGTCTTGCCGCATCCCGACGGCCCGAGCAGCGTCACGAGCTCGCCCGGACGCACTTCGAACGAGACGTCGTCGACGGCGACGACGTCGTTGTAGCGCTTGGTGACGCGGTCGAACACCACGCCGCCTGCCGCGTTGCTGCCGAGACCTGCCATGGCGGTTTCCGTCCGGATCCTTGGTCTCGTCATTGTGCCGCAATGACGACGCCCGCCGGGCGGCGGCCGAGGCGCGCCTCGCCGATGAGCTTCTGCATGATCAGGAGCACGGCGAGCATGAAGAGCATCAGCACCGTCGAGTACACGATCGCAAGCGGATACTCACCCGCCTCGACGCGATTGATGATGTAGACGGTCGACAGGTTGTACTTGGCGGTGGCGAGGAAGATCACCGCGCTCACCGCCGTCATGGCGCGCGTGAAGCTGAACACCAGCGTGACGAGGATCGCCGAGCGCAACAGCGGCATGACGATGCGCGTCAGCGTCCGCCACGTCGAAGCGCGCAGCGTGGAGGACGCCTCGTCGAGCGTCTTGTCGACCTGGGCCAGCGCAGCGACGCCCGAGCGCACGCCCACCGGCATGTTGCGGAACACGAAGCACAGCACGAGGATCGCCATGCCGCCGGTCAACTCGAGCGGCGGGACGTTGAACGCCACGATGTACGACACGCCGATGACGGTGCCCGGCACCGCGAAGCTCACGAGCGTCAGGAACTCGAACGCGCGGCGCCCGGCGAAGCGATGACGCGTGACGACGTAGGCAGACAGCAGGCCCACGATCGCGGTGAGCGGCGCCGAAACGAGCGCGACTTCGATCGTGGTGAAGAAGCTGTCCCACGCCGAGCCGCTGAAGAAGAGCCCGTGCGTCGTGCCCTCGATGCGGAAGCCGTCGAGGAAGTGGCCAAACGACGGCGTCATGTCACCGCGGCCGATGTCGCGCACGAATCCGCCCGTCGCGATGACCGCGTAGCACATCAGCGTGAATACGATGAACGCGGCGGCGATCGCGAAGCATGCGAGCCACAGCCGGCGCGGCAGTTGAGCGGGTGCGCCGCCGTCGCCCTTGCCGGTGACCGTGACGTACGACGCGCGGCCGATCCAGCGCTGCTGCAGGAAGAATGCGAGCAGCGTCAACGCGAGGAGCACGATCGCGAGCACCGCGGCACGGCCCGCGTCGTATTGCGCACCGGCGACCGCGAAGAAGATCTTCGTCGACAGCACCTCGAAGTTGCCGGCGAGCACGATCGGATTGCCGAAGTCGGCCAGGCTCTCCACCGCCGCGAGCAGAAACGCGTTGGCGAGCGCGGGACGCAGAAGCGGCCACGTGACGGTGCGGAACACGCGCGCCCGCGTCGCGCGCAGCGTCTGCGCCGCCTCCTCGAGCGCCGGGCTGATGGCGTGCAGCGCGCCGTGCAGCAGCATGAACGAGATCGGCGTGAACGTGATGAGCTGTGCGATGGCAACGCCGGGCAATCCGTAGATCCAGCGCGAGCGCGGGATGCCGATCACTTCGAGCCAGCTCGTGATGAGGCCGGTTCGACCGAACAGCACGACCAGCGCGAGCGCGACGACGAACGGCGGCGTGATCACCGGCAGCACCGACATGAGCTTCATGAGACCCGCGTAGCGGGCGCCGCCGCGCTGAACGACGAGCGCGAGCGCGAGGCCGAGCAGCGTCGACAGCACGCCGACGATCGACGCGAGCAGCGCCGAGTTGATCGCCACGCCGCAGCGCGTGCCGCCGCCCAGGCAGCCGAGGCCCCAGATGTCCGCGGTCAGCAGCCGCTCGCCGACGAGTTGCGGGGCGAAGTGGCCCTTCGCGTCCTGGAACGCCGCGACGAGCGCGCTCCCGATCGGGTAGAAGATGAAAAGCAGCAGCAGCACGCCGATCGTGACGACGATCGTGGCGATCGTCGCATTGCCCGCGAAGAGACCGAGCCGCGCGAGCGCACGCGCGAGGCAGACGGTGAGCGCGGCGAGCGCGACCGTCGCGCCGACGCCGAAGGCAGGTCCGCTCGTGCCCGCGTGGAAGCCCTGCGCGAACGCCCATGCGACGCCGATACCGGCGGCAACCGCGGTGATGCGAGTCGAGCCGAGCCACGACGAGACGAGCACGGCGAGCGCGGCGACGACGACGGGGACGAGCGAGGCGATCGGCGCGTACTGCGGCCATTTCGCCGCGCCCTGTCCCGAGATCAAACCGAACGCGCTCGCGCCACCGTCGAGCGCCCACGGCAACACCGCCAATGCCCCAAACGCGATGCCCGCCGCGAGCGGCGTCGGAACATCACGCGGCGCGACGCCGGTATTCGGAGCCGGCAGGCGCGCCGCGGTGAGGTGTGTCGCCATAGTGTCAGACACGTCAGACACGTGTCTGACACGTGTCCGACACCGACTTGCTCGTTACTTCGGCAGCGTCGACACTTCCTTGTCCCACTTCTGCAGGAGGCGCGTACGCTCCGCCGACGAGCCGTACTTCGCCGTGTCGTAGTTGATGAGCTTGATCTCCGAGAATTTCGGCGCGTGCTCGGGCATCGGCGCGTTCTTGTTCGACGGCGCCTGGTACGACACCTTCGCCTTCGCGCCGATCTCCTGCGCTTCGGGTGTGAGCGCCCAGTCGTACCACTTCTTGGCGTTCTCCATGTTCTTCGCGCCCTTGATGATGCTCTGGCTGCCGATCTCGTAGCCGGTGCCTTCGCACGGCGAAACGATCTTGACCGGCGCGCCATTCACCGCCTGCACGACCGCGTCGTGCTGGAACGTGATGCCGATCAGGCTTTCACCCGTCGCGACGGCGCGCGCGGGCGCGGCGCCCGACTTCGTGTACTGGTTGACGTTCTTGTGCAGCTTCTTCAGGTAGTCGAACGCCTTGTCCTCGCCCATGATCTGCACGAGCGTCGCGAGCATCGTGTACGAGGTGCCCGACGAATTCGGATTCGCGACCTGGATCTCGTCCTTGAACGCGGGATTCAGGAGATCGGACCAGCACTTGGGCTCGGGCAGGTTGCGCTTCTTGAGCTGCTCGGTGTTGTAGCTGTAGCCGAGCGCGCCCATGTAGATGCCGACCGTGCGATAGTGCGATTGCTCGGCCTGCCGCACCGCCCAGTCGTTCAATTGCGCGAGCATCGGCGACTTGTATGGCTCGGTCAGTCCTTCCTCGGCCGCCTGAAGATGCGGGTCACCGGTGCCGCCCCACCAGATGTCACCGCGCGGGTTCGCCGCCTCGGCCTTGATCTGCGCGTAGAACTCGCCCGCGCTCTTGCGCGTCATCAGCACCTTGATGCCGAACTTCTTCTCGAACGCGGCGACCATGGGCCGGCACCACTCCTCCTGCACGGTGCAATAGACGACGAGCTCGCCCTGCGCCTTGGCGGCGAGCGGCAAGGCGAACAGCAGCGCGGGCAGCACGCCGCGCAGAAGCTTCGAAATCCTCATGTTTTGTCCCGTTCCCTCGAAAGTGCGGGAGGACGCCCCCGCGCCGGTCGGCGAGTGTAGCGCAAGGAACGCCGGCGAGTAACGCCTACCGCCGCGTTGGCAGAAACGCCGGAACGGGGTGCGCGGCGACGCTCGCCGCTTCGATCCGCGAAAGGCGCGCCTCGAGGTCGTCGATCCTCTGCTGCTGGACGTCGAGCCGCTGCGCTTGACGTGCGATCACGTCGTCCTTCGTGCGCATGAGCTCATGCAATCCCTGGATCGCCGCGAATGCGACGCCCGATTCGTCGGTCTGGGCGATCGTCAGGTCGTCGGGGCCGAGATCGAACGCCGCGTGGAAGTCCTGCGCCATCGGCCCGATCCTCGAAACGCCGGGCTCCGCCTTGTAGTTCCAGCGGGTGACCGGGAGGGCGACCACTTTCGCGAGCACCGCGAGCGGATCGATGGTCGTGAAATTCTCCTTCTTGTTTCGATCGGAGTTGCTGGTCCACACGCCGCTGCACGACAGATAGGCATTCGTGTACGTGTTGATCGGCCGGCACGGCGTGATGTCGTTGATCTCGACCCACCACGTGCCGCCGCCGTTGCCGTTCGCAGGGCCCCAATCGACGCTGAAACCGTGGTTGGCCATGAGCCGAATGATGTTGCCGAGGCCCTTGCAGTTCGCGACACCGTTGGAGGCGAAGAAGCCGAAGACGGCGCATTGCGACTGATCGGCGAGCACGTGACTCCCGGCGGCGAAGCTGTCGAACCCGCTCGCGACGTTCGAGGACCCGCCGGCGACCATCGCGTTACTGCCGCTTGCGACGTTCCCGAAACCTCCGGCCACGGTTGCGTCCAATCCGCTCGCCACGTTCGCAACGCCGCCGGACACGGTTGCGTCGCTGTTGCTTGCGGCGTTTAGACTGCCGCCGGCGACCGTCGACGAGTCGCCGGACGCGAGGTTGGCCACACCGCCGCCGACCGTGGCCATGTAGCTCGCCGTCTCGTTGCGGCAGGGAACGGTCCCGCCGCGCGTGCTCGCGCTGCATTGCCCGGCGGAGCCTCCACCCGCGATCGTCTGGCCGTAGAAGCTCGGCCCGGCGACGTTCTGGGCGTTGCCCGCGACGATGTTCGGGGTGTCCGTCGTCGGCTCGAATCGGATCACCGGGATCCCGGCCAGCAGCAGGTCGAGCGAAGAGTTGTCCGCCGTGCCAAGCAGCGCGGTCGTCCCGAAGGCATTGCCACCCTGCACGAAGTACTTGCCTCCGTTGCCACTCGGTGGAGCGAAATAGCCCACCACGTCGATCGCGACGTTGGCGCCGCCGCCGCGCACCTGCACGCTGATCTGGTCGTTGCTCGTGTTGATCCGCGCTGCCGTCGACACCGTGTTGAACGCAATCGTGCCGACGTAGACCATCGTCGCCGTGCTGCCGAACGCTGCGCCCTGCGGGAGAATCTCGATGTCGCCCGACACGCTCGTCGTCGGCATGCCGAACACCTGCAGCTGCACCGCACTCGGGTTCAATCCCGCCGGCAATTGCGAAGTGCACACGCCATTACCGCTTTGCACGACGTAGTTGCGGATCTCATTGGGGGCGAACGGCACGGGCGCGTGCGAGGGCGTGCCATCCCCTTGGTAGACGGCGGCGAAGGTCCCGCGCGTCTCGACGAGCCGGCATGGCGTAACGGGCGTATAGACGACGTCGGCCCCGAGGTCACCCAACGCCTTCGTCTGCACGATCGTCGGCTTGGCCATGGTCGACGTGAATCCGATCGCCGCGCGCAAGCCTTCTTCACTCCCGGCGAGGCGTGCAGCCAGCAATCGGTCCGCGCGGAGGCTCATCAGGCGTGTCCGCAGCTCGTCGATGGAAACCGCTTCGCGCGACCGAGCGAGCGCGGCGCCCCACGTCGCCACGACGCGCTCGACGACGCTCGCGCGGTTCTCGTCGATCGCGAGCAGCGCGTCGGCGCCACGTTCGGGTGACTGGGCGCGTGCGACCGCGTTGCAAAGCGGCAGCCCGGCGAAGAACGCGATCATCGAGCACGCAGCAAGCGAGGCGAATCGATGGCGCATGACGATCTCCCGAAGTTGCGCGGGCGCGTTCCTCGTGTGCGACCGCGGGGAGACGGACGCTACCCCCGGCGCATCAGGCGGTCAAGCGAGCGGAATTCGCAAGGTCGAACGCCTGCGCGATCAGTTCATACGAGCGATGGCGCGCCGCGGCGTCGTGCGTCCACGTGACGACGACGAGCTCCTCGAGATCGAGTTCTCGTGCGACGTCGCGAAGGCGCGACGCGACCGTGGTTGCCGTGCCGGCGATCGCCTTGCGCCGCAACGCCTCGATCACGTTTCGCGCCGTGGCGTCGTATGGATACGCGTCGGCGTATTCGGGCGTGACGAGCTGCTTGCGCTCGCCGCGCTCGAAACCGACGCGCCAATGCTCGCGGGTCTTCAGGAGCCACCGCGCTTCGTCGTCGGTGTCCGCGGCAAGTGCCCACACGCACACGGTCGCACGCGGCGTGGGATAGCGTGCGCTCGGCCGGTAGTTTCGACGGTAGAGCGACAGCGCTTCCGCGGCGCCCCGTCCTTCGGTGAAGAAGTACGCGAACGAATAAGGCAATCCCAGGTGCGCGGCGAGCTGCGCACCGTAATCGGAGCTGCCGAGGATCCACATTTCCGGGCACGTCGGTCCCTGCGGATGCGCCTTGATCGCGGCGAACGGATGACCTTCGTCGAGCGGTTCACCGCAGACCCAGGCGCGCAGGTCGACCACCTGCCGCGGAAATTCCTCCGCTGCGTTCTCGTAGGGATTGAGCGCGAACGCGGTCAACCGGTCGGAGCCCGGCGCACGACCCACGCCGAGGTCGATGCGACCCGGTGCGATCGCCTCGAGCACGCGAAACTGCTCGGCGACGTGCAGCGCCGAGTAGTGCGGCAGCATCACGCCGGCGCTCCCGACACGGATGCGCGTCGTCGTGGCGGCGATCGCGGCGACGAGGATCTCCGGCGCGGTGCCGACGATGCTGTCGCTCGAATGATGCTCGGAGAGCCAGTAGCGGTGATACCCCAGCGCGTCGCAATGTCGCGCGAGCGCGAGCGTCTCCTGGATCGCGACGTGCGGGCTCGCGCCGTCCGCGGACGTGGACTGGTCGAGGACCGAGAGCTTCATGGTGTCGGAGGGGTGTGGGGGGGGTG
>DASTGT010000028.1:0-23475 GCA_035718935.1 Casimicrobiaceae bacterium
CCGATGCCGGCGTCGCGGGCAGAATCGTCAACCTGCGCAGCGGGAAGACGGTGATCGCGACCGCCACCACCGACGCGGTCGGCTTCTACTACCTCGACACGGCATCGCTCGTAACAGGCGCGCGATACAGCGTCGACGTCACATACCGAAGGGCTACAAGACGTCGTCGCCCGCATCGCAGACGTTCACCTGGACGGGGAGCGCGCAGCGGCTCGTCGATTTCGTGCTGAATTGACATGCGAAGCGCGATGCGGCTCGGCGAGGACTGCAGTATGCTGGCCCTGCCCCATGGCCAGTCCCGCCGAGCCCGCCGCGCGCGTCTTCTTCGCGATCGTTCCGCCGCCTGCCACGCAGGCGGCGCTCGCCGATCTCGCGCGCTCGATTGCGCTGCGTGTCAAGGGGCGGCCGGTGCCCGCCGACAACATGCACCTGACGCTCGCCTTCGTCGGCGCCTGGTCGGGGTCGCGCATGCGTGATCTGCATGCTGCCGGAGCGGCGGTGCGTGGCGAGCCGTTTCGGCTCACGCTCGACACGCTAGGTGGCTTCAGGCGTTCCGGCATCGCCTGGCTCGGACCGTCGCATCCACCACCGCAGCTGATTTCGCTCGCGGCCGCGCTCGGCGACGCATTGCGCAACGAGGACGTGCCCTACGACGCGCGCGTGTTCAGGCCGCATGTCTCGCTCGCGCGGCGCGTGCACGGGCGCAGGCTCGAGGAGATCGTCGACCCCGTCACCTGGGACGTCGACGCCTTCTCGCTGATGGAATCAAAATCGGGATCGGGAGGGGTGCGCTACGAGACGCTGGCGAGCTGGTCGCTATAGATGAGGACCGCTCAAATCGCCGAGCCGTTGGGCGTGAGAGCGTAACCCGGCGTCGTGAGGTGCATGTAGAACGCCGCATCGTTGTTCTGCATGGTGACAATCGTGGCGAGCGAGCCTGCGAATGCGAACGGCGTCTGGTTGTTGACGAGCGTATTGGCGCTGGTGACGACGACGGCCTTCGCCGTGTTGTTGCCGGACGCGAAGAGACCCTGCGGCTGGTCGACGATGCTGCTGCCGCGCACGACGAGCTGCGCTCCCACCGCGCCGCTTTGCGCGACGGCGCCGACGCTCGCATTGTGCGCAATCACGCTGTTCGTCACGGTAATCACCGAGCCGGCGTCCGCGAAGACGCCGTTGGTATTGCCGACGCTCTGCACATGGTCGAGCGATGCCACGACGGGCCCGCGCGTGTAGATCCCATTGCCGTTCGCCCGCACCGTGGTGTTGCTCACGGTGACCTTCGCCGCGACGTCGTACGCGGCGATGCCACTTTGCTGCATTCCCGAAATGTCGCAGTCGAACACGTTGAGTTCGGCACCCTGTGCGAATCCGACACCGTCCAACGCGCCACCGAGCGGAACGACGATCAAGTGGCGAAGCGTTACTCTGACGCTGGCGGTGTTGACGAAAAGCGCGTCGGCTCCGCCGGTCGCGACGAGGCTGCCCTGCGCGCTCGGCACCGCAAGTATCGTCACGGATTTATCGACGTTCACCTGGGCGGTGTTGAAGTTTCCCGAATCGACGATCCACACCTCGCCGCCGTCCGCGACCGCGGCGAGCGCCCTGGGAAGCAGTCGGCACGGTCGATTCAACGTGCAGTCGTTCGCGTCGTTGCCGCTCGCCGCCGACAGATAGGCTCGAAACAAGCCGGCGGCAGCGGGTGTGGATAGCGGCGCCATCGCCAGGGTGGCGGCAACGACAAGGCTCATTCCGTTTCGCATGGAGACCTCCGGCATGGTGGGGCGTGCCGCCATGCTGCCAGCGAAACGCAGCGGGAAAAACGCCGGTTGTCGGCGGCTGCGCCGGCCTGCTTCGACGGCCGCTAGACCTGGCCGCGCGCGATCGGCCGCTTCGGATCCGCGCTCCACTCGCTCCAGCTGCCCGGGTAGAGACGGGTCAGCGGGTAGCCCGCGATCGCCATCGCCAGCACGTTGTGACACGCCGAGATGCCGGAGCCGCAGTAGTGCACGACGTCCTCCGCGCGGCGCCCATGGAGCATCGCATCGAATTCGCTGCGGAGTTCGCGCGGCGCGCGGAACGTGCCGTCTGCGCCGACATTGCGCGACGAAGGTCGATTGAGTGCACCGGGAATGTGGCCGGCGACGTTATCGATCGGCTCGACTTCCCCGCGGTAGCGCTCGGCGGCGCGCGCGTCGAGCAGCACCAGGTCGTGCCGCGGAATGCTCGCCGCGACGCCGGTCGCATTCACCGTCGCGCGCACCGGCCCGGGGACGAACGTCGTTCGCTCGAACGGCCGTACGTCCGTCACCACCGGCCGGTCTTCGCGCTGCCATTTGCCGAAACCCCCGTCGAGCACGGCAGCCTTGTCGTGGCCGAGCCAGCGCAGCATCCACCACAGGCGCGCAGCGTACATGCCATCGCCTTGATCGTAGGCGACGACCTGCTTCTTCGCATTGATGCCGAGCCGGCCGAACACCTCGGCGGTCGCTTCGGGGGTCGGCAGCGGATGGCGGCCGTTGCGCCCGGTCGTCGGTGCGGAGAGATCGCGGTCGACGTGCGCGAAGCGCGCGCCGGGAAGGTGGCCTGCGACGTACGCGGCCTCGCCGGCCTGCGGATCGCGCAGTTCGTGCCGCACGTCGACGACAACGAGCGACGGGTCCGATAGCCGCGCTGCGAGGTCCGCGGTGCTGATCAGCGTGCCATACGTCGGGGCCGCAGCGGGCGCGCCGGGCGCGCGTGGCGAAGCTCGACGTTCGCGGGGCATGTCAGCAGCGAACGAGACGGTGTTCCATCTCGCGCCGATAGAACTCGTGAAAATGCTGCATGCCGTCTTCCATCGGCGACTGGTACGGTCCCACCTCGCTGCGGCCCTGCGCGTACAGCGCCTTGCGTCCCGCGTCCATCCGTTCGGCGATCTCGTCGTCCTCGCGCGCCGTCTCCTCGTACGCAGCCTGCTCCGCGGCGACGAACTCCGGCTCGAAGAGCGCGATGTCCTCGGGATAGTAGTACTCGACGACGTTCAGCGTCTTGTCGACCGCCTTCGGGATCAGCGTGCTGATGACGAGCACGTGCGGGTACCACTCCACCATGATGTTCGGGTAGTACGTGAGCCACACCGCGCCGTGTTTCGGCGACTGCCCGCGGTAGTAATCGAGCACCGCCTTGTGCCAGCGCTCGTACGTGCGCGTGCCCGCGCGGGCGAGGCCGTTGTTCACGCCGACGAACTGCACCGACGCCCATGGCGCGAACTCCCAGCGCAGGTCGTCGCACGTGACGAACTGCCCGAGCCCCGGATGGAACGGCTCGACGTGGTAATCCTCGAGGTACACCTCGAGGAACGTCTTCCAGTTGTAGTTGCACTCGTGCAGGTCGATGCGGTTCAGCACGTAGCCGGCGAAGTCGATGTCGTCGAGCGACAGGCTCGCGAGATCGCGCGCGACGTCGCGCGGGCCGTCGAACAGCAGACCCTTCCAGTTGGAAAGAGGCGAGCGGCCGAGCTCTGCGCACGGCGGGTTCGGGAAGTGCGGCGCGCCGAGGAGCTTGCCTTGCAAGTCGTACGTCCAGCGATGGATCGGGCAGACGATGTTCTGTGCCTTGCCCTTGCCGGTGAGCATGATCGCCTGCCGGTGGCGACAGATGTTCGACAGGAGCTCGATGCCTTTCGGCCCGTGGACGAGCGCCTGCGCATTGTCGCGCGCGGCGAGCACCTGATAGTCGCCCGGCTCGGGCGCCATCAGCGCATGGCCGACGTAGCCCGGCGCGCGCGCGAAGAGCTGCGCGCGCTCGGCGTCGAGGATTGCGGGATCGCAGTACCAGCTCGCGGGGAGCTGTGACACCGCATGCCGCAATTGCGCGGCAGTGGAGAGATCCGACATGAGGCCAATCCTTTCAGGCGTGAAACGCCAACCCAACCCAACAACCCGGACGCGACGTGCGCACGACGCAACGCTCATCGCAGGCTCGCGCGGCGTGGCGACGAGGGAGTCTGCCCTCATGCCTCGCGTCCGGACCGCTTTGCTAAGTCGGCCACGCGAAGGAATTCGCGAAAGATCACAAAACTCGTGACCTTCGAGGCCGCATCGTCAAAACCGGCCAGTATATGGGGTCTTCCGGCCGGGGGTCAAGGTACGAACCGCTCGGGTACAATCGATCGAAACCTTCTCGATCGTGTCGCCGTATTACGCGCCGGCAACGCGAGCCGACATGTCCGAGACACCCGAATCCCCGTCCAGTTTCGAAGCGGCGCTCGCCGAGCTCGAATCGCTCGTCACGCGCATGGAAAGCGGCGAGCTGCCGCTCGCCGATTCGCTCGCAGCCTACAAGCGCGGTGCGGAGCTGCTCGCGTATTGCCAGGCCGCGTTGAAGGACGCCGAACAGCAGGTGCGAGTGCTCGAGCGCGGCGTGCTGCAGCCGTTCTCGCCACCGGAAACCGACGATGCGTAGTGCGCGCTCGAGCCTGCGTGCAGCAGCCGCGGTCCCCGCTCGGCAGGACGTTTCCTGACGCATGCCGTCCTTCGTCGACTGGGCGCGCGAGCGCCAGCAGCGTATCGAAGGCGTACTCGAACGTGTGCTGCCGGGCGAAGACGCGATCGCGGGCCGGCTCGCCGCGGCAATGCGTTACGCGACGCTCGGTGGCGGCAAGCGCGTACGGCCGCTCCTCGTCTATGCCGCGGCGGAAGCAACGGGGGGGAGCGTCGAACGCGCTGACGCCGGCGCGGCCGCGGTCGAGCTCATCCACGCCTATTCGCTGGTGCACGACGACCTGCCGTGCATGGACGACGATTCGCTGCGCCGCGGGAAGCCCACCTGCCACGTGGCGTTCGACGAGGCCACCGCGCTGCTCGCGGGCGATGCACTGCAGTCGCTCGCGTTCTCCGTTCTCGCCGAAATCGGCGCCGGCGCGGGGACGGCGTGCGCGATTCTGGCCGAGGCGGCGGGCTGCGCGGGCATGGCCGGAGGCCAGCAGCTCGACCTGGATGCCACCGGGCGGGCACTCGACGCCGATTCGCTTGCCCAACTGCACGCAATGAAGACCGGCGCGTTGATCCGCGCCGCCGTCCGGCTCGGTGCCGGAAGCGGCGCCGCGGGCGCGAACGAGACCGCGGCGCTCGACCGCTACGCGGTCGCCGCGGGTCTCGCCTTCCAGGTCGTCGACGACGTCCTCGACGTGGAGGGCTCGAGCGCGTCGCTCGGCAAGACGGCGGGCAAGGACGCTGCGCAGCACAAGCCGACCTTCGTCACGCTCCACGGCGTCGACGGCGCGCGCCGCGAGGCAGAGCGGCTGCGTGGTGAGGCGCACGCGGCGCTCGCGCCGCTCGGGTCGCGGGCGACGCGTCTTTCCGAACTGGCCGACTGGATCGTGCTCCGCAACCGATGAGACCGCATGGATAGCTATCCACTCCTCGAAACGATCGACTCGCCCGCCGACCTGCGCAAGCTCGACCGCGGCGAGTTGCCCCAGCTCGCGCGCGAGCTCCGCGCCTTCCTGCTTCGCTCGGTCGCGAGCACCGGCGGCCACCTTTCGTCGAATCTCGGCACGATCGAGCTCACGATCGCACTGCATTACGTGTTCGATACGCCGCGCGATCGGATCGTCTGGGACGTCGGGCACCAGACGTACGCGCACAAGATCCTCACCGGCCGGCGCACGCGCATGGACAAGCTGCGCCAATGGGGCGGGCCGGGCGGTTTTCCGCGGCGCGACGAGAGCGAGTACGACACCTTCGGCACCGCGCATTCGTCGACGTCGATCTCGGCTGCGCTCGGCATGGCGGCGGCGAAAAAGCTCACCGGCGATTCGCGCAAGGTCGTCGCGGTGATCGGCGATGGCGCGATGAGCGCCGGCATGGCGTTCGAGGCGCTCAACAATGCCGAGGGCGCCAACGTGCTCGTGATCCTGAACGACAACGACATGTCGATCTCCGAACCGGTCGGCGCGTTCAACAACTATCTCGCGAAGGTGCTCGCATCGCGCTTCTACAACACGGTCCGGCGCGGCGGCAAGGAGGTGCTCGCGAAGTTCGGGCCCGTCCACGAGCTCGCCCGGCGCGCCGAAGTGCACGTCAAGGGGATGGTGCTGCCCGGCACGCTGTTCGAGGAGTTCGGCTTCAACTACATCGGACCGATCGACGGCCACGACGTCGACCTGCTGGTGAAGACGCTCGCGAACCTGCGCAATCTCACCGGGCCGCAGTTCCTGCACGTCGTGACGCGCAAGGGCTACGGCTACGCGCGCGCCGAGGAGGACCCCATCCTCTATCACGGCGTGACGAAGTTCGATCCGGCGGTCGGCATCGTGCCGAAGAGCGGCGGCAAGCCGACGTACACGCAGATCTTCGGCGAGTGGCTCTGCGACATGGCGAAGGCCGACCGGCGGCTCGTCGGCATCACGCCCGCAATGCGCGAGGGCTCCGGCCTCGTCGAGTTCTCGCATCGTTTCCCCGAGCGCTACTTCGACGTCGGCATCGCCGAGCAGCACGCGGTCACGTTCGCCGCGGGACTCGCCTGCGAAGGCATGAAGCCCGTGGTCGCGATCTACTCGACGTTCCTGCAACGCGCGTACGACCAACTGATCCACGATGTCGTGCTGCAGAACCTGCCGGTGATGTTCGCGATCGATCGTGCGGGCATCGTCGGCGCCGACGGGCCGACGCACATCGGCGCCTTCGACCTCTCGTATCTGCGCTGCCTGCCGAACACGACCGTGATGGCGCCCGCCGACGAGAACGAGACGCGGCAGATGCTGACGACGGCATTTCATCTCGACACGCCGTCCGCCGTCCGCTATCCGCGCGGCACCGGTCCAGGCATCGCGATCCAGCCTGCGCTGACGACGCTCCCGATCGGCAAGGGCGAGATCCGGCGCACCGCGAAGCGTCGCGGCCAACGGATCGCGATCCTCGCGTTCGGGCAATTGCTGTATCCGGCGCTGGCGGCAGCGGAGGAGCTCGATGCAACCGTCGCCAACATGCGCTTCGTCAAGCCCCTCGATTCGGAGCTGATCCGCAAGCTCGCCCTCGAGCACGACGCGTTCGTGACGGTCGAGGAGAACGTGATCGCCGGAGGTGCGGGCAGCGCGGTGGCCGAATTCCTCGCTGCGGAGAAGATCGCGCTGCCGATCCTGCATCTAGGCTTGCCCGACCGCTTTCTCGACCACGGAGACCCTGCGTTGCTGCTTTCGCACGTGGGCCTCGACGCGAAGGGCATCGCGGCGTCGATCCATCAGCGCTTCGCGCAGCGTACGCCCGAGAGCTGGGCCAAACCGGCCGCGTGAAAGGACCCCCGCGCTCGCTTGTGCGGCTACGCCGCATCCCGCTTCGCGGGGCCAGCCTTCGGCTGTCCTGCGGCCTTGTCGCTCGCTCCCCCCGGAGGGGCTGACCCGTGGCTTGGGGCGGCCCGGCGCCACTGGAACGGCGCGACCGGACGCCGCATCCAATAGGGCGACAACCCCCCGAGCGTGGGGCTCCCCTTATGGCACACTTGAACCCATGAACCGTCCCGAAACGCCGAGCCGATTGATCCCGATCCCCGACGTCCAGTCGACGCGCGACGAGCGGCACATCGCGATCGACCGCGTCGGCATCCGCGGCCTGCGGTACCCGCTTTCGTTCCAGGATGGCGACGACGTGCATGCCACCGTGGCCACCTGCGCCGTCTACGTCGAGCTGCCCGAGGAGCAGAAGGGCACGCACATGTCGCGCCTCGTTGCGCTGCTCGAGGATCGTGCGGCGGCGGGCGTCCCGCTATCCGTCGAGGAGCTGCGCGGCTTCGTCGACGACCTCGTCACGCGGCTGTCGGCGCCCGGCGGCTACGTCGAGCTTGCATTTCCGTGCTTCATTCGCAAGCTCGCCCCGGTGTCCGGTGTGGCGAGCCTGCTCGACTACGATGTGCGCCTCACCGGTGAGCTCGCGCACGGCAAGTTCACGAGCACGATCAGCGTCTCGGTACCCGTGACGTCGCTTTGCCCGTGCTCGAAGGAGATTTCCGATTACGGCGCACACAACCAGCGCTCGCTCGTCACGGTCGCCGTTCGCCCGCGCGAGCCGCTGCGCGTCGGCGAACTCGTGCGCATCGCGGAGGAGGAGGCGTCGTGCGAGCTCTACGGGCTCCTGAAGCGCGCCGACGAGAAATACGTCACGGAGCGCGCGTACGACAATCCGCGCTTCGTCGAGGATCTGGTGCGCGGCGTGGCCGCGCGGCTTCGCGCCGACAAGCGCGTCGCCGGCTACGCCGTCGAGGCCGAGAACTTCGAGTCGATTCACAACCACTCGGCGTACGCGCGCATCGCGCGCGGGATGTAGGTCAGATCTCGACGCGGATGCCGAGCTCGACCAGGCGATGGGTCGGCACGTTGAAGTAGTCGCCGACGCTGACGGCGTTGCGCGCCATCGCGGCGAAGACGCGGTCACGCCAGCGATCGATGCCGCGCTCGGCGATGCCGGGTACGATCTTCTCGCGCGACAGGAAGTACGTAACCTGCATCGGGTCGGTGTCGAGCCCCTCTGCCGCGCAGGCCTCCAACCCCTCGCCGACGTCCGGGCGCTCGAGGAGCGGCAGCGCGCGATGACGCGCCAGCAGTCCTTCGCGATCGGCTCGCACGTCACGCGTTGCGACGAATCGAGCCACGGGACGTCGCGAAACTCGACGGTGAGAAAAGCGTTCTACGCGCGACAAGCTCGAGGCGGACCCGGTGCGGCCGCGCCACCTGGTGACGGAAACGGGTGTCGGCCACCGGCTCCTCGTCGACGACTGGGTCAGCGCAGGACGTATGCCCGCACGAACTTCACCATCGCGTAGAACAGGTAGTCGGCGTTCGCCTTTCGCACGTAGCCGTGGCCCTCGTTGTCAGCGAGGAGGTACCACACCGGCACGCCGTTCTTCTGCGCAGCCGCGACGATCTGCTCCGCTTCCGTGTACGGGACGCGAGGATCGTTCTTTCCGTGCACGACGAACAGCGGCGCGCTGATCCGATCGGCGTTGGCGACCGGCGATATGCGGGTGAGGAACGCGCGCATCACCGGATCGCGTTCGTCGCCGTATTCGACGCGGCGCAGATCGCGCCGATAGCTTTCGGTGTTCTCGAGGAACGAGACGAAATTGGCGATCCCGACGACGTCGATCGTGCCTGCGATGCGCTTGCCGTAGTGCGTCGCCACCGCCAGCGCCATGTAGCCGCCGTAGCTGCCGCCTTCGATCAGCACGCGCGAAGCATCGAGGTCAGGCTGGCGCCCGATCCAGTCGAGCAGCGCTCCGATGTCGCGCACCGAATCTTCGCGCCGCATGCCGTCGTCCAGCGCGACGAACGTCTTGCCGAATCCGGTCGAGCCGCGCACGTTCGGGAAGACGATCGCGATGCCGAGTTCGTCGACGAAGTAGTTCCATCGCGCGATGAAGCCCGGGCGCGCCTGTCCTTCGGGGCCGCCGTGGATGGAGACGATGACCGGCCGCCTGCCGGCGAACTTTGCCGGGGGGCGGATGATGAAGCCCGTGATCCGTCGGCCGTCGAAGCTCGACCACGCCACCGGCTGCGCGCTGCGAAACGCGTTCGCATCGAGGCCCGGCACGTGGGTCTCGGTCCACCGCGTCAACGCATTGGTCGTCACGTCGAGCGAATATGCATCGCTCGGGCTTTGCGCGCTGTCGATCGAGAAGGCGAGATCGCGCGAATTCTCGTGCCACACGAGGCGCTCCACGTCCCCGACGGGGAGCGCCGGACGGGCGAGCGGCTTGCGCGTCGTCGCGTCGTAGAGCCGCAGCACGCCGATGCCTGCCTCGTTGGTGATGACCGCCAGCATTCGCCCGTCGGGCGAGAGCCGCAGCACGTCGGTATCGAATGCGCCGCGCGCGCCGAAATAGCCGACGCGGCCGGTGGCGATATCGAGACGCGCGAGGCGGTGGAACTCCCCGTCGCGGTCGGTGGTGAGGAAGAGGCTCGTGCCGGCGCGATCGAACGCGAGCTCGCTCGTCGAGATAAGTCGTCGAAGCCTGGCGCCTTCGCGGGGAAACACGCGGCGCTTTTCGCCGGTCGCGACGTCCATCACGTACACGTACGATTCGTTGACCGACTTGGATTGCACCATGCCGAGCTTGCAATCGTCGAACGATAACGTGTAGTCGCCCCAGCCCGTGCCGTCGAGCGTGGCAATCGTTCGCGCCGTTTCGGGATGCAACGGATCGAGCAGCGTGAGCGTCGTCGTCGGATGCTCGTCGCGGCCGGTCTTGTCGAGGGCAGTCGAGGCGATCAGCGCGCGATCGCGTGCGTGCGTGAGCGCCACGAAGTCGTGCTTTCGGGAAGGATCGGTGAGAAGCACCGGCTCGCGGCTGCCCGGATCGAGCCGATACAGCTGCCGCTGCTCGTTGCCGCCGGCGTCGCGCGTGAACACGAACACGTCGGGCGCCTTGGGCCACCACAGGCCGAAGCGGACGGGCTCCGCGAAATCGGTGATCGGCGTGAGCGCGCCGAGCGGGCGGTCGACACGATGCAGTTGCGTTGTGTTGCCGGTGCGCTTCGCGACGACGAGCGCGCGCGCGAGCGGATGCCAGCTCACCGCCGTCGCCGGCTTGAATTGCGTGTACGGCTCGAGCTTCGCGGCGAGCGCGGCGGGAATCGGCGGAATGCCGACCGCCTGCAGATTCGAATGCGGCGCGATGAAATCGTCGGCAAGCGCGCAGGGAGCACCGACGAGCGCGACCACGACACCAAGCGTTCGAAGCACCTTTCTCACCAACGAACTTCCGCGACGATCGACTGGTAAGATTCTAGCGACGCGCGGCCGACATCGTCGGTTGCCGGCGCGTTTCGGGCCATCTGTCCTCTGTCCTCTGCTACCTGACTCCCGATGCGCCCCGTCGCCATTTTCCGCTTCAGCCCGACCGAAGGCCCGGCGTATTTCGCCGACTGGCTCGACGCCGCGTCGCTGCCTTGGCAATTGGTGGCGGTCGACGCGGGCGACCGCATCCCCGCGGATCCGCGCGCATTCGCGGGCGTCGGCATGATGGGCGGCCCGATGAGCGTCTACGAGACGTTGCCGTGGATCGAGCCGGTGTCGCGGCTCTTGCGCGACGCCGTCGCACACGAGGTTCCGATCATCGGGCATTGCCTCGGCGGGCAACTGCTCGCGCAGGCGCTCGGTGCAACGGTGTCGAAAAGCCGCGTGCCGGAGATCGGCTGGATCGACGTCGTCACCACCGAGCCCGGCGCCGCGCAGACGTGGTTCGGCGGACGCGAACGCTTCGTGCCGTTTCAATGGCATTACGACGTGTTCGATCTGCCGCCGGGCGCCACGCGCGTGCTCACCAACGGCTTCAATCCGAACCAGGGCTACGTGATCGACGATCGGCACATCGGCTTCCAGTGTCACATCGAAATGACGCGCAAGCTCGTCTTGACGTGGTGTCGATCGGGAGCCGACGAGATCGGCGAGCCCGGCACCCCGTCGCGGCACACGCGCGATGAAATCACGGCCGACCTCGACGCGCGGATTGCGGACCTGCACGAAGTCGCCGCCAGCGTGTATGCACGCTGGGCACAGAAGCTGAAACGGTAATGGGGGCGATTCGAGCCTTAACGGATCTTCTGATCAATCAGATCGCCGCGGGCGAGGTCGTCGAGCGTCCCGCCGGGGCGCTGAAGGAACTGCTGGAGAACGCGCTCGACGCCGGCGCAACGCAAATCGACGTCGACATTGCCGGAGGCGGCGTCAAGCGCATTCGCGTGGCCGACAACGGCGCCGGCATAGCGCGCGAAGATCTCGCGCTCGCGGTGGCGCGACACGCGACCTCGAAGATCGCCAGCGTCGTCGATCTCGAGGCGATCGCCACGCTCGGCTTTCGGGGCGAGGCGCTGGCGTCGATCGCCGCGGTCTCGCGCCTTGCGATCGCGTCGCGCGCGCAAGGCAAGCCGCATGCGTGGCGCATCGAGGTCGAGGGAGGAACGATCGGCGGCGTGACGCCGGCCGCGCTGGCGAGCGGAACGACGGTGACCGTCGAGGAGCTCTACTTCAACACGCCGGCGCGGCGCAAGTTCCTGCGCACCGAGGCGACCGAATGGGCGCATTGCGAGGAGGCGTTCCGCCGCATCGCGCTCGCGCACGACGGCGTCGGCTTCACGTTGACGCACAATGCGCGCACCGTGCATCGGCTGCAACCCGCAGGAAGGCGCGCGCGTGTCCAGGCGCTGCTCGGCGACGCGTTCGTCCAGCACGCCGCGCAAGTCGACGCCGATGCCGGCGACGTGCGACTCGCGGGCTTTGCCGTGCGGCCCGCGTACGCCGCGGCGGGCCCGCTGACGCAGCACCTGTTCGTCAACGGGCGCTACGTGCGCGATCGCGTGCTCGCGCACGCGCTGCGCGAAGCGTATCGCGACATCCTGCATCACGAGCGACAGCCCGCGTACGCGCTGTGGCTTTCGATCGATCCCCGGCGCGTCGACGTGAACGTGCATCCGCAGAAGACCGAAGTGCGGTTTCGCGACGCGGGGGCGATCCACCAGTTCGTCCGCCATGCGGTGGAGCGGGCGCTCGCGACGACGGCGAGCGAGCAGCCGGCGGTGTCGGCCGCCGAGCGGCTCGGTGTCGCAGCCGCGCACTTGCCGCCGCGCGGTTTGCGCTCGGACGACACGCAGCACGAGCTGTCGCGTCCGTTCCTGGCCGGCGTACAGCGCGCGATACCGCTCGACGCCGAGGAGCCCGCGGCTTTCTATCGACGTCTCTTCGGGGCGATCGAGCGGCCGCGCATCGACATGGCACCCGACCGCGACGCGGAGGAACGCGACGACGACGCGCATCCGCTCGGCTTCGCGATCGCGCAGCTGCACGGGATCTACATCCTCGCGCAGAATCGTGCGGGCCTCGTGCTCGTCGACATGCATGCGGCGCACGAGCGGATCGTCTACGAGCGCCTGAAGGCGGCGTTCGCCGAGCGCGTGCCCGTGCAGCCGCTGCTCGTCCCGGCGACCTTCGCCGCGGAAGCGCTCGAAGTCGCCGCGGTCGCGGAGCATGGCGATGCGCTCGATGCACTGGGTTTCGACGTATCGCCGATCGGTCCGGCGACGCTTGCCGTGCGCGGCATCCCGGCGCCGCTCAAGGACGCGGATGCCGCCGCGCTCGCGCGCGCGGTCCTGCACGAAATTCGCGAATTCGGCGGCTCGCGCGCGCTCGGCGCGCGGCGCGACGAGCTGCTCGCCACGATGGCGTGCCACGGCGCGGTCCGGGCGAACCGCAGCCTCGACGTCGTCGAGATGAATGCGTTGCTGCGCGACATGGAGGCGACCGAGCGCGCCGGCCAATGCAACCACGGCCGCCCGACGTGGTTCCAGCTCACGCTCGCGGACCTCGATCGATTGTTCATGCGCGGTCGGTGAAGCCGGCGGTCGTCCTCGTCGGGCCTACCGCGTCGGGGAAATCGGCGGTCGCACTCGAGCTCGCGCAGCGCTTCGATGGCGAGATCGTCAGCGCCGACTCGGCCCAGGTTTACCGCGGCATGGATATCGGCACCGCGAAGCCCGACGCCGCGACGCGCGCGCGCGTTCGGCATCACCTGCTCGATCTCATCGATCCGACCGAAGCGTATTCGGCGGCGCGCTTTCGCGATGACGCCGCGGCGGCGATCGAGAGCATTCGTGCGCGCGGACGGGTACCGATCGTCGCGGGCGGCACGATGCTCTACGTGAAGGCGCTGCGCGAAGGATTGAGCGAATTGCCGCAAGCGGATCCCGCGCTTCGCGCGAAGCTCGACGCGCGTGCGGCGCGCATCGGCTGGCCGTCGATGCACGCCGAGCTCGCTCGGGTGGATCCCGTCACGGCAGCGCGACTCGCACCGACCGATGCCCAGCGCATCCAACGCGCACTGGAGGTGCACGCACTCACACGCCGGCCGCTTTCCGCGCTGCAGGGCGCACGCATCGCACGAATCGACGATAGGCGCGCGCTCGTCGTGGCGCTCGTGCCTGCCGATCGGTCGAGACTGCATGCGGTGATCGCGCAGCGCTTCGATTCGATGCTCGCCGCGGGGCTCGTCGACGAGGTCGTCGCGCTGCGCAAACGTTTCGAGCTGCGTCCCGGTCTGCCGTCGATGCGCGCGGTCGGTTACTGCCAGGTGCTCGACTACCTCGACGGGCGCATCGATCGCAGCGCGCTGCGCGAGCGCGGCATCGCGGCGACGCGCCAGCTCGCCAAGCGGCAGATCACGTGGCTGCGCAGCATGGATGTCGAGACCTTCGAATGCTTTGCGCCCGACGTCGTCGCCAGGGTGACGGACCGCCTCGCGCGGGCGATCGGGACGGCGGGATGAATAGCGGCGACAATCGACTTCTCCGGACCGGGAAGACGCCTAAATGCTGCTTTGCCAGATCAGCGATCTGCATGTAAAGGAACCGGGAGCGCTCTGCTACGGCGTCGTCGACAGTGCCGAGGCGCTCCGCGCATGCGTGGATCACATCGTCCGCCTGCGGCATCGGCCGGACGTCGTCGTCGCCACGGGCGATCTCACCGATTTCGGCCGTCCCGGCGAATATCTCCATCTGCGCGAGCTGCTCGCGCCGCTTCCGATGCCCGTATACCTGATGCCGGGCAACCATGACGACCGCGATGCGCTGCGCGCCGCGTTTCCCGATCATGCCTATCTCCGGGCGACGTCGCCGCACATCCAGTACGCGTTCGACGCGGACCCGCTTCACGTCGTCGCGCTCGACACGACGATCCCGGGTGAAAGTGGCGGCGCCCTCGATGCGCCGCGACTCGATTGGCTCGAGCAACACCTCACCGAAGCGCGCGGGCGACCCGTGGTCATTTTGATGCATCACGCGCCGTTTCCCGTCGGCATCGGGCACATCGATTCGATCGGTCTCGCCGACCCGGAGCCGCTCGCGGCGATCGTGCGCCGCCACCCGAACGTCGAGCGGGTTTTGTGCGGGCACCTCCACCGCCTCATCCAGGCGCGATTCGCGGGCACGATCGCATCGACGTGCCCGAGCCCCGCGCACCAGGTGCTTCTCGAATTCGGACCCGACGCACCGAACGCGTTCACGCTGGAGCCACCGGCTTTTCAGCTGCACCGCTGGGAGCCGGTGTTCGGCCTCGTCTCCCACACGGCGTTCATCGGGCGTTTCGACGGCCCCTATCCATTCCACGACGCGACCGGTGCGTTGCGCGAGTGAGGTTCGGGGCGTGCCGTCGATTGACGCCTTTCCCCTTGTTCGCCATGATGCACGCCCGGGCCGCCCTTCGCACGCGGTCCTGCGAGGAGGAATGATGCTGAGGCGTTCACACACTATCGTCGCCGTGTTGCTCACGGCGCTCGTGCTCGGCGCGCCGGCGCACGCCAAGACGCTCCGCTGGGCGAGCCAGGGCGACGTGCTCACGTTCGACCCGTTCGCGCAGAACGAGAGTTTCAATAACACGTTCAACAGCTACGTCTACGAGTCGCTGGTCATGTACGACAAGAAGTTCGACGTCGTGCCGCAGCTCGCGACCAAGTGGGAGGAGCTCTCCCCGACACAGTGGCGCTTCCACCTGCGCCCGAACGTCAAGTTCCACGAAGGCGAGCCGTTCACTGCCGACGACGTCGTGTTCTCGATTCACCGGCAGAACTCGAAGCGGTCGATGACCAAGGCGTACCTCGCCGGCGTCGTCGACGCGAAGAAGGTCGACGACATGACCGTCGACATCATCACCAGCGGACCCGCGCCCGTGCTGCTGCGCCAGCTCACCGACGTGCGCATCATGAGCAAGTCGTGGTGCGAGAAGCACAATGTCGTCGAGGTGCAGGATTACCTGGCGAAGGAGGAGACGTACGCGGTGGGCCACGCGAACGGGACCGGTCCGTACGTGCTGAAAACGCGTGAGCCGGACGTCAAGACCACGCTCACCGCGAACCCGAACTGGTGGGGCAAGCTCGACGGGAACGTCACCGAGATCGTCTACACGCCGATCAAGTCGGCCGCGACGCGCACCGCGGCGCTGCTTTCCGGCGAGATCGACTTCGTCCTCGACCCGCCGCTGCAGGACCTGGGCAAGCTGAAGGCCGACCCGAACATCAAGGTGATCGAGGGCGAGGAGAACCGCACGATCTTCATCGGAATGGATCAGAAGAGCGACGAGCTCAAGTACTCGAACGTCAAGGGCAAGAACCCGTTCAAGGACCTGCGCGTGCGACAGGCGCTCTACCACGCGATCGACATCGAGACGATCAAGCGCACGCTGATGCGCGGCCTGTCGATTCCGACCGGCGAGCTGATCACGCACCAGGTGTACGGGTACTACCCGGCGGCGAACAAGCGGCCGCCGTTCGACATCAACAAGGCCAAGGCGCTGCTCAAGGAAGCCGGTTACCCCGACGGCTTCGAGGTGACGCTCGACTGCCCCAACGACCGCTACATCAACGATGCGCTGATCTGCCAGGCGCTGACGTCGATGTGGGCGAAGATCGGCCTCAAGGTGAACCTCGACGCGATGCCGAAGGCGCAGTACTTCGCGAAGATCAACAAGCACGACACCAGCCTCTACATGCTCGGCTGGGCGGTCGCGACGTTCGACGCGCAGGACGCGCTGTTGTCGCTCGTGCACACGCCGAACGGCAAGGGCGCCGGCGAGTACAACGACGGCAGCTACAGCAATGCGAAGATGGACGCGCTGATCGACGCGATGCAGACCGAGGCCGACGTCAAGAAGCGCCTCGAGATGATCCACGAGGCGCTGATGATGCACACGCAGGACGTCGCGCACCTGATGCTGCACCAGCAAATCATCCCGTGGGCGATGCGGAAGAACGTCGACGTGACGCACAGCGCCGACAATCGGCTGCGCATGTGGTGGGTGCACGTCAACGACGGCAACGGCAAGCAGTAACGCCCTGATCTCCGGCGCCGGGGCGGCGATGCCGTCCCGGCGCTCACTGCAAGGCAATCCGTGGCGGCGTTCATACTGCGACGTTTCCTGCAGGCGATCGTCGTCATGCTGGTCGTCGCGCTGGTCGCGTTTTCGCTGTTTCAGTACGTCGGCGACCCGGTCCAGCTGATGCTCGGTCAGTTCGCGACGCCGGAGGATCGCATCCGGCTCACGCACGAGCTCGGTCTCGACCAGCCGTTCTACGTGCAGTTCTACCATTTCGCCGTCAACGCCATCCACGGGCAGTTCGGCGTGTCCCTGCGCATCGGCAAACCGGTGTCGGTGCTGCTCGCGCAGCGCATTCCGGCGACGCTCGAGCTCAGCATCAGTGCGGCGCTGCTGGCGCTCGCGGTCGGCATTCCCGCCGGTGTCTACACTGGCCTTCGTCCCAATTCGTGGCTCGCGCGAAGCGCGCTGTCGCTGTCGCTGCTCGGCGTGTCTCTGCCGACGTTCCTGATCGGCATCCTGCTGATCCTCGTCTTCGCCGTGTTGCTCGGCTGGCTTCCGGCGTTCGGCCGCGGCGAAGTCGTCCAACTGGGCTGGTGGTCGACGGGACTGCTCAGCAAGACCGGGCTCATGTCGCTGATCCTGCCGACGATCACGCTCGGGCTCTTCCAGCTCACGCTGATCATGCGACTCGTGCGCTCGGAAATGCTCGAAGTGCTGCGCACCGACTACATCAAGTTCGCGCGCGCACGCGGCCTGCACGATCGTGCGATCAATTTCGGCCACGCGCTCAAGAACACGCTCGTGCCCGTGATCACGGTCACCGGCCTTCAGCTTGGCTCGATCATCGCGTTCTCGATCATCACCGAGCAGGTCTTCCAGTGGCCGGGCATGGGACTGCTGTTCATCCAGGCGGTGAGCTACGTCGACATCCCGGTGATGGCCGCGTACCTGTGCCTGATCGCGCTCGTTTTCGTGACGATCAACCTGATCGTCGATTTGCTGTACTACGTCGTCGACCCGCGTCTTCGCGTGGATCGCCCGGGAAGCGCGGGGCATTGAGCCGTGGCGACACCTGCCACCGGATCGCCGGCGCCATTTCGACTGTCGTCGCTCGTGCGCCGGTCGTGGGACAGCGACCTCGCGTACAGCTTCCGGCATTCGCCCTACGCGATCGCCGCGGCGCTCGTATTCGTGCTCTTCGTCGGGAGCGCCGTCTTCGCGCCGTGGGTCGCGCCGCACGATCCGTTCGACCTCTCGCAGCTCGACCTCTCGAATTCGCTCAAGCCGCCGATGTGGGCCGCCGGCGGCGACCCGGCGTTCCCGCTGGGCACCGACGACCAGGGTCGCGACATCCTGTCGACGATCCTGTTCGGCGCACGCATCTCGCTCGCGGTCGGCATCGCGTCGGTGCTGTTCTCGATGGTGCTCGGCGTGTCGCTCGGACTCCTTGCCGGCTACATCGGCGGCAGCCTCGACGCGTTCATCATGCGCGTCGCCGACGTCCAGCTGTCGTTTCCGGCGATCCTGATCGCGCTTCTCGTCGACGGACTCGCGCGGGCGATGCTGCCGCGCGCCCACGACAGCCTCGCGTTCTACGTGCTGGTGCTGTCGATCGGCGTGTCCGGATGGGTGCAGTACGCGCGGACCGTGCGCGGCACGACGCTCGTCGAGAAGAACAAGGAGTACGTGCAGGCGGCGCGGCTCTTCGGCATCCACCCGCTCGCGATCATGGCGCGCCACGTGCTGCCGAACGTGCTCGGTCCGGTGCTCGTCATCGGCACCATTCACATCGCGACGGCGATCATCACCGAAGCGACGCTCTCGTTCCTCGGCGTCGGCGTGCCGCCGACGCAGCCGTCGCTCGGGACGCTGATCCGGATCGGCAACGACTTCCTGTTCTCCGGCGAATGGTGGGTGACGCTCTTCCCGGGAATCGCGCTCGTGGTGATGGTGCTCGCGATCAACCTGCTCGGCGACTGGCTGCGCGATGCGTTGAATCCGAGGCTGCGAACGTGACGCGCCCGAGCGGCGAAGCGCCGCCGCGCGCCGCGCAATTCCTTCCCACGGGGGGCAGCGAAGCGGCGAAGGCGCAAGCGAGCGGGAACCGGCATCCGTTGCTTGAGGTGCGAAATCTGCGCGTCGAATTCCCGACGCGACGCGGCGTGCTCGTCGCCGTCGATGACGTGTCGTTCAGCATCGCGCACGGCGAGGTGCTCGGCGTCGTCGGCGAATCGGGTGCCGGCAAGTCGCTCACGGGCGCGGCGATCATCGGCCTGCTCGAGCCTCCCGGGCGCATCGCCGCGGGCGAGATCCTGCTCGACGGCGAGCGCATCGATCGCCTGCCGCACGAGGCGATGCGACGCATACGCGGGCGGCGCATCGGCGCGATCTTCCAGGATCCGCTCGCATCGCTCGACCCGTTGTTCTCGATCGGCCAGCAGCTCGTCGAAACGATTCGCACGCACCTGCCGATGAGCGAAGCGAAGGCGCGCGCGCACGCCGTCGACCTCTTGCAGGAGGTCGGCATCCCCGCCGCCGCGCGCCGGATCGATCATTACCCGCATCAGTTCTCGGGCGGCATGCGCCAACGCGTCGTCATCGCCCTCGCACTCGCCGCCAACCCGCAGCTCATCATCGCGGACGAGCCGACGACGGCGCTCGACGTGTCGATCCAGGCGCAGATCATCACGCTGTTGAAGCGCCTGTGCCGCGATCATGGCACCGCCGTGATGCTCGTCACGCACGACATGGGAGTCATCGCCGAGACCGCCGACCGCGTCGCCGTGATGTACGCGGGACGCATCGTCGAGACGGCACCCGTCGCCGATGTGATCAGCGCGCCGAAGCATCCGTATACCGTCGGTCTGATGGGATCGATTCCATCGATCGCCGCCGATCGCGAGCGACTCGCGCAGATCGATGGGAGCATGCCGCGCCTCAACGCAATTCCCTCCGGCTGTCCGTTTCATCCGCGCTGTCCGCGCGTGTTCGACCGCTGCGTCGACGAGCGGCCCGACCTGCTCGACGCGGGCACGTCGCGCGCCGCGTGCTGGCTTTACGCCAAGGTGACGGCGTGACGGAGGCCGACGCATGAAGGTGCTCGCGGAAGCGGACACCGCTCACGCGCGTCACGGCCAAGCGCTCGAGCATGCGCCGGCGCTCCTGCAGGTCACGCACGCGACGAAGGTATTCGACGTGTCCCCGCCGTGGCTTTCACGCCTGCTCGCGCGTGAGCCGCGCGTGCTGCTTCACGCAGTCGAGGACGTCAGCTTCGACATCAGCCGCGGCGAGACGCTCGGTCTCGTCGGCGAATCGGGCTGCGGCAAGTCGACGGTGGCGCGGCTCATCGTCGGCCTCTATACGCTCACGGCGGGGACGATCACGTACGACGGTGTCGACATCCGCTCGTTCGCATCGGGCCGCGGTCACCGGTCGCTGCGGCGAAAGCTGCAGATGATCTTCCAGGACCCGTACGCGAGCCTGAATCCGCGCTGGCGCGTCGCCGACATCATTGCCGAGCCCATTCGCGCGCAGCGGCTGATGCGAGGACGCGCCGAAATGCGTGCGCGAATCGACGAGTTGCTGCTGCAGGTCGGGCTGTCGGCGACGGACGGACAGAAGTATCCGCACCAGTTCTCGGGCGGGCAGCGGCAGCGCATCTCGATCGCACGCGCGCTCGCGAGCGAAGCCGAATTCCTCGTCTGCGACGAGCCGACCTCGGCGCTCGACGTCTCCGTGCAGGCGCAGGTCCTGAACCTGATGCGCGACTTGCAGCGCCGGCTCGGCCTCACGTATCTGTTCATCTCGCACAATCTCGCGGTCGTACATCATGTCGCCGACCGCGTCGGCGTGATGTACCTCGGCCGCATCGTCGAGCTCGCCGACAAGCGCACGCTGTTCGCGAACCCGCGCCATCCGTACACGCGGATGCTGCTCGACGCGATCCCCGACATCGCGATGAGCGGCAAGTCGCGCACGCCGGTGGCCGGCGAGGTACCGAACCCGCTATCACCGCCGTCCGGGTGCGCGTTTCATCCGCGCTGTCCGCTGGCGAACGACCGGTGCACGCGCGAAACGCCGGTGCTACGGGGCGACGGTGAGGGCGCGAATGGCGGGTACGCAACGCTCGTCGCGTGCCACGCCGTGGAGGAGGGCCGAATTCCTGCAAGAGCAGGGCCGGACCCTGCTTTCGACTTCGCCTCCGAAAAGCAGGGCGTCACCCCACCTTCGCTGCGCTAGTGCCGCGCTACGCCGCGAGCGCGTTGAATGCCACGTGGTGACGGCCGGCGCGGCGCGCGGCGTACATCGCGGCGTTCGCCGCCGCCATGACGCCCGCCGAATCGCCGGCATCTTCGGGATAGAACGCCATGCCGATCGACGTGCCGATCGGCGTGTCGGAAAGCGGCGGTTGCGCCGGATCGTCCAGCACGTCGCGCAGCCGTTGCGCGATCGCGGCGAGATCGCGGACGTGCTCGGCGTTCGGCGTCGCGAGCGCGAACTGCGTCGGACCGAGCCGCGCCAACACGTCGCCGCTGCGCGAAGCTGCACGAAACCGCCGCGCGATCTCGACCAGCAGCGCCTCGGCCGCGGGTCCGCCGTGATGCTCGACGACGGCGCTGCAGCCGTCGATGTCGACGAAGAGCACGCCGACGCGCGCCTGCTCGCGTCGTGCGTGCGCGATCGCGAACGCGAGCCACTCGCTGAAGAAGCGCCGATTGGGAAGCGCGGTCAGCGGATCGTGCGTCTGCTCGGAACGAAGGCGCGCTTCGAGCTCGCGTCGAACGGCGACCAGGCGGCGCAAAGCGCCGAACGCGATCGCCATTGCGACGACCGCGATGGCGGCCAGGAACGCACTCCACGCTTTCGCCGTGGCAAACGCTTCACGCGTTTCGTCGCGCTCGCGGGTCATGACGACGTCGACGCGCGACGTCAGTTCACCGCCGTCGTCGCCGCGCGCGTGCGCCTGCGCTGTCGTCGACAGGCCGGAGCCGACAGCGACGGTCGCCTCGCCGTACGCTTCTTTTGCGTCGAACGCGTCGGCGCCGCGCACGAGCAACCACGCGGCGGCGACGAGCGCGAGCGTGGCGCTGACGAGCGCGAAGACGACGATGAATTCGGGTTTCGATCGCACCGACATGGCGAAGGGCTCGACGCAGTGGACGCAATAAAGCAAGGGCTGCGCCAACGTCGACGAACGCACTAAAATGCAAAGCTTCGTCACGCCTTACGATCGGTCTCGCGCGATGCGCACGCTCTACGACAAGCTCTGGGATAGCCACCTCGTGCGCGAGGAGGCCGGCGGCATGGCGCTCATGTACGTCGATCGGCATCTCGTGCACGAAGTGACGAGCCCGCAGGCGTACGAAGGCCTGCGCCTCGCCGGCCGCACGCCATGGCGCACCGAATCGATCGTCGCGACGGCCGATCACAACACCCCGACGACGCACTGGGATCAGGGTATTCGCGACCCGATCTCGCGCACCCAGGTGGAGGCCCTCGACGGCAACATCGCGCGCTACGGCGCGAAAGCGTATTTCCCGTTTCGCGATCGGCGCCAGGGCATCGTGCACGTGATCGGACCGGAGAACGGCGCGACGCTCCCGGGCATGACGGTGGTGTGCGGCGATTCGCACACGAGCACGCACGGTGCGTTCGCGGCGCTCGCGTTCGGCATCGGGACCTCGGAAGTCGAGCACGTGCTCGCCACGCAATGCCTGATCACGCGCAAGGCGAAGTCGATGCTGATCCGCGTCGACGGTCGTCTCCCGCGCGGCGTCACGGCGAAGGACCTCGTGCTGTCGATCATCGGCCGCATCGGCACGGCGGGCGGCACCGGGCACGCGATCGAATTCGCCGGCGATGCCGTGCGCGCGCTGTCGATGGAAGCGCGAATGACCATCTGCAACATGTCGATCGAGGCCGGGGCGCGCGCCGGCATGATCGCGTTCGACGGCACGACGCGCGACTATCTCGAAGGACGTCCGTACGCGCCGAAGGGCGAGCTGTGGGATCGCGCGGTCGCGCACTGGCGCACGCTCGCGAGCGATCCGGACGCGAAGTTCGACAAGACGCTCGTCGTCGACGCCGGGTCGATCGCACCGCAGGTCACCTGGGGCACGTCGCCGGAGATGGTCGCGCCGATCGACGCGCGCGTGCCGGATCCGGATCGCGAGCGCGACGGCGAGCGGCGCGAAGGCATGGTGCGCGCGATCGAGTACATGGGCCTCACGCCCAACGTGCCGATCACGGACATCCGCATCGACAAGGTCTTCATCGGCTCGTGCACGAATTCACGGATCGAGGATCTGCGCGCAGCGGCGAACGTCGTGCGCGGCCGCCGCGTGGCCGCCAACGTACGCCTCGCGATGGTCGTGCCCGGCTCGGGCCTGGTGAAGGCGCAGGCGGAGGCCGAGGGACTCGATCGTGCGTTTCGCGACGCGGGATTCGAGTGGCGCGAGCCGGGGTGCTCGATGTGCCTCGCGATGAACGACGACCGGCTCGAGCCGGGCGAGCGTTGCGCGTCGACGTCGAATCGCAATTTCGAAGGCCGCCAGGGAGCGGGCGGCCGCACGCATCTGGTGAGCCCGGCGATGGCCGCTGCCGCGGCGATCGCCGGTCATTTCGTCGACGTCCGTCGTCT
>DASTGT010000029.1:0-6062 GCA_035718935.1 Casimicrobiaceae bacterium
GCGTCGACGACGCCGAGCATCGCCCCCGGCATCGTGAACGAGGAACCGGTGCGGGTCGCCACGCTCTCGATCCAGGATCCCCAGCACCCCGACGACATGCTCACGATCCAGGTCGCCGAGACGACGAACCGGCGCGCCGCACTGGTCGAGGCGTTGCGCACGCAGGCGGTCGCGCTGCCGCAGCTGCTCGTGCTCGTCGTCGGACTCCTGCTGATCGTGTTCGGCTACGCCTTCGTCTGGCGGCCGATGCAGCAGCTGCGCGCGCTGATCGACCATCGCGGCTCGGACGACCTGTCCCCGCTCGACCCGCAGGCGGCGCCGCACGATCTGCGGCCGCTGATCCTGTCGATCAACGGCCTCATGGAGCGGCTGTCGGCGAGCGTTCGCGCTCAGCGGCGCTTCATCGCGGACGCCGCGCACCAGTTGCGCACGCCGCTTGCCGGAATCCAGTCGCAGACCGAGCGCGCGCTGGTCGAGCGCGATCCGGCCGCCGTGCGCGTGGCGCTCGAACGCCTCGCGGCCGGCACCGAGCATGCGACGCAGCTCGCGAACCGTTTGCTGATGCTCGCACGCGCCGGGACGACGGTCGCGACGCGACAGGCGGACGTCGACCTCTTCCGCATCGTGCGCGACACGATCGCCGAGCATTTGCCGCAGGCGCTCGCTCGCCGCCAGGACCTGGGCTTCGCCGGCGTCCCGGGCGAAGGGCGTTGCATGGTGCGCGGCGATGCGCTGTTGTTGCGCGAGATGCTATCGAACATCGTCGACAACGCCCTGCGCTACTCGCCGGAAGGCAGCGCGATCACCGTGTCGATCGAGACCCACGCCGACGCGTGGCTGCTCGCCGTCGGCGACAACGGGCCGGGCATCCCGGCCGACGAGCGCGAGCGTGTCTTCGAGCCGTTCTATCGCGGCGCGGACGTGATCGCGCCCGGCACCGGCCTCGGGCTCGCGATCGTGCGCACGATCGCAGAGGCGCACGGCGCGAGCGTTTCGCTGGCTCCCGCCTCGCCGAAAGGGGGCCTTCGCGTTACCGTGCGCCTGCCCGGCGCGAGGCCCACCGCCGCGTAAGGCTCGTGTAAGCGAAGCGGCCTAGCCTCCGCGGTCGCGGGCGACGGCTTCGGCTGCGTTGCGCCCGTCGACATCTCGAGGGGAGGGCTTGCATGGCTACCGTCGCGCCGCCCGCAATGGGCAAATCGGGAATCTCGCGCGAAGAAACGCGCGTGATCTTCGCGTCGTCGCTCGGCACCGTTTTCGAGTGGTACGACTTCTACCTGTACGCGACGCTCGCGCCGTTCTTCGCCGCCGTCTTCTTTCCCAAGGGCAACGCGACGGCCGCATTGCTGTCGGCGTTCGCCACGTATGCCGCGGGCTTCCTCGTTCGGCCGTTCGGCGCGCTGGTCTTCGGACGCGTCGGCGACCTGGTCGGCCGCAAGTACACGTTCCTCGTCACCATCCTCGTCATGGGCTTCTCGACGTTCGCCGTCGGCCTGTTGCCGACGTTCGCCTCGATCGGCTGGGCGGCGCCGATCCTGCTCGTGAGCCTGCGACTGCTGCAAGGCCTTGCGCTCGGCGGCGAGTACGGCGGCGCCGCGACGTACGTCGCCGAGCACGCGGCCGAGGGCAAGCGCGGTTACGACACGTCGTGGATCCAGACGACGGCGACGATCGGCTTCTTCCTGTCGCTGCTCGTCATCGGCATCTGCCGTTTCGGCGGCGTGATGACGCCGGCGCAGTTCGCCGAATGGGGCTGGCGCATTCCGTTCCTCGTGTCGCTGATCCTGCTGGTCTACTCGATCTACATCCGGCTCAAGCTCAACGAATCGCCGGTGTTCAAGCGGATGAAGGCCGAGGGCCGCGGATCGAAGTCGCCGCTGCGCGACAGCTTCCTGCGGTATCCCAACAACAAGTACGTGCTCCTGGCGACGCTCGGTGCGACGATCGGACAGGGCGTCGTCTGGTACACGGGCCAGTTCTACGCGCTGTTCTTCCTGACGATCACGCTGAAGGTCGACGGGCTCACCGCGTATACGCTGATCGGCGTCGCGCTGCTGTTCGGCACGCCGTTCTTCGTTTTCTTCGGCTGGCTGTCCGATCGCATCGGCCGGCTGCGCATCATCGTCGCCGGGTGCGTGATCGCCGCACTCACCTACTTCCCGTTGTTCCAGGGACTCACGCACTACGTGAATCCGGCGCTCGAGAAGTTTCAGTCGGCGACGCCCATCTCGGTGCAGGCGCGCGACTGCAACTTCCACATCTTCGTCGGGCCGTGGTCGCAGTTCAGCGACTGCGACAAGGCGAAGGACTTCCTGACCAAGTCCGGACTCTCGTTCACGTCGACGACGCTGCCCGCCGAAACGGCCGGTACCGTGGTCGTCAAGATCGGCGACACCGAGATCAAGGGCTACGACGAGGCCGCGTACAAGAAGGCCCTCGCGGACCGCGGCTATCCGGCTGCCGCCGACAAGAGCGCGATCAACTGGTTCATGACGCTGCTGATCCTCTGGATCATGATGGTGTACGTGACGATGGTGTACGGCCCGATCGCCGCGTTTCTCGTCGAGCTGTTCCCGACGCGCATCCGGTACACGTCGATGTCGCTGCCCTATCACATCGGCAATGGCTGGTTCGGCGGCATGCTGCCGCTGCTCGCGACGGCGATGGTGGCCGCGAGCGGCGACATCTACTACGGCCTCTGGTATCCGATCGTCGTCGCGATCGTCAGCGCCGCCGTCGGGTTCCTGTTCCTGCACGAGACGAAGGACCTGGATCTGCATGCCGAGCACGCGCACGGCCGTCGCGCGCCCGCGCACAAACCGGCATAACGACGACCTCGACGCGCGGTTCGAAAGCCCCGGCTACGGCCGGGGCTCTTTTTCTCGTCCGCGCGCTACGGCAGCGGCATCCGCTTCTCGTCCATCACCTCACGCAGCCGATCCGGATAATCGGTGATGATGCCGTCGACGCCCATGTCGATCAGACGCCGCATGTCCGGCGCCTCGTCGACGGTCCACGCGAGAACCGCGAGCCTGCGCGCATGCGCGTCGGCGACGAGCGCCGGCGTGAGATTGCGATGAAAGGCCGACCAGACGTTGCAGCCGGCCGCTGCGACGAGCGCCGGTACGGATGCGTAATCGCGGTCGACGAGGCCGGCATGCCACGGCGAAGCCCCGTCCGGTCCCTGCGCCATCGTGTTCATGCCGCTCGATTCGATCGTCAGGCAGGCCGTCCGGATCCCGGGTGCGCGCAGCCTCGCCTCGCGGAGCGTTCTCCAGTCGAAGGACTGGATCGTCACCCGATCCAGCAGCTCCGCGCGGCGCGCCTCGGCGAGAATCAGGCGCACGAACGTCGAAGCGTCGACGGTATCGCTCGGCTCGTGCGGCGTGATTTTCGTCTCGATGTCGAGTCGTACCGGCTTCCCCGACGCGTTGACGAGGTCGAAGAGCTCGCGCAGCGTCGGAAAGCGCTCGCCGTCGCTCGGCTCCTGCCCCGGGAACTGCCGGGCATAGCGGCTCGCGGGATTCAGCCGGCCGATGTCGTAGCGGCGGAGTTGGTCGAGCGTCAGCGAATGAATCGAGGGCCCCTGGGACGAGAGCCATCGTCCATCGGGGTCGCGGACGAGGTCGGGCTCGAGCCTTGGATTGTGGCTGATGACGGCGACGAGGTCCTTCGTGACGGCGACGTCGGTTTCGATCGTCGTCACGCCGATGGCCAGCGCCCGGCGGAAGGCGGCGAGCGTGTTCTCCGGCGCGAGCCCCCGTGCACCGCGATGCCCCTCCAGATCGAAGGCCAGCGCGTGCGAAGCGAGCAGCGCAGCGACGGCGAGCGCCCAGCCCGTTCGCTGCTTCGACGGCGGCGGCAACGCGGCCTTCGTGGAATGCCGGCCGGGTAGTGCCAACATTGGGACGTGCGGCGTCGCCCGCGCGCCGATCAGACTCGGTGCAGGAGAATCGTGACGAGCAGCGACGAGTCGGCCAGCGCCTCGAGCGAGTGCGGCGCGCCGTCGGCGAGATAGAGCATGTCACCGGCGCCAAGCGTCTGCGTGCGCCCCTGGGCAGCGAACGCGACGGCGCCTTCCAGGCACAGGAGGATCATCAACCCGGCGGCCGTGTGTTCCTGGATCGACTTGCCCGAAGGGAGCGCGTAGCGGAACACCTGCAGGTGCTCGGTACGAATGAGGAGCTGCGAGTCCTGCTCGCGAATCTCGCGGCCGAGCGGCCGCACGTCGATGATCTCGTTCGGCCCGGCATGCGGAATGGCCATGGCTGTTCTCCCGTCATTCGCCCGGCTTGGCGGCGAAACGATTCATCGTATCGATCGCGAGGCTCGCATGCGCGTAGGCCGCGCCGGCGCGCATCTCGGCCGCGACCCAGATCGCTTCCATCACCTCCTGCTCGGTCGCGCCCGCCTTGCGCGCCGCCTCGGTGTGCCCTCGGATGCAGTACGGGCACTGCGTGACGTGGGCGACGGCCACCGCGATCAGCTGCTTGGTCTTGCCCGGCAGCGCGCCGTCGGCGAAGACCTTCTGGCCGAACTCGCGAAATGCCGCATAGGCTTCCGGCGCGAGCTCGCGCCGCTTCGCGTGAATTTCTCGTGTCGTCTCGGGATAGAGCGGATGGTCCATGTTCGACTCCAGAAAGCCTACGGTTCCGGGACCGCAGGCCGGTAGGTGCCGGGAACCGTCGCGAACGCGATCGACAGCCGGTTCCAGCCGTTGATTGCGACGATCGCCAGCGTCAGGTCGACGAGCGACTTCTCGTCGAAGTACTCGCGCGCATCCTCGTAGTCCTCCTGCTCGATCGGGCCTTCGGCGACGAGCGTCACCGCCTCGGTCCACGCGAGCGCCGCGCGCTCTCGGTCGGAGAAGAACGGCGTGTCGCGCCAGGCGGACAGCGCAAACAGGCGCTGCTCCGTCTCGCCGTTCGCGCGCGCGTCCTTCGTGTGCATGTCGATGCAGTACGCGCATCCGTTCAACTGGGACGCGCGCGTCTTCACGAGCTCGAGCAGCGACTTCTCGAGGCCGCACTGGCGAAGGTAGGCCTCGAGCCCGCGCATCGCCATGTACGCTTCGGGGGCGGTCTTGGGGAAGTTGATGCGGGCGGGCATGGTCAGGCGCCGCGAATCGAACGCGACCGATTCGAGCGTCCGCCGCGAGCATCCGCTCGCTCAGCATGCGCTTCGCGCATGTTCGGGGACGCCGAGATCGTACGGTAGGCGATCACGTTCGGTGGTCTCCTACCCGTACGATCTTCATCGTATTGGTGCCGCCGGACTTGCCCATCGGCTCACCGATCGTGAGCACGATCAGATCGCCGCGCTGCACGTACGACTGCGCGAGCAGAAGCTCCTCGGCGGCGCGCAGCACCTCGTCGCGGTCGTTGCTCTGCTCGAGGTAGAGCGACGTGACGTTACGAAGCAGCGCCATCCGCCGCTGCGTGTCGATCTTCGGGGTGATGGCGAAAATCGGGCAGCCGCAATTGTGCCTCGACATCCAAAGCGCCGTCGAACCCGATTCGGTCAGCGACGCGATCGCCTTGACGCGCAGGTGGTAGGCGGCGAAGAGCGTCGCCATCGCGATCGACTGGTCGATGCGCGTGAACGTGCGGTCCATGAAGTCGCGGTCGAGCTGAACCGGATCGGACTTCTCGGCCTCGACGCAGATCTGCGCCATCGTCTCGACCGTCTCGACCGGGAAGCGTCCCGCCGCGGTTTCCGCCGACAGCATGACGGCATCGGTGCCGTCGAGCACGGCGTTCGCCACGTCCGAAACCTCGGCGCGAGTCGGGACGGGGTTGTGGATCATCGACTCCATCATCTGCGTCGCCGTGATCGTGAGCTTGTTGTGCTCGCGCCCGGCGCGCAGCATCCGCTTCTGCAGGCCCGGCACCGCGGCATTGCCGACCTCGACGGCCAGGTCGCCGCGCGCGACCATGATGCCGTCCGACGAGTCGATGATTTCGTCGAGCGCGGGAATCGCCTCGGCGCGCTCGATCTTGGCGATCAGCATCGCGCGGCCGCCGGCGGCGCGCAACAGCTGACGCGCCATGTACATGTCTTCCTTG
>DASTGT010000030.1:0-33867 GCA_035718935.1 Casimicrobiaceae bacterium
TCGTGCCGGTATTCGCGGCGCTCTTCGCCGTGACCTTCCTGGGCGAGAGGCTGCGCGCCTATCACGCGCTCGGCTTCGTGCTCGTCGCTGGCGGGGCGCTGGTTTGTTGTCTGGTCGAAAGCCGGATGCTATCGTCGAAAGCTCCGCGGCGCGCCGACGCCGCGGTCTCGTGAAAGTCGTCGCCATGGCCCTCAATCGCCGATCACGCCTGATCACCGCGGGCATCGCCCGCTCCCCCAATCGCGCGATGCTGCGCGCCGTCGGCTTCGGCGACGCCGACTTCGAGAAGCCGATCGTCGGCGTCGCGAACGCGCACAGCAACATGAATCCGTGCAACGCGGGCATCCAGCCGCTCGTCGACCGCGCGATGGCGGTCCTGCGGGAAGAAGGCGCGATGCCGCAGGTGTTCGGCGTGCCGACGGTGACCGACGGCATCGGCATGGGCACCGAGGGTATGAAATATTCGCTCGTCTCGCGCGAGGTGATCGCCGACGCGATCGAGACGTCGGTAAACGGCCAGTTGATGGACGGCGTGCTCGTCGTCGGCGGCTGCGACAAGAACATGCCGGCCGCGATGATGGCGATGGCGCGCATCGACGTTCCGGGCATTTTCGTCTACGCCGGCACGATCAAGCCCGGCCACTGGAAAGGCCAGGCACTCACGATCGTCTCGCCGTTCGAGGCCGTCGGTGCGTACACCGCCGGCAAGCTCGCGAAGGAAGACTACGACGGCATCGAGCGCAACGCGTGTCCCACGGTGGGCGCGTGCGGCGGCATGTACACGGCGAACACGATGTCGTCGTCGTTCGAGGCGCTCGGCATGAGCTTGCTCGGCAGCTCGCAGCTCGCCTCGCCCGACCCTGAGAAGGCCGATTCGTCGGCACAGTCGGCGCAAGTCCTCGTGCGCGCGATCGCCGCGAACCTCAAGCCGCGCGACATCATCACGCGCAAGTCGATCGAGAATGCGATCTCGCTCGTGATGGCGACCGGCGGCTCGACGAACGCCGTGCTGCACTACCTCGCGATCGCGGCGGCCGCCGAGGTCGAATGGACGATCGACGACTTCGAGCGCATTCGCAAGCGCGTGCCGGTGCTGTGCGATCTGAAGCCGTCCGGCCGCTACGTCGCCGTCGATTTCAACGCGGCCGGCGGCGTGCCCCAGGTGCTGAAGATGCTGCTCGACGCGGGGCTGCTGCACGGTGACTGCATGACGATCACCGGACGCACGCTCGGCGACGAGCTCGCCGACGTACCGTCGACGCCGCGCGCCGACCAGGACGTCATCCGGCCGCTGGACGAGCCGATGTACGCGCAGGGCCACCTTGCGATCCTGCGCGGCAATCTCGCGCCCGAAGGCTGCGTCGCGAAGATCACCGGCTTGAAGAATCCCGCGATCACCGGACCCGCGCGCGTTTTCGGTTCCGAGCCCGAATGCATGGAGGCGATCCTCGCGCGGAAGATCAATCCGGGCGACGTGATCGTGATCCGTTACGAAGGTCCGAAGGGCGGCCCGGGGATGCAGGAGATGCTTGCACCGACTTCGGCGCTGATCGGCCAGGGCCTCGGCGAATCGGTCGGCCTCGTGACCGACGGCCGCTTCTCCGGCGGCACGTGGGGCATGGTCGTCGGGCACGTCGCGCCCGAGGCGTACGTCGGGGGCCCGATCGCGCTCGTCTGCGAGGGCGACTCGATCACGATCGACGCGAATCGCCTGCTGATCCAGCTGAACGTCGACGAAACGACGCTCGCCGAGCGCCGCGCGCGCTGGCAACCCCCGCCGCCGCGCTACACGCGGGGCCTTCTGGCGAAATACATGCGGCTCGTGTCGACGGCGAGCCGCGGGGCGATCACCGACGCATCCGCCTGACGCGGCGGGCGCGCGGAACCGGGGCGCGCCGCGCACGGCCTTATCTGGACGCGCCGGAACATTGCACCGGGCGATCCTGTTCACTTCGCATCCACAATGTCCCCGCCTTTCCTCGTTCGCAGCCTGGTCGTCACATTCGTCGCGCTGCTCGCCGGCTGTGCGACGCTCGAAAGCGCCGGCGACACGAGCGGCCGCGTGGCGGAACCGCCAACCTTCGCCGTCGGCACGCGCTGGACGTACCGCGGCAGCGAAGGCTTCCGCGCGCCGCTGGTCTGGACCGAGACGCACGAGGTGACGGCGGTCGGGCCGGACGGCATCCACGTCCTCGTGACGTACGAAGGTCCGCAGGTGCACGGGTCGCGCGAGGAAATCCTCGCCGCGCCCGGACTCGTGAAGCAGGGCGCGCTGATGGACATCGAGACGCGCCGCTTCGCGACGCCGCTTTCGCGCTTCCACTTCCCGCTCGCGACGGGCCAGCGGTGGAACCAGTGGGTGGCGAATTTCAACGAGACGACGCGCCGGGAAGGGCAGATCAACCGCTACGTGCAGGTCGGCGGGTGGGAGCGCGTGTCCACGCCCGCGGGCGTGTTCGACGCGATCCGCATGCGCGTGCTGATGCGTCTCGACGACGAGGAGTTCTGGCGCTATCCGACCACGTGCAATTACGTGATCTGGTGGGCGCCCGCGGTCGGTGCGCCGGTGCGCGAGGAGAAGGACGCCGAGTACCGCGAGAAAGGCGACGAGCTCGACAGCGGCGGGACGATCCGTGCCCAGCACACGCTGCTCGACCTCATCACCTTCACGCCCGGTCGATAGCGTTTCAGGACGTCACCGAGCTTCGCGCAGTCGTGCGCGTCGATGGCGCGTCGAGCCCCAGCGAGCGCCAGATGGTCGCCGTCAACGACGCCTGGTTCAGCGTGTAGAAGTGCAGGCCCGGCGCACCGCGCTCGATCAGCGACGCGCACATCCGCGTGACGACGTCGAGGCCGAACGCGCGGATCGACGCGACGTCGTCGCCGAAGCCTTCGAGGCGCCGGCGAATCCAGCGCGGGATCTCGGCGCCGCAGGCGTCCGAGAAGCGCGCGAGCTTGGTGAAGCTTCCGATCGGCATGATGCCGGGAACGATCGGGACGTCGAGCCCGCGGCTCGCGCACACGTCGACGAAGTGCCAGTACGCATCCGTGTTGTAGAAGTACTGCGTGATCGCCGAATTCGCACCGGCCTCGATCTTTCGCGCGAAGCTCGCGACGTCGTCGATCGGCGTGCGCGCCTGCGGATGGTATTCGGGGTATGCCGCGACGTCGATGTGGAACCAGTCGCCGGACTCGTCGCGGATGAAGGCCACGAGCTCGCTCGCGTAGCGGAAGTCGCCGACGTCCGCCGTGCCCGACGGCAGATCGCCGCGCAGCGCGACGAGATGCCGGATACCGTGACGGCGGTACTCCGCGAGCACGTCGCGCATGCCGCTTCGCGTCGACCCGATGCACGACACGTGCGGCGCGCCGTCCATGCCCTCCGCGCGAATTTCGAGGACGGTTGCGAGCGTCCCTTCGCGCGTCGATCCGCCCGCACCGTACGTCACCGAGCAAAAGGCGGGCGCGAGCGTTCGCAACTGCTGACGCGCCGCGCGTAGCTTCGCGACGCCTTCCGACGTCTTCGGCGGGAAGAATTCGAGGCTGTAGAGGGGTTCGCGCATGGCGTTCAGCGCCTCCGCATGAGGATCAGCGACGCGAGCGCCCATGAAATGATGCTGTAGACGATCGCGCCGAACACGCCTGCCCAGAAGCCGCCGACGACGAAGCCGGGAACGAACGAGCCGACGAACCAGAACAGCAGGCCGTTGATCACGAAGATGAAGAGTCCGAGCGTCAGCAGCGTGACCGGCAGCGTGAGCAGCACGAGCACCGGGCGGATCAGCGTATTGATGAACGCGAGCACGAGCGCGCCGACGAGCGCGGCGCGGTAGTTCGCGACCGTGATGGACGGCAGCACGTACGGCAGCAGCAACAGCGCGAGCGCATTGACGAGCCAGAGCAGCAGCAGGCGCAGCATCGTGTCTCCTAATGGGGAGCGCCGTCGACGTACGGCTTGAGGCCGGCGTAGATCGTGGCGCTCACCGGGGCGGCGAGGCCCGCCTTCTTCGACGAACGCGCGACGCGGCCGCACAACCATGGCGCTTCCAGCCGATGGCCGGCGAGCAAGTCGTTCTGCATCGACGAGCGCATCTCGGCGGGCAGGCCGTCGAGAGCGCGCACCTGCCGCGACAGGAAGTCGTCCGACAGCGTCACGTTCTCGGCTCGCGCGAGTGCGACCGCCTCCTTCATCGCCGCCTCGAACGCTTCACGCAGATCGGGATCGCGGCGGACGAAGCCGACGGACTGCCGCGAGAGCGCGGTGACGCCCGAGAGCGCCGAGAGAAACGCGAACTTCTCCCACAGCGCGCGCAGGATGTCGGGCGCGAGATCGGCATCGACGCCCGCCTGCTCGCATGCTTGCACGAACGCTTTCGCGCGGTCGGCAAGCGCGTCGTTGAATGCGCCAACGCGAAGCTTGGCCATCGACCCCGTGTGCACGATGATCCCCGGCGCGAGGATCGCCGCGGCGATGTACGCGACACCGCCGAGCACCCGTGACGCACCGAGCACGCGCTGCAGGATCGCGTGGCTGTCGATACCGTTCTGAAACGGAACGACGACGCCCTCGCGCCCGACGAGCGGCGCGACCTGCGATGCGGCGGTCTCCACGTCCCACAACTTCACGCAGAACATCACGACGTCGGCCGGCGCGAGCGACGACGGATCGTCGGTCGCGACGACTTGCGGCAGCACGATGTCGCCGCCCGCACTTTCCACGCGCAGTCCTTTCGCGCGCATCGCGGCGAGATGCGCGCCGCGCGCGATGAACACGACGTCGTGACCGGCCTTCGCGAGCTTCGCGCCGAAGTAGCCGCCGACGCCGCCGGTGCCCATCACTGCGATGCGCATCTTGCCTCCCGGAAGCGTGCTAGTACCGATAGCTTTCCGGCTTGTACGGTCCCTCGCGGTCGACGCCGATGTAACGCGCCTGGCGGTCCGACAGCTCGGTGAGCGTCGCGCCGAGCTTCGACAGCTGCAGCCGCGCGACCTTCTCGTCGAGATGCTTCGGCAGCACGTACACGCCGACCGGATACCGGCCGCGCCCTTCCTTCGAGTCTGTCCAAAGCTCGATCTGCGCCATCACCTGGTTCGCGAACGACGAGCTCATCACGTACGACGGATGGCCGGTCGCGCAGCCGAGGTTCACGAGCCGCCCCTCCGCGAGCAGGATGATTCGCTTGCCGTCGGGAAAGATCACGTGGTCGACCTGCGGCTTGATGTTCTCCCAGCGATATTGCTTGAGCGACGCGACGTCGATCTCGTTGTCGAAGTGGCCGATGTTGCAGACGATCGCGTTGTTCTTCATCCGGCGCATGTGCTCGTGCGTGATGACGTCGACGTTGCCTGTGGCGGTGACGAAGATGTCCGCGTTGGGGGCGGCGTCGTCCATCGTCACGACGCGATAGCCTTCCATCGCCGCCTGCAGCGCGCAGATCGGATCGATCTCGGTGATCCACACCTGCGCCGACAGCGCGCGCAGCGCCTGTGCCGATCCCTTGCCGACGTCGCCGTAGCCGTTCACGACCGCGACCTTGCCCGCGATCATGACGTCGGTCGCGCGCTTGATGCCGTCGACGAGCGATTCGCGGCAGCCGTACAGATTGTCGAACTTGCTCTTCGTCACCGAATCGTTGACGTTGATCGCGGGGAAGCCGAGCCGGCCTTCGCGATGCATCTGGTAGAGGCGCTTGACGCCCGTCGTCGTCTCCTCGGTCACGCCCTTGATGTTCGCCTTGATGCGCGAATAGAACTTCGGGTCCTGATCGAGCCGCTGGCCGATCGCCGCGAACAACGCCTCTTCCTCCTCGCTCCCCGGATGCGCGATCACCGCGCGATCCCTCGAAGCCTGCGCGCCGAGATGGACGAGCAGCGTCGCGTCGCCGCCGTCGTCGAGGATCATGTTCGGCGTGCCGCCGTCGGACCATTCGAAGATGCGGTGGGTGAATTCCCAGTAGCGGTCGAGCGTCTCGCCCTTGTACGCAAACACCGGCGTGCCGCGCGCCGCGATCGCCGCGGCCGCGTGATCCTGCGTCGAATAGATGTTGCACGACGCCCAGCGCACTTCGGCGCCGAGCGCCTGCAGCGTCTCGATCAGCACGGCGGTCTGGATGGTCATGTGCAGGCTGCCCGCGATGCGGGCCCCGCGCAGCGGCTTCACGTCGCTGTATTCCTCGCGGATCGCCATGAGTCCGGGCATCTCGGTCTCGGCGATTGCGATTTCCTTGCCGCCCCAATCGGCGAGCGAGAGGTCGGCGACCTCGCAATCGGCGAAGCGGCGTGTTTCGTTGACAGCGTTCATCGGTCACTCCGTTCGTTAACGGGCGACTGGCCGTCGGGGAGGCGGTGGAACCGCCCGTTGCCCCGCAGCAAGCCGCGGTTCAACGAGCGCCGTTGCGAATGAACGGGCGCCTTGCGGTGCCCGGCCCCGAGCCTGGCCCGGCGGACGGCCGGGTTGCAACGCTCCTCGGGGCTTGCTCGCGGATTCTACATCGCGGTCGAGGAAAACCGCGCGACTCTACCCGGACCCGATGCGAAACGCGTTACGCCTTCTTCACCTTCTCGAGCATCTTGAAAATGCCCTTCGGTGCGCCGACGAACATGCGCTTGAAGGTCTTCGGCAGGCAGCGACGCTCGAGGGTATTGCGGCGGGTGCGGTTACGTTCGGCCATGGTGACTCGTAAGGTGAGACTCGATTTTTGGCGAGCCGGGGAGTATACCCGCTACCGCTGCCCGATCTTCGCGCCACCGAACACGCCGGGCGCATTGCGCGGGGCCGCCCGCGAGTATTGGCGCGGCGGCGAGACGCTCGCGCCGAGTGCCGCCGCCGCGTGCCACGCCCAGCGCGGATCCCAGAGGAACGCGCGCGCCATCGCGACCATGTCGGCGTCCCCCGCAGCGAGGATGGTCGCCGCTTGCTCGGCGTCGGTGATGAGCCCGACCGCGACGGTCGTCGCACCCGTCGCACGTCGGATCGCGCCGGCGAAGCGCACCTGGTAGCCCGGGCCGAGCGGAATCTTCTGCGAAGGCGACACGCCGCCGCTCGACGCGTCAATCCAGTCGACGCCGCGCGCGACGAGTTGCCGCGACAGCTCGATCGACTGCTCGAGATCCCAGCCACCGTCGATCCAATCGGTGCACGAAAGCCGCACGCCGAGCGGCTTGCCGGCCGGCCACGCCGCGCGCACCGCCTCGAACACCTCGAGCGGAAAGCGCAGGCGTGCGTCGAACGATCCGCCGTAACGGTCACTGCGCCGGTTCGCAAGCGGCGAGAGAAATTCGTGCAGCAGATAGCCGTGCGCCATGTGCAGCTCGAGCGCATCGAGGCCGACGCGCGCGGCGCGCTTCGCGCTCGACGCGAACGCGTCGCGGATGCGCACCAGTCCCGCGTCGTCGAGTGCGGCGGGCGCCGCCTCGCCCTCGCCGTGCGCGATCGCCGACGGCGCGAGCGGCTTCCACCCGCCCTGTGCAGGCGGGATCAACCCGCCACCGTCCCACGGCGCGCTGGACGAGCCCTTGCGTCCCGCATGCGCGAGTTGCATCCCAACGGCGATCGGCGGGCACTGTGCGCGGGCACGCGAGAGTGCATTCGCGATCGCTTCCTCGCACGCGTCGTCGTAGAGGCCGAGGTCACCCGGGCTGATTCGACCTTCGGGCGTGACGGCGGTCGCCTCGATCGTGAACATCGCGGCCCCCGACATCATCATCTGCGCCCAGTGGACGAGATGCCAGTCGGTGGCTCGGCCTTCGACGGCCGAGTACTGGCACATCGGCGAGACGACGATGCGATTCGCGAGCGCGAGGTCGCGGATCGCGATGGGATCGAAGAGCTTCGTCAAGCGGGAAGGGCGCCGGACACGCGTGCGCGCGCTGCGCGCGGCGTCGCGCGATCAGCCGTCGGCGAGCGCCGGCTCGCGCACCTTCGCCGCCTCGCGCAAGGCGCCGACGCGATCGGTGGCTTCCCAGGTGAACTCGGGCTCGTCGCGTCCGAAATGCCCGTACGCGGCGGTCTTGCGGTAGATGGGGCGCAACAGGTCGAGCATCTTGATGATGCCGCGCGGACGCAGGTCGAAGTGCGCGCTGACGAGCTCGGCGATGCGCGCGTCGGGCACGCGGCCCGTGCCTTCGGTGTACACCGTCACGTTGATCGGCCGTGCGACGCCGATCGCATACGACAGTTGCACCTGGCATTGGCGCGCGAGGCCCGCCGCGACGACGTTCTTCGCGACGTAACGCGCAGCGTACGCCGCCGACCGATCGACTTTCGACGGATCCTTGCCCGAGAACGCGCCGCCGCCGTGCGGCGCCGCGCCGCCGTACGTGTCGACGATGATCTTGCGACCGGTGACGCCGGCGTCGCCGTGCGGACCGCCGATTTCGAAGCGCCCGGTCGGATTCACCATGAAGCGCGTGCCGGCGAGCATCTCCTTCGGAAATACCGGCTTCACGATTTCCTCGACCACCGCTTCGGCGAGCTCCTTCTGCCGATCGTTCATGCTCGGATCGTGTTGCGTCGACAGCACCACCGTATCGACGCTCTTCGGCTTGCCGTCGACGTAGCGCACGGTCACCTGCGACTTGGCGTCGGGGCGCAGCCACGGCAGGCGTCCGTCGCGGCGCACCTCGCTTTGCCGCTGGACGAGCCGGTGCGCGTAGTAGATCGGGAACGGCATCAGCGTCGGCGTCTCGTCGCACGCGTAGCCGAACATCAGTCCCTGGTCGCCGGCACCCTGGTTGAGGTAATCGTCGGAGGCGCGATCGACGCCCTGCGCGATGTCGGGCGATTGCTGGCCGTACGCGACGAGCACCGCGCAGCCGTCGGCATCGAAACGAAGCGCGGGGTCGTTGTAGCCGATGCGGCGAATCGCGCCGCGCGCGATCTTCGCGTAATCGACGCTGGCGCTGGTCGTGATCTCGCCCGCGAGCACGACGAGCCCCGTCGACACAAGCGTTTCGGCGGCGACGCGCCCGGTCGGATCCTGCTCTAGAATGGCATCGAGCACCGCGTCGGAGATCTGGTCCGCGACCTTGTCCGGATGGCCTTCCGACACCGATTCCGACGTGAACAGGAATTCGCTCATTGCCTCTCCGCTTCGTTGCGTTTTTCGGTGGGGCATTCTAGCAGAGGGGACCCCTTCGCCCGCCTGCGCGGCACGTCGGAGCACGTCGCTTCCCGGGAAGGAAAGGGCATGACGATCGCCCCCGCCGACGACGCGTCGATCGCGCGCGCGGCCGCACTGCTGCGCGACGGGCGCCTCGTCGCGTTTCCGACCGAAACGGTGTACGGACTCGGCGCCGACGCATCGAACCCCGGTGCGGTGCGACGCATTTTCGCCGTGAAGGGTCGGCCGGAAAATCATCCGGTGATCGTGCACGTCGCCGACCTCGGCCAAGCGGCGCGCTTCGCGGCCTCCATTCCCGACGCGGCGCGCGCGCTCGCCGAAGCCTTCTGGCCGGGCCCGCTGACGCTGATCGTCCCGCGCGCCGCGCACGTCGACGACGTCGTGACCGGCGGACAATCGAGCGTCGGCCTGCGCGCGCCGTCGCATCCTGTCGCGCAGGCATTGCTGCGGGCCTTCGGCGGCGGCATCGCGGCCCCGTCGGCCAATCGGTTCGGACACGTCTCGGCGACGACCGCGCAGCACGTCGTCGCCGATCTCGGCGACGGCGTCGATCTCGTGCTCGATGGCGGTGCGAGCCCCTTCGGGATCGAGAGCACGATCGTCGCGTGCACGAGCTCGACGCCGATGCTGTTGCGGCCCGGCGCGATCGGCCAGGACGCGATCGCGCGCGTGCTCGGGCGCGCGCTGGCGGCACGCGAAACGTCCGCTCCGCGCGCGTCGGGGTCGCTGCCGTCGCACTACGCGCCGCGCACGCCCGCCTCGCTCGTCGCGTCCGACGCGCTGCTTGCCGAGCTCGCGCAACTCGAGGATCGCGACGAGCGAGTCGCGGTGCTCGCGTGGCACACGCCGCGCCCGGACGGGTTCGAAGGTCCGTGGATCTCGGCGCCCGACGACGCGCGCATGTACGCGCACCTGCTCTACGCGAACCTGCGCGCGCTCGACGAAGCCGACGCCGACGCGATCCTCATCGAGCGCGTGCGCGACGACACCGCATGGGTCGCGATTGCCGACCGCCTCGCGCGCGCAACATCCGCCGAAGTGCCCGACGATCGCGATTGACGGTTTTCCGCGTGCGTTACGTCGGCGCAGTCACGCGATCCCCATCGCATCCAGCGTCGCCTCCTCGAGGATCGCCGTGACGCCGCCCTGCGCAGCGAAATGCCGCACGGGCTGACCGAGCAGCGGGTCGTCCTCGACGAGCGACGCTGCCGCGATCCCGGTGACGCGCGCAACCGCCGCCGGCTCCATCGCGACGACGCGCGCGGCGCTGAGCGCGTACAGCCGGTCGGCCTGCAGCGCATTCGAGAAGAACGCCGCACTGTGCCCGATCCCGGCGAGCAGGCCGACGAGCGGCGTGCCCTTCGCGCGCAGCAGCGCGAGCACCGACGCGTGGTGCGCGAGGTAGTGCGACACCATCTTCATTTCGGCCGCGCGCGACACCGTATGCCCGGCCGAATCTTCGACGATGGCGAGCGGCGGGCGCGTGGCACGACGGACGGCGACGTTCGCGAGCAGTGCCGCGTCGAGAGCGTGCGCGTCGGCCGGGCCGACCGTCGTCGCCGTATGCGGTCGCGTGAGCCAGCATCGCGGCGCGCGCCAGAGCAGGCGCGCCGCGTCGACCGGCGCTGCATCGGCGAAGCAGGGCAGCGCTGCGAATGCGGGCGACTGCACGGCATCGCCTTCGACGCGACGCGCAAGCCGCGCGTGCGTGGCGAGGACGGCCGCTTCGAAGTCGTCGCGCTCGCGCACGGCGCGCACGATCCACGCGCGGATCGCATCGGCATCGTCGGCAACGAGCTCGACGAGCCCGGCGCGTTGGCGGGCCTGCGCGCCGTAGACCGCGTCGACGTCGCGCGCGTCGGTCGCGTCGAGCTCCCACGCGCCGTGCACCGATTCGAGCACCTTCGGCCCCGACAGGCCGAGCCGGCTCGACGGCAGCATCGCGAAACGATCGGCCGCGCAGGCGAGCACCGACGTCCCGCCGAAGACGTTCCCGACGGCAAGTGCGACGACGGCGATTCCCGCGATGCGCGCGTCGAGCAGCGCGCGCAGCGCGCGAGCGAGCGCAAGCTCGGCCGCATTCGCTTCGTGCAGGCGCACACCGCCCGACGCGAGCAGCAGCACGATCGCCGAGACTTTGTCATTGCGCGCCGCGTCGAACATGGCGGCCAGCGCATGGCCGTGACGCTCGCCGACACTGCCGGCGAGATAGCGCGCATCCTGCGCGCCGATCATCACTGGCGCACCGCCGAGCTTCGCCGATGCGATCGCGACGCCGTCATCGTCGCGCAGCGCGAGGCCGAAGCGAGCAACGTGCGGGCTCGGGCCGAGCGCCGGTCGCGCGACGACGCTGCCGACGTCGGCAATCGCGCCGATGCGCGCGAGGGGAGCGGCGTCGCGCAGCGAATTCGGCGCGGGAGATGCGGACAGGTGTGCGGCGCGGGTGTCGCTCATCGGTGTGAAATAATCAGTCCGGCGCCGTAGCACGCCGTTCGCGTGCCGATGCGAGCGGACCGAAGCAATGAATGCCAATCTCTACGCGCTGATCGAATCCCATTTCCCGCCGGGCCGCGAGCAGCCCTGCATCGTCGTTCCGGGCAACGGCGTCGTGCATTATGACGAGCTCGCGCAGGCGTCCGCGCGGATCGCGAACGCGCTGGTGCGTGCAGGATGCGTCCCCGGCGACCGCGTCGCGGTCCAGGCGGACAAGCACTGGCAGGTGCTCGCGCTCTATCTCGCGTGCCTTCGCGCGGGCCTCGTCTACCTGCCGCTCAATACCGCGTACCCGAAGCGCGAGCTCGAATATTTCTTCGGCGATGCGAAGCCGCGCGTCATCGTCTGCCGCCCGGAGAGCCTCGGCACGATCGAGACGATCGCCAACGGTGCCCTCGTGCTGACGATCGATGCACGCGGCGGCGAGTTGTGGGATCGCGCGCGCGAGGAACCCGCCGCTTTCGCGACCGTGCATTCGAAGCCCGACGACCTCGCGGCGATCCTCTATACGTCGGGCACGACGGGACGCTCGAAAGGCGCGTCGCTCACGCATCGCAATCTCGCCTCGAACGCGCTCGCGCTCGTCGAGTCGTGGGCGTTCACGCGCGGCGACGTCCTGCTGCACGCGCTGCCGATCTACCACGTGCACGGACTGTTCGTCGCGATTCATTGCGTGCTGCTGTCCGGCGCGCACATGCTGTGGCTATCGCGCTTTAACGTCGACGAAGTCGTCGATCTGCTGCCGCAGGCGACGGTCATGATGGGCGTGCCGACGTTCTACACGCGCCTGCTGGCGTCGCCGCGGCTCACGCGCGAAGTTGCGAGGAACGTGCGGCTGTTCGTCTCCGGGTCGGCGCCGTTGCCGCCCGAAACGCATGGCGATTTCCGCGCCCGCACCGGCCACGCGATCCTCGAGCGGTACGGCATGACCGAGACGGGCATGATCACGTCCAACCCCCTCGAAGGCGTGCGTGCGCCGGGCACGGTCGGGCGCCCGCTGCCGGGCGTGAGCGTGCGCGTCGTCGACGACGCAGGCGACCCCCGCGAACCCGGCTCGATCGGCAGCGTGCAGGTGCGCGGACCGAACGTGTTCGCAGGCTACTGGCGCATGCCCGACAAGACGCGCGACGAGTTCACCGCCGACGGCTGGTTTCGCACCGGCGACATGGGCGAGTGGGTTGCCGACGGCGAAGCGCAGGGCTATTTGCGCCTGGTCGGTCGCGCGAAAGACCTCATCATCACGGGCGGCCTCAACGTCTATCCGAAGGAGATCGAGGAGCGCATCGACGCGTTGCCGGGCGTCGTCGAATCGGCGGTGATCGGCGTGCCGGATCCGGATTTCGGCGAGGCGGTGACCGCGGTCGTCGTTGCCAAGCCCGGCGCACGCGTCGACGCATCGCAGATCACCGGCGCACTGCGCGGCGACATCGCGTCGTTCAAGGTGCCGAAGCGCGTCTACGTCGTCGACGAGCTGCCGCGCAATGCGATGGGGAAGGTGCAGAAGAATGTGTTGCGGGAGCGATTCGCGCATGCGAGGGACGACGGGCCAGCGGCTCGCTAGCCGCTGATCCCCCGTCCCTCCCTCGTCAATCGACCGGCTGCTCCTCCGGCAGCTTCGGGGGCCGCGCCGGGCGAACCGACCGCAGCCCCTTCGAGATCAGCGGCCAGAACAGCATGATCAGCGCGAGCGTGGTGATGCCGCCGACCAGGCCGTTCGAGAACAGGATGCCGAGGCTGCCCTGCGACGACAGCATCGCCTGGCGGAACGAGCTTTCCGCGGCGTTGCCCAGCACGAGCGCCAGCACGAGCGGCGCCATCGGATAGTTGAGCTTCTTGAACACGTAGCCGACGACGCCGAAGCCGAGCATGAACCAGATGTCGTGCATCGAGTTGTTGACGGTGTAGGCACCGATGCCGCAGATCACGACGATCACGGGCGCGATGATCGCGAACGGGATGCGCAGGATGGCGGCGAAAAGCGGCACGAGCGACAGTACGACGATCAGCCCGACGACGTTGCCGAGGTACATGCTCGCGATCAGGCCCCAGACGAAATCGGGCTTCTCCTGGAAGAGCAGCGGCCCGGGCTGCAAACCCCAGATCAGCAGGCCGCCGAGCAGCACCGCCGCGGTGGGCGATCCCGGGATGCCGAGGGTGATCATCGGCAGCAGTGCGCTCGTCCCGGCCGCGTGCGCGGCGGTCTCCGGCGCCACCAGGCCTTCGACGACGCCGGTGCCGAACTTGTCACCGTCCTTCGAGAATTTCTTCGCGGCGCCGTAGCTCATGAACGATGCCGGCGTCGCGCCGCCCGGCGTGATGCCCATCCAGATGCCGATCACGACGCTGCGCACGAACGTGAGCCAGTAGCGAGGCAGCTTCTTCCACGTCTCCCACACGACCTTGGGATTGATGCGTGCCGACGCCCCCGAGAACGCCAGTCCCTCCTCCATCGACAACAGGATCTCGCCGATGCCGAAGAGGCCGATGACGGCGATCAGGAAGTCGAACCCCTTCAAGAGGCTCGTGAACCCGAAAGTCATCCGCAACTGGCCGGTCACGATGTCGATACCGACGGTCGACAGGGCGAAGCCGACCATCATCGACGCGAGGATCTTCGCGGGCGACCCCTTGCCCATCCCGACGAAGCTGCAGAACGTCAGCAGGTACACCGAGAAATATTCCGCCGGGCCGAACTGCAGCGCGAAGCGCGCGATGATCGGCGCGAGGAACGTGATCATCAGCACGGCGAAGAACGCGCCGACGAACGACGAGGTGAACGACGTCGTCAGCGCCTCGCCCGCGCGCCCCTGCTGCGCGAGCGGGAAGCCGTCGAACGTCGTCGCCACCGACCACGGCTCGCCGGGGATGTTGAACAGGATCGACGCGATCGCGCCGCCGAACAACGCACCCCAGTAGATGCACGACAGCATGATGATCGCCGACGTCGGCGGCATCGTGAACGTGAGCGGCAGCAGGATCGCGATGCCGTTCGCGGCCCCGAGGCCCGGGAGCACGCCGATGATGACCCCGAGCACGATCCCGAGGAGCATCAGGCCGATGTTGAACGGGGACAGCGCGACGGCGAAGCCGTGGAAGAGATACGCGAGGTCTTGCACGAGCGCTCCTCTTGCGATGTGAGCGTTACCCGGCGGGCGCGCCGTTCAGTACCCGGTCCACGAGGTGGCGTCCCAGATGCCCTTGTAGAGCGGCACCTGGAACCAGATCTCGAACATGAAGAAGAAGACGACCGTGATGATCACGGCGATCAGCAGGCTCTTGAGCCACGAGTAGTGCCCGAGGAAGCGCATGAAGAGCCCGATGTAGACGACCGACGCCACGTAGATGCCGATCAGCTGCACGCCGAGAACGTAGATCGCCGCCGGGATCAGCACCGCGAGGACTTGCCGCAATTGGCCGCGCTCGACGAACGCTTCGTCGGTTCTGCCGGCTTTGCCCCGCAACGCGTTCACGAACACGACGAGGCTCGACAGGCAGATGATGAGCGAAACGTAGAACGGGAAGAAGCCCGACTGCGGGCCCTCGACCGCCCACTGGAAGCCGAGCTCGTAGCTTTGGTAGAGGAACGTCGCGCCAAAGGCGAACAGCAGGGCGGCGACGACCGCTTCCATCGTTCGCGTCGAGACGACGCTCCGACCGTCGTCGCCGTTGCCGCGTGCTTCATCCACGTTCGGATCTCCTGTTTTTCGAAAGGCGGGCGCCTGGACGCACGGTTCGCAAAACGGCCGCCCGGGCGGGCGGCCGTCATGTCGTTCCCCGCTACTTCTTGGCGAGGAACCCCGCCTTCTCCATCAGCGTCTTGTGCTTCGCGTCGGCGTCGGTCAGCCACTTCACGAAGTCGGGTCCCGTCATGAACGACTGGTTGAATGCCGCCTGCTCGGTGAACGCCTTCCAGTCGGGCGTTTCGCGCACCTTCTTCATGAGGTCAACGTAGAAATTGACCTGGTCCTGCGACACGCCGCCCGGCATGAAAATGCCCCGCAGCATCAGGTACTCGACGTCGAGGCCCGATTCCTTGCAGGTCGGAATGTCGTGCCACGACATCGTCTGCGTGACCTTGGTCGGGTAATCCATCCGCTTGCTGTCGAAGACGCAAAGCGGCCGCAGCTTGTCGGCGCGCCATTGCGCGACGGCCTCGATCGGGTTGTTGACGGTCGAGTCGATGTGCTTGCCGACGAGCTGCACCGCGACGTCGCCGCCGCCCTTCAGCGGGATGTAGATGAACTTGGCGCCCGTCGCCTGCTCGATTTCCGCGGTGATGATCTGGTCTTCCTGCTTCGAGCCGGTGCCGCCCATCTTGAACGAGTTCGGCTTCGCCTTGACCGCGGTGATGTACTCGGTCGGCGTCTTGTACGGCGTGTCGGCGTTCACCCAGAGCACGAACTCGTCGAGCGCGAGCATGGCGACCGGCGTGAAGTCCTTCCAGTTGAACGGCGCGCCGGTGGCGAGCGGCGTCGTGAACAGGTTCGACAGCGTGATGATGATCGTGTTGGGATCGCCTTTGCTGCTCTTCACGTCGAGGAAGCCCTGCGCGCCCGCACCGCCGGACTCGTTGACGACGATGATCGGCTCCTTCATCAACTTGTGCTTGCTGACGACACCTTGGATGAAGCGCGCCATCTGGTCGGCACCGCCACCCGTGCCGGCGGGGACGATGAACTGGACCGGCTTCGTGGGTTCCCACGCGGCCGCACTGCCCGACAGGCCCGCAAACGCGAAGAGGCCGAGCGCTGCGCCGAGGACGGCGCGACGTTGAAGTGCTTGCATGTTTCCTCCGTTGAAAGAGTTCGACCGCATGTTGTTCTGATTTTCGACGACGCCCGCCGCCGCCCTGTCGGCGGGCATTCCTCGGCGCGCCGCGTTCCCGCGCCGCGCCGCACCGCTTTGGCTATTGCGCACCACCGGCCGCATTCCGCATTACAACAGTCCGGCGCCGCGCGCCCACTTGTATTTTGCGCCGAGGACCGCGACCGGCATTTCCGTCGTATACGGATACGCTGGGATGCCGTGCTGGAACAGGTAATCGGCCGCTTCTTCGACCTCCACGTCGCCGGCGAGCGACGCGACGATCGGCTTCACGATGCCTTTTGCCTTCATCTCCTCGACGACTTCGACGACGAGGTTGGCGAACACCATGGGCGGCGTGATGATGGTGTGCCAGTAGCCGAGGATCAACGCATGGATGCGCGGATCCTCGAGCCCGAGGCGGATCGTGTTCTTGTACGTCGTCGGCGGCTCGCCGCCGGTGATGTCCACCGGGTTGCCCGCCGCGCCGAACGGCGGGATGAACTTGCGAAACGCCGTGTCGAGATCCTGCGGCATCGCCATCAACTGCATGTGGTTGACGACGACGGCGTCGGACAACAACACGCCCGAGCCGCCCGCACCGGTGATGATCACCACGTTCTCGCCCTTGGGCGTCGGCAGGAGCGGAATCGCGCGGGCGTACTCGAGCATGTCCTTCAAGCCGGGCGCACGGATCACGCCGGACTCGCGCAGGATGTCGTCGTATATCTTGTCGTTGCCGGCGAGCGCGCCGGTGTGCGAGCTCGCCGCCTTCGCGCCGGCGCTCGTGCGACCGGCCTTGAGCACGACGATCGGCTTCTTCTTCGACACGCGCTTCGCGACTTCCGCGAACGAGCGACCGTCCTTGAGGTCCTCGCAGTGCATCGCGATGACGTGCGTGTTGTCGTCCTGCTCGAAGAACGTGAGGAGGTCGTCCTCGTCGAGGTCGGCCTTGTTGCCGAGGCCGACGATCGCGGACACGCCGATCTTCGCCGAGCGCGAGAAGCCGATGATCGCCATGCCGATGCCGCCCGACTGCGACGACAGTGCGGTGTGCCCCTTGAAGTCGTAGGGCGTGCAGAACGTCGCGCAGAGGTCCTTCCACGTGTAGTAGAACCCGTAGATGTTCGGGCCCATCAGGCGTACGTTGTACTTGCGGCCGATCGCCTGGATCTCGCGCTGGCCCTCGACGTTGCCGGTCTCGGCGAACCCGGACGGAATCAGCACCGCGCCGGGGATGGCCTTCTCCCCGACTTCGGTCAATGCCTGCGCCACGAGCTTGGCCGGAATCGCGAACACCGCGACGTCGATGTTGCCGGGCACGTCCTTGACGCTCTTGTACGCCTTGTAGCCCATCACCTCGTCGGCCTTCGGATGGATCGGGTAGATCTGCCCCTTGTAGCCGCCGTTGATGAGGTTCTTCATTACCGAATTGCCGATCTTGCCGGCCTCGTTCGACGCGCCGATCACCGCAACCGCATCGGGCTTCATGATGTGGTTCATCGAGCGCACGATTTCCGCCTGCGACGGCCGGTACTTGGCCGGCAGCGGCTCGCCGATCACGATGCGCACGTCGGCCGCGATCGCACCTTTCGGCGTGGCGAAAACCGGGTTGAGGTCGAGCTCGCTGATCTCGGGAAAATCGGTGACGAGCGCACCGACGTGCGACAGGATCAGCGCGAGCGCTTCTCGATTGACCGGCGGCTCGCCGCGCACGCCCTTCAGCACATCCTTCGCCTCGATGCTGTCGAGCATGCCGAGCGCCTCGTCCTGCGACAGCGGCGCGAGCCGGAACGTGACGTCCTTCAACACTTCCACGAGGATGCCGCCGAGACCGAACGCGACGAGCTTGCCGAACGAAGGATCGGTGACGGCGCCGACGATCACCTCGTGGCCGCCTTTCAGCATCTGCTGGACCTGGACGCCGGCCAGGTTCGCCTTGGCGTTGTAGCGGCGCGCGTTGTCCATGATCGTCTGGAAGCCCTGCTCGACCTCCGACGCGCTCTTCAGGCCGACGAGGACGCCCCCCGCCTCGGTCTTGTGCAGGATCTCCGGCGAGACGATCTTCATCACGACGGGAAAGCCCATCTCGGCCGCGAGCTTCACCGCCTCGGCGGCGCTCTTCGCGACGCCTTCCTGCGGGACCGGAATGCTGTACGCGTCGCATACGAGCTTGCCCTCGGGCGCCGTCAGCGACGTGCGGCCTTCCGCCTTCGCCTTGTCGATGATGTTGCGTACCGTCGTCTTGTCGTGGGCCATGTGTTTTCCTTGATTTTGCCGCGTCAAATCCTCGGGCTCCGCCCGCGATTCGACGGAAGCTGCCTCGAGCGAAAGTAGGTTTTCACTTTCGCCCGCTTAGATGACTTTTTCCGCGTGCAGCGACTGGATCTCGGCGTCGCTGTAGCCGAGCTCCTTCATGATCTGGTCGGTGTGCTCACCGAGCAGCGGCGAGCGTTTCACCTCGGTGGGGCTGTCGGAGAGCTTGATCGGATTGCCGACCGTCAGGTACTTGCCGCGCGTCGGATGGTCGACCTCGACGACGGTGCCGGTCTTGCGAAGCGAGGGCTCCTCGGCGATCTCCTTCATCGAGAGGATCGGCCCGCACGGAATGTCGTACTTGTTCAGGATCTCCATCGCCTCGAACTTCGACTTCGTCTTCGTCCACTCCTCGATGCCGTCGAAGATCTCCATCAGGTGCGGCAGCCGCGCCTTCGGCGTCGCGAAGCGCGGGTCGGTGATCCAGTCCTCGCGGCCGATCACCTGGCAAATTTCCTTCCACACCGGCGCCTGCGTGATGAAGTAGATGTACGCATTGGGGTCGGTCTCCCAGCCCTTGCACTTCAGGATCCAGCCCGGCTGGCCGCCGCCCGATGCGTTGCCCGCGCGCGGCACCGCCTCGCCGAACTGTCCATTCGGATACTGCGGATACTCCTCGAGCACGTGCGTGCGATCGAGGCGCTGCTGGTCGCGCAGCTTCACCCGGCACAAGTTCAGCACGCCGTCCTGCATCGCGGCGTTCACCTTCTGCCCTCGGCCCGTCGTCTTGCGCTGATACAACGCGCACACGATGCCGAGTGCCAGATGCAGCCCGGTGCCGCTGTCGCCGATTTGCGCGCCGGTGACGAGGGGCGGGCCGTCGTCGAAGCCGGTCGTCGACGCGGAGCCGCCCGCGCATTGCGCCACGTTCTCGTAGACCTTGCAATCCTGATACGGACCGGGCCCGAATCCCTTGATCGACGCGACGATCATCTTCGGATTGAGCTCCTGGATGCGCTCCCACGTGAAACCCATCCGGTCGAGCGCACCCGGCGCGAAGTTCTCGACCAAAACGTCGCATTCCTTGACGAGCTTCTCGAGGATCGCCTTGCCCTTGGGGTTCTTCGCGTCGATGGTGATCGAGCGCTTGTTGTGGTTCAGCATCGTGAAATAGAGGCTGTCCACGTTCGGGATATCGCGCAGTTGCCCGCGCGTGATGTCGCCCTCTCCCGCCCGCTCGATCTTGATCACGTCGGCGCCGAACCACGCGAGCAATTGCGTGCACGTCGGCCCCGACTGCACGTGCGTGAAGTCGAGAATCTTCACTCCGTCTAACGCTTTACCCATCGATCACCCCTGCCTGTCTCGCCGAACTCATCGGAAACGGACGTCGTTGGTATTAGATATCACTGGACCCTTTGGCACCCGCAACGATGAAGGCGCTCGCGGGTTCACGCCTTCTTCTTGGCGGTCGGATTGAGGCTCGTGATGCGGCCGCTCTCGGTCCCCGCCTTCTCGTCGATGATCGCGTTGATCAGCGTCGGCTTGCGCGAGCGGATCGCCTCCTCCATCCCCTTGCGCAATTCCTCGGGCGTCGTCGCGAAGACGCCGACACCGCCGAACGCCTCCATCAGCTTTTCATAACGCGCGTTCTTGACGAACACCAGCGGCGACGGATCGCCGTCGGCCTTGCCCATCCAGTTGGTCTCGTCGCCGCGGTACACGCCGTTGTTGTTGAGGATCACGACGCACACCGGAAGGTTGTAGCGGCAGATCGTCTCGACTTCCATGCCGGAGAAGCCGAATGCGCTGTCGCCTTCGACGGCAATCACTTGCTCGCCGCCGACGACGGCGGCGGCGACCGAATAGCCCATCCCGATGCCCATCACGCCCCAGGTGCCGACGTCGAGGCGCTTGCGCGGCTCGTACATGTCGACGATGCTGCGCGTGAAGTCGAGGGCGTTCGCACCCTCGTTGACGAGATACGCGTGCGGGTTCGCCTTGACGATGTCGCGCACGACGTTGAGCGCGCTGTGGAAATTCATCGGCGACGGATTCTTCGCGAGGGTCTCCGCCATCTTGGCGACGTTCCTGGTCTTCCGCTCCGCGATCGCGTCCATCCATTCGGGCGGCGGCGTCGGCCAGCTCGCGTCGATGCCGGCAAGCAGCGCCCTCACGCACGACGCGATGTCACCGACGACCGGCGCATCGATGCGTACGTTGCTGTCGGCTTCGGTCGGCGAGATGTCGACCTGGATGAACTTCTGGGCGCCCCACGCCTTGGGCGTCTTGCCGCCCCACGTCTTGCCCTTGCCGTGCGACAGCAGCCAGTTGAGGCGCGCGCCGATCAGCACCACGACGTCGGCCTCGGGCAGCACGAACGAGCGCGCGGCCGCCGCCGAAAGCTCGTGCGTGTCGGGCAGCAGGCCCTTCGCCATCGCCATCGGCAGATACGGAATGCCGGTCTTCTCGACGAGCGCGCGAATGTCCGCGTCGGCCTGGGCGTAAGCGGCGCCCTTGCCGAGGATGATCAGCGGACGCTTCGCGGCCTTGAGGAGGTCGAGCGCCCGCTTCACCGCATCGGGAGCCGGGATCTGCTTTGGCGCGGGATCGACGACTTCGATCAACGAGTTCTTCCCTGCAACGGCGTCCATCGTCTGGGGAAAGAGCTTCGCGGGAAGGTCGAGGTAGACGCCGCCGGGACGTCCCGATACCGCGGCGCGAATCGCGCGCGCCACGCCGACGCCGATGTCCTCGGCGTGGAGCACACGAAACGCCGCCTTGCACAGCGGCTTCGCGATGGCGAGCTGATCCATCTCCTCGTAGTCGCCCTGCTGCAGGTCGACGATCTCGCGCTCGGACGAGCCGCTGACGAGAATCATCGGGAAGCAGTTGGTCGTCGCGTTCGCCAGCGCGGTGAGTCCGTTCAGGAAGCCGGGTGCCGAAACCGTCAGGCAGATGCCGGGCTTTTGCGTGATGAAGCCGGCGATCGACGCGGCGTAGCCCGCGTTCTGCTCGTGCCGGAACGAGATGACGCGCAGGCCGGCGGCCTGGGCCTTGCGCGTGAGGTCGGTGATCGGGATCCCTGGCAGGCCGAAGATCGCCTCGATGCCGTTCAGCTTCAGGGCATCGATCAGCAGGTGGAAGCCGTCGGTCTCCTGCTGAGGTTGTGTGTCGGCGTCGGGGCGCGACGTCGCAGCGGGGGCGGGACTGGCGGCGGCCGGGCGCGCGGCGGTTGCGCTTTCCATGGGATCTCCTCGATTCGATCGGGCGCGACGCGCCTTGACGGTAATGGCGGGCGGTGACGGGGAAGTCGGCCGCGAAATACCGCAATAACGTATGTGATATACCAGCGGCAGTCAATCGTGCAGTGCATCATGAACGGAGGCCACCGGTCGGCTCGACGTGCACCCTCGGTCTGACTAGGAGTGAGCGCACGCACACTGCACACGGCGCGTAGCGAGGACGGCATTACGCGATGCGCGGCAGGACACGCCGGCTTGCAGCGTACCCGAGTGCCGACAGGGTGCTGGCGTGCCGGCCTTCGCGCTACCCCTGTGTCTGGTTTTTGGTATATAAGATACGAAGAGGGCGAAGCGCGTGAACGACGATCACCATCGGGCGGCGGGCGCGGGCGCGTCGGTTGCGGCGAGCGCGGCGATCCCCCTCGCGCTGCGTCCGTTGCCGACGAGCGTGAGCTTCCGTGACCAGGCCTACGCGGCCATCAAGCAGGCGATCATGGAAGCGGACATCTATGCGCACCCGCACGAGCTGCGTCTCGACGAGCGTCAGCTCTCGAAGTCGCTCGGGGTGTCGCGCACGCCGATCCGCGAGGCGATGACGCTGCTCGAGCGCGAAGGCTTCCTGCGCACCGTCCCGCGCCGCGGCATCTTCATCGTGCGCAAGACCAAGCGCCAACTCGTCGAGATGATCGAGATGTGGGCGGCGATCGAGAGCATGGCCGCGCGGCTCGCGACGCTCAACGCGTCGGACGACGACATCGCCGGGCTGCGCCGCATGTTCGACGAGTTCCGCACGGCGACGCCAGCCGAGCACATCGAGGAGTATTCGCACGCCAACATCGCGTTCCACCAGGCGATCATCGCGCTATCGGGCTCGCACCTGATGGGCAAGACGATCGAGAACCTGTTCGTCCACGTGCGCGCGATGCGAAGGCTGACGATCTCGCAGAGCGATCGCGCCGAGCGTTCGATCGTCGACCACATGCGGATCATCGAGGCCCTCGAGCGCCGCGACACGGAGCAGGCCGAGCGCCTCGTGCGCGAGCACTCGCTCGACCTCGCGCGGTTCGTGGACAAGAACTGCGATTTCTTGGAATGAACGACAGGCGCCGGCCACGCACCGGCGCGCATGAAGGAGGCAGGTCATGAGCGGGAACGGAAACGGGTCGGTCGTCGTCGACACGTCGCGACTGCGCGGCGGTCGGGCCGTCAAGGCGCGGCCGAAGGGTCGCCACGTCAACGCCGAGGCGCTCGCCGACGTGCGAAAGCTGCTCGGCGACGCGCCGCGCGAGCGCTCGATGCTGATCGAGTTCCTGCACCGCATCCAGGATGCGCGCGGCTACCTGCCCGCGTCGTACCTCGTCGCGCTCGCGCAGGAAATGAAGCTCGCGATGACCGAGGTCTACGAAGTTGTCACGTTCTACCACCACTTCGAGGTCGTCGACGCCGACGAAACGCCGCCCCCGCCGATCACCATTCGCGTGTGCGAGACGCTCTCGTGCAAGATGGCGGGCGCCGATGCGCTGCGCGACGCACTGCTCGAGCACGGCGATGCCGACGTCCGCGTGATCGGCGCGCCGTGCATCGGCCGCTGCGAGCAGGCGCCCGCCGCGGTCGTCGGCCGCAATGCCATCGGCAACGCGACGCCGCGCAAGGTGCTCGAGGCGCTCGCGTTGCGCGCGCTGGAGGCGACCGCCGACACCTACACCGATTACGTCGCGTACCGACGCGACGGCGGGTATCGCACGCTCGTCGACTGCGTCGAGGGTCGTCGGACACCGGAGCAGGTCGTTGCGGAGATGGAAAGCTCGTCGCTGCGCGGCCTCGGCGGCGCCGGGTTTCCGGCGGGACGCAAGTGGAAAATCGTCCGCGCGGAGCCCGCACCGCGGCTGATGGCGGTCAACATCGACGAAGGCGAGCCGGGCACGTTCAAGGACCGCTACTACCTCGAGCGCGATCCGCACCGCTTCCTCGAAGGCATGCTGATCGCCGCGTGGGCGGTGGGCATCGACGCGATCTACGTCTACCTGCGCGACGAATACGCCGCCTGTCGGCAGATCCTGGCGCGCGAGCTCGAAGCGCTCACGCGCGATCCGCCGTGCGCGCTGCCGCCGATCCATTTGCGTCGCGGAGCCGGCGCTTACATCTGTGGCGAGGAATCGGCGATGATCGAATCGATCGAAGGCAAGCGCGGCATGCCGCGCCTTCGCCCGCCGTACGTCGCGCAGGTCGGCCTGTTCGGGCGGCCGACGCTCGAGCACAACATGGAGACGCTCTACTGGGTGCGCGACATCCTCGAGCGCGGCGCGAACTGGTTCGCAAGCCAGGGACGAAACGGCCGCAAGGGCCTGCGCTCGTTCTCGGTGTCCGGCCGCGTGAAGAAGCCGGGCGTGCATCTCGCGCCGGCGGGCATCACCGTGCGCGAGCTGATCGACGAGTTCGCAGGCGGCATGCTGGACGGCCACACGTTCTACGCCTACCTGCCCGGCGGCGCGTCGGGCGGCATCCTTCCCGCGTCGCTCGGCGACGTCCCGCTGGACTTCGATACGCTGCAGCCGTACGGCTGCTTCATCGGCTCGGCCGCGGTGATCGTGCTGTCGCAGCATGACCGCGCCCGCGACGCGGCATTGAACCTGCTCGAATTCTTCGCCGAGGAATCGTGCGGGCAGTGCACACCGTGCCGCGTCGGAACGCAGAAGGCCGTGGGGTTGATGCGCAAAGTCGCGTGGGACAAGCCGCTGCTCGATGATCTGTCGCAGGCGATGGCCGATGCATCGATTTGCGGTCTCGGTCAGGCGGCACCGAATCCGATCGCGTGTGTCTACAAGTATTTTCCCGACGAGTTGCAATCGGCACCGTCGGCGTGGAGGCCCTCGAGATGAATGCACCCTACGACGGACAGTTCGGCTTCCTCACCGCGGGCAACGGCCCGAGCGTCAAGGCGCGCCGCCGTGCCGGGCTCGCCCCGACGGGCGAGCCGGTCGCGTTCCGGCTGAACGGCGAGGACGTCGTCGCCGAGCCGGGCGAGACGATCATCGAAGCGGCCGACCGCATCGGCGTCGCGATTCCGCGGCTTTGCTACAAGCCCGGCTACCGGCCCGACGGCAACTGCCGCGCCTGCATGGTCGAGATCAAGGGCGAGCGCGTGCTCGCGCCGTCGTGCTGCCGCAGGCCGACGCCCGGCATGGAGGTGACGAGCAACAGCGCGCGTGCCGTGCATTCGCAGAAGATGATCGTCGAGCTGCTCGCATCCGACATGCCGGATCGCGAATACAAGAAGGACTCCGAGCTCGCGTACTGGCAGGACGTTCTTGGGATCACCGCACCGCGCTTCGAGCGGCGCACCGAGCCGCCTGCGGATCTCTCGCATCCGGCGATGGCCGTCAACCTCGATGCCTGCATCCAGTGCACGCGCTGCGTGCGTGCGTGCCGCGAGGAGCAGGTCAACGACGTGATCGGCTATGCCTTTCGCTCGGCGCACTCGAAGATCGTGTTCGATCTCGACGATCCGATGGGCCTTTCGACCTGCGTCGCCTGCGGGGAGTGCGTGCAGGCGTGCCCGACGGGTGCGCTCGCGCCCGCGCTCGATGCGTTCATGCAACCGATCGACAAGCAGGTCGGGTCGGTCTGCCCGTACTGCGGCGTCGGCTGCCAGATCACCTACAACATTCAGGACGATCGGATCGTCCACGTCGAGGGCCGCGACGGCCCCGCCAATCACGAGCGGCTGTGCGTCAAGGGCCGCTTCGGCTTCGACTACGTGCATCACCCGCAACGACTGACGAAGCCGCTGATCCGCAAGCCGGGCTTCCCGAAGTCGGCCGATTTCAAGGTCGATCCCGCGAATCCGTTGTCGGTCTTCCGCGAAGCGACGTGGGAGGAGGCGCTGACCGTCGCGGGCCGCGCGCTGGCGAACATTCGCGACCGGCGAGGACCTTCGGCCCTCGCGGGCTTCGGCTCGGCGAAGGGCAGCAACGAGGAAGCGTATCTCTTCCAGAAGCTCGTGCGCACCGGCTTTCGCACGAACAACGTCGATCACTGCACGCGGCTTTGCCACGCGTCGAGCGTCGCGGCGCTGCTCGAAGGGATCGGCTCGGGCGCCGTGTCGAACCCTGTGATGGACGTGCTGAAGGCCGAGGTCGTATTCCTGATCGGAGCCAATCCCGTGTCGAACCATCCGGTGGCGGCCACGTGGATGAAGAACGCCGTCAAGAACGGCACCAAGCTCATCTACGCCGATCCGCGGCGCTCGGAGCTGTCGCGACACGCCACGCACATGCTTCAGTTCAAGCCCGACAGCGACGTCGCGATGCTGAACGCGATCATGTGCACGATCGTCGAGGAAAACCTCGTCGATGCCGGCTTCGTCGAGGATCGCACGTCCGGTTACGCGGAATTGCGCGAGAACGTGCTCCGCTATCCGCCCGAGGCGATGGCACCGATCTGCGGCATCGACGCGCAGACGCTGCGCACCGTCGCGCGCACGTTCGCGAAGTCGCGCGCGTCGATGATCCTCTGGGGCATGGGCGTGTCGCAGCACGTGCACGGCACCGACAACGCGCGTTGCCTGATCGCCCTTTGCATGATGACCGGGCAGATCGGCCGGCCCGGCACCGGGCTGCATCCGCTGCGCGGACAGAACAACGTGCAGGGCGCCTCCGACGTCGGGCTCATTCCGATGATGTACCCGGACTATCAGAGCGTCGCCGATCCCGCCGTCCGCGCGAAATTCGAGGCGCTATGGGGCACGACGCTCGATCCCAAGCCCGGGCTGACCGTCGTCGAGATCATGCACGCGATCCACGACGGCGCGATCCGCGGCATGTACATCATGGGCGAGAATCCCGCAATGTCGGATCCCGACGTCGAGCACGCGCGCGCGGCGCTGGCCAAGCTCGACATGCTCGTCGTGCAGGACCTCTTCCTGACCGAGACCTGCTATCACGCCGACGTGATCCTTCCGGCGTCCGCGTTCCCAGAGAAGACCGGCACGTTCACCAATACCGATCGCATCGTGCAGCTCGGCCGCGAGGCGTTGCCGCTGCCCGGCGAGGCGCGCCAGGACCTCGACATCATCGTCGCGATCGCACGCGAGCTCGGGCTCGAGTGGCATTACACGCATCCGCGCGAGGTGTTCGCGGAGATGCGCAAGGCGATGCCGTCGATCGCGGGCATCACGTGGGAGCGCCTCGAGCGCGAGAGCGGCGTGACGTATCCCTGCGAGAACGAAGGCGACCCCGGCGAACCCGTCGTGTTCGTCGATCGCTTCCCGACCGCGAGCGGCCGCGCGAAGCTCGTTCCCGCGCAGCTGATTCCCGCTGCCGAGAAGCCCGACGCCGACTATCCGTTCGTGCTGATCACCGGCCGCCAGCTCGAGCATTGGCACACCGGCAGCATGACGCGGAGAAGCCGCGCGCTCGACGCGATCGAGCCGTTCCCCGTCGCGTCGCTCAACTCGGAGGATCTGGCCGAGCTCGGCGTCGCGCCGGGCGGCGCGATCACCGTGGCGTCACGACGCGGGGAAGTCTCGCTCTATGCGCGCGCCGACGACGGCACGCCGCGCGGCAGCGTGTTCATTCCGTTCTGCTATTACGAAGCGGCGGCCAACCTCCTCACGAACCCGGTGCTCGATCCGTTCGGCAAGATTCCCGAGTTCAAGTATTGCGCCGTGCGCGTTACCGCGGGTGGAACGCCGGTGGCGACGCCGGGCTACGACGAGCCGGTGTCGATGGCGGCCGACTGAAGCGGTTTTGCGCCGACCCCGATTATCGGTTGGCCATCCGCTTCATCAGCGCTTCGATCGTCTTCCATTCCGAGGCGGTCACCGGGGTGATCGACAGCCGGTTGCCCCGGCGCAGCACCACCATGTTCTCGAGGCCTTTGGTCTCGCGCAGCATCGGCAGCGTGACGAGCGGCGTCTTGCGCACGAGCTTCACGTCGACGTTCTGCCAGCGCGGGTCGTCGCGCGACGAAGCGGCGTCGTAGTAGTCGCTCTTCGGGTCGAACTGCGTCGCGTCCGGGTAGGCGAGACGCGAGATCTCGACGATCCCCGCGATGCCGGGCTCGGGACAACTCGAGTGATAGAAGAACGCCTTGTCGCCGACGCGCATGTCGTCGCGCATGTAATTGCGCGCCTGGTAGTTGCGCACGCCGAACCACGGCGTCGTCTGATGCTTCGCCTTGACGAGATCGTCGATGGAGAACTCGTCGGGCTCGGATTTCATCAGCCAGTAGCGCATCGACGCGCATCCCGATATCACGGAAGCCGCATCTCGATCGTCGCATGCGCTGGCTTCCCGTCGGCGACGGTGACCTGCGTCGAAGCGCTCCCGAGCCGCTCGTGCCAGACACGCAGCCGATATTGCCCGGGCGCGACATTATCGAAGACGAACCTGCCGTCGCTGCCCGTCACCGCGTAGAAGCGATGCGGCGCCACGACGACCCACGCCTCCATCCACGGATGGAGGTCGCACAGCACGCGAACGATCTCGGGCTTGTCGAACGCGATCGGGATCGTCCGGTTCTTGGGCTGCGTGCGGTTGAACGACGCGTTCTGCTTCGGCGTCGCGTGGATGTTGTGCAGGAGGCGATCGCCGTTCAGGAAGTCGACCGTGCCGCCGACGGGGACGACGACGACGTGCGGCGCATAGACGCAACCCTTCTGGTCGATCTCCACCTTCGGTGCGGGCGTGGGCCACGCCGCATTCGCGGGGGCATTCTCGATCCAGACCACCGCGTTCGCGATTTCGTTCTGCCGCGACAGCAGCAGGTCCTCGGCGGCCTTCTCGGTGCCGCAGACGTACTGGTCGCTCGTGACCTCGACCTTCTTGGGCGGCGGCGCCGGGCCGGCCAGATGGACGCTTCCCGCGATGACGCCTGCCACGCCCGGTTCCGCGACGCACAGGCCAAGCAGCGCCAGCGCGGCGCACGCCGAGCTTCGGATGCGCTTCAATCGATGCCCCTTTCGGCCTCCTCGAGACGCCGTGCACTGTAGCGCAACGGCGCGAAGAGGGTAAAGCGCGCGCGGGTCGCCGTTGACGCGCGCGCCGCGCTGCGACAAAGTGCTGCCGAACGACCACTGGCCCTCGGCTTGGGGGCGGAGACATCGAGCTCGAGCAGCTTGCTACGCAGGTCCTCACCCGCTCGCCGCTCGGCGCGCTGGTGCGGCGAGTTTCGGCCCTGCGTGCTTCCGTCCACACCAAGCTTCTCGCCGGCTTCCTGATCGTCACGCTGCTGTTCGTCACGATGGCGATCGTGAGCCTCGTTGCGCAGATCGGCACCACGCGCCAGAGCCGTCTCCTCGACCAGGCGCACGAACGCGTGGCCACCGCGCAGCGAATCGAGAACGCCCTCGCACGGCAGATGCACTTCACCGTCCTCGCGCTGATCGCCAAGGACGAGGACGCGATCGCGAAGGTGCTGCGCGAGAACAACCGCTTCAACAACGCGCTCGCGTCGCTCGAGCAGGAAGCGACGCCGGAGCAGCACGGAGTGATCGGCCAGATCCGCGCGCTGCAGGACGACGCGATGGCGACGGTCGCGGACATGGCGAACGCGATCCGCGACCGCAGGCTCGGCACCGTCACCGGCGAGCTGCTGGCCCGGATGGAGCGGCTCGACGACGAGATCGGTGCGGGCGTCGGCGAGCTGGTGGCGGCCGAGCAAAACCGGATGGCGCGGCTTCGCGACAACGTCGATGCCGCCAATCGCCGGTCGCTGATCCTGACGATCGTCTTCGCGTTGACGGCAGTGCTGCTCGCGTGGCTTTGCGGCTTCGTGATCTCGTGGTCGTTCATCGGCCCCGTCCGCGCTGCGCAGGCGTTCCTCGCGCACGTCGCGGCGGGCGACTTCTCGCGGCACATCACCGTGCCCAACCGCGACGAGTTCGGCGCGCTCGCCGACAGCCTGAACCACATGGCGCGGGAGCTCGCGCGCCTCGACCTCGAGCAGCGCCACGCCGCAACCGAACTCGCGCGCGTGAACGCGCGGCTCACCCGTTCGGTCGAGCAGCTGACCGCGCTGGGCGAGGTGGGCCGCTCGATCAGCTCGACGCTCGACCTCGACAGCGTGCTCGAGGCGATCGTCGCGCGCGCCGTGCAGCTCACCGGCCTCGACAGCGGCTCGATCTACGAATACGACCGCGCCGCCGCTGAATTCCATCTGCGCGCCACGCAGAATGCCGACCCGGCGACGCTCGCAGCCTTGCGCAGCACGTCGATCCGCCGCGGAGAGGGCGCCGTCGGCGGCACCGCGGTGACCCGCGAGCCCACGCAGATCCCGGACATCGAGGACGCCTCCTACCAGTCACGGCTGCGCGACGCGCTGCTCGGCGCCGGGCACCGCGCCCTCCTCGCGGTGCCTCTCCTGCACGACGAGCAGATCATCGGCGCCCTCGCCGTCAGCCGGAAGCAGCCGGGGCCGTTCACCCCGGACATCGTCGAGCTGCTGCGCACGTTCGCCGCGCAATCGGCGCTCGCGATCCAGAACGCGCGGCTTTACCGCGACGTGGCGGAAAAGGGACGCGAGCTCGAGGTCGCGAACCAGCTCAAGTCGCAGTTCCTCGCCAACATGTCGCACGAGCTGCGCACGCCGCTCAACGCGATCATCGGCGTCACCGAGATGCTGCACGAGGACGCGCGTGAGCTCGCGCGCGACGACGAGATCGAGCCGCTCGAGCGGGTGCTGCGCGCGGCACGCCACCTGCTCGCGCTCATCAACGACATCCTCGACCTGTCCAAGATCGAGGCCGGCCGCATCGAGCTGCACGTCGAGTCCTTCGCGATCGCGCCGCTCGTCGACGACGTGGCGAGCACGCTCGCGACGCTCGCCGCGAAGAACCGCAATCGGGTCGTCGTCGATTGCCCGCCCGACATCGGGACGATGCGCGCCGATCAGACCCGCGTGCGCCAGGCGCTCCTGAACCTCGCGAGCAACGCGGCGAAGTTCACCGAGGACGGGACCATCACCCTGCGGGTGCGCCGCGTCGCCGAGGATGGTCACCCATGGCTGACGATGGCCATCTCCGATACGGGGATCGGACTCACGCGCGAGCAGATCGGGCGGCTCTTCCAGGAATTCGTCCAGGCCGACGCCTCGACGACGCGCCGGTACGGTGGCACGGGCCTGGGCCTCGCGATCAGCCGCCGCTTCTGCCAGATGATGGGCGGCGACATCGGCGTCGAGAGCGAGCCCGCGCGCGGCTCGACGTTCACGATCAGGCTCCCGGCGGAGACCGGCGCCGTCGCCGCACCCCGCACGCGCGAGCCGCCGATCGCGCTCGACGCCGTGCGGCAGCCGACGACCGCGACCGTTCTCGTCGTCGACGACGATGAGACGGTGCGCGAGCTGCTCACGCGGCATCTTGCCCGCGAAGGCTTCACGACGGTGACGGCGGCCGGCGGCTTCGAGGGCCTGCGCCTCGCGCGGCAGCTGCAGCCGACCGCGATCACGCTCGACGTCATGATGCCGGACATGGACGGCTGGACGGTCCTGGCGGCGATCAAGGGCGATCCGGAGCTCGCCGACATCCCGGTGATCCTGGTCACGATCGTCGACGAGAAGAACCGTGGCTACGCGCTCGGCGCCACCGACTACATGGTGAAGCCGATCGACCGCGAGCGCCTCGTCGCGGCGCTGCGCCGGATTTCCGGCGCGCCGGACCGGCGCGCGCTCCTCGTCGACGACGACGAAGTGATGCGGCGGGGAATCCGCCTCGCGCTCGAGCAGGACGGCTGGAAGATCGCCGAGGCGGGGAACGGCCGCGTCGCGCTCGCGCGGCTCGCGGAAAGCATCCCCGACGTGGTGGTGCTCGATCTCATGATGCCGGAGATGGACGGCTTCGAATTCGTCGACGCGATCCGGCAGCGCCCGGAATGGCGCGACATTCCGATTCTCGTGGTCACCGCGAAGGACCTGACGACCGACGACCGGGCGCGCCTCACGACCGGCGTCGAGCGCGTGCTCGAGAAGCGTGAACGCGACGAGATGCTGGCGACGCTGACCCTCGCGCTCGACGAGCTCGTGCGGCGCCGCCGTGGCGAGCAACCGCTCGGGAAATCGGCATGAAGATCCTCTACGTCGAGGACAACGACGACAACGTGTACGTGCTGCTGCGGCGTCTCACGCGCGCGGGTTTCGACGTGATCGTCGCGCGGGACGGCAGCGAAGGCGTCGCCCGCGCGTGCGCGGAGCAGCCGGACGTGGTCCTCATGGACTTGAGCCTGCCGGTCGTCGACGGCTGGGAGGCGACCCGCCGGATAAAGGCGGCACCGCAGACGTGCCGTATCCCGGTGATCGCGCTCAGCGCCAACGCGATGGCCGGCGACCGCGAGCGCGCGCTCGCGGCCGGCTGCGACGATTTCGACACCAAGCCGCTCGACTTCGCGCAGCTGGTCGGCAAGATCCGCGCGCTCGTTCCCGGCGGCGCCACGCGATGAGCCCAAAGGGTCAACCCAGGGGCGAGTTGGTCGCGAAGCGCGGAGCGGACCATGGTCCGATGAGCGACGCGGCGCTGCTCGTCGTCGACGACGACGAGGCCAACCGATACACGCTCGTCAATCGCCTGCGGCGCGAAGGCTATGCGAACGTGACGACCGCGCGCGACGGCCGGCAGGCGCTCGAGCTCCTGGAGTCCGGCGACTTCGACCTCGTGCTGCTCGACATCATGATGCCCGGGCTGAACGGCTATCAGGTGCTCGAGGCGCTCAAGGCGAGCGCGCGGCTGCGGCACGTGCCGGTCGTCATGATCTCGGCAGTGGACGAGATGGCGAGCGTCGTGCGCTGCATCGGGCTCGGCGCCGAGGATTACCTGCCGAAGCCGTTCGACGCGACGCTGTTGCGTGCGCGCGTCGGCGCCTGCCTGGAGAAGAAGGCGTTGCGCGACGAGATCCGCGCGCAGGCCGACCAGCTGGCAGACTGGAACCGCCGGCTCGAGGAGCGCGTGCAGGAGCAGCTCGCGCAGCTCGACCGCCTGGCGCGGCTCAAGCGATTCTTCTCGCCGCAGGTCGCCGAGGCGATCGTCGACGGTGGCGAGGAGCTGCTCGCCACGCATCGGCGCGAGGTCGTGGTCGCGTTCCTCGACATGCGAGGGTTCACGGCGTTCACCGACAGATCGGAACCCGAGGAGGTGATGGGCGTGCTCGCCGAGTATCACCGGGTCGTGGGACCGGCGATCCTCGCGCACGGGGGGACGCTCGTGCACTTCACCGGAGACGGGATCATGATCGTATTCAACGATCCCATCCCGCTCGATAACCCGGGCGCGAACGCGATCGCGATGGCGCTCGCAATGCAGCACGCCTTCGTGTCGCTGCGTGCGTCCTGGAAGAAGCGTGGCTACGATCTCGACTTGGGAATCGGTGTCGCGCAAGGCTACGCGACGCTCGGTGCGATCGGCTTCGAGGGACGCTGGGAGTATTCGTGCATCGGCGGCGTCGCCAACCTCGCGGCGCGGCTGTGCAGCGAAGCCAGGGGCGGGCAGATCCTCACCGATCGGAAGACGATGAGTCTCATCGAGGGCGTGGTGCACGCCGAAGCCCTCGGCGAGATCACCTTCAAGGGACTCGTGCACCCCGTCGCGGTGTTCAACGTTACGGCACTGGCGCAAGCCGAACTCCCGGAGGCAACGCGATGATCGAGCTCTTCGTCAACGGCCGCGCGCATCGAGTCGACGTCGAGCCCGATACGCCGCTGCTGTGGGTGATTCGCGAGCAGATCGGCCTCACGGGCACCAAGTACGCGTGCGGCATCGGCCGCTGCGGCGCCTGCATGGTGCACGTGGAGGGGAAGCCGGTGCACGCATGCGCTCTGCCAGTGTCGGAAGCAGCAGGGGCGCGCGTGACGACGATCGAGGGCCTCGCGGCAGGGAACGTGCCGCACAAGGTGCAGCAGGCGTGGCTCGACCACGACGTGCCGCAGTGCGGCTATTGCCAGCCGGGCATGATCATGTCGGT
>DASTGT010000031.1:0-16582 GCA_035718935.1 Casimicrobiaceae bacterium
GTGAACGCGAGCGACGCGGCCGCCTCCCATTGCGTCGTGGGAATCGACTGCACCGCGCCGCGAAGGATCTCGGAGACGTTCGCCATGACGGGGAGCGCGAGGCCAAGCGTGGCCTTCGTCCAGTCGGGAATCGGGATCCTCACACCGAAGAGCGTCGTCTCGAACGGGATCAGGAACATGCAGTAGAAGAGCAGCACGAGCCACGGAGCGTTGCGGAAGAAGTGCGTGAGAAAGCGCGCACTCTTGCGCACCGGTTTCAAAAGCGAGATCTGCGCGAAGCCGAGGAAGAGCCCGGCAAGCGTGCCGATGCCCATCGCGATGAAGCTGATCGCGAGATTGAACACGAAGCCACGCGCGAGCAGAGGAGTCCACTTCCAGATCGTTTCGAGGATCGACGGCTGGCCCGCCGCGGTCTGCGCCTGCGCGATTGCACAGCCCGCCACGAAGGCGCCGAGCAGCGCGACGCCGTGCTGTCCCTTGAGCTGCAGCCGCGCGCCCTCGCGGCGATCCTGCAGAGCAATGCGCGTCAGGCGGCTCGCGGACGGGAGGAGCACCGGCCGGAGCGGACTCATATCCCGATCCCCGGCACGCGCAGCGCGCGTTCCCAACGGTGCATGCCCCAAACGAGGATGCCGACGAGCAGGAAATACGCGATCAGCAGGACGTTCATCATCACCGGCACGTTGAGCTCGTCCGACCAGATCTGGCTCGACACGTAGAGCATCTCGGGAACGGCGATCGCGTAGGCGAGCGTCGTCGTCTTCACCAGGTTGACCAGATTGTTGTTGAGCGCCGGGAGGCTGATGCGAAACGCGAGCGGGAATACGATGCGCAGGTACGTCTGCAGCCGGCTGAAGCCGAGCGATTCGGCGGCTTCGACCGTGGTTCGCGGCACCGCCTCGATCCCCGAGCGGAAGATCTCGACGTTGAAGGCGCCCGCGAAGAACGACAGGGAAACGATCGCCCACGTGACGTTCGTGACGAGCGGGCCGGTGACGCCGCGCAGCAGCGCGCCGACGCCGAAGTAGAAGAAATAGAGCTGGACGAGCGGCGGCGTGTTGCGAAACGCCTGGATGTACCAGTAGACGATCGTGCGCAAAGTGCGGTGGCGCGAGCCCTGGATCCATGCACCGACGATGCCGATCAGCACCGACAGGACGATGCAGATGACCGACAGCTCGACGGTCATCCAGAAACCACTCGCGAAGCGTGCGCGGTCGAACGCGTCGTAGAAGATCGTCAGATTGATGCCGGTCGTCTGGTACAGCCACCGGAACCAGTCCCAGACGACTTGCATCGGCCGCTCCCCGTCGGCGAATCCTCCGGCGCGGCCGCGCGCCGCGCCGGTACGACGTTATCGCGCTACTTGTACTTGTCGTGCATCTCCTGCGCGAACTTCGTCGGCTTGATGCCGTACTTCTTCTCGAGTTGCTCGATGTAGCCCGTCTTGTGCCAGTCGGTGACGACCTTCGACATGAAGTCGGCGAAATCCTTCTCGCCGAGCTTCACTGCGAGACCCCACGGTTGGACGAGGATCGAGTCGAGCGGCATGTCGTAATCCTTCCACTCGGGCTTCTGCAGCTCGCCCTGGATCGCCGTGTCGTCGTAGGCGAACGCCACGCAGTTGCCATTGCGAAGCGCCGAGTAGGCCTCGGACGTGCCGGGGAACGCCACGCCTTCGATGCCGTACTTCTCCTGCAGCTCCTTGTTGTAGAACGAGCCCTGGATCAGGCACACCTTCTTGCCCTTGAGCTGCTCCCAGCTCTTCAGGTTCTCGGATTTCTTCGCCATCACGTTGGTGCCCGATGCGTAGTAGTCCGGTTGCACGATGTCGACGATCTTGCGCCGCTCCGGCGTGTCGCTCATCGTCGCGATCATGAGGTCGATCTTGCCCTGTTGAAGGAACTGGATGCGGTTCGACGCGACGACCGGGACGAGCTCGAGGCGCACGCCCAATCGCTTCGCCACGTCGGCGGCGAGATCGGGCTCGAAGCCGATGATCTTGCCGGACGGATCGAGGTACCCGAACGGGCGATAGTCCGCCTTCGAGCCGACGACCAGGACGCCCTTCTTCTTGATGTCCTGCAATTCGTCCGCTTTGGCGGCGGTGACGCCCAGCGCGCCGAGCAATAGCAACGACGTGACGATGCTCAACCATCCCTTGCGCATGTTCTCCTCCTTGCGTTCGATGAGCGGGTGCCGAAGGTGCGAGTCGCGCCTCCGGTCAGCGGTCATTGTGCCCGATTGCCGTTCGGTGCGGTGCGCCCCGCTACATCGTCGCGATCGAGCGCGAGCGCTTCGCGACGACGGCCTTCATTTCGGTCAGTGCCTGATCGAAGATCGTCGTCGCGAGATCGATGTCGTCGCGCGTCACGGTCAGCGGCGGCGCGATACGCCAGACCGATCCGCGCTCGGGGCGGCGGCGGATGTTCATGCTGAGGCCGAGCTGCAGGCAGCGCTCGGTGGTGAGCGCGCCGAGCTGGTGATTCGGCTCGCGCGTCTCGCGATCCTTCACGAGCTCGATGCCGCGCAGCAAGCCCATGCCGCGCACGTCGCCGATCTCCTCGTGGCGCGCCTGCAGCTCCTCGAGCCGCGCCGCCAGATAGCCGCCCATCTCGCGGCTCCGCGCGAGCAGCCCCTCCTGCTCGATCGTGTCGAGCACGGCGAGCCCGACGGTGGCCGGCAGCGGATCCGACACGTGCGACGTGTAGAACGCGAAGCCCCGGCGATGACACGTCGCCTCGATGTCGTCGTCGGTGATGACACCCGCGAGCGGAATGCCGCCGCCGAGCGTTTTCGACACCGTCATGATGTCCGGCGTGACGCCGAGGTGCGATGCCGCGAACCAGTGGCCGAGGCGCCCGAACGCCGTCTGCGCCTCGTCGAAGATCAGCAGCATGTTGCGCTTGCGCGCCTCGTTGCGCAGCGCGTCGAAGTAGCCCTCGGGCGGCACGATGACGCCGCCGGCGCTGATCACCGGCTCGGCGATGATCGCCGCCCGCGCGCCGGACGATTGCATGTCGTAGAGCTCGAAGCCCACCTTCATGCACGTGCGATCGCACGCATCGCGGCAATGCCGGATCGGGCAGCGGTAGGCGTTCGGCTCGGGGATAACGTAAGTACCGGGCATTCCCGGGCCGTAGCCCTTGCGATCGCTCGCGAACGAAACACCGCTCGCATTCCCGGTCACGCCATGCCACGAGCCGCCGAGTCCGACGACCTCGAAGCCGCCCGTGGCGAGCTTCGCCATCTTGATCGCCGCATCGTTGCTCTCGCTGCCGGTGTTGACGAAGAGCGACTTCGAAAGCGGCGGCGGAAGGATCTTCGCGAGCCGTTCGGCGAGCTGGACGACGCTGCGCGGGATCATGCCGGAGAAGAGATGCAGCGCCGTGTCGCAGCTGCGCTTGATCGCAGCGACGATGTTCGGGTGATTGTGACCGACGGTCGCGCACATCTGGCCGGACGTGAAGTCGAGGATGCGTTTGCCGCTTGCATCCTCTACGTAGCAGCCGGCCGCCTTCTCGACGATCTCGGGATACGCATCCCCGCCGTAGCGGATCAGGTGCCGGCGAAAGTCAGCGGAAGTGTCGTTCATCGTGCGTCGTCCTCGTTCATCGTTCCTGTTGCCGGACCTGCTCGCGCAGGATCGCGGCGAGCGCGTCGAAGCCATGCAGGATGTGCTCGCGCACGGCACAGGCGACAGCATCGGCGTCGCGCTGCATGAAGTGGTGCAGGATCGCGCGATGCTCGCGCAACGACTCGGCGATGCGGGCACGGTTGCGCCACAGCATGTAACGCGGAAACTGCTCCCACAGTTGCTCGATCTGGCGCGTGAGCACCGGATTGCCAGCGTCCTCGGCGAGCACGCGGTGAAAGCGCTCGTCGGCGACGGCGAGGCGCTTGCGATCGCCCGCTTCGCATGCGCGCTCCATCGCTTCCATGGCGCGCCGCAGGCGCTCGACGGCCGCGACGTCGGCGTTGTTCGTCGCGAGCCTGGCGGCCTCCGCCTCGAGCAGCGCGCGCACCGAATAAATATGCGACGCGCGTTCCGCGTCGACGTGCGCGACGCGCACGCCGCGATGCGACTCGTGCACGAGCAAGCCCCGCGCAACGAGTTCGAGCGCGGCCTCGCGTGCCGGCGTCGCGCCGAGATCGAGGTCCGCCATCAATTGCACCTGCCGCAGCAATTGTCCCGGCCGGTAGCGGCCGAGCAGGATCGCGTCCTTCATGCGCGCGATGGCCACTTCGCGCTTGGTGTGGAAGCGCTCGCTCGCCTCGCCCATGCCGTCAGTCTAGGCGATTTTATAAAATATTAAAAGTTCCGATGCGAGCCGTGCGCTGCACGCCCGACACGAAAGGCGTCAGCCGGGACGCTTGCCGGGAACGTCGATCACGCGCGCCGCGTGTCCGGTGGCTTGGAGAAAGCGCTCGAGATGCCGGTGCGGGATCACCATCGTGGCGTCGTTGACGAGCGGGTGGGCCTGCACGGCATCGGCGTCCCACAGCCGACGGTCGAGAACGAATTCGACGGCATGTGCGGCGTCGTTGGCGAGCGCCAGCAGGCTGACCGAGCCCGGCGTAACGCCGAGGTATTTCATCAGGCGCTGCGGCGAGCCGAAGCCCAGTCGCCCTGCACCGAGGAGAAGCCCGAGCGAATTGAGATCGACCGCGAGATCGTGGGGAACGGTGACGAGCAGATGGCGCGCACCCTTCTTGTCGCGCAGGAAAAGGTTCTTCGTCTTGGCGCCGGGCAACGCGGGAACGAGGCGTTCCGATTCCTCGACCGTCATCACGGGTGGATGGTCGAAGCGCTTCGCCTCGATCGCGTGATGCGCGAGGAAGGCCGCGAGATCCACTACGGGAGGGCCGCGGCGAGCACGCGAACACCCCGGCGAGGCACTCGCCGGGGTCGCGGCACGGTACGGCGACGCGGAGCCGCCGCTCGGGGGACTACTGCGCGCGCGTGCAGCTTCCCGTGTTGAGGCAGGTGGAGACGAGCGCGCACGTGGCCTGCTTGCCATCGAGCGAGCAGCCACAGCCGAACTGCGAGCACCAGGCCTGCTGGCTGTCGGCCATCGCCTTGTACGCATCGGACGAGGTCGTCACCCGCGTCCCGGTGGACGCGCACGCGGTCAACATTGCACACAGCAGGACTGCCAGCCAGCTTCGCAGCGAAATGCGCTTCATGGTTCGTCACCTCTCCTTGTCGATGGCTTCGGGTCGGCCCGGACTTCACGGGTGAATTGCGGACGTTAGAGAGAGGTACCGGCATTCCGGTTCGCCGCAAAGGCGTTTTTCGCTGCGCGCCGACTCGAGGCATTCGCGTGATGCATGGGCTTTGGTATTTGCTGAATCGTACAACCTCATGCGCCGGCGGCGCGTACGCGAACGAGCCACGAGGGATCGAGTTCACCAAGACGGGTGATGCCGAGCATCCCCATGTCGCGGTCGATCTCGCTTTCGAGGATCTCGATCGCGTGGCGGACGCCTGCCTCACCCGCCACGGCGGCGGCGAAGCCGAACGGGCGCCCGACGAAGACGAAGCGCGCGCCGAGCGCGAGCGCCTTCAACACGTCGGTCCCGCGGCGAAAGCCGCTGTCGATCATCACGGGAATGTCACCGCACGCAGCGACGATCGCCGGCAGCGCGCGCAGCGGCGCAACGGCGCCGTCGAGTTGACGGCCGCCGTGGTTCGAGACGATGACGCCATCGGCGCCGAGTTCCTGCGCTCGCTTCGCATCGCGCGGGTCGAGGATCCCCTTGATGACGAGCATCCCCTTCCACATCTCGCGCACCAGCCGCCAATGCCGCCAATCCAAGCGGCCGCGGTCCGAATAGTCGCGGAGCACGCTGCGCGACAGGATCGGCGCGCCGCGATGGGCGAAATTGTTCTCGAAATGCGGCATCCCGCGCCGCCCGAGCGTGCGCAGCAACGTGCCCACGAGCCAGCGCGGATGGGTAACGCCGTCGAAGACGAGGCGCGGCGTGAGCCGCAGCGGCGTCGCGAAGCCCGCGCGGACGTTGTTCTCCCGGTTGCCCGGAATCTGGCAGTCGACGGTGACGACGAGCGTATCGAACCGAGCACGCGCGATGCGCTCGACGAGCGGCGCGATCTCTTCGGCCGTCCCGGGCAGGTAGGCCTGGAACCACGTGCCCGGCGTTTGCGCGGCGACCTCCTCGAGGCGGATCAGCGACGACCCGCTCATCATCATCGGCACGTTGGCCTGTGCGGCGGCCCGCGCCAGCACGAGATCGCCACGGTACGCGTACAGCGCGCAAATGCCCATCGGCGCGATGCCGAACGGGGCGGCGTACGTGCGCCCGAAGAGCGTCGTCGCTTGCGATCGCCGCGACACGTCGACGAGCGCGCGCGGGAGAAAGCCGTAATCGGAAAAAGCGGTCCGGTTATCGCGCAACGACCAGTCGGTTTCCGCTCCACCGGCGACGTAGGCGAAGATGGGACGCGGCAAATGGCGGCGCGCGACGCGCTCGAAGTCGTCGAGCGACAGCACGTGGCGCAGGCGCCGCGAGGGGACCGCGTGCTTCCCGGTGGCCGCCAACGCACGCGGCGTGACGTCGGCGTTCAGCGTCGCACTCATGAGCGCGACGCAGTCTAGCAGGGTGACGCGTACGCCTACTTGCCCTTTTCGTTCAGCACGGCGTCGGCCTTCTTGTCGACCTTCGCCTTTTCAGCGGCACTGAGGTGGCCCTTGTGGGCTTCGGCGGAGGCACGCGCCTTGGCGTCACGCGCGTGCGCCTTGTCCTCGATCGGGTAACGCCTTCCCGGAAGCGCGAAGTCGGAGGACGGCAACTTCTTGCGCTGCTCGGTCGTGAGCTTGGCCATGATCCACTCCATTGAGATCGAGAGGTTGGACGCCCTGAAAACGCATCGGTTCAGGGATCGACGCTGGATGCCGCGAAAGCGACAAGGCCCGCACGGAGCGGGCCCTGTCGTCGTGATGCCGGAAGGATCCTAGCGGTGCGTCGCTTCCGCGAGCTTGGTGGAATTCGCGGGCGAGCGCGCCTTGTCGCTCGGCGTCGCCTTCACCTGCTTGGTGGCGGGCGCCTTCGCGACGACGGCTGCCGGCGCCTTGGTGGCCTGCGGCGCGGCCGCGAGGCCGAGCTTGGCTTCAGGCGTCGACGATGCCATCGAAGCATCGGTGTACTCGCAGGCGAAACCCGCCATCGGCGCCAGGCCGAACAGGGCGAGCGTCATTCCGGCCACTAATCGCTTCATGGATCACCTCCTTTCGCTCGGTTGGGCGAACGGCCAATCTGCGCGCGTTCGCCGTCGTTGTCAACCGCGACGGATGAGGCGGCATCTGACACGGATAACCGCTCCATCCGTCAGAATCGCCGGTCGCGCATAATCGCGGCGCCGCACGCCGCACCGATGCTCCGCCTCGTCTTCTCGAACCACTTCGAAGCGCTGCTCGACGACCTCGTCGTCGCGTTGTCGAAGCCGCCCGCCTCCGCGTTCGCCACTCAGCACGTCGTCGTGCCGACCGCCGCGGTGCAACGGAAGATCGAGCTCGCGATTGCCGATCGCCTGGGTATTTGCGCCAACGTCGAGTTCTCCTTCCTGGCATCCTGGCTCTGGCGCCAGATTGGCAAGCTCGTTCCGGTCTCAGAACAGTCGCCGTTCGCCCCGGCGATCCTCGCCTGGCGCCTCTACGAGATCTTCGGCGACGAACGCTTCGTCGATGCGCAACCGCGGCTCGCGCACTATCTTCGTGACGCCGATCCGCGGATGCGCTACGACCTGGCGCTTCGGACCGCCTCGCTTTTCGACCAATACGTCACGTATCGCCCGGACTGGCTCGCGCAGTGGCTCGCCGGCGACGTGGTCGCCGCGCTCGACGCCAAGGGCAGCACCACCGCGAGCGATCAACGCTGGCAGTCCGCGCTGTGGCGCCGCATCGCCGCCGACGCCGGAACGCGCCGCCAGCACCCCGCGGCCGAATTCTTCGCCGCGATCGGGCGCACGGATGCCGACGCGCTGCATCGCGCGGGAATCCCGGACACCGTGCATGTGTTCTGCCTGCCCGGGATACCGCCGCTCTACCTCGACATGCTGCGGCGGCTCGGTCGCGTCGTCGACGTACGTGTATCGGCACTCAATCCGTGCCGCGAATACTGGTTCGACATCGTCGATCCGCGGCGCCTGAGTTACCTCGCTGCACAGGGGACGCTCGACTATCACGAAGTGGGCAACCGCCTGCTCGCATCGTGGGGCAAGCAGCGCAAGGCGCAGCTCGCGCTGCTGTTCGACGACGACGGCGAGGCGGCGCTCGCAGACGAGCGCTTCGTGCGACGTTCCGCCAAGTCGCTGCTCGCGCGCGTGCAGAACGCCATCCTCGATCTGCGCGATCTGTCACCGGGCGCTGCCGCCGACATCGCCGCGGACGATCGCAGTCTCGAGGTGCATGCGTGCCATTCGTTCACGCGGGAGCTCGAAGTGCTGCACGACTACCTGCTCGGGCTGTTCGCCGGCCGGCATGCACCGCGGCCGTCCGACATCCTCGTGGTCACGCCCGGACTCGACGACGCTGCCCCGCTCATCGACGCCGTGTTCGGCACCGCGCCGCACGGCCGCTACATTCCCTATGTCGTGACGGGTCGCGGCCGAAGCAGCGTCAATCGCGCGGCGCGCGCGCTGCTCGACCTGCTCGCCGTCGCGGCGTCGCGCTTTCCCGCGAGCGGCGTGACCGAATTGCTGCAACAGCCGATCGTCGCGCGACGCTTCGAGATCGATACACCCGCGCTCGAGCGTATCCGCGAATGGATACGTACCGCCGGCATTCGCTGGGGCGTCGATGCCAAGCACCGCGAGGAATGCGAGCTGCCGTCGTCGTCGCGCCACACGTTCGACGACGGCCTGCAGCGGCTCTATCTAGGCTACGCACTGCCCTCGGCGAATGCCGACGATGCTCGGTTTATGCCGTTCGACGATCGCCTGCCCGCCGGCGATGCCGAAGGCAGCGACGCGCTCGCACTCGGCGCCTTCTTTGCGTTCGTGCGCTCGCTCGCGCGGATGCGCGTCGACGTGTTGCAACCGAAAACCGCAACCGCGTGGACGACCTCGCTCCTGCAGGTCGTCGCGACGTTCCTCGCGCCCAAAGGCGACGAACTCGACGATCTGCGCGAAGTCCAGGCGGCGATCGGCGAGCTTCAAGCGGCGATCGAAGCCGGCGGTGCCCGCGCCGCGATTCCGCTCGACGTGCTGCGCACGGCGCTCGAAGCCGCACTCGACGATCCGGTGCGCGGCGGCGTGCCGAGCGGGGCCGTGACGTTCGCCACGATGTCCGGCCTGCGCGACCTGCCCTACCGCGTCGTCTGCGTACTCGGCATGAACGACGGTGCGTGGCCTCGCGACGCGCAAGCCGCGGAGTTCGACCTGATGGCCCAGGCGGCACGCGCCGGCGATCGCCAGCGCCGCGACGATGATCGAAACGTGTTTCTCGATCTCCTGCTCGCCGCGCGCGATCGGCTGTATTTGAGCTACGTGGGCCGCAGCGTGCGCGACAACGCGCCGCTGCCGCCTTCGGTACTCGTTTCCGAGTTGCTCGATTGCCTGGTCCCGGCACTTGCGCCCGTGAACGCGGACCGCGCTGCGATCGCCACCGCGCGTGCGCGCCTCGTCGTCGAGCACGCGCTGCAGCCGTTCTCGGTGAATGCGTTCACCGGCGCCGACCCGCGCAAGCGCAGCTTCAATGCCGAATATTGCGACGCGCTGCGAGGACCGGGGCCGACCGGAGATCGCGGCGCGCGCCACGCGGAACCGCTGCAGCGGCACGGCCAGCGTCGCGCGCCTGCGCATGCCGAATCGATCGACGACGAACTGATCGACGAGGACACGGTCGACGAGGCGCTTGCACCCTTCTTCACCGCGCCGCTCGCGCTCCCCGGCGACGAATGGCGCACGGTCACGCTTGATCAGCTGACGCGATTCTTCCGCAATCCGTGTGCATTCCTGTTGCGGCAGAGATTGCACGTACGGCTCGGCGAAGTGGAAGAGGAACTGTGCGACGAGGAGCCCTTCGTCGCCGGATACCACGATCGCAACGCGCTCGTAACCCGGCTGCTGCCGTTGTACCTGCGCGGCGTCCCGGCCGCCGAGATCCGCGCACTCGCGCGCGCGGGCACCGAATACCCGCCGGGACGCCTCGGCGAGCGGCTGCTCGATCGCGAGCTCGCGCAACTCGCTGCATTCGCGGTCGCGCTCAAGCCGACGCTTGCCGTCGGCTGCCTCGCTCCGGTGGAAGCTTCGATTCCCGTCGCGGTCGACGGCGAGACCTGGCACGTGATGGCCGCATTCGGCGATCTTCGCGCAAGCGGTTTTCTGGGGTACCGCTACGACGACGTCAGGCCGACCGACTATCTCGACGGCTGGCTCGTACACGTATTCCTCAATCTGCTCGCGCCGCACGGCGTCGATCGCGTCACGACCTGGCACTCGCGCAACGGCCACTACGTGCTCCGCCCGCTCGACGATGCAAGCGAACGCATTGCAGCGCTGCTACGCCTTTATCGCCGTGGACTCACCGCACCGCTGCACTTCTTCCCTAGGTCGGCATGGGCCTACGTGTGCAGCAAGGGCGACGAGCTCAAGGACGCCGCCAAAAAGTGGCACGGCTACCCGCCGCGCGGCGGCGAGAAGGATCACCGGACCTATCGACTCGCGCTGCGCGGCGTGACCGATCCGCTGGACGAACAGTTCGAGGAGTGCGCCCGAGCCGTGTTCGAGCCGCTGCTCGATTCGATCGTCGATCCCCGCCTGGAATCATGAGCCGCTCGCGACCCACCCCCTCGTCGTCGCCATCCCCTACAGCGGTTGCATTCGACGTCGTCAATGCTTCGCTCGACGGCGTCAGTCTCGTCGAAGCGTCTGCCGGCACCGGCAAGACGTGGAACCTCTGCGGTTTGTACCTGCGCCTTTTGCTCGAGCGCGGACTCCGGGTCAAGGAAATCCTCGTCGTCACGTTCACCAACGCGGCAACGGCGGAGTTGCGCGAGCGGGTGCGCGCGCGCATCGTCGACATGCTCGGTTACGTCGACGGACGCTCACTCGGGGAGCCGGACGCATTCATCGCGTCGATGACGCGCGCGCTCGAGATGCGGGGCGTAGCGCGCACCGACATGCGGACGCGCCTCGATCTCGCGCTGCAGTCGTTCGACGAAGCGGCGATTCTCACGATCCACGGCTGGTGCCAGCGTGCGCTCGCCCTGACGCCGTTCACCGCCGGCCTTCCGTTCGAGGTCGACGTCCAGCCCGACGACACCGAGATTCGGCTCGCCGTCGTGCACGATTTCTGGCGCCGCAACATCGCGGGCGATGGCTGCCCGGCAGCCGTCGCCGCGTGGCTCGAGACGCGGCGCGTGACGCCCGAATCGCTCGAGGAGCTGCTCAGGCGCCATCTCGCGAAGCCGCTCGCCGACGTGCACTGGCCGCATGCGATCGACGAGCCGCTCGACGTCGACGCGGAGGCGCTGACCACGCTGTTCGAGCGCGCACGCAGCACCTGGAACGCGGAGCGAGATGCGATCATCGCCGCGGCGACGACGCGCGGCCGGATGAAGCCCAACGTCGCCACGCAGGCGGCCACCGATTGGGACGCCTGGCTCGGGCGAGACGCGTTGGCGTACATCAAATGGAAAGAATCGAAGCTGCGGCGGTTTTCGGCATCGAGCCTTGCGTCCAAGAACGACGCAGCGCCCCGCCACAAGTTCTTCGACGAGGCGGATGCGCTGATCGCGGCGCGCAAGGCCGCGGAGGTGAAGCTCGAGCGCGCGCGCCTGCGGCTCATGCGCATGCTTTTCGCGCAGGCCGGTCCGGCCCTTCGCGCGCGCAAGCGCGAAGCGCGCGTCGCGTCGTACGACGACCTGTTACAGAATCTCTACGCGTCGTTGCACGACGCGGACGGCCCAGCGCGCGCCGAGGCGCTGCGCAAGCACTTCCCCGCCGCGTTGATCGACGAATTCCAGGACACCGATCCGGTGCAGTTCGCGATCTTCGATGCGATCTACGGTAAGGGGAGCGCGTCGCTCTTTCTCGTCGGCGATCCCAAGCAGGCGATCTACGCGTTTCGCAACGCCGATCTGCATACCTATTTGCAGGCGGCACGCAACGTGAAGGCGACGTCGACGCTCACCGAGAACCAGCGCTCGACACCGGGTCTGGTCGCCGCGATCAACGCGCTCTTCGGCGGCAATCGGCAAGCGTTCATCCTCGACGGCCTCGCCTACCACGAAGTGCGCGTCGGCGTACGCAAACGGAAGATCCTCGAGGATCGGTCGGGCCCGAACGCCGACGTCTGCGTCTGGCGGTTGCCGCGTTGGGATGACGGCGAGCCGCTCGACCGGCGTACTGCGCTGGACGCGTCGGCGCGCGCCACCGCGGGCGAGATCTCCCGGTTGCTGCGTGCGTCTGCCGCAGGAAAGATCACGCTCGACGGTGCCCCGCTCGCACCGGACGACATCGCCGTGCTCGTCCGCTCCCATCGGCAGGGCGACGACATCAAGCAGGCGCTTGCCGCACTCGCCATCGGCAGCGTCGAGTTGTCGCAGGCGACGGTGTTCAAATCCCCCGACGCCGAGGACGTCGAGCGCGTGCTCGCGGCCATTCTCGTGCCTGCCGACGACGGCCTGGTCCGCGCCGCGCTGGCAACCGGATTGTTCGGCCTGGATGCCGGGGAGATCGCCGCGCTCGGGGACGACGAACTGGCCATGATGTCGCACGTGCAACGGTTCCTCGCCTATCGCGAAAGCTGGCTCGAGTCGGGCATCGGCGTCATGTACCGCAAGCTGCTCGCGAACGAAGGCGTGGCCACGCGCATGCTTGCGCGTGTCGACGGCGAGCGCCGCCTCACGAACCTGCTGCACCTGGGTGAGCTGCTGCACACGGCCGCCGAAACGCATCGGGCGCCCGACGCGCTGTTACGCTGGCTCAACGCGCAGCGTCGCGACGACACCGGCGACGAAGTCGCGCAGCTTCGGCTCGAGTCCGACCGCAACCTCGTCAGGATCGCGACCATTCACAAGGTCAAGGGCCTCGAATATCCGATCGTCTTCTGCCCGTTTCTCTGGGACGCGTTCCCGCGCGCGCGCAATACGCTCGAGGGCCGCGAATATCACGACGACGAGGGTCGCGCGGTGGTCGACTTGCGAAGCGACGACGAGCTGGGAGCCGAGCTCGACGTCATCAAGCGTCGCATCAAGCTCGAGGCGAGCGCCGAGAGCGTCCGCCTCTTCTATGTTGCACTGACGCGGGCAAGCCATCGCTGCTACCTCGTCGCCGGTTGCTACGCGAGGATGCACAAGAACGGTCCGTCGTCGAAGGAAACCGTCTGCGGCCTGCTCAACTGGCTCGTCGCGGGCGAGGGCATGACGCCTGGGCAGTGGCTCGACGGCGCCTGTAGCGCGACGAATATCGACGATGCCTGGGCGCAACTCGCTACGACGCTCGCGCCCGACGTCGTCTGCTCGCCGCTGCCGATGGAGCCCGGCGAGCCGGTGCCGCACGATCGTCACCAGACCGAGATGCCGAGCGCGGCGAAAGCGCCCAAGCGGATCGCCTCGCCGTGGCGCATCGGAAGCTTCAGCGGATTGCACGACGGCGCGGTGAGTGACATCGCCGCCAGCGATCATGATGCGCTGCGCGTAGCTCGCGCCCTACAAGTTGCTTCGTCCGTCAACGGGCTGGCGGCGGACGACATCCTGCGCTTTCCGCGAGGAGTCGGTGCCGGCGATTGCCTGCACGCGGTGTTCGAACGCATCGACTTCACGGCATCGGCCGGTTGGGATGACGCCATCGTTGGCGCTTTGCGGCAGCATCCGGTTTCGCTGCCTGGAACCGCGGGCCCCGCTTCGCAGGCGCTTCTGCGTCGCATGGTTGCGTGCATGATCGAAGACGTCGTGCGCACCGAGCTCCCCGACGGCATTCGCCTCGATTCGATCCCAGGCGACAAGCGCCTCGTCGAGCTCGAATTCAGCCTGCCCGCACATCGCCTCGATGCCGACGTGCTGAACGACGCGTTGAAAGCGTCCGGTTATGCGGTCGACCGGCTCACGTTCGGTCAGCTCGTGGGGTACCTTCGCGGATTCATCGACCTCGTGTTCGAGCATCGGAGCCGCTATTACGTGCTCGACTGGAAGTCGAATCATCTCGGCTATGCGCCTGCGGATTACGCACCCGACGCGTTGGCGGCCGCGATGGCCGCGCACGGCTATCACCTGCAGGCGCTTCTCTACTCGGTCGCGCTTGCGCGATACCTCGCGCAGCGCGTGCCCGGCTATCGGCACGACACGCACTTCGGTGGGGTGCTCTACCTGTTCGTTCGCGGCGTCCGGCCCGGCTGGCGAAACGCGGACGGGACTGCGACCGGTGTGCACTTCCATCGCCCCGCAGCGGCAATGCTCGCGCGGCTCGATGCACTTCTCGGCGCCGCTTCACGGGAGACCGCATCTTGACGCCCGATGGCGATTTCGCCCCCACGTTGTCGCTCGCGCGCGGCTTCTCGGAGTTCGTGTCGGCGTGGGCACGCAAACGTGGCGCGACTGCGGAATCGGTCGAGGTTTTGCAGGAAGCCGCATACCGGACAAGCCTTGCGACGTCTTCAGGACACGTGTGTCTCGTGCTCGGCGAAGTCGAATGGCCGAACGGTGCAGACGAAGCGACGGTGCGAACGCGCCTGCTCGAAACACGCGTCGTGGGAACCGCGACGGCGCCCGAAAACCTGCCGCTCGTCCTCGACGACGAGGGTCGGCTTTACCTGCATCGCTATTTCGACTACGAGCGCCGGCTCGCACGGCGCCTGATGGAGCTCGCCGCGTCGCCCATGAAGAACATTGCCGACGCAGCGGCGTTGCGCGACCGGCTGAACGCGCTCTTCGCCGGCAATGCGATGAGGCTGGGCCAACGTGTTGATTGGCAGAAGATCGCGACGGCCCTCGCGATGCTGCGCAAGCTCGTGATCATCAGCGGCGGGCCGGGCACCGGGAAGACGACGACGGTCGTCAACCTGCTCGCGTGCCTGCTCGGGCAGGATCCCGATTGCCGCATCAAACTGGTCGCTCCGACGGGCAAGGCCGCGACGCGCATGCGCGACGCGATTCGTGCGCGCAGTCGACACCTGCCGTCCGAAATCGCCGCACGCCTGCCCGACGAGGCATTCACCATTCATCGCCTGCTCGGCGTCGCGGCCGGCTCCGACGCATTCCGCCATCACGCAGGCAATCCGCTGCCGATCGACGTGCTCGTCGTCGACGAAGCGTCGATGCTGGACCTCGCGCTCGCGACGCGCCTGCTGGACGCGGTGCCCGACGACGCACGCGTCATCCTCCTGGGCGACAAGGATCAGCTTGCGGCGGTCGAGGCCGGCGCGGTGTTCTCCGAGATTTGCGCCGATCCGTCGATGAGCGACGAAACGCGCGAGCGGGTCGCGCAGCTTGCCGGAATCGCGTCGAAACGCATCGTTCCTGCGTTGCCCGTCGAGCGCACGCCCCTTCGCGACAGCGTCGTCTGGTTCAGCGACAACTACCGTTTTGCGAGCGACTCGGGCATCGGCCGCCTCGCGGCGCTCGTCAACGCCGGCAATTCGGCGCAGGCAGTGACGTGGCTTCGTGAAGATACCGGTGCCTCGGTGACCTTGATCGAAGACGGTGGGCGCGTGCCGCAGGCGACGACGATGGCGCGCGCCCAGAAGGGCTACGTCGTGCTTTGCGACGCCATGCGGTCACGCACGGGGCTTGCCGAAATCTTCACCGCATTCGGTCGATTTCGCGTGCTGTGTGCGGAACGCGAAGGCGCACGCGGCGTCGCCGGGATGAATGAAGCGCTTTCCCGCTGGTTCCGCGCGACGCTCGAGCATCCGCTCGATCGCGGTTCGCGCTCGCCGTGGTATCCCGGCCGCCCGGTCATGGTGCTTCGCAACGATTACGTGCTGAGGCTCTTCAACGGTGACGTCGGCATCGTGCTACCCGACGACGCGGGCAACCTCATGGTGCAGTTCCCCGACGCCGACGGGACCTTCCGCGCCATCGCGCCCGCGCGCCTGCCCGAGCACGACACCGCCTTCGCGACGACCGTGCACAAGGCCCAGGGATCGGAGTTCGACGAGGTGCTCCTGGTCTTGCCGTCGAAGGCATCACGCGTCGTGACGCGCGAGTTGATCTATACGGGCGTGACGCGGGCGCGTAACAGCGTCGTAATTGCAAGCGACACGGAGGTGCTCGCGCAAAGCGTGGATGCGCGCACCAGCCGGCATTCCGGGTTGATCGAGCGGATGCGGAAGTCCATCTAAAGTCATCGTGCTCGCATCGAGCACGGGCAAAAGCCAGGGGCAGAGGGCGATCGGTCGACGTGCTCCGTCGACGTCGCGTCCAGACAGGGCCCGCCGTCAATGTAAGGGGGCGGACACGATACCTTCGGCCCGTCCGGATCACGGCACACGACTTCTGCAATGGCCGCTATCGAGTGGAAATCGGGCTCGTCGCACTAGCCGCCGCCAACTCATGGAGCCAGCACAGCAACGCCGCCGCGACCTGATCGACCACATCCGCATCGCTGTGACCGCTGCGCCTC
>DASTGT010000032.1:0-77969 GCA_035718935.1 Casimicrobiaceae bacterium
TCGAAGACCGACTCCGACGGCAACGAGCTCGCCGGCGTGCGCGTTCCCGACGTGGTCGTGCCCCTCGCGACGTACACGAGCTGGAACGTGCGGACGACTGCTCACGCGCCGGGCGACTCGTGCTCGTTCGTCGGATCGACGCTACCCTTCGCGTCCACCCGCGCGCAGCGCCTGGCGAGCGGCGATCCGCGGCCCTCGCTCGAAGAGCGCTACCCGACGCATCAGGATTACGTGGCCAAGGTAACGGCCGCGGCGCAGAGCCTCGTCAGCCAGCGATTGCTGCTGCCCGATGACGCGACGTTCCTGATCGACCAGGCGAACGCAGCCGCAGTGCCGTGACCCGAGCGTGAAACGCGGGCGGCGCGCATCAGCGCCGCCCGTTCACGAGGTTCGTCGAGGCCGCGCGCTGCGAGCCGTCAGTGCCGCACGCCGCGCTTGGCCGCCCGCTTCGGCGCGACGACGGCTTCGACCGACAGCGTCACGGTGCATTGCTCGTTAGCGTCCATCGCGCCGACGCCGACGAGCTTGCGTGCGATTTCTTCGCCGCGGTCGTTCTGGACGGTGACGACGACCGTGTACTCCCACGGATCCCCGTCCTGCGGATGGCGGATGCTGCCCTCGATGCGCAACGGCGTGATCGCGGGCGTGACCGCGGCGTCGCTGCGGTCGTCGTAGCGAAGGTAGTGGCGGCACGACGGGCACCGTGCCGCGCTTTCGAGAATCGTTTCCCGGCAGTGCGGGCATTGCCGGGTGGCGCCGGCGCCCCCCGGCCGCACCGGGGCGATCAAACCCCGCCGCCCTCGCGCTTGATGCCCGGCTTGACCGGCCTGCCTTCGTCCCAGCCGAACTCGGCCTGCCCGCGCAGCCGCGCGCCGGCGGCGACGGTCAGCGAGCCCGCCTTCACGTCACCCACCACCACGCCGGATTGCAGCAGATCGACGAGCGTCGCCTGCTCGACGTTCCCTTCGAGCTCGCCCGCAATCGTGACCTTATCGGCGCGAACGGCGCCGGTCAGCTTGGCGCCGCCCTCGATGGTGAGATCTCCCTGCACGTTGACGTCGCCCTTGAACTTGCCGGCGATGCGGACATTGCCGGCACCCTCGATCTTGCCCTCGATCGTGATGTCCGACGCGATCAGCGATTCCTTCCGCGCGACTTGCGGCTCGGCGCGCGGCACGGCGCTCGGCGTGACGGCGGGCGTCGGTGCATGCACCTGCGGCGCGGGCGCGATTTCGGGCTTCGGCGGCTCGTAACGCGTCGGCTCGCGCTCCGCGGCGGGCGGCGGCGGAGCGACGCGGGCGGTACTGTCCTTCCAGATGGCCATGGGACGGGTCCTCTTATGACAATGGGATAGCGAACCTAACGCGAAACGGCCGCGGACGCAATCGTAGCGGCGCGCCGTCGGGGTGGAAAGAGGAAAGGTGCGGCAGGAAAGAAACGCTTGGCGGCCGTCGTGATCGGTCCGCGGTGCTCACGCAGCGATTTGATGTGCTCGGCGAGCCCCGGGCCAAGCGACATCACCGGCGCCGGAGCGCCGATCGCCGCCAGCCGCTTCTTCGCGACGTCGAACGCACCGGCGATATCGCTCGTCTTCGCCATCGCGCCGAAGAACGCGTCGCCAAAGCGCGATGCGACGAGACCGCCGCGGCAATCCTCGCCGCGTACGCCGGCCGGCGACGACGCGATCACCGCGGTTTCCGCGTCGGCGAGCTCGTCGGTCCACGCGCCCGCCTCGCACGTCGAGACGACGATGACCCGAAAGCGAATGCCGGCGGCGTCGAGCAGCTGCCGCAGGCCGGCGGGCGACAGGTCGACGAGCTCGAGCGGCGGGTTGACCGCCGCGAGCGTGCGCCCGGGGCCGGGACTGCCGACCAAATAAATCATCACGATGTCGTCGTCGGCGTCGATCAAGTCGCCGATCTCGAGCAGGGCCGCACGCAGATTCGTGATCGTTGCGAACGGCCGCTCGGCGACGGTGAGCGGACTATTGACGAGCACGACCGAGCGTCCCGCGGTGTTCCAGTGCTCGTTCATCGCACGCTGCGCCGCCTCGACGTCGCTCACGAAGCCGGGATGCCGGCCGTCGGGCGCGAAGCCCACGAAATAGAGATCGGTGATGCCGCGACGCTCGTCGTCGAGATTGTCGAGCGCGCGGTTCATCAGGAAGTCCTGCGCGGCCAGCACCGGCTCGGACGCGGGATTCATCGCGCCGGCAGCGACGGCGTCGTACTCGCGCCACCAGGGCTCGAGCGGACCGGCCAGCGGCGCAAACCAAATCGGCGCGATCACGAGCAATCCACCAAGCAACGCGAAAACGCGCCGAAAGCGCCGGGCGGGATTCGCCGTAACGTACACCGCGCGTGCGGCGACGATGAACATCCAGGTGAATTGCGCGCCATCGAACACCTGCCGCGCGAGATCTGAAACGCGGGCCGCGTCGCGCGGCAGATCGGGCAGCAAGTGCACGACCTGCACGATAGGAAACGAGGCGAGGACCACGACCGGCAGCGCGAGATACAGCGACCGATCGCGCCGCACCGCGGCGAGCACGGCGGCGGTCAGCGCGAGCAGGCCGAGCGCGAAGAGCTCGCCCTGCACGCCCGCGAGCGAGAAACGGGCATCGCCGGTCGCGCGCAGCCAGTCGGCGTCGATGTCGATTGCCGCCGACACGAGGACCAGCAGCACGAGCTGCGTTGCCGACACGCGAAACGACTGCCAATCGACGCGCATGAAGAGCGCGAGGCGCACGCCGGACGCGAGGTTGTGGCCGAGGGCGTGCAAAACGCCGCGCATTCGTTCGGCGGGCTTCATGCGCCGGTCAGGCCGCGCGATCGTGCTCGGCGATGTAGGACGCGACGCGTGCCGCGTCCGCTGGCAGGACGTTCACGTGCTGCGGCCGCGCCTCGATCCCGTCGTAGCGCGACGGCCGCGGCGGGTCGACGCCGAGCGCCTCGCGAATCGTCGCCGCGAACTTCGCCGGCAGTGCGGTTTCCAGGCAGATCATCGGCGTGCGCACATCGCGCAGCGCGTGCGCGACTTGCACGCCGTCGGCGGTGTGCGGGTCGATCATCATGTCGTAGCGTCGATGGACTTCGCGAATCGTCGCGATACGGTCGGCGTGCGTGCTGCGGCCGGAAACGAAGCCGGAGTCACGCACGCGGGCGAGGATCGGCGAGCCGCCGATGTCGAAGCTGCCGTCGCGAGCGAGATCGCGCCACAGCGCGGCGAGCCGTTGCGGATCGCGCCCGGTCATGTCGAAGAGGTAGCGCTCGAAGTTCGACGCTTTCGAGATGTCCATCGACGGCGACGACGTCGCGTGCGTCTCGGCAGCGGCGCGCGGGCGATAGCGGCCGGTCGCGAAGAACTCGTGCAGCACGTCGTTCTCGTTGGTCGCGACGATGAGCCGCGCAATCGGAAGGCCCATGCTGCGCGCGACGTGGCCGGCGAGCACGTTGCCGAAATTGCCCGACGGCACGGCGAAGTCGACCTTCTCGTCGTTGCGCGTCGTCACGGCGAAATAACCCTTGAAGTAGTAGACGACCTGCGCCGCGATGCGCGCCCAGTTGATCGAGTTGACCGCACCGAGCGCGTGACGGCGCTTGAAGTCGGCGTCGCCGGCGAGAACCTTGACGATGTCCTGGCACGCGTCGAACGTGCCTTCGATCGCGAGGTTGTGGATGTTCGGCGCGTCGAGCGAGTACATCTGCGCCTGCTGGAACGCGCTCATGCGCCCACGCGGGGACAGCATGAAGACCGCGATGCCGCGCCTGTCGAGCATCGCGAATTCGGCGGAACTGCCGGTGTCGCCCGACGTCGCGCCGAGGATGTTGAGCCGACCGGCGTCGCGCAGCGCGTATTCGAACAGATGGCCGAGCAGCGACAGCGCGATGTCCTTGAACGCGAGTGTCGGTCCGTTCGACAAATGCAACAGATGCAGCCCGGGCTCGAGCGTCGACAGCGGCGTGATCTCGTCGCTTCCGAAGCGCTCGCGCGTATACGTGCGGCGCACCAGCGCATCGAGGTCGGGACGCGGAATATCGCCGATGAAGCGCGAGAGGATCGCCGCGGCGAGATCGGGATACGCGAGCGGCCGCCAACGCGCGAGATCGGCCGGCGTGAGCTCGGGATACGCGAGGGGCACCGCCAGGCCGCCGTCCGGGGCGAGGCCTTCGAGCAGGATCGCCGAGAACGGCTGCGGCGCCTCCCACCACGCGCCGCGCGTGCTCGCGTACAGCGTCGCCCGTCGTTCGTCCGGACGGGACGGATCCGCAGGCATCGTCAGCCGAGGTCCTCGAGCCGGATGCGCACGACCTTCCCGCGCACCGTAGGCAGCGACTCGATCTTCGCGATCGCGTCGACGACGCGGTGCTCGATCGACTTGTGGGTGAGCAGGATGATGTCCGTCTGCTCCTCGCCTTCGCTTGGCTCCTTCTGGATCATCGCGTCGATCGAGATCTCGCGGTCGGCGAGGATGCGGGTGATGTCGGCGAGCACGCCGGGCCGATCGAGCACGCGCAGTCGCAGGTAATAGCTCGTCTCGACGTCGCCGATCGGCAGGAACGGCGTATCGGTGAGCTGATCGGGCTGGAACGCGAGGTGCGGCACGCGGTGCTCGGGATCGGCGGTGTGCATCCGCGTCACGTCGACAAGATCGGCGATGACTGCGCTCGCCGTCGGCTCGGCGCCGGCGCCGGCGCCGTAATAGAGCGTCGCGCCGACCGCATCGCCCTTCACGAGCACCGCGTTCATCGCGCCTTCGACGTTGGCGATCAGGCGCCGGGCGGGAATGAGCGTGGGGTGCACGCGAAGCTCGATGCCCCGCTTGGCGCGCCGCGTGATCCCGAGGAGCTTGATCCGATAGCCGAGCTCCTCCGCGTAGCGCAGATCCTCGCGCGTCAGCTTCGTGATGCCCTCGGCGTACGCCTTGTCGAACTGCATCGGCACGCCGAACGCGATCGCCGACATGATGGTGACCTTGTGCGCGGAGTCGATCCCTTCCACGTCGAGCGTCGGATCCGCCTCGGCGTAGCCGCGCGCCTGCGCCTGCGCGAGCGCGTCGGCGAACGACGCGCCGGTCTCCCGCATCGTCGACAGGATGAAGTTCGCCGTGCCGTTGATGATGCCGGCGATCCATTCGATGCGATTCGCAGTCAGTCCTTCGCGCAGCGCCTTGATGATCGGCACGCCGCCGGCGACCGCGCCTTCGAACGCCACCATCACGCCCTTCGCGTACGCGGCGGCGAAGATCTCGTTGCCGTACTGCGCGAGCAGCGCCTTGTTCGCGGTGACGACGTGCTTGCCGTGCGCGATCGCGTCGAGGATCAGCGAGCGCGCGGGCTCGATGCCCCCGATCAGCTCGCAGACGATGTCGACGTCGTCACGGCGCACGACCTCCGACGGGTCGCTCGTGAACTGCACGCCGCTCATCCCCCGCGTGCCCTGGCGCGCGCGCTCGAGCGTGCGCGTGCCGATCGCGGTGATTCGAATCGGACGTCCCGCGCGCCGCGTGATTTCCCCGTCGTTGCGCTGCAGGACGTCCCACGTGCCGCGCCCCACCGTGCCGAAGCCGACGAGACCGACGTTGAGAGGCTTCATGCGGTGCCGGTCACAGCAGGCCGTCGGCGCGGAACATCTGCTTGATGCCGCGGATCGCCTGTCGCGTGCGCGGCTCGTTCTCGATCATCGCGAAGCGCACGTGCGTGTCGCCGAACTCGCCGAAGCCCACACCCGGCGAAACGGAGACCTTCGCCTTCGCGAGCAGCCGCTTGGCGAATTCGAGCGAACCCTGCGCTGCGTAGGCGTCCGGGATCTTCGCCCAGACGTACATCGACGCCTTCGGCACGTCGACGTTCCATCCCGCCTCGTGCAGTCCCTTGACGAGCACGTCTCGGCGGCGCTGGTAACGCTGGGTGATCTCGGTGACGCAATCCTGCGGGCCTTCGAGCGCCGCGATCGCCGCGACCTGGATGGGCGTGAACGTCCCGTAGTCGTGGTAGCCCTTGATCCTCGACAGCGCGTAGACGAGGTCGCGGTTGCCGACCATGAAGCCGATTCGCCAGCCCGCCATGTTGTAGCTCTTCGACATCGTGAAGAACTCGACGGCGACGTCGCGCGCGCCGGGTACCTGCATGATCGACGGCGCGCGAAAGCCGTCGAAGCAGATGTCGGCGTACGCGAGATCGTGCGCGATCCAGATGCCGTATTCCTTCGCGAGCGCGACGAGCTTCTCGAAGAACCCGAGCTCGACGCATTGCGCCGTGGGATTCGCCGGGAAGTTCACGATCAGCATCTTGGGCTTCGGCACGGACAGCTTGATCGCCTGCTCGAGCTCGGCGAAGAAATCGACGTCGGGCGTGAGGCGAACCTGGCGGATGTCCGCGCCGGCGATGACCGGTCCGTAGATGTGGATCGGATAGCTCGGATTGGGAACGAGGACCGTGTCGCCACGGCCGAGCGTGGCGAGCGCCAAGTGCGCGATGCCTTCCTTCGAGCCGATCGTGACGATCGCCTCGCTCTCGGGGTCGAACGAGACGCCGAAGCGCCGGTCGTACCAGTGGCAGATGGCGCGGCGCAGCCGCGGAATTCCCTTCGACACCGAATAGCCGTGCGTGTCGCCGCGTTGCACCGTCTCGACGAGCTTCTGCACGATGTGCGCGGGCGTCGCGCCATCGGGATTGCCCATCCCGAAGTCGATGATGTCTTCGCCACGGCGGCGAGCTTCCATCTTGAGCTCGCTCGTGATGTTGAAGACGTAAGGGGGGAGCCGGTCGATCCGGGCGAACTGCGACTGGGGAGGCGTGGCCATGGCGTCTCTCGTAAGCGCCCGGAACCGTCCGAGCGACGATCGATCGTGGAGAGCTACAATCGTAAGCGAAGTGCTTCCTTTACCGCAATGCACAAACGCCGTTTCGGCGCGTGCCGGGTGCGCGGCTGCAACAGCGCCGAACCCCCGTCGGCGCGCGCCTTCGGGACGCCGCTGACGTGAAATTCCACCTTGACGCGGCGGCGGGCAACGTCGTCACCGGCTGCGGCGCGGGCTGGGTTCGCGTCGGCGCCGACGAATACCACGAGAACATCGTGCTGACACCGCAACGCGTCGTCGCCGGTTTCGCGCCGGCGGGCCTCGAGGCTTTGCAGGCACACGACTTCGCAGCGTTGCTCGCGAATTCGCCCGAGATCGTGCTGCTCGGCACCGGTTCGGCGCAGCGTTTCCTGCGTCCGGCCGTGACCGCGCCGCTGCACGACGCGAACATCGGGCTCGAGGTGATGGACACGCGCGCGGCGTGCCGGACCTACAACATTCTCGTCGCCGAAGGGCGCGTCGTCACGGCGGCGTTGATCGTCGAATAGGCCCGAAGCTTAGTTTCGAGTCTGGCCCTTCCGACCCTGATTTCCTCCGGCCCCGATTTTCAGCACTCGATCGTGTTGCGGCAGTAATTCGTCAGTTCGCGCAGCACCGTCGTGTCGCCGATCGGCGTGCGCGCCCGCTCGACGCCACCGTACTCGAACGTGAGCTTCATCGCGTACTGGTCGAAGAAGCGCGTGAATTGCTCGGCGCCCGCCGTGCCGACGGCGTACAGCTCGTCGCGGGCCGGGTCGTGCTCGAGCACGATGCAGGCGAGCGGCTGCGGCGCCGGGCCGGAGACGACGCGCGCGCCCGCGCTCGGATCGTAGACGCTGTGGTCGGCGCAGCAGTGGATGACGTTGCCGCCCGACGTCGCCGATCGCCGCCGCTGATACCGGATGAACGACACGTCGCGCGTCGGGTACGCGAGCTTGTGCGCGCAGATCGCCGAGAATGCGACGAGATCGCGCGCCGGACCCACGCCGCCGGGGGCGACGTAACGATCTCCCTGCTCGCGATGCATGCCGGGCTGCGCCGCGACCGGTTTCGCGAGCCGCAGCAGGAAGCACGGTGTTGCCGCGAAGGGATACTGGAAGACGTAATTCGTCTCGGCGGCAAGCGCGGCCTGCCGGATCGGCGCGCCGTGGATGTCGATCAGTCGAGAGCGCGCGTAGCGGCGCACCTCGACGCCGTCGGCACCCGCATTCGCGTACGCGAGCGGGGCGAGCCCGGGCAACAGCGCGCACGAGCCGAGAAATTCGCGGCGTCGCATGACACGGACCCTTTCTAGTGCGTGATCAGTTCCCGCAGATGCGCAACGACACTGCGCCCGAGCGCCGAGAGCGCGTAGCCCCCTTCGAGCGTCGACACGATGCGTCCCTTCGCATGGCGGCCGGCGACGTCGATCAGTTCGCGCGTCACCCACGCATAGTCGTCCTCGACGAACGCGAGCCCGGCGAGCGGGTCTTCGCGATGCGCGTCGAATCCGGCGGAAACGAGGATCAGCTCCGGCTTGTGGTCGTCGAGCGCGGGCAGCCAGTGCTTGCGCACCGCATCGCGGAACTCCGTGCCGCCGTTCCCGGCGGACAACGGAATGTTCACCATGTTCGGCGCCGGATTATCGACGCCCGAGTACGGGTACAGCGGATACTGGAACGTCGACACCATCAGCACGCGCGGATCGTCGGTGAACATCTCCTCGGTGCCGTTGCCGTGATGAACGTCGAAATCGACGATCGCCACGCGCGAGAGCCCATGCACGGCAAGCGCGTGCGCCGCGCCGATCGCGACGCTGTTGAAGACGCAAAAGCCCATCGCGCGGCGGCTTTCCGCGTGATGACCCGGAGGGCGCACCGCGCAGAACGCGTTGCGATGTTCGCCGCCGCACACGAGGTCCACCGCATGCACGACCGCGCCCGCCGCGTGGAACGCCGCCGGCACCGAATGCGGGTTGAGGGCCGTGTCGGGGTCGAGGTAGCGCAGCCCGCTCGCCGGTGCCGCCGCCTCGATCGCGTCGATGTAGCGGCGATCGTGGACGCGCGCGACCTGCTCGACGGAGGCGCGCGGGGCTTCATAGCGGGTCACGTGTGCGTCCAGTCCCGACGCGATCACCTGGTCGGCGATCGCCGTGAGACGATCGGGACATTCGGGATGCCCCGGGCCCATTTCGTGCTGCAGGCAGGTCGGGTGGGTGATGAAGGCGGTGCCGGTCATGATGGAGATCCGCTTCGCACGCCGCCGATCGGAAGCGGTGCGCCATGCCGCAGTCTAGCGCCCCGCGCGCGGACTGACGAGCGCGCGCCCGCTACGCTTTCGTCTTTTCGTTGTCCAATCTGCCCATGACCGTCCGCTCCGCGACCGAAAACGTCCCCACCGCGCGCCGCCTCGGCGCCGTCCTCGCGCAACTCGCTCAGGTCGTCGTCGGCAAGGAGGCTCCGCTCGAGCTCGCGCTCGCCTGCCTGCTGGCGCGCGGCCACCTGTTGATCGAGGACATTCCCGGCGTCGGCAAGTCGACGCTCGCGCACGCGCTCGCAGCGACGCTCGGCCTGCGCTACGCGCGCGTGCAGTTCACGAGCGACCTCCTGCCGGCCGACGTGCTCGGCGTGTCGATCTTCGACGAGCGCACCCAGTCGTTCCGCTTTCACGCCGGCCCGATCTTTCACTCGGTCGTGCTCGCCGACGAGATCAACCGCGCGCCGCCGAAGACGCAAAGCGCGCTTCTCGAAGCGATGGAGGAGCGGCAGGTGTCGGTCGACGGCGAGACGCGCGTGCTGCCCGAGCCGTTCTTCGTCATCGCGACGCAAAACCCCGTCGAGCAGATCGGTGCGTACCCGTTGCCCGAATCGCAGCTCGACCGCTTCCTGCTCGCGATCGAGCTCGGCTATCCGGACGCCGCGTCCGAGCGCGAATTGCTCGCCGGCGGCGACCGTCGCGCAAAGCTGGTCGACATGACGCCTCTCGCCGATCCCGCCACACTCGTGGCCTGGCAGCGGGAGGCCGCCGCGATCCACGTCGCGCCCGCACTGCTCGATTACGTGCAGGCGCTGCTCGCCGCGTCTCGCGGACACCTGCCCGGGCGCACTCAATCGCCGGAGCGCGAGGCGCGTCGGGGCTTGAGCCCGCGCGCGGGCCTGATGCTGCTCGCCGCTGCGCGCGCCCTCGCGTTGATCGAGGGGCGCACGATGGTCGTCCCCGAGCACGTGCAGGCGGTGTTTGCCGCGGTCGCCGGGCATCGGCTCGCCGGCTCCGCCCGCGCCGGCGCGCTGCAGGCGCAGGCGCTGCTGCGCGCCGTACCGCTGCCTTGACCGGCGGCGCCCCGCACCCCATTCCGCTTCGCGCTCCGCCAGAGCCGAGCGCGAGCGCGGCGAACGGGCGGCCACGAACGCGTCCATCGTTCGATCGGCTGCTTGCCAAGTTACGGCAGCGAGCATTCCGCATGGCGCCCGCCGACCGCGCACCGGTCGTGTTGCGCCATTCGCGCATCTACATCTTGCCGACGCGCCGCGGCTTCGCGGTGATCGCCACGCTGCTGCTGATGCTGCTGACTTCGCTCAACTACGCGTTGTCGCTGGGCCTCGCCGTGACGTTCCTGCTCGGAGGTCTCGTCGCGGCGGCGCTGCTGCACACGTTTCGCAATCTCGCCGGCATCGAAGTCAAGCCCCTCGCCGCGGGCGACGCGTTCGCCGGCGACGAGCTCGTGTTCACGCTCTCGCTCGCCGCCGGGTCGCTCGACCGGTCCGCGATCACGATCGCCGCCAATCGCGCACAAACGACGACGAGCGTCGCGGCCGGCGTGCTCGCCACGGTTCCGCTCGCGGTCCGCGCCGTGCGTCGTGGACGCTTCCCGCTCGGCCGCGTGACGCTCTCGTCGACGTATCCGCTCGCGCTGTGGCGCGGCTTCGCGTACGTGCACTTTCCGCTGACCGGCGTCGTTTATCCCGCACCCGAGCCGTCGGCGCCACCGTTGCCGGCCGGCGATTACGGCATCGACGCGCAGGCGCAGGGCCGCGGCGACGAAAGCGATCTCGCGGGGCTTCGCGACTATCAGCGCGGTGATCCGTTGCAGCGCGTGGCGTGGAAAGCGGTCGCCCGCGGCGCCGGCTGGTTCTCGAAAGCGTTCGAAGGCACGGCTTCCGGCGGACCGGTGACGCTCGAATGGTCGCGCTTGCCGGGGGAACTCGACACCGAAGCGCGGCTTTCGCGGCTCGCCGCGTGGGTTCTCGCTGCCGAGCGCGCCGCCCGCCCGTTCGCGTTGACACTGCCGGGGTTCGCTCTGCCGCATGCCGTCGATCCCGAGCATCGCCGCGCGGCGCTGACCGCGCTCGCGCTGTTTCCGGAGTACCCGTGAAGCAGCTGCTGGCCGCGCACTGGGGACGCCGCTCGGCCGTGAAGCAGGCAGCGCAGGACGCGGCGCTGTCGCATGGGCAGGTGGTGAACCTGGGCATTCTGCTCGCGCTCGCGCAACTGCCGCTCACGCCCAACGTCCCGCTATGGGTTGCGATCAGCGGCATGGCGTTCATCGCGTTGCGCTTGGTGCTCGTGCATCGCGCGCGTCGGCGGAAGTCGGCGACGACCCCCCACGTACCGCCGTGGCTGCTCGCGCTCGTTGCCGTCGCGCTCGCCTTCCTGATTCGCTACACGTACGGCTATTTCGTCGGCCGCGATCCGTGCGTGGCCTTCCTGTTCGTGCTCGTCGGCATCAAGTTCGTCGAAATGAGGACGTTGCGCGACGGCACGCTGCTCGTGTGCCTCGCGATCTTCCTGCTCGTCACGCCGTTCTTCTACAGCCAGTCGATGGCCGCCGCGTTTTTCGCGCTGCCTGCGATCGCGGCGGTCGGCGCCGCGCTCGACGCGCTCGCCGAGCGCGACGCGCAGGCCACGTTCGCGTCGGTTCGTCGTGCGTGGCGACGCACGCTCGTGATGGTCGCGCAGGGCCTGCCGATCGCGGCGGCGCTCTTCATCCTGTTTCCGCGGCTCGCGAGTCCGTTGTGGGGATTGCCTGCCGACCGCACCGCGGCGAGCGGGCTCTCCGATTCGATGTCGCCGGGGTCGATCAGCGAACTGTCGCTGTCCGACGCGATCGCCTTTCGCGTCGACTTCGACGGCGCGCCGCCACCGTCGCGACTGCGTTATTGGCGCGGCCCGGTGCTGTCGTTCTTCAACGGGCGCGAGTGGCGCGCGGTGTCGCCGCAACCGGGGGGACGCCTGCTGCACGGCGAGTCGCCGCTCGTTCGCTATTCCGTGACGCTCGAAGCGAACGATCATCCGTGGCTCTTCGCACTCGACTTCCCGGCGACGCTTCCGACGATCGAGGCGGGCGGCATGCGCGGCAATGCCGGCGGTCTCGCCGGCTACTCGCGCGAACAGCAACTGATCATGCGCGGCCCGATCTCGCAACCGATTCGATACACACTCGAGTCACTGCTCGTCGATGAATACCCGATCGCGTCGACGCGCGAAATCCAGCAGAACTCGCGTACGCCGCCGGGCAATCCGCGCACGGCCGATTTCGCGCGCCGGCTGCGCGAGCAAAACCCGGACGATCGTCGCTTCATCGGGGCCGTCCTGCGCTGGTTTCACGACGAGCCGTTCTTCTATACGCTGGCGCCGCCGCTGCTCGACGAGTCCGAGCCCGTCGACATGTTCCTCTTCGACACGCGACGCGGCTTCTGCGAGCACTACGCGAGCGCGTTCGTGGTCATGCTGCGCGATGCCGGCATTCCGGCGCGCGTGGTGACCGGGTATCAGGGCGGCGAGATGAATCCGCGCGGCGGTTACATGATCGTGAGGCAATCGGATGCGCACGCGTGGGCGGAAGCGGTGATCGACGGGCGTTGGCATCGATTCGATCCGACCGCGGCGGTCGCGCCGTCGCGCATCGAGCGCGGGCTGTACGGCTCGGTGCCGGCGACCGATCCGGTGCCGCTCTTCGCCCGCGAGGACGGAAGCTGGCTCAAGGGTTTGCAGCTCGCGGTCGACGCGATCAACCACCAGTGGCGACGCCACGTGATCGATTTCGATCGCGACCGGCAGCGCGCCCTGTGGCGTGATTGGAAGATCGACGATTTCGCGCCATGGCAGATGGTGGCGGCGGTCGCGGCGGGGGTCGTCGGCTGGGCCATCGCCGTGCTGCTCGCCTTCGCGTTACGGCGCAAGCGTCGCGAGCGCGCGATCGCCCTGTGGGAAAGCGCCTGCCGGCGCCTGGCGCGCGCCGGACTGCCGCGCCTGCCGTACGAAGGACCGCTCGCGTTCTCCGAGCGCGCCGCGTTGCGCTGGCCGCAATTCGACATCGCGTTCCGCGCGATCGGCGAATCGTTCGCGGCGTTGCGCTACGGAAGCGCGGCGAGCCGCGCAAGCGAGCGCGCTGCGCTGCTCGCGACGCTCGAGCGCGCGATCGATGCGCTGCCGCGATCGTCGCGTCTGCGCGCGATGAACTAGGTCGGTGGAAGGTACTTGGTGGGATCCATCGGCTTGCCGTGCCGGCGGATCTCGAAGTGGAGCTTCACCTGGTCGGCGTCGGTGTTGCCCATTTCGGCGATCTTCTGTCCGCGCGTCACCTGCTGTCCTTCCTTGACGAGGATCTCGCGGTTGTGCGCATACGCCGACAGGTACGTGTCGTTGTGCTTGATGATGATGAGCTTGCCGTAGCCGCGCAGCCCGTTGCCCGCATAGACGACGCGACCCGGAGCGCTCGCGCGCACCGGCTCGCCCGCGGTGCCGGCGATGTCGATGCCTTTGAGATTCGCGGTCTCGGAGAAGCTGGTGACGATCCTGCCCTTCGCGGGCCAGATCCAGTCGAGATGATCGCCGCTTTGCGCGGCCGGCGAACTCGCGCTGCCGCTCTTTGCATCCGCTGCGCTCGCCGGCGGATTCGCCGTCGTCGTGCTCGGCGATGGATTGGTCGCGGCGGCCGGCGACGCATTTCGCGTCGCGGCGCCGGGGGGCGGCGTCGCATCGGTCCTGGGTGATATCGAAGCAGCCGCGGACGCCGATGACGGCGCCGGAATGGCGCTCGCGGCGAGATTCAGGTCGCGCACCGCCTGCTCCGAGTACGGCTCCTTGATCGCCTTCGGTGACGATACGACTCTCGCATTCGGCGCTGGCGGTGTCGAGGCGATGGGTGGCGATGGCGGCGGCGTGACCGCAGTCGTCGCCGCTTCGCCGATCGGCGGCGTTGCGCGTAGTGGCGCGGTGACGACACCGCTCGCCGCATCGGACGCCACGCCGGCAGGCTCCGGGCCGCCGGGGCTGGCAGCCAACGCGTTGGCGCCCGGTGCACCGGGCGGCGTCAGGCGCAGCACCTGGCCCACGTAGATGCGATTGACGTTCTCGATGTTGTTCCACGCGGCGAGCTCGCGGTAATCGAGCCCCGTGTCGAGCGCGATCTGATGCAGGGTGTCGCCGCGCTTCACCGTGTAAGCGGGCGGCAACGCTTCGTTGACGGGCCCGCTTACGATCGGCGCCGGTGCTTGCATCCGCGGCACCGGCGCACCTTGAACCGCCGAACGATCCTCGACCGGCGCGCGCGTGCGCGTCGCGCACCCGGAAACGACGATGCAGGCGGCGAGAGCTACGACGACGGGAAAGTGCGCGGTACGGAGGAACGTCGGGAACGGCGGCATCGAGGAATGACGCGAAGGGCCGCTCACGCGAGGCCCGGCAAGAGTGGCACGAATCTTACCGTATCGAAGACCTGCTCGCGCAGTCCGCCGGGCGCCATTTCGATGACGGTCAGCCGCTGTACGCCGCGCTCGCCCTCGTCGCTTTTCGCGAGCGGCAGCACCAATCGGCCACCGGGCCTCAGGTAACGCAGCAGCGGCGTGGGGACATGCGTCGCACCGGCGGCGACGACGATGGCGTCGACGCTCAACGCTTCGCCGAGATCGGCGCTGCCGTCGCCGTGCGCGAGGCGCACGTTGCGGATCTTCAGCGCCTGCAGGTGCCGCCGCGCCTTGTTGACGAGCGCGACGATGCGCTCGACGGTGTACACGGTCTTCGCGATCTGCGCGAGCACCGCGGTCTGGTAGCCGCAGCCGGTGCCGATCTCGAGCACGTCGTCGAGCTGGCGGCCGTTTCGCGCGAGCTCGCTCATGCGTGCCACGACCCATGGCTGCGAGATCGTCTGTCCACTGCCGATCGGCAGCGGGGAATCCTCGTATGCGCGAATCGCCAGCGCCTCGTCGACGAAGATGTGCCGGGGAATGGCGTTCATCGCCGACAGGACGACCTCGTCGCGAATGCCGTCGGCGCGCAGGCGCTCGACCATGCGGGCGCGGGTGCGATCGGACGTCATGCCGATGCCGCTCGTGCCTCGCCCCCCCGGCCCGCCCGCCGCCATCGCGCGCTATCGCGTCAGCGGACGAGCCACGCGTCGACGCCCGCCATCTGCTCGCGATTGGTGAGATCGATCTGCAGTGGCGTGACCGATATGTACTGGTTGTCGACCGCGTGGAAGTCGGTTCCCTCGCCGGCGTCGGCCGCCGGACCGGCCGCGCCCACCCAGTACACGGTCTCGCCACGCGGGCTTTGCATGCGCACGACGTCTTCGGCCTTGTGTCGCCGGCCGAGCCGCGTGATGCGATAGCCGCGAACGCGATCGCGCGCGACGTCGGGGATGTTGACGTTGAGAAGCCAGGGCCCGGCGGGTTGCTTCTGATGGCGCTCGACCAGTTCCACGGCGACCGCGGCCGCCGTCTCGAAATGCGCGGCCGTTTTCGATGCGAGCGAGAGCGCGACCGACGGGACGCCGAGCAGAAAGCCCTCGGTGGCGGCAGCGACGGTCCCCGAATAGATGGTGTCGTCGCCCATGTTCGCGCCGAGGTTGATGCCGGACATCACCATGTCGGGCAGACCGGAGAGGAGTCCGGTCACCGCGAGGTGAACGCAGTCGGTGGGCGTTCCGTTGACGAACAGGAAGCCGTTCGGCGCTCGGCGCACCGACAGCGGCCGATCGAGCGTCAGCGAGTTGGATGCGCCGCTGCGATCGCGTTCGGGCGCGACGACGGTGATTTCCGCATGCGGCGCGAGCGCGGCGGCAAGGTGCTCGAGTCCCGGCGCGAAATAGCCGTCGTCGTTGGAGAGAAGGATCCGCATCGCGCGGTTCGCGCCCGTCGTGTCCGCACGCGCGTTCGTGGACCGCGCAAGCCTTGGTGGACACAAATTATACTTCTCCATGCTCTCGCAAACCGATCCCGCGTACGCGGCGCTCGCCGCGCATGCCCGACGACTTCGCGCGTCGCGCCTCGCCGACCTCTTCGCGCACGAGCCGAATCGGGCGCACATGTTGACGTTCGACTGGAACGACTGGCGCGTCGACATCTCGAAGGAGCGTATCGATGCGGGCGCCCTCGCCGCGCTGGTTCGCGCCGCCGACACGGTCGGGCTTCCGCATTGGATCGCCGCGCTCTTCGCCGGCGAGAAGATCAACCTTTCCGAACGCAGGCCGGTGCTGCATACGGCATTGCGCGCACCTGCGTCCGCGCGTGTCGTCGTCGACGGTCGCGACGTCGTGCACGCGATGCGCGCAACGCGCGAGCGGATGGCCGTGCTGGCCGGCGCAATTCGCGAAGGGCGGCGCAAGGGCGCGACGGGGCGGCCGTTGCGATTCGTCGTCAACATCGGCATCGGCGGCTCGGACCTGGGGCCGAAGCTCGTGTGCGAAGCGCTCGACAGCTCGGGTGATGCGCGAAGCGGCGCCCCGGACGTCGCGTTCGTGTCGAACGTCGATCCCGAACACCTGTGGCGAACGCTCGACGGTCGCGACGCGGAAACGACGCTTTTCATCGTCACGTCGAAGACGTTCACGACGCAGGAGACGGTCGCGAATGCGAATAGCGCGCGTTCATGGTTGCGCCAGGCGCTCGGCGACACGCGAGACCTTTCCGCCCATTTCGTCGCCGTGACCTCGAACCTTGCAGCAGCACGGTCGTTCGGCGTACGCGACGACGACATTCTCCCGATGGCCGAAGGCGTCGGCGGTCGCTACTCGCTTTGGTCGGCCGTGGGACTCGTCATCGCCATTCGTGCCGGGTGGCAGCGCTTCACCGAACTGCTCGACGGCGCACAGGCGATGGACACGCATTTCCGTCAGGCGCCCTTCGCGCAGAATCTCCCCGTCGTCCTCGGACTGCTCACGTACTGGAATGCGCGCTGGCTCGGGCATCGTCAACGCGTCGTGGTGCCGTACGCGCAGGCGCTCGCACGCCTGCCGTCGTACCTGCAGCAGCTCGCGCTCGAAAGCAACGGCAAGCGCGTGCGTCGCGACGGCACGCCGGTCGACGGTGCGACGGCGGCCGCGCTGTGGGGTGACGTCGGCACCGACAGCCAGCACGCCTTCTTCCAGTGGCTCCATCAGGGCACCGAGGAAATCCCGGTCGAATTCGTCGTGCCCGTGCGCGCGCGCCATCCGCTCGACGATCAGCAGACGCTACTCGTCGCGAACGCACTCGCGCAGGCACAGGCGCTGATGGTGGGACGAAGCGAAGCCGCCATCCGTGCCGAACTCGCGGCAACGACGGCGGGCAGCGATCTCGCCGCGGCGATCGCCGCGCGCGAGAGTCCCGGCGATCGCGCGTCGACGACCCTGCTTCTGCCGACGCTCGATGCGCGCAATCTCGGGGCGCTGCTCGCGCTCTACGAGCATCGCACGTTCGTCGAAGGCCTGCTCTACGGCATCAACTCGTTCGATCAATGGGGCGTCGAGCTCGGCAAGAGCCTCGCGAAGCCGATCGTCGCTGCGCTCGCCGAAGACGCCGCGTTGCCACACGCGACCGACGCGTCGACGCGCGCGCTCGTCGCGTACGTGCGAGAGCTTCGAAAATAGGTCAGACTCGACTTTTCAGGAAACGAGTCCGGCCCTACTTTCGATATTGCGCGCGAATCGCCTCGGCGAGCGACGTCACGGCCGCCGCATAGAGCCGGCTCTTGTTGTAGCGCGTGATCACGTAGAAGTTGGGAAACACGACGTAGAGATCCTGCGCGGCGTCGCCGTCGCCGGCACCCTCCAGCAGCAGCAATCCCACCGGCTCCGACGACATCGGATCGGGAAGCCGCTCGGCGGCAACGCCATCGTCGTTCCACGCGGCGAGCGGCCGCCGCTCGCTCATGCCACCGTCGAGCCTCTGCAGGATCGCGTCGAACTGTGACGGCCCGATCATCGCCCTCGACCAGACGGGCTGCCCGCGCAGCCAGTCGTGCCGCGCGAGATAGTTCGCGACGCTGCCGATCGCGTCGTCGCCGCTGTCCCACAGGTCGATCCGGCCGTCGCCGTCGTAGTCCACCGCGAAGCGACGCACGCTTCCCGGCATGAACTGAGGCACGCCGAAGGCGCCGGCGAACGAGCCCTTGTGCGCAAGCGGCGAGAACTTCTCGTCGCGCGCGAGCAGCAGGTACTGCCGCAATTCGCCGCGGAAGAATTGTGCACGGCGCGGGTAATCGAAGGCGAGCGTGGTCAGCGCGTCGATGACGCGATAGCCGCCGGTGTTGCGCCCGTAGAACGTTTCGACGCCGATGATCGCCACGACGATCTCGGGTGGCACGCCGAACTCGCGCTCGGCACGTGCCAGCGCCGCGTCGTGCGCCTGCCAGAAGGCGACCCCGCGCTCGACGCGTTCTTGCGTCAGGAAGCGCGGCGCGTATTCGTACCACTTCGGTGGCGCGACCAGCGGCCGATCCATCGCATCGATGATCGCCGGCTGGTATCGCACGTTGCGAAACCACCGCACGAGCGTCGCGCGCGAGAAATGCTCGTCGCGTACGAGCTCGGCGATGAATTCGCGCACGTCGCTGCGCTTCTCGTAACCGGAGCCCGCTTCGGCCGCGGGCTTCGCGGCACGCGCGGCGTCGACATCGGGAATCGCGACGAGGCACAGCGCAGCGGCCAGTGCGGCGGGGAAAAAGAGATTCGACATGCGATGCGACAAAGGAATGGCTGATGGTATCGTCGCACGCGCCCGCCGTCGACCGCGCACGCCGCGATTTCGCCGTGTACGACCTCTACCCGTTGTTTCGACCGCTACTGTTCTGCGTCGATCCCGAGCGCGCGCACGGGCTCGTGCTGCGCGGTCTCGACATCGCTGCCGCGAGCGGCGTTGCGCGTTGGGCGGCGCCCGCGTTGCCCAACGTGCCCGTCGAGGTGATGGGCCTGCGCTTTCCGAATCGCGTCGGCCTCGCCGCGGGACTCGACAAGAACGCGGCGCATCTCGATGGCCTTGCGACGCTCGGCTTCGGCTTCCTCGAAGCGGGCACCGTCACGCCACGCCCGCAGCCCGGCAATCCACGTCCGCGGATGTTCAGGCTTCCGCGCGCGCAGGCGATCGTCAATCGCCTCGGCTTCAACAACGACGGCGTCGAGCGCTTCGTCGCGAACGTCGAGCGCTCGGCCTATCGCGGGGTGCTCGGCATCAACCTCGGGAAGAACTTCGACACACCGAACGAGCGCGCGTCCGAGGACTACGTGCTCGGACTGCACGCCGTGTACCGGCATGCGAGCTACGTGACGATCAACGTGTCCTCGCCGAACACCAAGGGGTTGCGCGAGCTGCAGGCGGAGGATGCGCTGGGCGCGCTGCTCGCACGCGTCACGGCGGAGCGCCACGCGCTCGCCGACCGGCACGGCCGCCGGCTGCCGCTCGCCGTGAAAATCGCGCCCGATCTCGACGAAGCGGACGTGTGCGCGATCGCGCGGCTCCTCGTGCGACATCGCATCGATGCGGTCATCGCGACGAACACCACCGTCGGGCGCGACGGGGTCGCGGGACTGCGCTACGCAAACGAGACCGGTGGCTTGTCGGGTGCCCCGCTTCGCACGCGCGCGATCGCGACGCTGCGCACTCTCGTCGCCGCGCTCGACGGTGCGCTGCCCGTCATCGCAGTCGGCGGCATCCTGTCCGGCGAGGACGCGCGCGAGCGCATCGCGGCGGGCGCCTCGCTCGTTCAGCTCTATACGGGATTGATCTACCGAGGACCCGCACTCGTCGGCGAATGCGTGCGCGCGCTCTCCGACAGGCGCTAGCGAACCACTACGCGCGTCACGGCGGCCGGCGCTCCACCAGCATGCGCGCCTCGGCCTCCGCGACGGCTTCGCCGGTCTGGATCGTCGCCTGGCCCGTCACGACGACCACACCTGCGCCATGCTTCGGCTTGTCGACGAGCTCGCGAATCGTCCACGTCGTCGTCAGCGTGTCGCCTGCCCGGACGGGCGCGAGAAAGCGCACGCGATGCTCGAGGTACGCGACCGCGGTACCGTGAAAGTACATTCCGACCGCCGCGCCCATGATCGCGGACGTCAGCATGCCGTGCAGGATCGGCGTGCCGAAGCGCTTCGCCTTCGCGTATTCGGCGTTCATGTGATGCGGATTGGTGTCGCCGATCAGCCCGGCGCCCATGACGATGTGCGTCTCGGTGATCGTCAGCGCGCTCGAAAACGCGTCGTCGATCGCGAGCTCGTCGAACCACCGACCGCTGCCGGCCAGGCCGTTCATGTCGCCGTCGACGGCGATGCGGCACGCAGTGCCGCGAGCTCGCCCAGGCAAAGCTCGGTGAACGCGATGCCCGCGAAGAGCGGCAGCACCAGCACGTTGACGATCGGCACGAGCGACAGCGGCGCGAGCACGAGCCCGAGTCCCATCAACCGGCCGCGGCTACGCGCGAGCAGCGCCTCGATCTCGGTGCGGTCGGCGTGCTCGGCGAGCGCGTCGTAGCGGAACATCCGCTGCGTGAGCCAGGCATTGAGCAGCAGCGAAACGAGCACGTAGACCGGCGGCACGAACAGCAGTACGAGCGAGGCGATCCACAGCGGGGCGAAGATGGCGAGAGCGGTCATCGCGTTGCCGAGGCTGCCGGCGAAGGTGCCCCCGCGGCGCGCGGCGAGCGAAGGGAAATCGCGCGTCGCGACGGTCCGCACGATGACCGGCATCGCGAGAATGGCGACCGCGGTGAATGCCGTGGCGACGGCGAGCACCGCGTAGGCGATCGCCGCGACGACGCCTGCGCCGATCGCCGGCAGCAGCGAATCGGCCGACGCGCCGACGATCGACACGAGCCACGCGGTGAACGGATGCCACGTGGCGACCGCGATGGCGACCCACACGACGGCCGCGATGACGAGCGGCAGGAATGCGAGGCCGACGATGCGCGGGGTGAACAGGATCGGTACGGCGCGCGCGAGTGCGGCGAAGATCGCGGCCATATCAGGCCAAGCCCGCCTGGACGTCGCCGCGGAGAGGCGGCGTCAGGCGGTCGCCGGCTCGAGCTCGAAGCGATCCTGAAGCTCGGTCATCACGCTCGTCAGCGCGCGATCGATCAGGGGCTCGGCTTCGACGAGGCGCGCGCGATTGATGCGGAACTGGTCGGCGAGCGCCTCGGCGGTCATCGACACGGCCTTCTGGCCGGTGCGATTGGTGAACAGGTACGTGCCGCGCAACGGGCTGATCCACGCGAGCTTCGCGAACGAAAGCGCGCCGTCCTCGTCCTCGAACTCGACCCACGTGCCACGGTCGAGGCTTCGCGCGATCTCGAGGTATTCGTCCTCGAGCACGTCGGTGCCCGCTTCGACGCGCGCGGGCTCCGCGGGCGCCATCGCCAGCGCGAGCGCCTCGGCGCGCGCCGCGGCCTCCACGTCGCCGGCGGCTTTCGCCACCTGCGCCTCGGCCTTCGCGGCCTCGGCCACGGCGGCGGTGGGCGACGCCACCTGTGCAAACCCGGGCTTCACGGCGGCGGCGTGCGCTTCGACGAGGTTCGCCATGAACGCTTCGCGCTCGGTGCCCTGCCAGCGATCGAGCGGCAGCGCCGTCGCGAGCCGCTTCAGCAGCGAAGGCAGCAGCGCGACCAGATGCTTGCGGTCCTCGGGCGTGCGCTTCGGTTGCACGCTCCACACGAGGTCCTCGAGCGTGGCCACCGACGAGCTCCACGTCTCGCTCTCGTCGCCGTCGCGCAGGTAGACGCCTTCGAGCGCGCTTTGCCACTTGCTGCGCAGGAATTGCGCGAGGAAGCGCGGGATCGGGTAGCTCTCGATGCGCCGCTCGATCTCGGACTTCGCGATCACGCTCGCGAGGTCGCGCCGGTCGCCTTCGTTGATCGCATCGGCGGTCGCGGAGAAGTTCTCCTCGGCCGAACGTTCCTCGCTCGCGAGGAACGCCTCGAGCTCGGCACGCAGCTCGTCGAAGATCGCGAGGTTGTCGCCGAAGCCGTCGATGACGCGCCGCACGATGCGGTCGATCGTGCGATACAGCGGATCGTCCTGCCCCATCGCGGGCGACCAACCGAGGCCCGCCGACGCCAGCGCGTTGACGAGCAAGCGCGACGGATGCGACTTCTTCGCGAAGAACGCGCCGTCGAGCATGGCGACCTTCAGCACCGGAATCTGCAGCCGTGCAAGCAGCGCCTTGATGCCGTCGGGGAGGTCGCGCGTCTCGAAGATGAAGTCGAACAGCATCGCGACCATCTCGATCGTCATCGCCTCGAGCTGATTCGCGCGCTGCCCGAGCGGCGAGTCCTGCAGGTTGCGCAGCACGTTCTGCGTTCCCTGCGGGATGCCCGAGAACGCGACGTGCATGCCCTCGACGTCGAACTGCGTCTCCCCGCCCTGCAGTCGCGTCAATCCTTCGCGCAGGCCCGGCGTCGCGACGATCGGCGCACCGGGCACGTAGCCTGACGGCGTGGGCGCCAGCGGCGGATAGACGCGCGACGGCGGCGGTGGATGGCCCGACAGCGGGAACCCGCCGTGCGCAGCGGCGCGCCGGAACATCGCCATCACGTCGGTTTCCGGCGATGGCTGCGTCGCGTCCGGCTTGTTGTCGTCGGTGGCGCGGCGCCGGCGGTTGTCGCGGCTGCGCGTCACCGCGTGCCGGCCGCTTCCCGGCGGAATGATGCGCAGGTTCGCGAGATGGCGATTGACGTCGGCGTAGATGTTCGCGAATTCGCGCAGCGGCGCGACGTTCAGCTCCTTCAGCACCTGGAACTTGACGCGCGCCTCCGCCGCCTGCTTGTCGAGCGCCTCGGCGAACGCGTTGACGATCGTGGCCGGGCCGAGTGGATTTTGCGCGCTCTCGAGCACGCTGCGCCCGAGCAGGTGGCCGATCCCGCGATTGAGCGTGACGAGCTCCTCGTGGCACGCGTTCTCGATCGCGCGCACGATGTTGCCGACGACGACCGACAGGTCGATCGAGTCGAGGTCGACGAGCGCGAGCTTCGACGCGTCGGCCTTGGAAAAATCGGCGCGCTCCGCGGCGCGGCCCGACACCTGGTCCTCGATGCTGCCGCGCAGCCGCGATTCGAACCCGGACATGAGCTCGGCGCGCCCGGTGATCAGCAGCTGCCGCGCCTCGAGGAAGAGCTGCTGCTCGTCGCGGATGTCGGAACGCCCGGCGCGCTCCATCAGCATGTCGCACAGCCGATCCGCCAGCGCGCTCATCGAGAGCAGCAGGCGGTGCACCGTGATGTCGCGGCAGTCGGCGAGGATCTTCGCCAGTTCCCGGGGGACGGGACGGCGAGCGGGCGCAGCCTGCGTCGTTACGTTCGGGGCAGGCACAGGCTTCTATGAACTCCCACGCGTGCGATCGGATGCCTCACGTGCGTCAGTCCCCTTCGCCTTTCGACTCTAGCATGGGCACGCATTGTATGCCACCGCGTGAGCGCGCAGAAAGCCGCGTTCCGTCGTGCGTTCAACCACCCCGCAACAAGTCGTTCCAGGCGCGTTCGATGCGCTTCAGCGACACCGGGACGCTGGTGCGCAGCTCCTGCGCGAAAAGGGAAACGCGGAGCTCCTCGATCAACCAGCGAAAGTCCTCGAGCGCCGGCGACGAGGTGCCGTCGCGTCGCGCCTGCTCGACGCGCTCCTGCCAGCGCGACCACCATGCGGCGATCAGTGCCGCGTGCCGCGCGTCGCGCTCCGGGTTCTGCGAGTGCCGCTCGAGCCTGCGCGACAACGCTTCGAGAAAGCGCGGCAGGTGCGCGAGCTGGGGCCACGGCGTGGCGGAGAGAAATCCGGGGTGCACGAGCGCGTCGCGCTGCGCCTTCGCCTCCGCGGCGAGCCGGCGCTGCGAGGCCGGGAGCGCGGCGATCCGCTGCGACAGCGCGTGATGCGCGGTGGCGATCGCGCCCGCAACGCGAAGCGTGCCCTCGACCACCGCCGGCAGGCGGGCGCGCGCGCGCTTGACCTGCGCGACGTACGCGTCGTGACGGCGCGGCAACGGGTCGTCGCCGATGAACGCGCGATCGGCGATCGCGCGTTCGAGATCGTCGCGCAACGCGTCGGCGGCCGCGACACCGCGCAACGACAGCGCGATCCCCGACAATGCCGTCCCCGCCTTCAGCGTGCGCGCGAGCGTATCGCCGAGCTCGAAGGCGATCAGCCGCACGACGCCTTTGCGCGTGGCCGCGAGCGCGGCGTCGCGCGTGTCGAGCAGCGTGAGCGCGACGGCCTCGCCTTCGTCGACGAGCGCCGGGTAGCCGGTACGCGTCGCGCCGTCGCGGCGCAACGTGAGGCTTTCCGGCAACTCCCCGAAATCCCAGCCGCTCAAGCCCTTGCGCTCGAACGCCGGCTCCTCCGCGGCGAACTCGAGCCGGGCCGCTTCGGAGAGGCGATCGCGCAGCGCACCGAGGTCGCGATCCATCGCGAGCTCGCGGCCGGCCGCGTCGACGACGCGGACGTTCATCAGCAGGTGCTGCGGCAACGCGACATCGCGAAACGCTTCCGGCAGCGGCGCGTCGCCCAGGCGCTTGGCGACGAATGCGCGGAGCGCTTCGGCGAGCGCGACGCCGTGCGAAGGCGCGACCTCGAGGAATTCGGTCACCGTCTCCGGCACCGGGACGAGCCGGCTTCGCCACGCCTTCGGCAACGCCTTCAGGTAGACGCCGACCTTCTCGCGAATCATCCCGGGCACGAGCCACGACAGCGTCGCCTCGTCGACCTGGTTGAGCAGCACGAGCGGCACGGTAAGCGTCAGCCCGTCGAGCGGATGGCCCGGCGCGAAACGGTATTGCACGGGAAGCTCGGCGCCGGCGACGTGCAGCGTGTCGGGAAAGAGCACGTCGGTGATCGCTTCCGCAGCATGGCGCATCAGCGCCTCGCGCGAGAGATGCAGGCGTTTCGGGTGCCGCTTCTCGTCGTCGCGGCGCCACTTCTCGAACGTCGCGCGGGAATGCACGCCGGCGGGAATGCGTTCGGCGTAGAACGCGGCGATCGCGTCGTCGTCGACCAGCACGTCGGCGCGCCTCGCCTTGTGCTCCAGCTCCGCGATCTTCGCGACGAGCGCGCGGTTGTGCGCGAGGAACGGCGCATCGACGCCGAGCTCGCCATGCACGAGCGCTTCGCGAATGAAGACTTCGCGCGCCTCGTCGGGCGCGCGCGGGCCGTAGACGACGGTGCGCCGCGGAACGAGCGTGAGGCCGTAGAGCTGCACGCGCTCGCTCGCGATGACCTCGCCGCGCGCCTTGTCCCAGCGCGCGTCGAAGTGGCTGCGGGTCACACGATCGCCGGCGACCGACTCGATCCATTCGGGCTCGACGCGCGCCGCGCAGCGCGCGTAGAGCCGCGTCGTCTGCGTGAGCTCGGCGGCGACGACCCACTTCGGACCCTTCTTCGCGAGCCCCGAACCCGGGTGCAGGAAGAAGCCGATGCCGCGCGCACCGTCGTACTGCGAGGACTTGTCGGCGGCGGGCTCCGACTTCACCCCGATGTTGCCGAGAAGGCCGGTGAGAAGCGCGCGATGGATCGCCTCGTAGCGCGCGGCGTCGATCGACTTCGGCCACGTGGCGTCGACGCTCCACCCCGCTTCCTTCAGTACGCTCGCCAGTTGCGCGTGCACATCGCGCCATTCGCGAAGCCGCAGGAACGACACGAAGTGCGCACGACACGCGTCCACGCGACGGCGATGCGACAGCGCCCTCTGCGCCGGGCTCTCGAAGAATTCCCACAACGCGAGCAGCGACAGGAAGTCGGAGCGCGCGTCACGGAAGAGCAGATGCGCCTGGTCGGCGGCTTCCGCCTTGCCCAATGGGCGCTCGCGCGGATCGGGTACGGAGAGCGCGCTCGCGATGACCAAGCCCTCGGGCAGGCAGGCGTGCGCACGCGCGCCGACGACGATGCGTCCGATGCGCGGATCGAGCGGCAGCTTCGCGAGCTCGCGGCCGAGCGGCGTCAGTGCGTGCGCGTCGTCGACCGCGTCGAGCTCCTGCAGCAGCTGGTAGCCGTCGCGGATCGCACGCGCCGACGGCGCGTCGAGGAACGGAAAGGCGGCGACGTCGCCGAGGCCGAGCGCCGCCATTTGCAGGATCACGGAGGCGAGTGAACTGCGCAGGATTTCCGGTTCGGTGAACGCGGTACGCGTCGCGAAATCGTCGGCTTCGTAGAGGCGCACGCAGACGCCGTTCTGCACGCGGCCGCTGCGGCCGGCGCGCTGGTTCGCGGCCGCCTGCGAGATCTTCTCGATCGCGAGCAGCGTCGTCTTGTTGCGCAGCGAATAGCGCTTGATCCGCGCAAGGCCGCTGTCGACGACGTACCGGATGCCGGGAACGGTCAGCGACGTCTCCGCGACGTTCGTCGCAAGAACGATGCGGCGGCCGTTCGATGGCGTGAACACGCGCTGCTGCTCGTCGACGGACAGCCGCGCATACAACGGCAGGATCTCGACGTCGTGCGCGTACGGCCGCCGGGCGAGCGCACGGCGCAGCACGTCGGCCGTCTCCCGGATCTCGCGCTCGCCGGGCAGGAACACGAGGACGTCGCCTGGACCCTCGCGCCACAGGTCCTCGATGCTCTGCGCGATCGCCGCCTCGAGCTCCGCCTCGTCGTCCGCCTCGTCGGCATCCGCGCCCCATGGGCGATAACGAATCTCGACCGGATAAGTGCGACCCGACACCGCCATGACCGGCGCGGGCTGCCCGTCGTGGGCGAAGTGCTGCGCGAAGCGCTCGGCGTCGATCGTTGCCGACGTGACGATCACCTTGAGATCGTCGCGACGCTCGAGCAGTCGCGCGAGATAGCCGAGCAGGAAGTCGATGTTGAGCGTGCGCTCGTGCGCCTCGTCGATGATGATCGTGTCGTAGCGCAGCAGATCCGGATCGCCCTGTGTCTCGGCGAGCAGGATCCCGTCGGTCATCAGCTTCACGTAGGCCTCGGGCCGCGTGCGGTCGGTGAAGCGCACCTTGTAGCCGACGGCGTCGCCGACCTGCGTGCCGAGTTCCTTCGCCAGGCGCGCCGCGAGCGCCCGCGCCGCGATGCGGCGCGGCTGCGTGTGGCCGATCAGGCCGCGAAGGCCGCGACCCGCGTCGAGGCAGATCTTGGGCAGTTGCGTCGACTTCCCGGAGCCCGTCTCCCCGGACACGATGACGACGCGATGGTCGCGGATCGCATCCGCGATCTCGCGCGCGCGCTGCGAGACCGGCAACTCCGGCGGGTAGCTCGTGCGCGGCTTCTCCGCCTCTCGGCGCGCGCGCACGGCGGCCGATCGCTCGACGTCCGCGGCGAGACGCTGCCACGCCGCCGCGGGTGCTCGGCGCCGTCGCGCGTCGCCGATGCGCGCGCGCAGACGCGGTTCGTCGATGGCCATCGCGTCGCGCGTACGCGCGAGGAGTTCCTCGGCGTCCATCGGCCGGTGCGGCAAATCAGGCTGAGACGCCAATTTCAAAATAGGGTCGGACTCAATGTCCGGACGCGTTGCCTCGGGAAAACCGGGGTCAGACTCCGACGACCGGACGCGTTGCCGGGCGTCCCGAGACCTTCCTCCAATTGGAGTCTGCTAGTTTTCCGACGCTCGCGTCTGACCGGAATTTCCGGTGCGTCGAAGGTAGGCGGTGAAGATCGCGGCGACGGCGATCGTCGCAAGCGCGTCGAGCGCGAACGGCCCCCACGCGCGCGACTGCGTGGCGCTCACCGCGCCGGTGAGCACCACGACCGTCGCCGCAAACGCCGGCACCATGCGGGGATCGTAGCGAAGGAGCATCAGCAGCACGCCCGACGCGACGAGGCCCGCGATGAGGCCGCCGATCATCGCCGCAGGAAGATGCGCGCGCCCCTGCGCCAGCGCCACTGCGAGCTCGAGCGCGAGAACGATGGAGACGGCGAGCCACAATCGCTTCGCGAAACCCTCCGTAAGCCGTGACACCGCGTAGAGCACGAAGAGTTCGGCGCTGGCGAGTCCGACGAATGCCGCTCCCGACAAGACGCCGCCGGCGAGCGGGGAAGCGAGCGACGCGAAGCGGTCGGACGGCCACGTCGGCGCATCGGGGATCGCGATCGCGCCGAGCGCGGATTGCAGTCCGATGACGAACGCACCGGCGGCAATCGCGGCGAGTGGCGTCGGCAGACGGCCGATGCGCAGGCGCGGCGGAGCGCGCGTCGCGCCGAACACGCCTACACCCGCGCACAACGCGAGAAGCAACCCGACGACGAGCGCGGATGCGAGCGCGCGCAACGTCTTCAGCGTCAGCTGCGTCGCGACGGGTTCGGTCGTCGACAGGCCGAACGCGATCGAGGGCCACGCATTGGCCGCCGACAGGAGCACGATCGTGAACGTCGCGGCGAAGACCGCGAAGACCGCACGCATGTCGACGCGATGCCGCACGAACCCGAGGATGCCGGTGATCAGCGCGGCGAGCCCTGCCGCGAAGAACACTACGAGGCCGGCGAGGGCGATCACCTGCAGCTGGTTGTCGGTCTCCTGCTCGGTGCGCGTCCACGTCTCCGGCACGAACACGTAGCGCCCGGCGCCCGACACTTCGTCGCCGGCGATCGTCACGACGTAGCGCGCTTCACCGCCCTTCCCCACGACGATGCGCGGGTCGCCGAACACGAACGACCAATCGGTGCGCGCCGGCCGTTGCGCCTCGTCCGCCGAGACGAGTGTCAGCGGTGCCGCATCGACGTCGAACCGTGTCCTGAGTGCCCGTTGCGCGAGCGCGAGCGCTTCGTCGCGCGCGAGCTTCGCGCCGGCGCGCGCTTCGGGCAGTGCGTGCGTGATCGTTCTCACCTGGCCGTCGCCGGTCACGTTGACGCGCCACTCCTCGGCGCGCGCGGCGACGTCGCCTTCGAAGAGTGCGTAGCGCACCTGCCATACCGGGGGGGCGAGGAACGTCCCGAGGAGGCGTCGATACGCCTCGGGACCCGCTTCGCGCCACACGAAGCGATGCCAGCGCCACTGCTGCGGATCTTCGCTCGCAAGCCTCACCATCGCGTCGCGGCGCCAGCCCGGGCCGAGCTTCGCCCCCTGCGCGGTCAATGCGGCATCGGCGAGCTCGATCGCCCGCGCGCGGTCGATCGCGATAGGCGGCGCATCCGCACGAAACGGCGCGAAGAGCGCCCACGCGACGATGCCGGCCACGCCGAGCACCGGCAACGCGCGCTGGAATGCATTCGATGCGCGGCCGATCGTCAGCGCAGGCATCGTGGACGCAACTTCCGCCTCGCGCGATCGGGGCGTCCACGCGCCGTTGTAGAGCGCCTCGGGCAGACGATGCCAGGCGCCGGCCTGCCAGCGCCGGACGAGGACGATCGCGAGCGGCACGAGCGCCGCAGCGACGACGAGCGCCTGCTGCACGTGCGCGCCCGGCGCATCGACGAGGAAGACGGGAATCGAGAACAGCGACAAGTCGAACGTCGCGTGAAGCAGGATCGTCGGCAGCAGGCCGAAGCGCAGGAAGATGAGCGCCCACACGATCGAAGGAAGCAGCAACTCGATCGGGCGCGAATACGCGGGGAACCCCGGATAGTTGGCGTGCGCACCACCGAACACGAGCGCCTGCACGACGACCGCGATCGCGATGCCGAGCGTGCGCTTTCCGAAGCGCGCGCCGATCAGCGCGCCGAGTGACAGCGGAATCGCCCGGAAGACGCACTCCTCCATGAATCCCGCCTGCAGCGAGAGCGCGATGGGCGACAGCGCCGGGACCGCCGAGCCGAGGATGTTCGGGTCGGTCAGCACTTCCGAGGGCTGCCACCAGCCGAGCCAGCGGTTGGTCGCGTAGTAGAAGGCGCCGACGAGCGCGAGCTCGACCGGCACGAACAGGTAGCCGCCGAGCGTTCTGCCGGCGATTTGCGGCGTCGCGCCTGCCTCGCGCGACCACAATCTCCAAAGCTGGGGTTGATGCGGGAACGCGCGTCGCGAAAGGCTCTCGGCCGCCATGAACACGAGCGCGTACGCGAGGCCGCCCGCGAACACGACGAGCACGGCGAGGCCGACGTGCTTCGCCCAGAACGTCGTCAGCGATTCGGTCGTCGCAGTCCCGAACCACGACGTGTTCGCAGAAGCGAGCGATGCGGCGGCGAGCAGGCCGCCGACGACGACCCCCGCGAAGACGGCCGGCCGCCAAAGCAGCCAGTGGCGGCGCGCGAGCCACAGCACCGCGAGCACGCATCCGCCGAGGCCGTAGAGCACGCCTGCGGTCAGCGTCGCGAGGTTCGCGATCAGATCGTTCGCGCTGCGCAGTTCCGCATAGCGGCGGCCGAACGACTCCGGAACGTGAACGAACGGCACGACGCCGACGAGCTCGTCGCCTGCGACCCCCAGGAGCAGCCTGATCGTCGCTTCCCCGAGCGGCCGGGGTTGCTCGTAAGTGAACGAATGATCGACGCGTCCGTTGGGTTGGGTCTGCTGCGACGCCTCGAGCAGCCGATACGCATTGAGATCGACGTTCCAATGCTGCGCGGCCTCGGTCTCGGCGAGCTTGCGCGCCACGTCGACGTCGAGCGCCTTGCGCGCGGGTTCGTGCAGGTAGGTCTCCGCAACGCGCCGTACGAAGCCGATGGCGCGACCGTCGGGCGCGATGCGCACCGTCGCCTCGTCGATTTCTCCGAGCGTGAAGAGGCGTACTTCCCACCAGTACGGCGAATACCGGTCGCCGCGCGTCAGATCCGCGAACGCGCGCTTGCCGCCGCCTTCGAGCTCGACGTAGTTCTGCGTGGTCGCATCGTGCGAGAAGCGCGCGGCGACGCGCGTCCCTGCAGGTGCGAGCCTAAGATCCTGGGCGATCGTGCGCGCCTTCGCGATCGCCTCGACCCGCGATGTCTTGATGTCGAGATTGACGATCGGGATCGCCGCGGGGAAGAGCCACGCGGCGAGTGCGAGCGCGGCGATCGACGCGACGGCGTACGCGATCCAGAACGCCGGCGTGCGCGTCAGTCCGGCGATCTTCACTACGCGGCGAACGCCCCGATGACGCCCGCTTCGAGCAGACGCGCGAGTTTCGCATCGTCGAGGCCGAGACGCTCGTGCAGGACGGACGCGGTATGCGCGCCGAGGAGCGGCGGTGCCGCCTCATAGGCGAGCGCAGCCTCCGAGAAGCGCAGCGGCGTGCGCACCTGCGGCACGGTGCCGGCGAGCGGATGCGGAAGGTCGAGCTTCATCTGCCGCGCAATCACCTGCGCGTCGGCGAACACCTGGTCCATGCGGTTGATCGGTCCGCACGGCACGCCGGCGGGCTCCAGCGCGTCGAGCCACGCGCGTTGCGTGCGCTCGCGCACGGCCTCGGCGATCATCGGCACGAGCGTTTCGCGATGCTGCACCCGCCCAGCATTCGTCGCGAAGCGCGCATCGAACCCCCACGCCGGACGTTTCGCGATTTCGCAGAACTTGCGGAACTGGCCATCGTTGCCGACGGCGAGGATCAGGTGGCCGTCGGCGCACGCGAAGACCTGGTAGGGCACGATGTTCTGGTGCGCGTTGCCGGCGCGCTGCGGAACGACGCCGCTCACCAGATAGTTCATGTCGATGACGGCCATCATGGCGACGGCGGAATCGAACAGGCAGGCGTCGATCCATTGGCCCTTGCCCGTACGGTCGCGGTGCGCGAGCGCCGCGAGGATCGCCACGCTCGTGTACATGCCCGTCATGAGATCGGTGACCGCGATGCCGGCCTTCTGCGGCCCGCCGCCCGGCAGGTCGTCGCGCTCGCCGGTCACGCTCATGAATCCGCTCATGCCCTGGATGATGAAGTCGTAGCCGGCGCGCTCGGCGTACGGGCCGTCCTGGCCGAAGCCGGTGATCGATGCGTAGACGAGCCGTGGATTGACGGCGGCGACGCGCGCGTAATCGAGACCGTATCTGGCGAGGCCGCCCACCTTGAAGTTCTCGACGAGCGCATCGGATTGACGCGCGAGGCCGAGCACGAGATCGCGTCCCTCGGGCTTGGTGAAGTCGATGGCGATCGACTGCTTGCCGCGATTGCAGCCGAGGTAGTACGCCGCCTCGCGCGTGTCGCGGCCCTCCGTGTCCTTGAGAAACGGCGGTCCCCACGCGCGCGTGTCGTCGCCGCTGCCCGGGCGTTCGATCTTGAGCACCGTCGCGCCGAGATCGGCGAGCAGCTGCGTACACCACGGCCCGGCGAGGACGCGCGAGAGGTCGAGGATCGTGAGATGGGAGAGCGGGCCGGGCACGAACGGTGATCAACCGCGGCGAGGGCCGCAACGCGATTCTATCGGACGTGCCGTAAACGCCGCCTTCCGTCAAAAGGCCATGGAAGGCGCGCCGAGGGACAATGCACGCGCGAACGCGCGCTCAGTCGATCGCCTTGACGATGTCCTCGACGACCTTCTTCGCGTCACCGAACACCATCATCGTCTTGTCCATGTAGAAGAGCGGATTGTCGAGGCCGGCGTAGCCGGACGCCATCGACCGCTTGTTGACGATCACGGTCTTCGCCTTGTAGGCCTCGAGGATCGGCATGCCGTAGATCGGGCTTCCCTTCTCTTCCGCAAGCGGATTGACGACGTCGTTCGCGCCGAGGATCAGCGCGACGTCGGCCGTGCCGAACTCGCTGTTGATGTCCTCCATCTCGAACACCTGGTCGTAGGGCACCTCGGCCTCGGCGAGCAGCACGTTCATGTGGCCCGGCATCCGCCCCGCGACGGGGTGGATCGCGTATTTGACGTTGACGCCCTTCTCGCGAAGCTTCGTCGCCAGCTCCTTCACTGCGTGCTGGGCGCGCGCCACGGCGAGGCCGTAGCCCGGAACGATGATGACGCTCTCGGCATTCTCGAGAATGAACGCGGCGTCGTCGGGACTCCCCGACCGCACCGTCTTCTGCTGCGAATCCGCCGACGTCGTGCCGCCCTCGGCGCCGAAGCCGCCGAGAATCACGCTGATGAACGAGCGGTTCATCGCCTTGCACATGATGTACGACAGGATCGCGCCCGAGCTGCCGACGAGCGAGCCTGCGATGATCAGCATCGGATTGTTGAGCGAGAAGCCGATGCCCGCCGCGGCCCAGCCCGAGTAGCTGTTCAGCATCGAGATGACGACGGGCATGTCGGCGCCGCCGATCGGGATGATGATCAGCACGCCGAGGATGAAGGCGAGCGCCGTCATCACGATGTACGGCAACCAGTTCGCCTCGTCGGACGCGGTGAAGAACGCGATGCCGAAGCCGACCATCGCGATGCCGATCGCGAGATTGAACCAATGCTGCCCGGGAAAGACGACGGGCGCGCTGCGAATGCGACCGGAAAGCTTGCCGAACGCGATCACCGAGCCCGAGAACGTGATCGCGCCGATGAACGTGCCGATGAAGAGCTCGAGCCGGTTGCCGGACGGGATAGGATCGTGCAGGCCGAAGGCGACGGGATCGTGGATTGCGGAGATCGCGATCAGTACCGCCGCCAGCCCGACGAGCGAGTGGAACGCGGCGACGAGCTCGGGCATCTGCGTCATCTGCACGCGGCGCGCGATCACGGCGCCGATCACCGCGCCGACGGCGATCCCGGCGAGGATCATGCCGACGTTCTTCGTATGCGAATAAACGAGCGCCAGCGTGACGATCACCGCGATCGCCATGCCGACGATGCCGAACAGGTTGCCGCGGCGCGCCGTGGACGGGTGCGACAGGCCCTTGAGGGCGAGGATGAAGCACACCGACGCGACGAGATACCACAGCGCGACCTGATTGGCGCTCATCGCACCGCTCCATCCAAGCGGAGCCGGCGCCCGGCGTATGCAGCGCGGCGCTTCAAGGCTTCGCCGCCGGCTTCTGCGCCGGCTCCTTGCGCTTGAACATCTCGAGCATCCGCTGCGTCACGAGGAAGCCGCCGAAGACGTTGATCGACGCGAGCACGACGGCGGCGACGCCCACCCAGCCACCCCAATCGAACGCCGCAGGTCCCGCGGCGAGCATGGCGCCGACCAGGATGATCCCGGATATCGCGTTCGTGACCGACATGAGCGGCGTATGCAGCGCCGGCGTCACGCTCCATACGACGTGATAGCCGACGAAGATCGCCAGCACGAAAATGATCAAATAGAAAACGATGGGGTCGACGCCGCTGGCCATGTCCGCCTCTACTGCTTTCTGTCCGAGTTGTGCGTGCGCTCCGCCGCCGCAGGGGCATTGGACCGCCGGCGTCGGTACCGCTGCCTCATCCCTTGGCCGCCGATCCCTGATTCCCGATCCCTGATCCCTGCTGCACCACCTGCCCGCCCTCGCACACCAGCGTCGCCTGCACGATCTCGTCGTCGCGCGCGAGCGCGAAATCTCCGGTCTTCAAATTCAGCGACAGCGCGACGAAGTTCAGCACGTTACGCGCGTAGAGCGCGGATGCATCGGCGGGGACGAGCGCGGGCAGGTTCGTGAAGCCGACGATCTTCACGCCGCCCGCCTCTACGATCTGCCCGGGCACCGAACCTTCGACGTTGCCGCCCTGCTCCACCGCCAGGTCGACGATCACCGCGCCCGGCTTCATCGCCGCAACCGTTTGCGAACTCAACAGGCGCGGCGCGGGACGGCCGGGAATCAGCGCCGTCGTAATGACGATATCCACCTGCTTGCAGCGCTCGGCGATGATCGCCGCCTGCCGCTGCATCCACGACGCGGGCATCGGCCGTGCATAACCGCCGACGCCTTCGGCGATCTCGCGCTCCTCGTCGGTTTCGTACGGCACGTCGACCCATTTGCCGCCGAGCGACTCGACCTGGTCCTTGACCGAGGGCCGCACATCCGACGCCTCGATCACCGCGCCAAGCCGCTTGGCCGTCGCGATGGCCTGCAGTCCCGCGACACCGACGCCGAGCACGAGCACGCGGGCCGCCTTCACGGTCCCGGCCGCCGTCATGAGCATCGGCATGAAGCGTCCGTACACGTCGGCCGCGACGATCACCGCCTTGTATCCGGCGATGTTCGCCTGCGACGAGAGCACGTCCATCGATTGGGCGCGCGTGATGCGCGGCAGGCGCTCGAGCGCGAAGCCGATGACGCCCGTGCTCGCGACCGCGCCGAGCGCCGCCGCATCGTAGGGATCGAGCAGGCCGACGAGCGCTGCGCCGCGGCGCAGCGCCGCGAGTTCCGCATCTGCCGGGGCGCGCACCTTCAGCACCAGTTCGCCGCCGAGCGCTTCGTCGCGATGTCCGATGCGCGCGCCGACGGCGGCGTAGGCGTCGTCGGGCAGGCTGCTCGCGACACCGGCGCCGGCTTCGACGACGATCTGGTGCTTGCCGCTCGCCGCGAGCTTCTTCACGGTCTCCGGCGTCGCGGCGACGCGCGTTTCGCCCGGGCGCGTCTCTCGGGGAATGCCGATCAGCATGTTGTTCTTCGCGTTTCGATCGCGCCGCTATCGTGCCACAGATTCGAGAACGGCCGCGCGGCGATCAGAGCGCGGAAGCGATCGCCTTGCCCACGTCCACCGTGCCCGCCCCTCCGCCGACGTCCCGCGTGTGCGGTGCCGTCGGATCGGCGAGCACCCGCTCGATCGCACCGACCACGGCGCGCGAGGCATCCGGGTAACCCAGGAAGTCGAGCATCAGCGCGGCCGACCAGATCTGCCCGATCGGATTCGCGATGCCCTGCCCCGCGATGTCGGGCGCGGAGCCGTGCACGGGCTCGAACAAGGACGGGTACGTGCGCTCGGGATTGATGTTGCCCGACGGTGCGATGCCGATCGTGCCGCAGACGGCGGGGCCCAGGTCGGACAGGATGTCGCCGAAGAGATTCGACCCGACGACGACGTCGAACATCTGCGGACGCTGAACGAAGTGAGCCGAGAGAATATCGATGTGGAACTGGTCGACGCGCACGCCCGGGTAAGCGGCCGCCATCGCGCGCACGCGCTCGTCCCAATATGGCATCGTGATCGAAATGCCGTTCGACTTCGTCGCCGAGGTGAGATGGTGCGCCGGCCGCGACGCCGCGAGGTCGAAGGCGAACCTCAGGATGCGATCGACGCCTTTGCGCGTGAACACCGATTCCTGGAACACGATCTCGCGATCGGTGCCCTCGAAGAGCCGCCCGCCCACCGACGAATACTCGCCCTCGGTGTTCTCGCGCACGACGACGAAGTCGATGTCGCCCGGCTTGCGGTGGGCGAGCGGCGTCGCGATGCCGGGCATCAGGCGGCAAGGCCGCAGGTTGACGTATTGATCGAAGCGCCGCCGGAACTGGATCAGCGAACCCCACAGCGACACGTGATCGGGCACGCTCGCCGGCCAGCCCACCGCGCCGTAGAAGATCGCCTCGAAGCCGGACAGCGTTTCGAACCAGTCCTCCGGCATCATGCGGCCCGTCGCCGCGTAGTAGTCGCAGCTCCAGTCGAAATGCACGAACTCGAACGGGATGCCGTACCTGGCGCCGACCTTCTCGAGCACGCGCAAGCCCTCGGGCACGACTTCCTTGCCGATGCCGTCGCCGGGAATCACCGCGATCCGATGCATGCATAGCCTCCGTGGATCGAACGATTATAGAGGCGCGCCCGTCGTCGCCTCGGCCCTTTGGCCGATCGCGGCGAAGCCTGGTACGCGCCTACGCTCCTCGTCGTCGCAACGATCCCTGGGAGGTACCATGAACGAACGCCGCTACTGGATCGCCGTCGTACCGCGCGATCACGCCGAGGCCGCGGTGGCCAACGGCGTCGTCGAATTGAGTTACGGGCGCGCGCAGCCGCTGTCACGCATGCAACCCGGCGATGGCCTGCTCTTCTACTCGCCGCGCGAGCACTATCCCGACGGCGAACCGCTCCAGGCATTCACGGCGATCGGCCGCATCGCCGACGGCCCGATCGTCGAAGCGCCGCCCGTGCCGCCGGCGCCGACCTATCGTCGCAGCGCGCAGTGGCTGGCCGCGACGCCGGCGCCGATCCGACCGCTGCTCGACGATTTGTCGTTCATACGCAACAAGGCCAATTGGGGCGGCGCATTCCGATTCGGGGTGCTGCGCGTGCCGCGAGACGACTTCGCAGCGATCGCCGCGGCCATGGGGCGCGACGCGGGGACCGACTTCGCGTGAATGGGCGTCGCCACCGGGCGACACTTGCGCGAGCCGCTGCGTTATGATGCGCCCCTTTCCTCGCATCCACGCGCTTCGTGAAGCAGACGTTCCTCGATTTCGAGCAGCCGATCGCCGAGCTTCAGCAGAAGATCGACGAGTTGCGTTACGTCCACGAAGACTCGGCGGTCGACATCTCCGACGAGATCGCGCGGCTCACCAAGAAGAGCCAGCAGCTGACGCGCGACGTCTACTCGAAGCTCACCGCGTGGCAGATCGCGCAGGTGTCGCGGCACCCGCAGCGGCCGTACACCCGCGATTACGTGAACGGCCTCTTCGGCGAGTTTCGCGAGTTGCACGGCGATCGCACGTACGGCGACGATCCGGCGATCATCGGTGGGCTCGCAAGATTCAACGGCGCGCCGTGCATGGTGATCGGCCAGCAGAAGGGACGCGACACCAAGGAGAAGATCTTCCGCAACTTCGGCATGCCGCGACCCGAGGGTTACCGCAAGGCGCTCCGGCTCATGAAGCTCGCGGAGAAATTCGGATTGCCGATCTTCACGTTCGTCGACACGCCGGGCGCGTACCCGGGCATCGGCGCCGAGGAGCGCGGGCAATCCGAGGCGATCGGGCGCAACCTCTACGAGATGGCCGGGCTGCGCACGCCGATCATCGCGACGATCATCGGCGAAGGCGGTTCCGGCGGCGCGCTCGCGCTTGCGGTCGGCGACATTACGCTGATGCTCCAGTACGCGACGTACTCGGTGATCTCGCCCGAGGGCTGTGCGTCGATCCTGTGGAAGTCGGCCGAGCACGCAGCCACCGCGGCCGAGACGCTCGGCATCACGGCCGCACGCCTGAAGCAACTGGGACTCGTCGACAAGGTCGTGAACGAGCCCCTCGGTGGCGCGCACCGCGATCACGCGGCGATGATGGTGTCGCTGCGCAAGGCGCTGACGGAGGCGCTGCGGCAGGTACAGGACCACACCGTCGACGCCCTCGTCGAGGCGCGCGAGGACAAGATCCTCGGTTATGGCCGATACAAGGAGATCGCGCCGGCCTGACGCGGAGGCGCTGCATCCCGTCGAGCGCGCCGCTGCCTCCGTCCTGCGCGACGACATTCCGTCCGGCGCACGCGTCGGAGTCGCACTGTCCGGAGGCCGCGACTCGATGGCGCTGCTCGAAGCGCTCTCGCGCGCCGACGGCGTTGCGCAGATCTTCGCATTCCACGTGCATCACGGTCTGTCGGCAAACGCCGATGCATGGGCATCGTTTTGCCGCGATGCATGCGCGGCACGCAACGTCGCCTTCGCCGTTCGCCACGTGCGCGTCGACGGCAAGCGCCGCGGCGTCGAGGCCGCCGCGCGCGGGGCGCGCTACGACGCGCTGGCGGTGCTGGCGCGCGAGAACGGCGTGCACGACGTGCTGCTCGCCCACCACGCCGACGACCAGGCCGAAACGCTGTTGCTGCAACTGGTCCGCGGTGCGGGACCGCGCGGGCTCGCCGCCATGCCGCGCATTGCCGAAGAGCGCGGCGTGCGATGGATCCGCCCGTTGCTGTCGCTTTCGCGCACGACGATCGACGACTACGTCGCCGCGCACGCCCTCGCGTATGTCGACGACGAGAGCAACGTGCAGGCCGGTCATCGCCGCAACGCGCTGCGCGCGCAGGTCGTACCGGCGCTGCGAGCGATCGCGCCGGGCTATCCGCACACGCTCGTGCGCGCGGCGCAGCATCAGGCGACGTCCGCACGGCTGCTCGACGATCTCGGTTCGATCGACGCGGGTGGGGCGTTCGATGGCCAAAGCCTCGACGTCACCGTCCTCGGTTCGCTCTCCGTCCCCCGTGCGCAAAACCTGCTGCGCTGGTTCCTGCGGATGCAGGGCCTGCGCGCGCCGTCGGTTGCACGCCTCGGCGCGATGCTCGAACAATTGCGCGCGCCGCGTCGGGATGCCCGAATCGATTTTGCGCACGACGGCGCGCGCGTGGGGCTGTATCGGCGCCGGTTGTTCGTCCATCGCACGGCGGCCGACGCCTTTCGTACCCCATGGGACGGCACGCCCGAAGTGCGGCTGCCTCACGGAACGCTCGTGTTCACTTTCGCGACCGGCTGCGGCATCGCACAACGTTGCCTGGCGCATGCACGCGTCACGATCCGTTCCGGCGAGCGCGGTGAGCGGCTGTTGCCGGCGGGCCGGACGGCGCGGCGTGCGGTCTCCGATCTGCTGCGCGAAGCGGGCGTGCCGCCCTGGGAACGGATCGGCCTGCCCCGCATTTACTGCAACGATGCGCTCGCCGCGGTCACGCACGCAGGCATCGACGCGGCATTCGCGGCGCGCGCCGACGAACCCGGGCTGACGCTCGATTGGCACCCCGCAGGATTCGAGTGACGTTGCACACGGGCCGATTGACGTTGCGCATGCGCTGGGCGTAGCTTTTCTGCCCACCTCGGCCTGCGAAGGGCCGTGGTCAAGCCAAGGGAGGCGCGCGATGCCTGCATGGTTCTCGGTCGGCGTTCTGGGCCGACTGTGGCTCGTTTGCAACTCGTTCGCGGCGCTCGCTGCGACCGCCCAAGCGTTCGAGCGCTCTGCCGATCCGCTCCTGTCGGTCGACGAGCAGCGAGCGAGCATCATCGAGCGCGTCGTGTCGACGTGGGGCGCGACGTTCGCGAAGTCGTCGCAGGCCGTCCCGATCGACGAATTGCGCACGCACTTGATGGGCTTGCGCGCGGATCGCCTCTTGGCGGCGGCCCTCGCCGGCACCGAGCAAGGGCTACGCGAGGCGGTCGGACTGGATGTGACCGGGACGACGACAAAACCCGGCGCATCGCTCGTCAAGGCGTTGGGCGATGGTGCGGTCGACGTCGTGTACACCCCAGTCACGCCGTGTCGCCTCGTGGACACGCGCGGAACCTTCGCAGCGGTCTATCAAGGCAACGGCACGCCTTCGCACACGCCAGTGCCGTTCGCGCCCAACGAAATCCGCACGTACACGGTCCAGTCGGGGAACGGCGTATGCCTCTCCCAGTTGTCGGGGGTGAGTGCCGGTGCCGTGCAGTTGCAGGTCTTCGGCATGCCGACGACAACGGCATCGGGGGACATCGAGATCCTGCCGCAGGGCGCGAGCTTCGGAAGCACCGCGACGATGGTGTACGTCGGCACGATCGCATTCAACACGGTCTCGACGGCCGCCAAGGTCAACGCCGCGAACAGTCAAATCAGCGTCCAGGTGCGCGGCGGCGGTGCACACCTCGCCATCGACGTCGTCGGTTACTTCGCCGCGCCGTCGGGCAACGGAGGCAGCTTCTTTCGCCAGGGGGGCAACGCATTCGGAACGACGGCACAGTTCGGCACGGCCGACAACCAGGCGGTGACGCTGCTGGCGAACAACCAGCCCGCCATCACGGTCGTGCCCAATGCGACGAGCCCCAACCTCCTCGCCGGTCATCCGGGGAACACGCTCTCGGGATCGTTTTCCGGCCAGACCGTTGCCGGCGGCGGCTTCGCGGGCAACAACTGCTATGAACCTGCGACGAACACCTCCACGCGGTCGTGCAACAACTTCGCCGGCGCCGATCAGGCGACGATCGGTGGCGGCGACAGCAACGTCGTGACGGGACAGGGCTCGACGATCGCAGGGGGCGAGGGCAATACCGCGAGCGGCATCGACGCCACCGTCAGCGGCGGTGGCGGGAATCGGGCGACCGGCGTCGATTCCACGGTCGCGGGCGGCGACGTCAACTGGGCGAGTGGTCACCGCTCGACGGTGGTGGGCGGCGAAGGGAACACGGCAAGCGGCAGCAACTCGACGGTGATCGGCGGCCAGTCCAACGCAGCATCCGGTGTCACGAGCGTCGCCGCCGGAGAAGGCGCGATTGCCGCGCACGCGAAGAGCTTCGTGTGGAGCGGATGGAGCTTCGGCTCGGCGACGAGCTTTCGTCCCAATGCGTTTCAGGTGCATGGCGAAAGCGGGCTCGACATCGAATACGGGAGCCGGCGCGCCGACGGAGGCGGCACGTCGTGGGTGTTCATCGGCAACGGGTTTGCCGGGCAGGCGATTGCGACGTCGACCGGCGCGTATCTCAGCACCGGCGGCGCGTGGACGAACGCGTCCGATCGCAATCGAAAAGCGGGTATCGTGCCCGTCGATGCGCGCGACATTCTCGACCGCGTCAGCGCCCTGCCGATCGCGACGTGGCGCTACGTCGATGAAACGCCGGCCGCGCTGCATCTGGGTCCGATGGCGCAGGACTTCCATGCATCGTTCGGACTCGGCAGCAACGACACGTCGATCGCCACGATCGACGAGGGCGGCGTTGCGCTCGCCGCGATCCAGGGCTTGCGCCGGCTCGTCGACGAGAAGGACGCGCGCATCGACGCGCTCGAGCACGCCGCTGTCGCCCACGAGCGGGAATTGCGCGAACTGCAACAGGCGCTCCACGCGCTGCGCGTACGCCTCGACACAAGCGCCGAAGATTCGCGTTAGCGAGGATTGCAACAGGGGGACGCGTGCCGGCGTGACGCTGGGCGCGACCGTCGCCATCACCGCGAGCGCACGACTTCGCCCGGCCCGCGATTCACGGGTTTCGCCTTCGCGAAGGAGCGCGTCGCGATGTTATAATTTCGGATTTGCTCGCTCTAACCTAGTCGGAGCCTTTTGATGGCCGTTGAACGCACCCTTTCGATCGTCAAGCCGGATGCCGTCGCCAAGAACGTCATCGGCGAGATCTACGCGCGCTTCGAGAAGGCGGGCCTTCGCGTCGTCGCCGCCCGTATGGCGTGGCTGTCGCGCCGCGAGGCGGAAGGCTTCTACGCGGTCCATCGCGAGCGCGGATTCTTTCGGGATCTCGTCGACTTCATGACCAGCGGCCCGGTGATGATCCAGGTACTCGAAGGCGAGAGCGCAATCGCCAAGAATCGTGAATTGATGGGCGCCACCGACCCGAAGAAAGCCGCGCCCGGAACGATCAGGGCCGATTTTGCACAGTCGATCGATGCCAACGCGGTGCACGGCTCCGACGGGCCGGAGACGGCGGCGACGGAGATCGCCTACTTCTTCCCGACGCACGCCATCTACGGACGCTGACGCCGGGCAGCAATCCCGCCCGATGCAAAACCTCCTCGACCTCGAACCGGCTGCGCTCGCGCAATGGTTCGCCGCGCGCGGCGATAAGCCGTTTCGCGCGCTGCAGGTATCGCATTGGATCCACCAGCGCTTCGTCGCCGACATCGAGGCGATGTCCGATCTCGCCAAGCCGTTGCGCGCCTCGCTCGCCAACGATGCGGAAGTTCGCGCGCCGCGCGTGTTGCGCGACACGACGGCGAGCGACGGCACGCGCAAGTGGCTGCTCGACGCGGGCAACGGGAATGCGGTCGAGGCGGTGTACATCCCCGAGGACGATCGTGCGACGCTCTGCATCTCGTCGCAGGCGGGTTGCGCGCTCGACTGCGCGTTCTGCTCGACAGGCCGGCAGGGCTTCAATCGCAACCTCGTCACGGGCGAGATCGTCGGCCAGCTGTGGCATGCCAATCGAACCTTGCTCGCCGAACACGTCGACGCCCCGTGGGTCGACGCCGGAAGACCTCCGATCACCAATGTCGTGATGATGGGGATGGGCGAGCCGCTCGCGAATTTCGACCACGTCGTTCCTGCGCTGCGCACGTTTCTCGACGACAACGCGTATGGATTGTCGCGACGGCGCGTGACGCTGTCGACCTCGGGCCTCGTGCCGTGGATCGACCGGCTGCGCGACGAATGTCCGGTCGCGCTCGCCGTATCGCTGCACGCCCCGACCAACGAATTGCGCGACCGCCTCGTGCCGATCAACCGCCAGCATCCGCTGGAGAGCCTGATGGCGGCGTGCCTGCGCTACCTCGAACGCGCGCCGCGCGACTTCGTCACGTTCGAGTACGTGATGCTCGACGGCGTCAACGATCAGACCGAGCACGCGCGGGCGCTGATCGAGCTCGCGCGCGACGTGCCGTGCAAGATCAACTTGATCCCGTTCAATCCGTTCGCGGGAAGCGGCTTTGCGACGAGTCCGCGTGATCGCATTCGCCGGTTCGCGCACACATTGCAGGACGCGGGCATCGTGACGACAATTCGCAAGACGCGCGGCGGCGACATCGACGCCGCGTGCGGGCAGCTCGCAGGGCAGGTGCGCGATCGCACCAAGCGGCGACTCGCGAGCCGCGCCCCGCTCGCCGCGCACTGAAGAACCGGTCCTCGAATGAAACGCCTCGCATCGGCCCTGCTCGTCGCAGCGGCGCTCGCGCTCGCCGCGTGCGCCTCCAAATCACCGACCTCGCCGGTACCGACGCAAGCGAGCGAGCCCGAGCCGCCGCCCGTCAAGACGCAGGAGGCGACGCCGCAGCAGCGCGCACAGATCCGCACCGAGCTCGCCGCCGGCTATTACGAGCGCGGCCAGATGGACATCGCGCTCGAGGAGCTCGGCAACGCGAAGTCGATCGATCCCTCGTACCCGAAGATCTACAACGTGTACGGCCTCGTCTACGCGATGCTCGGCGAGCGTGCGAAGGCCGAGGAGAACTTCAAGCAGGCGCTGTCGCTCGCGCCGAACGACTCCGAGATTCGCGAGAACTGGGGCGCGTTCCTCTGCGGCACCGGGCATCCGCGCGAGGCGCTGCCCGAGTTCGAGCGCGTGCTGAAGGATCCGCTCTACAAGACGCCCGAGATCGCGCTCATCAACGCGGGCAAGTGCAGCGCGGCACTCGGCGACGGCAAGGCGGCCGACGAATACCTGCGGCGCGCGCTGACGGTATCGCCCGGCAATCCGATCGCCGCGTACAACCTCGCGTTGCTCGCGTACCGCGACAAGCGCAATGGCGAAGCGCGCGCGTGGATGCGTCCGGTGATGCAGCAGGCTTCACCGTCCGCGGAGGCGCTGTACCTCGGCGCGTGCATCGAGCGGCGGCAGGGCGATCGCGAGGCCGAGCGGTCGTACGAGTCGCAGCTTCGCAATCGCTGGCCCGATTCGGTCGAAGCGAAGGCGATCGCCACGGGAGGTTGCGAGTGAGCGACAGGCCGACTCGCGCACGCGGATCATGGCTCGAGGAGAACCTGGGATGAGCGCCGGATCGCCGAGCGCCGCGGTCGACTCGCGCAGTGTCGCCGGCGCGGCATCGGCCGGCGGGCGCCTGCGTGAAGCGCGCGAGGCCGCCGGTCTTTCGATCGACGCCGTCGCGCATCAGTTGAAACTCGCGCCCAGGCAGGTCACCGCACTCGAAGAGGACGACTGGCAGCACCTGCCCGGCCGCACGTTCATCCGCGGCTTCGCGCGCAACTACGCGCGCTTCCTGCGTCTTGACCCCGATGCGGTGCTGGCGCTGCTGCCTGCGCCGGAGACGGCGCCGGCGCTCGGACGACCTGCACTTCGCACCGACACGCGGCCGATGGGCGAGATTCCGGCGGAGCACGAGCCGTCGCGCGGATCGGCGATGCGCGTCGCGCTTCCGCTCTTGCTGGTCGCCGTCGTCGGGGTGATCGCGTACTACGAGCTTTTGCGCCCCTCGCTGCACATTCCCGATTGGCTCTCGACGCGCATCGGCGCGTTCGATCGCCAGCCGCCGAAGGAAGCGGCTTCGACCGCGTTACCGAATTCCATGTCCTCGGCCCTGCGGCCGAGCCCGTCGAACACACCACCACCCGCGGCCGGCGCACTCACGCTCGAACCGAAAGTGCTGGGCAGCGAGCCGGGAGCACCTTCGGCCACGACCCATCCCGATGCCTCGACGCCCGCCACGACGCCCGCCACGACGTCGACGACCGCCGAGACAGCGGCGACCGCGTCCGCGGGCACGGCAACCGGCGCGCAACCGCCGGCGAGCGGCGAGGTTGCGTTGGTGCTTGCGTTCCGCGGCAGCTCGTGGGCCGAAGTGAAGGATGCGAACGGCCGCGTCGTGCTCCAGATGACCGGCGGCGCGGGAATGACGCAGACGGTCAACGCCGTACCGCCGCTCGAGGTCGCGCTCGGCAACGCGCCTGCCGTCGACGTCACGTTCCGCGGGCAGCCGCTCGACCTCGCCCCCTACACGCGCGGCAGTGTCGCCCGCGTGGGCCTCAAATGAACGCGTCATCGTGAGCGTCGAGCGCCCGGTCATCGATCGTCGCGTGAGTCGCCGCGTCGTCGTGGGATCCGTCGCCGTCGGCGGCGGTGCGCCGATCGTCGTGCAGTCGATGACGAACACCGACACCGCGGACGTCGCCGCGACAGTTGCGCAGGTGCGCGCACTCGCGAACGCCGGGTCCGAACTCGTTCGCGTGACCGTCAACACATCGGAAGCCGCCGCCGCGGTGCCCGAGATTCGCGAGCGACTCGACGACGTCGGCTGCGCCGTGCCGCTGATCGGGGACTTCCATTTCAACGGCCACAAGTTGCTGACCGAGCATCCGCGATGCGCGCAAGCGCTCGCGAAATTCCGCATCAATCCCGGCAACGTGGGCAAGGGGAGCAAGCGCGATGCGCAGTTCGCGACACTGATCGAGCTCGCGCTCGCGTACGGCAAGCCGGTGCGCATCGGCGTGAACTGGGGCAGCCTCGACCAGGCGCTGCTCGTCCAAATGATGGATGCCAACGCGCGCGCACCCGAACCCGCCGATGCCGACGCGGTGATGCGCGAAGCGCTCGTCACCTCGGCGCTGCGCAGTGCCGAGCAGGCGGAGTCGCTCGGTCTTCCCGGTGATCGCATCATCCTCTCGTGCAAGGTCTCGAACGTGCAGGACCTGATCGCGGTGTACGGCGAGCTCGCCCGTCGCTGCGACTATCCGTTGCATCTCGGCCTCACCGAAGCGGGCATGGGCACCAAGGGCGTCGTCGCGTCCACCGCGGCGATGGCGGTGCTCTTGCAGCAAGGCATCGGCGACACGATCCGCATCTCGCTCACGCCCGAGCCCAACGGCGATCGCACGCGCGAGGTGATCGTCGCGCAGGAGCTGCTGCAGACGATGGGCCTGCGCTCGTTCACGCCTATGGTGAGCGCGTGTCCCGGTTGCGGCCGAACGACGAGCAGCTATTTCCAGGAGCTCGCCGGACGCATCCAGGCGTTCCTGCGCGACTCGATGCCGCAATGGCGCGCGCGCTATCCGGGCGTCGAGGCGATGCACGTCGCGGTCATGGGCTGCGTCGTCAACGGGCCGGGCGAATCGAAGCTCGCCAACATCGGCATCTCGCTTCCCGGCACCGGCGAGACGCCGGTCGCGCCTGTCTTCGTCGACGGCAAGAAGACCGTGACGCTCAAGGGCGAGCGAATCGCCGAGGAATTCGAGCAGATCGTCGTCGATTACGTGCGCGCGACGTACGGCGGCGAAGCGCGCTCGTCCTCGCTGCTGCCGCAACGCAAGACAACCACCGGCACGACGGACACGGGCGCGGTCGGCGCGCGTCGCTGATCGCCGCCGGCCCCTGAAGAACATCGATGGCTACGGCATTGCAGGCCGTGCGCGGCATGAACGACGTGCTTCCCGACGAGGCGCCCCGCTGGCAGCGCTTCGAGGACGTGGCACGCCGCGTGTTCGAGCAGTACGGCTATTGCAACCTGCGCGTTCCGCTCGTCGAGCCGACCGCGCTCTACGTGCGGAGCATCGGCGAGCACACCGACGTCGTCGAGAAGGAGATGTACACGTTCGACGACCGGCTGAATGGCGAGAGCCTCACACTGCGGCCGGAGGCGACCGCGGGCATCGTGCGCGCGGCGATCCAGCACAACCTCACCTACGAGCGGCCGCAGCGTGTGTGGACGTCAGGCGCGATGTTTCGCCACGAGCGTCCGCAGAAGGGCCGCTCGCGCCAGTTCGATCAGTTCGACGTCGAGGCGCTCGGCTTCGCGGGGCCCGACGTCGACGCCGAGCAGATCGTCATGCTGGCGCGCCTTTGGCGCGCGCTCGGCCTCGAGGGCATCGCGCTATCGCTCAATTCGATCGGCGATCCCGACGAGCGCCGCGCGCACCGCGTGGCGCTCGTCGAATACTTCGAGCGCCACGCGGCGACGCTCGACGACGACGCGAGACGGCGGCTGCACGCGAATCCGCTGCGCATCCTCGACAGCAAGAATCCGGCGATGCAGGAGATCGTCGCCGGCGCACCGCGCCTTCTCGACCGGCTCGGATCCGGATCGCGCGCGCATTTCGACGCGCTATGCTCGCTGCTCGACGACGCGGGCGTGCGCTACACCGTCAATCCGCGGCTGGTGCGCGGGCTCGACTACTACAATCGCACCGTTTTCGAGTGGGTGACCGACGCGCTCGGTGCGCAGGGCACCGTCGCCGGCGGCGGCCGCTACGATGGTCTCTTCGCGGAACTCGGCGGCAAACCGACGCCCGCGTGCGGCTTCGCGATCGGCGTCGAGCGCATGGTGCTGATGCTCGAGGCGCAGGCGAAGGCGATCGCGGATGCGCCCGACGCCTACGTGCTCCATGGTGGCGACGCGGCGGCGCGCGTCGCGCGGGGCGTCGCCGAAACGTTGCGCGACCACGGGGCGCGCATCGTCGTGCACGCGGGCGGCGGCAACTTCCGCGCCCAGATGAAGAAGGCCGACGCGAGCGGCGCCGCGCTCGCGATCATCGTCGGCGACGACGAAGTCGCCGCGGGCACCGTCGCGATCAAGCCGCTGCGCGCCGCCGCCGAGCAGGTCGCCGTCCCCGTTGCCGACGTCGCGGCGCGCGTCGCGGGACTCATTTCACGATAGGACGCTGCAATGCCCGTCTACGACCTCGAAGAGCAGGACCAGATCGACGAACTGAAGGCGTGGTGGTCGCGCTACGGCAATACGATTACCGTAGCGCTGATTCTCGGCCTGCTCGTCGTCGCCGGCATCCAGGGCTGGCGCTGGTACAGCGGCAAGCGCGCCGAGAGCGCGTCGGTGCTCTACGGGGCGGTCAGCGAGGCCGTGCGCACGAAGGACAGCGCGAAGGCGAAGGACGCGATCGGCGAGCTCACGCAGAGCTACGCGAGCACGGGCTACGCGCCGCGCGCCGAATTGCTTTACGCCAAGATGCTCTACGACGCGGGGGACAAGAAAGGCGCCGTCGCCCAGTTGCAATGGGTCGTCGATCACGCGTCCGACGAGGAGATCAAGGCGATCGCGCGCTACCGCCTCGCGCAGGTGCAGGTCGACGAGAAGCAGTTCGACGCCGCGCTCGCGACGCTCGACGCGAAACATCCGGCGGCGTTCGACGGCCTGTTCGCCGACCTCCGCGGCGACGCGCTCGCCGCAGCGGGCAAGAGCGCCGATGCGCGTGCGGCGTACGAGACTGCGCTCGCGAAGCTCGACGCGAAGTCGCCGTATCGCAACTACGTGCAGGCGAAGCACGACGCGATCGCGCCGGCGCCGAGCGTTGCGGCGGCGGCTCCGGCAGGAGCGGCGAAATGATGCGTTCGCTGCGCGGCGCGACGTCGGCGCTCGTCGCCGCGGCACTTTGCGCCGGCTGCGCGACGCTCTCCGAATCGCCGCTCACGTCGTGGATGAGGTCGATTCCGCACCCGAGGTTGGCGTGGCTCACCGGCAGCGGGTTCAAGCCCGGCCCGCTCCCGACGCTGAACGCGACGGTGACGCCGCAGATCGCGTGGCAGCAGAGCACCGGCACTGCGAATCCCGGGCTCGCGCCGGCGGTGACCGCGTCGGCGATCTACGCCGCGGCGAGTGACGGCGCGCTGCTGCGACTCGATCCGGCGACCGGCCGCGTCGAATGGAAGGTGAGCGCCGATCAGGCGTTGTCGGCCGGCCCGGGCGCGAGTGACGATCTCGTCGTCGTCGGCACGAGCAAGGGCGACGTGCTCGCCTACGGCACCGACGGCAAGCCGAAGTGGACGACGCGCGTGTCGAGCGAGCTGATCGCCCCGCCGCGCCTCGCCGAGGGCACCGTGGTCGTCTTCTCGGGCGATGGCCGGATCTACGGCCTGGCGCAGGCCGACGGCAAGACGGTGTGGGTGGATCCGCGCACCAACCCACCGCTCACCGTACGCAATGCTGCCGGCGGCGTCGTCTGGCGCGGCGGTCTTTTCATCGGTACGGCGGGCGGCCGCCTCCTCGCCATCGACGCGCGCACGGGTTCGATCGGCTGGGACGGCACGGTCGCGGTGCCGAAGGGTGCGACCGAGCTCGAGCGCATCGCCGACGTGACGAGCCTCCCCTACGTCGACGACCGCGAGGCGTGCGCCGTCGCGTACCAGGGACGCGTCGCGTGTTTCGACGTCGTGCGCGGCACGCTGATCTGGACGCGCGACGTTTCGAGCCTCGCCGGACTGACCGCCGACGAGAATCGCGTATACGTCGTCGACGACAAGGGCGTGGTACAGGCGTTCGATCGCAGCAACGGCGCGACGCTGTGGAGGCAGGACGCGCTCGCGAAGCGTCGCATCGGCGGGCCGCAGCTGATCGGCGATCAGCTCGCCGTCGTCGACGTCGAAGGCTACCTGCATTTGCTGTCGCGCAGCGACGGCACGTACGTGGGCCGCCTCGCGACCGACGGCAGCCCGGCGACCGCCCAACCGTCGCGCCTCGCCGGCGGAATCGTATGGCAGTCGCAGAAGGGCACGGTTTACGCGGTCAACGCGAAATAGCGGCGCTCGTCACCGCTCGCCCAGTGCTTCCCACGATCGCCCTCGTCGGCCGCCCCAACGTGGGCAAGTCGACGCTATTCAACCGGCTGACGAAATCGCGCGACGCGCTCGTCGCCGATTTCCCGGGACTCACGCGTGATCGTCACTACGGTCGTGCGCGCGCCGGCGAGCGCGAGTACCTGGTCGTCGACACCGGCGGGTTCGAGCCGGTCGGAACGTCGGGGATCATGGTCGAGATGGCGCGGCAGGCGCAAGCCGCGATCGCCGAATCCGACGCGGTGATCTTCATCGTGGACGCGCGCGAAGGCATTACGCCGCAGGATCATGCGATCGCGAACCTGCTGCGCAAATCCGGGCGGCCGGTGTTCGTCGCGGTCAACAAGGCCGAAGGCATGCCCGCCGCGCAAAGCGTGGCGGAATTCCACGAGCTCGGCTTGACCGAGCCGCTGCCGATCTCGGCGGCGCATGGCGAGAACGTGCGCGATCTCATCGACATCGCGCTCGAGGCGTGCCCGGCACCGCAGCCCGTGCGCATCGACGTCGCAACGGGCGAAGCGCGGCGCATCGAGGTCGCGGTCGTCGGCCGTCCGAACGTCGGCAAGTCCACGCTCGTCAACGCGCTGCTCGGGGAGGAGCGCGTGATCGCGTTCGACGAGCCCGGCACGACGCGCGACGCGATCCGTCTCGATTTCGACCGCGGCGATCGCCGCTACACGCTGATCGACACCGCCGGCGTGCGCCGGCGCGGCAAGGTGAGCGAGACGATCGAGAAGTTCTCGGTGATCAAGACGCTGCAGGCGATCGAGGACGCCAACGTCGTCATCCTGCTCTTCGACGCCGTCGACGGCATCACCGAGCAGGACGCGCACCTCGCGGGTCACATCCTCGAAGCGGGCCGCGCGCTCGCGATCGGCATCAACAAGTGGGACGCCGCGAGCGCCGACCAGCGCGCGCTCGTCAAGCGCGAGCTTTCGCGCAAGCTCGGCTTCCTGGACTTCGCCGAGCAGCACTATGTTTCGGCGCGCGAGGGACGCGGCATCGACGCGCTGCTCGCCGCGGTCGACCGCGCGTACGCGGCGGCGATGGCCCGACTGCCGACGCCGAAGCTCACGCGTACGCTACAACTGGCCGTCGAGCGGCAGCAGCCTCCGCGCGCCGGCGTCGTGCGACCGAAGATGCGCTACGCGCACCAGGGCGGCGTGAATCCGCCCATCGTCGTCGTGCACGGCACCGCACTTCGCCACGTCCCCGACGCGTACCGGCGCTATCTGGAACATTTTTTCCGGGACACGTTCAAACTGCGGGGCACGCCCCTTAGGATACAATTCAAGGTGGGCGCCAATCCCTACGCAGATTCCCCTGCACGCCGCTAGCGAGGCGGCATTCCCGTCTGGCGACATGCAGACCCGTCTCTTGGCGGGTTGAGCGGCAAATTGCGGAATAACAAGCGCGGAGCGCGACGATGAGCAACAAAGGGCAAATGCTACAAGACCCGTTCCTCAACACCCTGCGCAAGGAGCACGTGCAGGTTTCGATCTACCTCGTGAACGGAATCAAGCTGCAGGGCCAGATCGAGTCGTTCGATCAGTACGTGGTGCTGCTCAAGAACACCGTGACGCAGATGGTCTACAAGCACGCGATTTCGACGGTCGTGCCGTCGCGGCCGGTCGCGATGCCCCATCAGAATCATCACGAAGCCGAAAGCTGAGTCGCGCGCCGCGCGCGCGCTCCCGTGACCACGACGCTGTTCGAACGGCCAACGGGCGGCGATCGCGCGCTCGTCGTGGCGCTCGACGTCGGCCGCGAGGCCGCGGGCCGGCTCGACGAGATCGCGGCGCTCGCGCAGTCGGCGGGCGCGACGATCGTCGGCAACATCGGAGGCCGGCGCAATCGCCCCGACCCTGCGTTCTTCGCCGGGCGCGGCAAGGTCGACGAGATTGCCGCGGCGCGTCGCGAAGGCGACGCCGAGCTCGTCATCTTCGATCACGCGCTGTCCGGCGTGCAGCAGCGCAATCTCGAGCAGGCGCTCGAATGCCGTGTCGTCGATCGCACCAGCCTCATCCTCGACATCTTCGCGCAGCGCGCGCGCAGCGCCGAAGGCAAGCTGCAGGTCGAGCTCGCGCAGTTGAACCACATGGCGACGCGCCTCGTCGGGGGCTGGACGCACCTCGAGCGGCAGAAGGGCGGGATCGGCCTGCGCGGTCCGGGCGAGACGCAGCTCGAGACCGACCGGCGCCTGATCACGCAGCGCGTGAAGCTTTTGCGCGAACGCCTGCAACGCGTGTCGCGCAGCCGGGCGACGCAGAACCGCGCGCGCCGCCGCGCGTCGGTGCGCACCGCCGCGCTGGTCGGCTACACCAATGCGGGGAAGTCGACGCTCTTCAACCGCCTGACCGCGGCGAAGGTCTACGCCGCCAACCAGCTCTTCGCGACGCTCGATACCACGCTGCGCCGCGTGCACGTCGAAGGCGCGCAGACGATCGTGCTCTCGGATACCGTCGGCTTCATCCGCGACCTTCCGCACGACCTCGTGGCGGCGTTCCGCGCGACGCTCGCCGAAGCCGCCGACGCCGACCTGCTGCTGCACGTGATCGACGCGAGCGCGCCGAATCGCGACGTGCAGATCGAGGCGGTCGACGCGCTGCTCGACGAGATCGGCGCACGCGACGTGCCGCAGATCCGCGTCTTCAACAAGATCGACGCAACGGATCTCGCGCCGGGCGTCGAGCGCGACGCGTGTGGTAACATCGCCTCGGTCCGCGTGAGTGCCGTCACCGGTGCCGGCCTTGCGGCGTTGCGGGCCGCCCTTGCCGAGCGTTTCCCGGCGCAGCGCGCCGCGGCATCCGAAAACATCGAAACGCCGGAACGCTCCGGCTAGTTCTCGCGCTTCCTTTCACGTTCGACCGGCGCCAGAAGGCGCCGAATGTCCCATGTCCGAAGCTCGCGCCTTCTTCGTATGTCGCTGAACGATCCGCAGTGGGGCAAGCGCGGCGGCAGCAACAACAGCGGGCCGCCCGACCTCGACGAAATCTGGCGCAACGTCAACCGCCGGATGAACGAGCTGTTCGGCCGAAGGCGGGAACCGCCCGAGGCGGGAGGCGACGGCGGCGGACCGGGGCTCAAGCTTCCGCTCGGCGGCTTGGGCCTGCTCGTCGTGCTCGTCATCGTGATCTGGCTCGCGAGCGGGTTCTACATCGTCGACGAAGGCCGCCGCGGCGTCGTCACGCGCTTCGGCAAGTACACCGAGACGACGCAGCCCGGCCCGCGCTGGCACCTGCCGTTTCCTGTCGAGACCGTCGAGCTCGTCGACTTCTCGCAAGTGAAGACGATCGAGGTCGGCTACCGCAACACGCCGAAGAACAAGATCGACAAGGAAGCGGTGATGCTGACCGAGGACGAGAACATCATCGACATCCAGTTCGCGGTGCAATACAACCTGAAGAGCGCCGAGGACTACGTCTTCAACAACCGGCGTCCCGACCAGATCGTCGCGTACGTCGCCGAGTCGGCGATCCGTGAGGTCGTCGGCAAGGCGAAGATGGACTTTGCGCTCTACGAGGGTCGCGAGCAAATCGCGAAGCAGACCGAGCAGCTGATGCAGCAGAACCTCGACCGCTACGGCACCGGCGTGTTCGTGCAGAAGGTGACGCTGCAGAACGTGCAGCCGCCCGACAAGGTGCAGGCGGCATTCGACGACGCGGTGAAGGCGGGGCAGGACCGCGAGCGGCTGAAGAACGAGGGCCAGGCGTACGCGAACGATGTCGTGCCGCGCGCGCGCGGCATGGCGGCGCGACTGATCGAGGAAGCGAACGGCTACGAGTCCGAGGTCGTGCAGCGCGCGCAGGGCGATGCCGAACGCTTCGACAAGATCCTCGTCGAGTACCAGAAGGCGCCGGGCGTCACGCGCGAGCGGCTCTACCTCGACATGATGCAGTCGGTGCTCGCCAATTCGAGCAAGGTGCTCATCGACCAGAAGAGCGCGAGCCTGCTCTACCTGCCGCTCGACAAGCTGATCCAGCAGTCGGCGCAATCGCCGTCCACGACGACGCCCGACGCGACGGCGCCGACGCGCATTCCGCCGGCGCCCGACGCGATGCCGCTCGATGGCGGCCGCTCGCGCGAGGCGCTGCGCAATCGGGAGGGACGATGAAGTTCTCCATCCCGATCCTCGCGCTGCTCGTCGCGGTGCTGTTCATCGCGTCGCAGTCGATCTACACCGTCGATCAGCGCAAGTACGCGATCAAGTTCCAGCTCGGCGAGGTGATCGAGACGACGGACAAGGCGGGGCTCTACTTCAAGCTGCCGCTCGTGCAGAACGTCAAGTTCTACGACAAGGTCAACCTGACGCTCGACAATCCCGAGCCCGACCGCGTGACCACTTCGGAGAAGAAGCCACTGCTCGTCGACTTCGTCGTGCTCTGGAAGATCATCGACGTTCGCCAGTACTACATCTCGGTGCAGGGCGACGAGGAAGCGGCGCGCCGGCGGCTGTCGCAGACGGTGCGCGCGAACCTCGCCGAGGAATTCAACAAGCACGACGTGCACGAGGCGATCGCCTCGGCGCGCGACAAGATCACCAGCGTCACGCAGCAGAAGGCGAACGCCGACGCGAAGGCGATCGGCGTCCAGGTGATCGACGTGCGGCTGCGCCGTGTCGAGCTACCCCCGGACGTGACGGGGCCGGTCTACCAGCGCATGGAATCGGAGCGGCGCCGCGTCGCGAACGAGTTGCGCTCGCTCGGCGCGGCCGAGTCGGAAAAGATCCGCGCCGACGCCGATCGGCAGCGCACCGTCATCCTCGCCGACGCGTACAGCACCGCGCAAAAGGTCAAGGGCGCAGGCGACGCCAAGGCGTCGGCGATCTACGGCGACGCCTACAGCCAGAACCCCGAGTTCTACGCGTTCTATCGCAGCCTCGAGGCGTACAAGAGCACGTTTCGCAACAAGAGCGACATGATGGTGCTCGATCCTAGCTCGCAGTTTTTCCAGTACTTCAAGGATCCCGCGACCGGACGGCCGCCGACGCGCGCACCGGCGAAGTAGCGCGCAGGAGTCGCCCTTGCCGGATACGCTGTGGACGTCGCTCGCGCTGCTGCTGATCCTCGAAGGGCTCCTGCCGTTCGCCGCTCCGCGCGTCTGGCGCGAGGGATTCCGTCACCTCACGGAGCTCACCGATGGCCAACTGCGTTTCATCGGCATGATGTCGGTCGGCGTGGGCCTGCTCGCGCTCTATCTGCTGCAATAGCGTGGGGGAGCTCATGCGGAACTGGCTCTTGCCGGACGCGATCGACGACGTGCTCCCGCGCGAAGCGGCGGAGCTCGAGCGCCTGCGCCGCACGCTGCTCGATCACTTCGCCGCGCACGGCTATCGTCTCGTGCGCCCGCCGCTGATCGAGCACCTCGATTCGCTGCTGACCGGCAGCGCGCGCGACCTCGAGATCCTCACGTTCAAGACGGTCGACCCGCGGTCGGGACGCCTGGTCGGCGTGCGCGCCGACATCACGCCGCAGGTCGCGCGCATCGACGCGCATCTGCTGAACGAGCCCGGCGCGACGCGGCTTTGCTACGCCGGCAGCGTTCTGCGCACGGTCGCCGACGGACCGGGCGCAACGCGCGAGGTCCTGCAAGTCGGCGCCGAGCTCTTCGGCGTGCCGGGGATCGACGGCGATCGCGAAGTGATCGCCCTCCTCGCGTCGTCGCTCACCACCGCCGGACTGTCCGACCTGCACCTCGACGTCGGCCATATGGGCGTGTACCGCGCGCTTGCGAGCGCAGCCGGCATGAACGGCGACGACAGCGCGCTGTTCGACGCGTTGCGCACGAAGGACGTGCCGGCAGTGCGGACGCTGACGGCGCGCCTTCCGGCGGCCTGGCGCGATGCCTTTGCCGCGCTGCCCGAGCTCTACGGTCCCGCGGCGGACGTGCTCGCGAGCGCGCGCGAGCGCCTGCCCGACGTGCCGTCGATCGCCAACGCGCTCGCGTCGCTCGAGGCCCTCACGCAGGCGGCGGCGCCGCTCGTACGTGCGCTCCACGTCGATCTCGCCGACCTGCGCGGCTATCATTACCACAACGGCGCGATCTTCGCGGTGTTCGTCGAGGGTGAGTCGAACGCCATCGCGAAGGGCGGCCGCTACGACGGCATCGGCAAGGCGTTCGGGCGCGCGCGCCCGGCGACCGGCTTCACGCTCGACCTTCGACAACTCGCGGGCCTGCTGAAACCCACCTGAGATGCAACGATCCCCACGCTCGCTCCGCTTGCTGCCCCCACGAAGGGCATGTCAGCGGCGCCACTGACATGGCCAAGAACGTCGTCGTCATCGGCGCGCAGTGGGGCGACGAAGGCAAGGGCAAGGTCGTCGACTGGCTGACCGAGAGCGCGCGCGGCGTCGTGCGCTTCCAGGGCGGCCACAACGCAGGACACACGCTCGTCATCGGCGGGCGCAAGACCATCCTGCGCCTGATTCCGTCGGGCGTGCTGCGCCACGGCGTCGCAATCCTGATCGGCAACGGCGTCGTGGTGTCCCCCTCCGCGCTCATGCAGGAGATCGGCGAGCTCGAGCAGGCCGGCGTCGACGTCCGCTCGCGGCTCACGATTTCGCCGGCGTGCCCGCTGGTGCTGCCGATCCACGTCGCGCTCGACCAGGCGCGCGAAGCGAGGCTCGGCGACACGCTGAAGATCGGCACGACGGGCCGCGGGATCGGCCCCGCGTACGAGGACAAGGTCGCGCGCCGCGCGCTGCGCGTGCAGGACCTTCTCGAGCCAGCGCGCTTCGCCGAGAAGCTCGAGCCGCTCTTCGAGTTGCACAACTTCATGCTCGTGCATTACTACAACGCGTCGCCCGTCGACTTCGCGAAGACGCGCGACGAGGCACTCGCGCAAGGCGAGGCGATCGCGCCGATGGTCGGCGACGTCGCCGCGGCGATCCAGCGCGCGCGCGCACGCGGCGAATCGCTCCTGTTCGAAGGCGCGCAGGGCGCGCTGCTCGACGTCGATCACGGCACGTACCCGTACGTCACGAGCTCGAATTGCGTCGCCGGTGCCGTCGGGCCGGGCGCGGGCATCGGGCCGAACATGATCGACTACGTGCTCGGCATCGTGAAGGCGTACACGACGCGCGTCGGCGCCGGTCCCTTCCCCAGCGAGCTCGGCGACGACGTCGGCGCACGGCTCGCCAAGCGCGGCAACGAGTTCGGCTCGGTCACCGGTCGTCCGCGGCGCTGCGGCTGGCTCGACGTGCCGGCGCTGCGCCGCTCGTTCCATCTGAACGGCGTGCACGGTCAGTGCATCACCAAGCTCGACGTGCTCGATGGCCTGCGCGAGATCCGCATCTGCACGCATTACGACGTCGACGGCGAGCGCGTCGACCTCATGCCGAGCGGTGCCGATGCTGTCGCGCGCTGTCGTCCGGTGTACGAGACGCTGCCCGGGTGGCAGGAAAACACGCTCGGCGCAAAATCGTTCTCCGCCCTGCCCGACGCCGCGCGCGCCTACCTGTCGCGCATCGAGCAGCTCACCGGCGTGCCGATCGCGATGGTATCGACCGGCGCCGATCGCGACGAGACCATCCTCGTGCGCCATCCGTTCGCACCATGACGTTGAACATCGATTGGCCGCGGTACAACGCGCTCGTCGAGAAGCTCGCGCTCGAAGTGCATCGATCGGGCTTCCGCTTCAACCAGATCATCTGCATCGCGCGCGGCGGCCTTCGCGTCGGCGACGTGCTGTCGCGCATCTTCGATCGGCCGCTCGCGATCCTGTCGACCCACTCGTACACCGCCGAAGGCGGCAAGGTCCGCGGCGAACTCGTGATCGCCGAGCACATGACGATGACCGCGCCGCGCCTCGGCGACCGCGTGCTGCTCGTCGACGACATGGTCGATTCCGGGCATACGCTCGCGGCCGTCCACGACGACCTGCCGCGGCGCTTCCCGCACGTTACCGAGTTGCGAACCGCCGTGCTGTGGTGGAAGGCCTGCTCGGTGTTCAAGCCCGACTTCTACGTCGAGTACCTCGCGGACAGCCCGTGGATCCGGCAGCCGTTCGAGGTCTACGACGATCTCGACCCGAACCAGCTCGCGGAGCGGCTTGGCGTGGCGAGCGTCACATCCGACGGAGCCTGAACGCGTCGCACTCCCTGGCCGCGAGCGTGGTCATTGCGCGCCCTGGATCTTCTCGTCGCGATGCAATCGCACCGGCGCGAAACGATCGCGCGCTATGATCGTCGACAATGGCGTGGTGCCCGGAAGAGGACTCGAACCTCCACAGTGTTGCCACCGCCAGGACCTGAACCTGGTGCGTCTACCAATTCCGCCATCCGGGCAGGCGTGACGAACCCTCGATTTTAATTTCCGCACCGATCCTTGTCAAAAACGATCCCGCTACGCCGGCGTGCCGCGGCCCGACCCGGGAAGGACGCCGCACCGGTGCGCAGGCAGGACCGCGACACGCACGCGCAGCCGACGTGCGAGTCGATTCTGCGTGAGCTCGCCGACGCCGGCGTTCCGCTCGCCCCCGCCGAAGTGGCCGTACGTCTTGCGATCGGTCGCAAGCAGCAGCATCTGTTCGATCGGTGCGTGGAGACGCTCGAGCGTGACGGCGAGATCCTGGTCAACCGCAAGGGCGAGCTCTGCATCGTCGCGAAGCTCGACCTCGTTCGCGGTACCGTGCAGGGCCATCCCGACGGCTATGGCCTCGTCGTGCCCGACGACGGCGGCGACGATCTTTTCCTGTCGCCGCGCGAGATGCACAAGGTGCTGCACGGCGATCGCGTCACCGCGAAGCGCATCGGCGTCGACCGCCGCGGCCGCCCGGAGGCTGCGATCGTCGACGTGCTCGAGCGCGCGAACCGTGACGTCGTCGGCCGCGTGCACCAGGAGCACGGGCTGTGGTTCGTCGAGGCCGACAACCGGCGCATCAACCAGGATCTGCTGCTCGCGCCGGACGGGCGCATGAACGCGCAGCCCGGCCAGGTCGTCGTCGTCGAGATCATCGAGCAGCCGTCTGAGCATGGAGAAGCGGTCGCGCGCGTCAAGGAAGTGCTCGGAAGCCCGACCGACGCGGGCATCGAGATCGAGATCGCGCTGCGCAAGCACGACCTGCCGTTCGAATGGAGCGCCGCCGCGAAGCGGCAGGCGCAGCGCCTGCCGACGGAGGTCCGGCCCGCCGATCGCAAAGGACGCACCGACCTCACCGATCTCGCGCTCGTGACGATCGACGGCGAGACCGCCAAGGACTTCGACGACGCGGTCTACTGCGAGCCCGACGGGCGCGGCTTTCGGCTGGTCGTCGCGATCGCGGACGTGGCCCATTACGTGCGCGACGACGACGCGCTCGATCAGGACGCGCGCGAGCGCGGCACCTCGGTGTACTTTCCGCGGCGCGTCATCCCGATGCTGCCCGAGGCGCTCTCGAACGAGCTTTGCTCGCTGCGGCCCGACGTCGATCGCCTTTGCATGGCGTGCGACATGCGCATCGACGCGCGCGGCACGATCGGAGCCTACGCGTTCTACCCGGCGGTCATGCATTCGCGCGCGCGTCTCACGTACACGCAGGTGTACGCGTGGCTGCGCGAACCCGCAAGCGCGAAGGGCACGACGGGAGCCGCGCTGCTGCCGCACCTCGCGCAACTGCACACGCTCTACAAGGTGCTGTTCGCCGCCCGCGAGCGGCGCGGCGCGATCGACTTCGACACGGCCGAGCTCTCGGTTTCCTTCGACCCGCAGGGAAAGATCGCCGACATCGCGCCCGCGCCGCGCAACGACGCGCATCGGCTGATCGAGGAATGCATGCTCGCGGCCAACGTCTGCGCCGCGCAGTACCTCACCGAACACGAGCAGCCGGCGCTCTACCGCGTGCACGAAGGCCCTCCGCCCGAGAAGCTCGCGGCGCTGCGCGAGTTCCTCGCGAGCTCGGCGCTCACGCTGACCGGCGGCGACGCGCCGACCGCGATGGATTACGCGGCCCTGATCGATCGCATCCGCGACCGCCCCGATTTCGACCTGTTACAGACGGTGCTGCTGCGGTCGCTGTCGCGCGCCGAATACAGCCCGGACAACGTCGGGCATTTCGGGCTCGCGTACGAGGCGTACGCGCACTTCACGTCGCCGATTCGCCGCTATCCCGATCTGCTCGTGCACCGCGCGATCAAGGCGGTGCTCACCGGAAAGCCGTACGTGCCGAAGGGGGCGACGTGGGGCGAGCTGGGCGTCCAGTGCTCCATGACCGAGCGGCGCGCCGACGATGCGTCGCGCGACGTGCTGCAATGGCTCAAGTGCTACTACATGAGGGAGCGGATCGGCGAGACGTTCGCCGGAACGATCAGCGGCGTCGCGAGCTTCGGCATCTTCGTCACGCTCGACGGGCTCGACATCGACGGCCTCGTGCACGTCACCGACCTGCCGCGCGACTACTTCCACTTCGACGCCGTGCGCCACGCGCTGGTCGGCGAGCGCACCGGCCGGGTGTTCCAGCTCGCGGGACGCGTGCGCGCAAAGGTCGCGCGCGTCGATCTCGAGCGGTCGAAGATCGACTTCTCGCTCGACGAGTCGGCACAGGTCGAGGACCTCGCGGGACTTGCACGGCCGTCGTTCGCGGAGCCGCTCGCGCGCGCCGATCGCGCGCGCCGCGTGAACAAGCGCGCGAGCGCCCATCGCCGCCGCGGATCATGACGCCGGCCGGGGTCGGCGCCGACCTCGTCATCCAGGCCCCGCACGTGCTGCGCGAGGATCTCGAGATCCTGCGCCTGATGACCGGCGCGCAGGGGATCGAGCCGCTCGATCGGGCACAGTGCGACGCATACCGGTTGCACGAGCCGGACGCGCAGGGCGGCGTCGCCGAGGCATCCGCAGCGGCGGGCTACGACTTTGCGCTCGTTCCGCGCGCACGCTCGCTCGAGCGGCTGCGCCTCGTCTCGCTCGACATGGATTCGACGCTGATCACGATCGAGTGCATCGACGAGCTCGCCGCGCTGCACGGCATCGGCGAGGAAGTCGCGGCGATCACGGCGGCCGCGATGCGCGGCGAGATCGACTTTCGCGAAAGCCTGACGCGCCGCGTGCTGCTTCTTCGCGGGCTGCCGATCGACGCGCTCGCGCGCGTCTACGACGAGCGCCTGCGGCTCTCCCCCGGCGCTGAACGACTGTTCGCGGCGTTGCGCGATCTAAGCGTGAAGACGCTGCTCGTCTCGGGCGGATTCACGTTCTTCACAGATCGGCTGCGCGCGCGCCTTGCGATCGATCATGTGCTCGGCAACGTCCTCGACGTCGACAACGGGCGGCTGACCGGCCGCATCACCGGCGACATCGTCGACGGGGCGGCGAAGGCTGCGTACTTTCGCGCGCTGGCCGCGCGCTATCGCGGCACCGAGGGGCTGACAGTAGCGATCGGGGACGGCGCGAACGACCTTCCGATGCTCGCGCAGGCCGACGTTTCAGTGGCGTATCGGGCGAAGCCCGTCGTGCGCGCTCGGGCAACGCACGCGATCGATCATTGCGGACTCGACGCGGTGCTGAACCTCTTCGCGTAGCGGAATGCAGCGTCAGCGGGACCGACCCTGCTCCCTCAGACGTTGAACGACTCGCCGCAGCCGCAGGAATCGCGGACGTTCGGATTTCGGAAGCGGAACGCCGCGTTGAGGCCTTCGCGCGCGTAGTCGATTTCGGTGCCCTCGACGTACGGAAGGTCCTTCAAGCCGACGACGACGCGCACGCCGTGGCTTTCGAATTCCACGTCGTCCGCGCGCACGTCGTCGGCGTACTCGACGTCGTACGCGAAGCCCGAGCAGCCCGAGCGCTTGACGCCCAGCCGCAATCCGACGCCCTTGCCCCGTTTTTGAAGATTGGCGGCGACGTGGCGCGCCGCGCTTTCGGTCAGTGTGATGCTCATGTCAGCGTGATCCCTGTCGTTGGTTCGATGATTCGGCGGCGTGCTTGGCGCGGTAATCGGCGACGGCGGCGCGGATCGCATCCTCGGCGAGCAGCGAGCAGTGGAGCCGGACCGGCGGCAACGCAAGCGCATCGGCGATGTCGCGGTTGCTGATCGCCAGCGCTTCGTCGAGCGTGCGGCCTTTCACCCACTCGCTCGCGAGCGACGCCGACGCGATCGCGGCGGCGCTGCCCTGCGTGCGAAAGCACGCGTTCTCGATCACGCCATCGGCGCCCACCTTGATCTGCAGCTTCACGACGTCGCCGGCGGGCAGGCCGACGAGTGCCGTGCCGACGCTCGCGTCCTCCCGCGGAAACGAGCCGACGTTGCGCGGATGGCGGTAATGCTCGAGCAGCGCGTCGCTATAGTCCATGCGCGAGCTCCTCGACCTGCGAGCGCGGCGTGAGCCACGGCGCGCCGTCGGCGTCGCCGCCGTCGGCACGCAGTTCCCACAAGGGCGACAGCTCGCGCAGGCGCGCAACCTGCGCGCGCACGTGTGCGACCGCGTGCTCGATTTCGTCGGCGGTGGTGAAGCGTCCGACCGTGAAGCGGATCGACGCGTGCGCGAGCTGGTCGCTGCGGCCGAGCGCGCGCAGAACGTACGACGGCTCGAGCGACGCCGACGTGCACGCGGAGCCCGACGACACCGCGACGTCGGTGAGCGCGAGCAGCAGGCTCTCGCCGTCGACGTAACCGAAGCTCACGTTGAGATTGTGCGGAATGCGGCGCACGAGATCGCCGTTGACCATGACTTCGTCCAGATCGGCGAGGCCGGCCCACAACCGATCGCGCAGCGCCCGGGCCCGCGCGTTGTCGGTGTCCATCTCGAGCTTCGCGATCCGGTACGCCTCGCCCATGCCGACGATCTGATGCGTCGGCAACGTGCCGGAGCGCAGGCCGCGCTCGTGGCCGCCGCCGTGCATTTGCGCCTCGATGCGGGCGCGCGGCTTGCGGCGCACGTAGAGCGCACCGATACCCTTCGGACCGTAGGTCTTGTGCGCCGAAAACGACATGAGGTCGACGGGCAGCGTCGCGAGGTCGATCGGCACCTTGCCGGTCGCCTGCGCGCTGTCGACGTGAAACAGGATGCCGCGCGCGCGGCATACCGCACCGATCCCCGCCACGTCCTGGACCACGCCGATCTCGTTGTTCACGTACATCACCGAGACGAGCGTCGTATCGGGCCGCAGCGCCGCGCCGAGCCGCTCGAGATCGAGCAGGCCATCCCCGCCCACGTCGAGATACGTCACGGCGAAGCCTTCGCGCTCGAGCTCGCGCATCGCGTCGAGCGTCGCCTTGTGCTCGGTCTTGACGGTGACGAGATGGCGGCCCTTCTTCGCGTGGAAATGCGCGGCGCCTTTGAGCGCGAGGTTGATCGACTCCGTCGCGCCCGACGTGAACACGAGCTCCCTTGCCTCGCAGCCGACCAACGCGGCGACGTGGGTCCGCGCCTCCTCGACCGCCGCCTCGGCGACGCGTCCATAGACATGCGATGTCGACGCCGGGTTGCCGAAGCGCTCGACGAGATACGGAATCATCGCCTCGGCGACGCGCGGATCGACCGGCGTGGTCGCGGAGTAATCGAGATAGATCGGAAGCTTCATGCGCGTGCTTACGCAAGCGTGGTGTTGCGCGGTGCGGCGGGCTCGCCGGCACCCCGCCGATCGTGCAGTACGGCGAGCGCCGGCGGCTGTGCGCGCTGCGCGCGCACGAGCTCCGCGAGCGAGACCGAGCGCAGGTACGCGAGAATTTGCGCGTTGAGACCCGCCCACAGCGCGTGCGTCATGCAGCGCCGATCGTCGTGGCAGTTCTCGCGGCCGCGGCATTGCGTTGCATCGATCGGCTCGTCGACGGCGACGATGATGTCGGCGACCGCGATCGTGTCCGCCGGACGGCCCACCTGATACCCGCCACCCGGGCCGCGCACGCTTTCGACGAGGCCGCTTCGGCGCAATTTGCAGAACAGCTGCTCGAGATACGCGAGCGAGATGTTCTGCCGCGCCGCGACCGCGGCGAGCGTCACCGGACCCGCGTCGCCGTGGAGCGCGACGTCGAGCATCGCAGTGACGGCGAATCGTCCTTTCGTGGTGAGCCGCATGCGCTATCCGGTCGTTCGGGTAACCATCAGGTTGAGCCGAATGCGGCGAAGCCAAGCGCTGCGCATCATTCGAACATGCGGTTGATCTGCACCGGGTCGAACGCGTCGGCGACCGCCTTCGCCGCCCCGCAGTCGACGCCTTCGCGCGTGAGCAGCGTGACGAGGCGATTGAAGCGCTCCTCGGTCGCCGCCGAATGCTCGAGCAGCTTGTGGATCGCAAGGACCATCGGATCGTCCATGTCCGACGAGATCGCGTAGGCCGAGAACCCGATCTTCGCCGCCTGCGCCTCGTTGCGCTGGCGCTCGCCGGCGGTCACGACGCGCGCCGGGATGCCGACCGCCGTCGCCGCGGCGGGGACGTCGCGAACGACCACCGCGTTCGATCCGACCTTCGCACCGTCGCCGACGTGGATCGGCCCGAGAATCTTGGCACCGGCCCCCACGACGACACTGCGCCCGAGCGTCGGGTGCCGCTTGCCCTTGTTCCACGACGTCCCGCCGAGCGTGACGCCGTGGTAGAGCGTGCAGTCGTCGCCGATCTCGGCGGTCTCGCCGACGACGACGCCCATCCCGTGGTCGATGAACACGCGCCGCCCGATGCGCGCGCCGGGATGGATCTCGATGCCCGTCGCGAAGCGGCTCCAGTGCGCGAGCCAGCGGGCCAGCCAGCGCAAGCCCGCACGCCACGCCGGGTGCACGACCGATCGGTGCCAGACGAGCGCCTGCAGCCCCGGGTAGCACGTCAGGACCTCCCACGTCGTGCGGGCGGCCGGGTCGCGCTCGAACACCACCCGGATGTCTTCACGCAATCGCGTCAGCATGGTTCGTCACCCCATATCCGACCATTTTACTCGACTATTCGCGGCGATACGCAACCGCTTTGCTACACTCCCCGCGCCGGCGCCGGGAGCGCCCAGGGAGCTCGACATGCAGCCATGCGTCAAGGCAAGACGCGCCGCAGTGGCGCTTTTGGCGCTCGCGGTCCTCGCGCCGCCTTCGCACGCCGCCGATGTCTCCCGACAATGCCAGAAGGCGGAACGCAAGGTGACGAAGGAGCAGAACCGGGCGGCGCGCGCCGAGGCTGCGAGCGAGCGCGATCGCAAGGGCCGCGCGAGTTGCACGACGCCGTCGGTTTGCGAGCGCTACGACGCGCGGCTGCGCGAAATGGACGAGCGCAAGCTGCGCCATTCGTTGCGGCTTGCCAGGTTCAAGGCGGACGCGGCCAAGGCCTGCGGCGCCGGCTGACCTCGCCTCCTCGCCCGGACAGCACCACCGCCGCGACCACTGCGGCGGACGCCGGCGCGAAGAGCACGAGGTGCCGAGATCGCGGTCGACCGGCCCGCCAGGTGCGACGACGACCTTCGTGACCTGGCGGTCGGTTGGCGCATCGATGCCGGTATCGATGATGCGCACCGGTCCCGCCTCGAAGCGCATGGGCGCTAAGAGCAGCATCGACTGCGCGACGAAGAGCCGCGCGGGACGAAAGTAGCGTAGTTCCACGAGGCCGGCGTGCCGCCGTTCGCACACCGGTCCGCGACCGGCTCATCGCCCCCGACATGCCTCGTCGATGCGCGCGAGGATGCCCTGGAGGATGTTCACCTCCTCGTGCTCGAGTGCGGTGCGCGCGAAAAGCCGGCGCAGGCGCATCATCAAGCGGCGCGGACGCGCGGGATCGTAGAAGCGAAGCGCGGCGAGCGTGCGCTCGGCGTGCGCGTACAGCGCCTCGATGTCGTCGTGCGTCGCCGCGGCAAAGCGCCGCGCCGGCGCGACGTCGCCGCCTTGCGCTGCCATGCGAAGCTCCCAGCACGCGAGTTGCACCGCGGCGGCCAAGTTGAGCGATGCGTACTGCGGATTCGCGGCGATCGTCGCCACCTCGGTGCAGCGCAACACCTGCGCGTTCGTGAGCCCCGACATCTCGGTGCCGAACACCAGCGCGACGTCGGCCTCGCCTGCGCGACGCAGCGCCTCGCGCGCGGCATCGCGCAACGCGAGCACGCGGCCCGCGTAGCGACGCGGGCGCGCCGTAAGTCCGATCGCCATCGCGGTGCCTTCGAGCGCGTCGTCGAGCGTGGCGACCACGCGCGCCTGGGCGAGGACCCGCGTCGCGCCGGCGGCGAGTGCCGTCGCGTCGGCGTGCGGGAAGTGGCGCGGCGCGACGAGCACGAGACGCGTGAGTCCCATCGTCAGCATCGCGCGCGCCGCGGCACCGATGTTCGCAGCGAGGCTCGTTTCGACGAGAACGATGCGGACGCGATCGAAGCGCGCGACGGGCATTCCGTAGAATAGCGGAATGCATCCGATGCTCACGACGGCCGTGAAGGCCGCGCGCCGCGCCGGCAACGTCATCACGCGCGGCGCACGCGACCTCGACCTGCTGACGGTGACGGCCAAGGGTCCGAAGGATTTCGTGAGCGAGGTCGACCGCGCGGCCGAGGCGGCGATCGTCGAGACGCTGCTCGGCGCGTATCCCGACCATGCGATCCACGCCGAAGAAGGCACCGAGCGCGGCCGTAATCCCGACGCCGAGCACGTCTGGATCATCGATCCGCTCGACGGCACGACGAACTTCCTGCACGGCTTTCCGCAATACTGCGTGTCGATCGCGCTCGCGCATCGCGGCGTGGTCACGCAGGGCGTCATCTACGACCCGGTCCGCAACGATCTCTTCACGGCGACGCGCGGGCGCGGCGCGTTTCTCAACGACCGGCGCATGCGCGTGTCGCGCCGCGCGCATCTGCGCGACTGCCTGATCGGCACCGGCTTTCCGTTTCGCGACGGCACTTACCTGGACACCTACCTCGCGATGATGAAAGCCGTCGTCATTCAGACGGCCGGCCTGCGGCGTCCGGGCGCGGCGGCGCTCGACCTTGCGTACGTCGCGGCCGGCTTCTACGACGGCTTCTTCGAGATCGGGCTCAACGCCTGGGACGTCGCCGCGGGCAGCCTGCTCGTGCTCGAGGCGGGCGGCCTCGTCGGTGATCTGGGGGGCGAAGGAAACTACCTCTACGGCGGCGAAGTGATCGCCGCGACGCCGAAGGCGTTCGCGCAACTGGTGAACCTGCTCTCGCCGTATCGCGCGGATCTCGCGCGCGATCGCGCGAAAAAGGAGAAATAGGCTGGGACTCGATTTCAGACACGCAAACCAAAATCGAGTCTGACCCTGCTTTTCCTCCTATTTTCTATCGACGTCGACCGTCTCCACCCGCAACTCGGCCCATTCGACGAGCAGCGCGTAGCCGACGGCGAGCAGCACCGGTCCGAGAAACACGCCGATCGCGCCGAACGCGATCGCGCCGCCGAGCACGCCGAGCAGCACGAGCAGGAACGGGAGCACTGCGCCGCGGCTGATGATGAGCGGCTTGATCACGTTGTCGATCGTCGACACCGCGAACACACCCCACAGCAGCACGAAGATGCCCCACGCGGTCTCGCCCGAGTTGATGAGCCACAGCCCCGCGGGTGCCCAGACGAGCGGCGGTCCGACCGGCACCGGCGACAGCACGAACGTCAAAAGGCCGAGCAGCGGCGCCGCCGCGATGCCTGCGATCCAGAAGCCGACCGCCGCGACGACACCCTGCACGAGCGCCGTGCCGAGAATGCCCAATACGACGCCGCGCACGGTCGCCGTCGCGACCATTGCGAGGTGGGTGCCGCGCTCGCCCGCGATGCGCAGCGCCGCGACGTGCAGCCGCTCGGCAATCGCATAGCCGTCGCGGAACATGAACCACGCGATGAAGATCGACAACGCGAGCTGCAGCAACGCACCGACGACCGATGCGCCCGACGCGACCGCGAACTTGCGCACCGGCTCCAGGTATTGCGAAAGCACCGCGAGCATCTGCGCCGTGTCGTGCGCCATGCCGTTCCAGTAATCGGCGATCGTCGCGCCGATCCACGGCAGCGTCGCGACCCACGGCGGCGCTTCGGGCGGCCCTTCGGCGAGCGCCGAGCGGCCCCACGCGACGACGCGTTCCGCGTTGTCGGCGATCGTGGCGCCGACGACGACGAACGGCGCGAGCATGAGCAGCGCGAGCACCAGCACCATCGCGAGCGCCGCGAGTGCGTCGCGGCCGCGCAGCCGTGCGTGCAGCTTCACGTAGAGCGGCCACGTCGTGGTGCAGAGGATCGCGGCCCACACGAGCGCAGTGAGGAAGGGCTGCAGCACCAGGTAGCAGCCGATGATCAGCATCGCCAGCACGGCGAGCGTGAGGACCTGATCGAAGCGCGAGGGCAGGAACCGCGTCACGCGCGCGCGCCGACGAGCGCGTCGATGTGCTCGCGCAACTGCTCGAGATCGACGGGCTTCACGAGGTAGCCGTCGAACCCGGCCTCGCGCGCCTGCTCGGTGTCGCCGGGCCGTCCGTAGCCGGTGATCGCGATCAGCTTCGCGCGACGCGCGACGCGATCGGCGCGAAGCTTCTTCGCGAGCTCGTACCCGGTCATGCCGGGCAAGCCGATGTCGAGCAGGATCACGTCCGGATCGAACGCCTGCGCCGACGCGATCGCGTTTTGCGGATCGTTCGCGGTCTGCACGTCGAAGTCGTTGATCGCGAGCAGCGTCGCGATGGCATCGGCGGCATCGACGTTGTCGTCGACGATCAGCAGGCGAAGGTGGCGCGGCGATGCCGGCGCCGGCGCGACCCCCGGCTCGTGCGCCGCCTGGTCGCGAGCGGCAGGCAGGCGCAGCACGAACGTGCTGCCGCGATCCTTGCCTTCGCTTTCGACGTCGACGCTGCCCCCCGAAAGCCGCGCGAGCCGTGCGACGATCGCGAGCCCCGTGCCGAGGCGTCGCGCATCGCCCGCCGCGCCGCGATCGAAGAGATCGAACAGGACCGGGCGCAGCGCATCGTCGATCCCGACACCGGTGTCGCGCACGGCGATCTCGACCGCATCGCCCACTGCGCGCGCGGCGACCTCGATGCGGCCACCCGGCGGCGTGTGCTGCGACGCATTGCCGATGAGGATCCCCACCATCTGCTCGAGGCGCTCGGCGTCGGCCTGCACGCGAAGTGACGTCGACGTCACCACGACGCCCGCCTGCTGGTTGCGATCGCGGATGGCGCTCGCGTGACGCGCGAGCGCGCGCTCGAGAAGCGGCGCGACGTCGACGGGTGCGATCGACAACTGCACGTTGCCGCTGTCGAGGCGCGACAAGTCGAGCAGGTCGTCGACGAGGCCCGCGAGCCGCGCGCAATTGCGCTCGATGATCTCGTGCGCGCGCGCGACGCGAGGATCCTCGTCGGGCCGCATGCGCTGCAGCAGCTCGACCGAGTTGCGGATCGGCGCGAGAGGATTGCGCAACTCGTGTGCGAGCGATGCGAGGAACGAGGTCCGGCGCTGCTCGAAGAGCCCGCGCGTCGCCGCGGCCTCCTTGCGGTCGGTGATGTCGAGCAGCGCGCCGATGTAGCCTGCGAAATGCTGATGCTCGCCGTCGAAGCGCGGGGCGCCGTGGTCGAGAACCCACCGATACTGCCCGTCGTGGCGGCGCAGCCGGTACTCGAGCGTGAACGCCTCGCGCGCGTCGAACGCCTCGGCGAACGCCGCCTGCCGCGTCCCGAAATCCTCGGGATGGATGCCGGCGGTCCAGCCGTCGCGCAATTCTTCCTCCTCGGTGCGCCCAGTGAACGCGAGCCATGCCGGATTCACGTAGACGTACGCACGTGCCTCGTCGGACATCCACAGCGGCAGCGGCGTCTCGTCGGCGAGCATGCGAAAGCGCGCCTCGCTCTCCTCGAGCGCCGCGCGCGCACGCCGCGCCTCCGTCGTGTCGTGGAACACGATCACGAACCCCGCGGGCGCCTGGTCGCGCCGCAGGATCGGCCGCACCTTCGATTCCACCGCGCGCTCGGTGCCGTCGCGCGCGACGAGCAGCATGCCCGCCGTCGCGTCGGGCTGCCCGTCGTCGAGCGCGAGCGTCGTATTGCGACGCGACGCCTCGTCGATCGTACGAAAGATCTTCGAAAGCGGTCGTCCTATCGCTTCGGTCGCCGGCCAGCCGGTGAGCGCAGCCGCGCAATCGTTGACGAACGTGACGGTCCACTGCGCGTCGGTCGCGATCACGCCGTCGGCGATCGACTGCAGCGTCACCTGCATGCGGTCGCGTTCGGCGGCGAGCTCGTCGCGCGCGCGCTCGAGCCCCGCCTCGCGCTCCAGCACCTCGCGCGCGAGCGCCTGGGCGCGCTCGCGCGACGCGCGAAGTGCCGACGCGATGCCGCCGATCGCGAGTGCCGCAGCACAATAAAGGCCCAATTGAACCGCGTCGTCGATGTCGAGAACGCCGAAGCGATCGCGCGGCGACAGGTACGCGTACCAGGCGATCGCCGCGCCGAGCAGCGTGGCGAACGCCGCCGGGCCGAGCCCGCCGTACCACGCCGCGAAAGCGACCGACAGCAGCAGCGGCGCGTAAGTGATCTGCTGGCCGAGCAGCGGATCGAGCAGGATGCGCACGCCCCACGCAGCGATGCAGGCGAGCACCGCGACCGCGTAACCCCACGCGGCGCTCGCCACCATCGGCTTCGCCGGTGGCTGCGGCTCGGCGGCCTGCTCGTCTTCCTCCGCCTCGGGGTCGGTGGACCCGAGCGAGTTCAGAATCCACGCGACCACGAACGCCACGACCGCCGGCAGCCCGAGACCGAGACCCGCGACGGTCAGTGCGACGAGCAAGTCGTCGACGCCGACGGTGCGAAATACCGCCCAGACGATGACGGCGCCGCTCGCGACGAGAAACGCCGCGCCGATCCACGTCAGCCCTTGGGCGATCTGGCTCAGAGTGCGGTCGCGTTCCAGGAATGGTCCTCGTCGTCAGCGATCACGGCGCGGCCGACGCCCGCCCCTTTCGCGTTGCGTCGCGGGGTCTGCCCTCGATCGCGTGGCGTTGTACCACGCATCAATTGTAGCGATCAGGCCGGCGGAGCCGTCGCGACGCGCCCGGCGAGGTGCACCCGCGACGCCGAACGCGACGCGCGCAGCGGCGGCCCGTTGGCGAGCGTGCGCAGCAGTTCGCCCATCCGCGCAGCCGATTCGCGTTGCGGCCAGAGCGTGCGCGCCCGCTCCCGGGCGCGGGCGCCGATGGCCGCCGCCCACGGCGGATCGTCGAGCAGGCCGTCGACGGCGATCGCGAGCTCACCCGGCTCGCCGGGCGTGACGAGCAAGCCCGTTTGCAAATGCGTGACGAGTTCGGGAATGCCGCCGACCGACGTCGCGACGACCGGAAGCCCCGCGGCCATGCCTTCCATCAGCGCGAGCGGCATGCCTTCATCGTGCGATGGCACGACGAGCGCGGTCAATCCCGGCAGCAGCCGCAGTACGTCGCGCCGCTCGCCGATGAAATGCACGTGCGCTGCGATGCCGAGCACCTTCGCCTCGGCTTCGAGCCGCTCGCGCATCGGCCCGTCGCCGACGACGACGAACACGACGTTTGCGTGCTTCGACAACAGTTGCGCGGCCATGCGCAAGAAGAGATCGGGGGCCTTCTCCGGCGAGAGCCGGCCGACGAAGCCGACGATCGGCGTGTCGTCGCCGACGCCGAGCTGCTTCGCGAGGTCTTCGCGTCGCATTCCATCGTGTTGGGGTACCCCGTTGGGAACGAAATGCAGGCGATCGCGCGCAACGCCGATCGCGAGCGCGTGGCTCTCGGCGGCGCGGCACACGACCGCCATGTGCATGCCGTCGGTCATCTTGTGCGCCTCGAAGTCGAGCATCGGCACCGCACGTCCATGGATCGTCGCAACGCACGGGCGCTCGGTGAGCGCGGACACGAGCGAGCCGAGCACGTGCGCATTGGCGAGGTGCGCATGCATCACGTCGACGTCGTGATCGAGCACGAATTGCGCGGCGAGTGCGATCGTCGACCATTCGGGATCGTCGCGGACCGGCGCGATCAGCACGTCGGCCTGCGCATCGCGCAACGCGTCGCTGACGCGGCTTTCGAATGGACACAACGCGCTCAACCGAAACGCCCCCCGCGCGAGCTCGCGAGCGAGTCGCACCACGTACGTCTCCATGCCGCCGACGATCGCGTTGCCGAGGATCTCCAGGACGTGGATGCCTGCCGGATCCCGGCCGGCCGCACTCTGGACGGTCATCGATGGCCGGTCCCGAGCCACGCACGGGCGGTGCCCGCGAAGATCCGTTCGCGCGCGTCCTTCGCGACGTCGAGCTCGTCGAAGAGCTGGCGCACCGCGTCGATGCGCGCGGCGATCTCGCTTCCTGCACAGGGAAGGAAGCAGTCGCTGCCGAATTGCAGCAGCGCCGGTGTCAGCACGTCGAGCGCGAGGCGCAGCACGTGCAGCCGGTATGGCGGCGGCGGGCCGAAGGAAATGTCGAAGCGGAACTGGCTCTCGTCGGGCGGCACACCGTTGATGAGGTCGATGACGCCGACCGCATTCGCCTCGTCGCACCATGGCCAGCCGAGATGCGCGAGCGTCACCTTGAGCGCCGGGTGCGCGCGCACCGCTTCGTATTCGACCGGGCGGCAGTAGCGACCCGAGCGCCCGTCGATGAAGATGCCGCTGTGGAACAGGATCGGCGCGCGGAATTCCGCGGCGGCGGCAAACACCTGCTGCGCACAGTCGTCGGCCGGCACCCAGCCCGACGGCACCATCTTGAGCCCCCGAAGCGCGTGCTCGCCGAGTGCGCGCCGCGTCAGCGCAACCGCACCGGGCAGGCGCGGATTGATCACCGCGAAGCCGATCAACCGATCGGTGTTCCCTTCGATCAGCGACGCGAGATACGCGTTGGCGCGCGCGAGCGATTCGGCGTCGTGCATCGTGTAGCCGTCGGAGAGGAACGGGGCGAGGAGCACGCCCGCGTCGACGCCCGCCTCGTCGAACGCACGCAGTACGTCGTCGGCGCGCTCGCGGCCCGTGCAGTGCAGGTGCGCGTCGATCAGCATGTCGAGCCGCTCAGGCCCCGGCCCCTTGACAGGGCAACGTCATGCGAGCGTTCGCGCGCCGGTCTCGATGCGCTCGCGCGTCGACGGCCCTTCGGGTCTTCGCTCGGCTCGCCTCGCGCGCCGCGCTCACGCGCTCTTCGCCGTCACGCGCATCCGTGCGAGCTGCTGCGCCGCTTCGGCGGCCTTCTTGCCCGCGATGAACGCGTGGTCCGAGTTGTAGTACTCCCATTCGCTGTAGCGTCCGGCGAGGATCACGTCGAACTTCGCGAGCCATTCGCGGATCCGCGCCACGCGCTCGGCGCGGCCGTGGTCGTAGACGACGTACGCGCAGGGCATGTCGACCTGGTTCGACGTCAACAGCGCGTCCGAAGGATCGAGCAGGCCCACGCGGACGCAGTCGTCGACGCAGCGCTGCACGAGCGCCTGGCCCGTGGCGGGCAGCGGCTTCGACGGCGAATAGCTGATCTCGCACGTGAGCCCGAAGCCGCCGGGCGGGTTGCAGTGCGGGCTCGCGTTGCCTTGCAGGAAGACGCGATGGAACACCGTGTCCTCGGGGAAGTAGATCCAGTGCTTGTCGGAAAGATGCGGGCGCGCCACGCCGAGGTTCACGCAGCGGATCGACACGTGGCGAAGCTCGCTCGCCGCGCGATGGATCTCGGGGGGCGCCTCGTCGCCCATCGCGGCGATCAGGAGCGGCAGCGGCATCGTGCTGATCAGCGTGTCGTAGTGGAAGCGGCGCCCGTCGCGCAACGTGACGATGCGAAGCAGCGGCGACACCTTCTCGACGTCGGCCTGCAGCAGAAGCTCGCTGCGCAAAAGCGGCAGGAACCCGTTCATCAGTGCCTGAAAGCCGCCGCGCAACGGATAGCCGAAGCGCGCATTGGGACCCATCGGCTTCGCAACCGGCGACAGCGCGCCCTCGATCATCTCCTCGAGGTCGGGCAACGGCACGCGCCCGCCGAGCCAGGACGTTTCCATCTCGGTCAGCGGCACCGTCCACAGCTTGCGGTTGTAGGGCAGCGCGAAATGCTTCGCGACACCGGCGCCCCACGTACGGTAGATGAAATCCTCGAAGTTTCCGGGTGCCTCCCGCCGCGCGTCGAGCGCCCCGCGTGTCGCGACACCGGTCCCGTCGGCGCAGCAATCCTTGACGTCGGCGCCCGCGCCGTCGAGCGACTGGGCATCGCGCGCGAGCGTACCGAAGCGTGCCTCGATCGCGCCAACCAGGCATTCGCGCAGCACGTCGGGCGGCAGCCCGTGCAGCGCGCCTTGAAACGGATAGCGCGTGTACACCCCCTTGCTGTAAATCCACGCCTCGCGTTCCTGCCAGTGCACGTTGTCGCCGAGCAGCAGCCGATAGAGGTCCTGCACGTACGGATCGTCCGAGAACATGATGTGCCCGGCGTGATCGAACGTGAATCCGGTGTCCTCGATCGAGCGGCACCAGCCGCCGACCTTCGCCTCGCGCTCGAGCAGCACGCAGCCTTCGCCGTAGTGGTACGCGGCGGACAGACCCGTCGGCCCCGCCCCCAGAACGACGCACGGTGCGCCGGACGTCGCGGATGGCGTCGACACGACGGTCTTCGGCGCCCGCGCCGGCTCGAGCATCATGCGTGCCGCTTCGGTGAGCCCGCGGCTCGCCGCCGCCTCGATGCGCCGGCGCATCTCGCGCGCGGTCTCGTCCCACGACGTCGAGGCGACCATACGCTGCATCAGCGCGCGGCGTTCGCTGCGCGCGGCCTCCGGCTCGACGAGCGCCGCTTCGCAGGCGGCGACGAAGTCGTCCGGCGTGTCGGCGAAGCGCACGACATCACCGTAGAGACGCTCGACGTCGCCGACGCGCGTCGACACGATCGAGCGGCCTGCCGCCATGTACTCGAGCGTCTTGGTGGGACTGATGCAGCGCGTTGCCTCGTTGCGCGCGAATGGCAGGATCGCGAGATCCCAGCCGGCGAGGAACGCGGGCAGCTCGGCGTAGCCGCGCTGTCCGAAATAGTGAAGATTCGGCGCCTGCGGAAGCGTCGCCTTGTCGATCTTCAGCACGGGCCCGACCAGGCAGATCTCCCATTCGGGCCGACGCTCGGCGATGCCGGCGAGAAGCTCGGTGTCGAGACGCTCGTCGAGCACGCCGAAGAACCCGAGGCGCGGACGACCGAGCGCCTTCACCTCGGCGTGCGCGTTCGCAGCATCGGCACCGCGCGCGAAATGCTCGCGATCGACGCTGCTCGGGAAGAGATGAACGTTGCAATGGCGCGCGCGCCGCGCTTCGTAGAGGCTCGGCCCGCCGCAGAACACGACGTTCGCGATGCGCAGCAGCGCGTTCTCGCGCTGTACGAGCTGGCGAGGCGCCGCCTTGAACGCCGGCAGCTCGTCCATGCAGTCGTAGACGACGACGCGCGGCGAAAGCTTGGTCAGGAGCGGCAGCGCCATCGGCGTGTAAAGCCACGCGCCATAGTCCTCGAACTGCTCGCGTGCGATCGCCTGGCCGACGAGCTTCTGCAACAGGGGAATCTGCGCGTCGTGAAAGCCCGGTGCGGTCAGCGGTGTGTGCGGCGTGAGCACCGTGACGCCGGGTGCCGGCGACGAGCGCTCGGCACGCGGATCGCCGGTGGCGTAGCGCGGCTCCTCGACGAACAGGATGCGAAAGCGCCGAGCGAGGCGCGAGAGAATCTGTTGCGGTCGCTGGTAGACGAAATTCCAGCGCAGATGCGAGAAGACGACGAGCTCGTTCATGGCGAGTACCGGGAAAGGGAAGTTGCGACGAGCGGGTCGATGCGCGAGCGCACGTCGCGCAGGGCCTGCTCGTACGCGGAATCGCGAACGCGAGGCAGCTCGTGGCTCGGATGCAGAAGCACGTCCCACAGCCGGCGCCCGCGCCAGTAGCGTGGGTCTTCCCAGGCTGGGCGCTCGACGACGCGTGAAAGGCACATGGCGACGATCGGCACGCCGCGCTCGAGCGCCTTGCCGGTCTCCTCGCCGATTTCGCGAAGCCATACCACGCGGCCGGCCGGTCCGGGGCTGCTTTCGGCGACGACGACGGGACGCCGGTAACGCGCGTAGACGTCCTCGAGCAGGCGATGCACGGCAACGGGGGGCATTTCGCGAATGGCGCTGCTCGCGGCATCGGACGTGCCGCGCCACGGATGTGCGCCTCGATGGCAATGAATGCCGACGACGTCCACGTACGACGGGTCGCCCCCGAGCTCGGGATCGAGCGTTCCGGTCAGCATGTCGAATGCACGGAAGAGCAAGGCGCGCCTTGCGCGTACGTCGCCCGCGACGACGCTCGTTTCCGGCTCGATGTGCAGGAAGCGCGCGCGGTGGTCGATCGCGCGAATGGCGTCGCACGCGGCGAGACTTGCTCGCACGAGCTTCTGCTTCAGCGCGTACCCGCGATTGCGCAGGTCGTTGCGTAGCGGCGCCACGAGGCCGGTTTCGGCGAGCGCCCACGCGAGAAACGAGATCTCGTTGATCGGCGTATAGACAGGAGGCTCGGCATCCGCGTACGGCGCGAGCAACCGTGCGACCGCCGTCGCGAGCTCGCGAAAGCGATCGACGAATTCGTCGCTGCCGATGTCGACGTCGTCGGGCCAGCCGTCGTGGCAAAGCGTCCACACGATTTGCAGTCCCGCGCGCCGCGCCGCCTCGGCGCGGCGCGTGACGGTTTCGAAATCGAAGTCGCGACCGCGAGCCACGCGGCGCCAGCCGATCGATTCATGCACGCACGCGACGCCCGCCTCGACCGCCGTCGCGTAATCGGCCTTCACGCGCGCCCGATATTCGTCGAGGTCGAGCGAGCCGGCGTTGCGCATGCCGGGAGCGTGATCAGCGGCGTCGAAGCGCGCGAGCCAGAACGAGCGAAACAACGGCGAGGCACGCTGCCTCATTCGCGCGTGCTCCGCGCTCAACGCGCTCGCCTCCCGACGCGCCCGCGCGATGGGCCACGCGACTGCGCTGCATCTGCGTGATCGGTTCGGGTCGTCGTGGCGTCGGCTGTCATGAGCGTTCGTTTGTGAATGAGCGCGGGCGCGCGTCTCGTTTCTGCAATCTCCATGCCGCCAGCATTTGAACGCGCGCGCCAATGCCCCGCCGGGCGATGAGCGCCGGCGATGGCATCCGCAAGCATCTTCACCTCGCATTGCGTCGCGCGGGACGCGCTACGCTTCGGATCGCTTTGCACTACGTCGCAGTAGTTCGTGGCGCGACTTACCTGCAATTCCTACCGCTGATGGCAGCCGCCGAGCGCTTGCGAGGGGCGAGCGCCCGCGATGATGGCGTGGCACATCGCTTGCGGACGTCGTTCGCGTCGCATTCGTGAAGAGGCACCATGTCCTACCCCTTCGAACCATCCGGCGATCGCCTGTCGAACGAGAGCGGCACGAGGCTTCGCCAAGCAGGCGAACCGCGCTCGTTTCCGCGCTGCGAGCCGGCGCTCACGCATTTCGAGCTCGGTGCATCGCAGGACAGTCGGCCGACGGCCGCATTGGCGAAACGTTACACGCCCCGCAATGGCGTACGAAAGGAACGATGATGGCTACCACTCAGGCAGGAACGACCACCGGCACGAATCCGATGTGGGCGGGCGACGTCGACGCGCGCTATCGCACCGGCGACGACTACTGGGCCGATCGCGGCAGCGGTCCCGGTCCGCAGGTGATGGCGGCCGACACGCTGCAGGGCGACAAGGTGAAGAACGACGCGGGCGAAGACCTGGGCGAGATCACCGACATCATGATCGACGTGCCGACGGGTCGCGTTGCCTACGCGGTGATGTCGGTCGGCGGCTTCCTCGGCATCGGCGACAAGCTGTTCGCCATCCCATGGTCGGCGATGCAGCTCGATCCCGAGAACAAGTGCTTCCGGATGAACATCGCGAAGGAACGTTTCGAACAGGCGCCGGGCTTCGACAAGGATCACTGGCCGACGATGGCCGACCAGCGTTGGGCCGAGGACGTCCATTCGTTCTACAACGCGCGTCCGTACTGGTACTGAGCGGCTTCGCACGAGGGGCCGGTTCCGGTGCGGGTCCGGCCCCTTGTGTTGCCTCCAGGGAACGCCCGCTTGCGCTTGTTATCTCGAGTCTCCCCATGGCCGCACCGATGAGGGACGGCACCAAAAACGATGGCAGCGTGCCGGCGGTGCCGCTCGACCCCGTCACGAAAGCGACGCTGCGCAAGGCCGCGCTTCGCTACAGCCATCCCACCGATCGCGGGTTTCGCCGCGAAGGCGCACCGGATGCGTTTCGCTACGTCGACGCGGACGGGCGCAGGGTGCGCCGCGCGGAAGCGCTTGCGCGCATTCGCAGGCTCGCGATCCCGCCGGCGTGGACCTCGGTGTGGATTTGCGAGGATCCCGCCGGACATCTGCAGGCGACCGGGCGCGACGCGCGCGGCCGGCTCCAATACCGTTACCACGCGCAATGGCGCGCGCAGCGCGACGAGCACAAGTTCGAC
>DASTGT010000033.1:0-58197 GCA_035718935.1 Casimicrobiaceae bacterium
GCGCCGCGCGAGACCGCGTCCTCCCCTCCTCCTCCTGATTCCGGGCCCGATCAGGCCGGGTAGTCGAGCTTGCAGCCCGTCTCGCTCGCCGGCAGCGCCGCCTTGTCGCCGGGGACGATGCTCGCGACCTTGAACAGATCCGGATAGGTGCCGTTGGTGTTGATCTCGCCGGGAAACTCGCTCGACATCAGCTGATGATCCTCGGGGCGGAAGTACACCTTGTTCGGCTGCAGCTTGATCTCGGGTGGAAGCTCGAGCCCTTCGAGTCCCTTCGCGAGCTTGGTCGGCTCGATGCTCTTCGCCCTCGCGGCGCCGAGCGCCAGCGCGTGCAGGCCTGCGTAGCCGAACCACGTGCGCGCGCTCGGATAGCTGCCGTCGGTGTAGGCCTTGCGATAGCTCGCGACCCACTCCTTGACGTGCGGCGTATTCGGCTGGTTCCAGTACCACTCGAGCGTCCACCAGCCGATCCGCGCTTCCTTCGGCAGCGCGTTCAGCACTTCGAGCTCGGAGAGTCCCCCGCCGATCGGCATCTTGTTCTGAAGCCCGAACTGCACCGCCTGCTTCATGCAGTTGACGAGGTCCTGCCCGTCGACGAGGAGGATCAGCACCTGCGGGTTCGTCGACTGCGCCTTGATGAGGTAGGACGAGAAGTCCGTCGTTCCGAGCGGCGAGAGCGAGTTTCCGAGCACCTGGCCGCCCATGCTCTTCAGGATCTTCTCGTATGCCGCCTGCAGCGTGTGGCCGTACGCGTAGTCCGGCGTGATGAAGTACCACTTGCCGCCGAACTTCTGGTGAAGGGTTCCGGCGAGTCCATTGGCGAGCATGTACGTCGTTGTGCAGATGCGAAACGTCGTCCAGTGGCATTCCTTGCCGGTGACGGGATCGGTGTGGCCACCGGTCACCATGTAGGGCACGCCCTTCTGCGCGGCAACCTGATTGACCGACAAGGCGGTCGCCGACGAGACGGCGCCCATGATCATCGCGCAGCCGTCCTTTTCGATCAGCTTGTGCGCCTTCTGCGCGGCGAGACCCGCGTTCGCGTTGTCGTCCTCGACGACCAGCTCGACCTTGCGGCCGAGGATGCCGCCCTTGGCGTTGATCTCGGCGAGCGCGAGCTTTGCGCCGCGCACTTCGCTTTCGCCTTCCGCCGCATACGTCCCGGTGAGCGGGTCGTGCATGCCGATCTTGATCGTCGATTCGCCTTGGCCGTACGACAGGTACGGCGTCGCGGCAAACGGCGCGGCGCCAAGCGCAAGGCCCGCTTTCAGTACCTTCCTTCGAGTGAAACCTTCCATGGGCAATCCTCCTTTGAGTTGGTGATTCCACCCTGCGCGGGCGACGGTCCGCGTCGCGGCCGATGCTCCTGTTGTTCGCGGGATTGTATCGTAATGCGAGATAATCGGACTACGAGGTATTCCCGCCGTCGTCGCCTTCCCTCGCGCCTAAGAACGAGGCGTCCGCTCCCCGGGTCACGGAAGGGCTTTGCCGACTCGTCGCCGCCAGTCCGCGTTCGTCGTCGCGGCAAGCGATCGGTCGCATGGCGCTTGGCGGCCGCCGCGCACGGGTGCAACCTTCGTGGCGGAACAGGGCCGACGCGACTTGGCGCGCCCTCCCGACGCCGGGCGATTCCGGCTCCTCTCGGAGACGAACATGAACCGAAACGAAGCGCATCGCACGACATTCACAGGCGCGCTGGTCGCGCTGGTCCTCCTCGCGTCGACGGCGGCGCTCGCGGCCGAGCCCGCCAGCCCGCGTGACGATTCTCCGGTCGTCGTGGCGCAGTCGTCCGCGGCGCGGAACCGTGCTCCGGCCGGCGCTTCGCTCGATGCGTATCCGGCATATCAGCGCGGCGTTCGCGAGGCTGCCGCGCAAGGCAGCGAGGCGCTGCGCCGCTACATCTGGCGCACGCGAATGATCTACAACTTCTACTTCCAGGATTACGTCGTGAGGGACTGATCTTTGGCCGACGAGGCGGTCGACGCAGCGTCGGACTGCAGGAGCGGCGTCGGACGGTACGCGGAAGTGCGGGTCCGCAATCCGCTGATCGCGTAACGTCAGAGCAACGTTTCGCCGGGCCGCACGCGCGTGAACTGAACCGGCACGGCCTCGACGCCGAGCGTGCCGTCGGCGTGCGCGCGTACGCGAGTGTACGTCGACGTCGCCAAGTCGCCGGGCTCCGGGAAATCAGCGCGGAAATGCGCGCCGCGCGAGTTCTCGCGCGCCTGCGCCGCGCGCACGATGACCCGCGACACGGCGACGAGGTTCGCGAGGTTGATCCAGTCGTGCCACGTCAAGTTGAAGCGGCGATCGCGCGCGGATTCGGGCAGCCGATAGTCGTCGAGCGCAGTCGCGAGATCGGCGAGGGCCGCTTCCGCCCGGGCGAGGCCCGCTGCATCACGGATGATTCCGGCGTCGTCCCACATCACGGTGTGCAGGCGGTCGCGGATCATTTCGAGCTCGCGCCCTGCGCTTCCCCCGTCGAACGGACGCAACGCGCGCGCGAGCGACGCGAGCAGCGCATCGGCGTCGGGCTCGCGATGCGCATGGCGTCTCGCCTTGCCGATCGTCTCGCCCGCGATACCGCCGAAGACGGTCGAGTTGGCGACGCCGTTGCCCCCGAGGCGATTCGCACCGTGCACGCCGCCGGAGTCCTCACCGGCGACGTACATTCCCTCGCGCTCCGTCGCGCAATCGGGCGCGAACTCGACACCGCCCATCATGTAGTGCGCCGTCGGCACGACCTCGACGCGCCCACCCGCGAGATCGAAGCCGCAATCGGCACAGCGCTCCACCATGCCCTTGAATTGCCGGCGCACGTTGTCGGGTCCGAGATGCGCCATGCTGATGAAGACGCCGCCGTTCGGTGTCGTGCGTCCCTCGCGCATCTGCGCGTAGATCGCGCGCGACACGATGTCGCGCGTCGCGCGCTCGCCGCGGTCGTCGTAGCGCTGCATGAAGCGCTCGCCTGCGCCGTCGAGCAGGTAGCCGCCCGCGCCGCGAAGCCCTTCCTCCAGCACGGTGCCGGTCATCCGCGTGTCGGCGCCGGCGAGCAGGCCCGTCGGATGGAATTGCACCATTTCCATGTCGCGCAGCGGGAGGCCGAAGCGCAGCGCCATCGCGAGGCCGTCGCAACTCTTGTCGCCCGACGGCGTGTGGAAGCGATACATGGTCGGACCGCCGCCGGTTGCGAGCAGAACCGAGCGCGCCTGCACGAACAGCGGCTCGCCGGTACGGATGTCGACCATCAACACGCCGGCAAGGCCGCCGTCGCGCGCGGCGATGAAATCGAGCGCGCGATGCTCTTCGAGCCTTCGCACCTTGCGCACCCACACCTGCTCGGCGAGGCGACTGACGATCTCGATGCCGGTCAGGTCGCCCTTGTGCACGGTGCGATCGAACGTCTGCCCCGCGAATGCCTTCTGGTGGATCGTGCCGTCGGGATTGCGATCGAAGAAGCAGCCGAGCTCGTTCTCGAGCTCGTGGATGCGCACGACCGCGCCGTTGACGAGCGTCCACGCGAGGTCCTGGTTAGGCAGCCACTTGCCGCCCTCGACCGTGTCCATGAAATGGCGCTCGACCGAATCGCCGGCGGCGAGCGCGACGTTGTAGCCGCCCTGGACCATGCGCGTGCAGCCGCACTTGCCGAGCAGACCTTTGACGGCGATCGTGATGTCGAGCGACTTATTCGTCTGGTGCGCATGCAGCGCGGCGAACAATCCGGCGCCGCCGGCGCCGAGGATGAGGACGTCGGTGCGCAGTCGGTGAATGTCCATCGACCGCGTTCGAATCAGCGCGTCACGTTCAATGCGGCGAGCGCCGCCGCACGGCGATCACGCGCCGCGTGATCGACGACGTCGTAGAGGCTTTCGCCGTGGCTATCCATGGCGACCAGCAGCGGCCCGAAGTCGCGGATGCGGAACTGCCACAGGCTTTCGGGATTGAGGTCGTCGAGGTCGACGTCCTCGATCGCCTCGATCCACGTCGTCTCGAGCGCCGCCGTGCCGCCGACGATCGCGAGGTAGACGCCGCCGTACTTTTGAAGCGCGTCGAGCGAGCCTTGCGCGAGGCCGCCCTTGCCGATGATGATGCGCACGCCGAGATCGCGCATCAGCGGCTCGGTGAAGCGCTCCATCCGCATCGACGTCGTGGTGCCGATGCAAACCGACGCGTAGCCCGTCGGATTCTCGGGCGAGACGTCGACCTTCCGCACGTTGGGCGCCGTATGGATCACGGCGTGTCCGCGCAGATCGAGTCGCGTCGAGCGGCCACGGTCGAAAAGCGCGATCTGCGTCGCATCGCGAATGCCGAACAGCCGGTCCTGCAGCGTGACGGTGTCGTTGACGCGAAGCGCGCGCACCGCGTCTTCGCCGACGGGAAGTGAGAGTTCGTAATGGGGCATGGTCAGCCTCGGGACGGTGTGGCGAGCGCGCGGTGCCGGTCGATCCAGTAGCCCCAGGCGACGAACAGCCAGCCTGCGACAGCGGTGATTGCCACCGCATCCGCGCTGGGGGGCGGCGGGCCGAACGTGCTCGCGAGGAACAGCGCGGCGAGTACCACGACGAGCGTTGCGAAGAGGATCGTGCCGAGCCGATCGCGGGATTTGGTAACCGTCGCGTAGAGCCATGCACCGAGGCCCAACAGCAGGAACTCGACGATCAGCGTGCCCGGCAGCGAATTCCACAAGCCGAGCCCGAGCTTCGGCCCCCCGGGCCACGTCGGCATGTCGGGCCGGTGCGCGACGACGTCGAGCACCCAGTGGGAAAGCACCAGCGCGCCCAGCCACGCAGCGCCGCGCCAGTTCCTGCGCATCGTTCCGTAAACGACGACGAATGCGATCGCCCAGCCAAGGTCGGCGACGAAGCTGTGCGAATACGGGTACGAGACGAAATCGAGCGGCGTGACGCGCGTGATCCCCGGCGAGATGGCGATTTGCTCGACACCGAGCAGCACGAAGAACGGCCAGATGCCGTCGGCCCATTGCGCAGCGAGGATCGCGGTTCCGAGCGAGGGTCCGGGCGCCACGCGTTTGGCGCCGAGCGCAAGGCCGAAGTGCCCGAGGAACATCGTTCAGATCAAAGCCGCGATGGGGTTACGAAGCCAGGGAGCCGTGCAGTCCGCGTGTCGCGATGGATTCAGTAGCCGTATTCGACGCCTGCTTCGGTGAGCACGGCGCTCGCCCGTCGCGCGGAATGGCACTGCATGTTCACCGCGACCGGGTTCATCGTGATGTGCGTCGCGGCGAGCTCCGCGTGCACGGCGAACGCGGTGGCATCGCCGCCGAGCCCCTGCGGTCCGACGCCGAGCATGTTCACGGCCTTCGACAGTTCGGCTTCCAGCGCCGCCCCTTCCGGATCGGCGCAACGCGTTCCGAGCGGGCGCGTCGCCGCGCGCTTGGCCAGGTGAACGCAAAGGTCGGAGGTGCCGCCGATGCCGACGCCGACGATCGTCGGCGGGCACGTCTTGCCCCCGGCGTCGAGCACGCAATCGACGACGAACCGCTTGATCGCGTCGATGCCTTCCGCGGGAATCGCCATGCGCAGCCACGAGTTGTTCTCGGAGCCCGAGCCCTTCGGAATCATCTCGATCCGCACGCCTTCGAAGTCGTCGCTGAAGTCGACGTGGATCACCGGCACGCCTTCGCCGCATGACGTGTGCTCGTTCTTGCGCGTGAGCGGATGCACGACCGACGAGCGCAGCGGATGCTCGCGCGTGGCGCGCGCGCATCCCCGGCGGATTGCGGACTTCAGCGCGACGCCGTCGACGACGACGTTGCGACCGATCGTGACGTTGTAGATCGGAATGCCGGTGTCCTGGCAAAGCAGGTTGTCGGTCGCCTCCGCGACGGCGATGTTCTTCACCATGACGCCGAGAACCGATTGCGCCGTGCGATTGCGCTCGCCGGCGACCAGGCGGTCGAAGCCCTGCTTGATGTCGGGCGGCAGCTTCTTCAGCGCGCGGACGTAGAGTTCCTTCGCCGCGTCCTCGACGCGTTGCGGATCGATGCGCAGGGTCATGAGACCTTCCTCGTCGGCGCGGCGGCCGGCAGCAATATAGCGATCATGCGTTGAGCGCGAAGAGCACGGCACAGGCGACGGCGACGGCCGCGACGATCGCGATCGCGGTCTTCTGTCCTTCGGCTCGCCAGCCGACGAATTCGGCGAACAACAATCGTACGCCGCCCGCCAAATGGACGGCGAGCGCCAGCACGAGCAGCGTCTCCGCGAGCTTCACGCCGGGTTGCGACGTCCACGCGAAGAAGGCGTCGAGACCCGCCGGATGGGCGAGCGCGCGCGAGAGCACGAAGAAGTGCACGGGCAGGAACAGCGCGAGCACGATGCCCGAAACGCGATGGACGACGAACGCCCAGTAGCCCGCGTGGTCGCGCGAGCGCAGGTCGTTGTGGCGCATCGCGACGCTCGGCACGTCAGAACGCGAGGGAGAACACGGCGTAGAGACCGCCGACGAGCAAGCCCGCCGCCACGAGCGCCAGCAAGGCATCGACGAGCGGCCCGCGCAGCCCCAGCCATTCGCCGACGACCGCGCGCAACCCGATCGGCGCGTGCACGCCGACGGCAACGACGAACACCGCGTAGAACGCGGGCCACGCGGCCGACGCGTGCATGCGCGTGACGATCGCCTGCGCGCTCAATCCATGGCGGACCGCATAGAGGATCGTCGCGAGGTGCACGAGCACGCAAAGTGCGAGCACCGCCGCCGACGCGCGCTGCAGGACGAAGAGCCACGCCGCGAACCGTACGCCTTCGACGCGCTCGCCATGACCGACCGCCGGCGCGGCGCGGACGCGCGCTTCCATCACAGTTCTCCCTTGACGACGGCGCGCGCGACGACGCGCTTCAGTGCGGCGATCGAGCCGGTAGGCGACAAATGCTTCGGGCAGCGCTGCGTGCACGATTGGTGCGTGTGACACGATTCGCAGCCGCCGTCCTTCGCGATCGCGCGCACGCGCGAAACGCCTGCCCCGTCGCGAACGTCCTTCACCAACGTGAACGCGCGGTTGAGCGCGGCGGGTCCGAGGTAATCCTCCTTCCAGCCGACGACGTCGCAGGACGCGTAGCACACCGCGCAGCCGATGCATTCGATCGTCGCGTCGATCGCGCGGCGCGCGGCCGATCCCGGTTCGACTTTCGCAAAATCGTCGTAGCGCGTCGCGGTCGGCACGAACTGGCCCTTCGCCGACGCCCACTTGTCGAAAAACGGTTCCATGTCGACGACGAGGTCGCGCACGATCGGCAGATGCGACAGCGGCGCGATCTCGAGCGCGCCGTTGCCCGCGACGGCGTCGACGTGCGTGCGGCAGGTCCAGCGCGCGCGTCCGTTGACCGTCATCGCGCACGACCCGCACATGCCGACGCGGCACGCATAGCGATAGGCGAGCGAGGGATCGACGTGGCGCTGCACGTGGGTGACGACGTCGAGCACCGTTTGCGACGCGCGACGCGGAACGTCGTAGCGCCGGAAGGCACCGTCGGCGCCGCCACGCCAGATGCGCACGGGGAACGTCGGCGTGTCCGGCGGCGTAGGCATCGGGAAAGGCGAATGCGCGCGCGACGAAGGGGCGCGACGCGCGATGGTCGTCAAATGATATAGATGACCTGCTCAAAAAGCAATCAACCGAGGCCCACCTACGACACGAACCGAGGGCCACCTTGACACGTGTCAGAGGTGAGGCTCACCTCTGACACGTGTCAGAGGTGGCGAGGTCGACGAGCTTCAGTCGCTGCACCTTTCCCGACGCGCCCTTCGGCAACGCGTCGACGAAACGCAGATAGCGCGGCGTCTTGTAGCGGCCGAGCGTGGCGAGGCAGTGCGCCCGAAGCTCGTCCTCGCGAAGCGTCGCCCCGGGCTTCACGACGACGCACGCGAGGATCTCCTGCCCGTACGCGAGGTCGGGCACGCCGACCGCCGCGGCTTCGAGCACCGCCGGATGTGCGAGCAGCGCCTCGTCGATCTCGCGCGGCGCGATGTTCTCGCCGCCCTTGATGATCAATTCCTTGAGGCGCCCGGTGATGAAGTAGAACCCGTCGGCGTCCCGATGGCCGAGGTCCCCCGTGGCGAGCCAGCCCCCGTCGCGCAGCGCTGCGGCGGTCGCCTCCGGCGCGTCGAAATAGCCGCGCATGACGTTCGGACCGCGCAACTCGATCTCGCCCTGCACGCCGTCCCCGACCGGCTTGCCTTCGCGATCGACCACGCGCGCCTCGACGCCGACCGGCCGGCCCGGTGACCCATACTTGCGGGCGCTGCGCTCGAGTGGATTGGTAAAGGCGACCGACGAGCATTCAGTGAGTCCCATCGCCTCGATCACCGAGAAGCCGAAGCGCGCCTCGAACGCGCGGTGCTGCTCCGGCGGCAGCGGCGCCGACGCCGAGCGGCCGAAGCGAATGCCGCGCGCCGCGGCAGCCTGTCCCGGCGTCAACTCGGGGCCATTCAGCAGGTACGCGATGATCGTCGGCACCATGTTGAGCCACGTCGGCCGATAGCGCTCGACGAGTGGCCACCACTGCGAAGCGCTGAACCGATGCGGCATCACGATGCTGCCGCCCGACACGAGCGGCGCGACCGTCGCGATGCATTGCCCGTTGATGTGATACAGCGGCAGCGACGAGAGGACGCGATCGTCCGGTCCGAGCGCGAGTGACGCGGCGACGGCGCGCGCGCCAGCGAGCATGTTGGCGTGCGAGAGCAGCACGCCTTTCGGCATGCCCGTCGTGCCGGAGGTGTACATCAGCATGGCGGGATCGTCGGGACGCGACGTTGCCCGCTCACCCGCGCTCCCTCGCGCGGCTGGCCAATCGAAGCCGTCGAGGCCCACGATGCAGGTGTCGAACGGTGCCTTCGACTTCGCGCGCAGCGCCACGACACGCGGCTCGTGCGCCTGCGACGCGAACACGATGCGCGTCTGCGAATGCGTCAGCGTGTACTCGAGCTGCGCATCCTGCGCATGCAGGTTGATCGGCGACACGACGTAGCCGCCGTACATCGCGCCGAGGAAGATCGTCGCGGCGCTGATGCCGTTCTCGAGCATGAACGACACGGTGGCACCCGGCGGGACGCCGCGTGCTGCGAGCGACGCGGCAAGCGCGCGACAAGTCCGCGCGAGCGTCGCGTAATCGACCGCGTGCTCGACCTCGGGCGCGAACAGGAACGGCGCACTAGGACGCGCCTTCGCGTGCGCGTCGACGACCTCGCGAAACGTGCCCGGCTCAGACACGGTGCTTCGCGCGATACGCGCCGAAGATCTCCTCTTCGCTGGGCTCGTGCACGCGATCCGGCGCGAGCGGCTCGACGACGCGCGTGATGTTGAGGAAATGCCGGTAGTTGAGATTGTCCGAGATGCTGTTGCCGCCCCAGGTGCCGCAGCCCATCGACAGCGAGAAGGGCAGCGCGTTGTCGAAGCTGCCGCCGGTGGCGAAACAGTGCGCCTGGTTGACGATGACACGGCAGACGGGAAGCGTCAGGCCGAGCGTGCGCGCGCGCTCGCGCTCGGTGGTATGCAGGCCGAGCGAATGGCCGGCGCCCTGATAGCGCAGGATCTCGCGCGCGCGAGCGACGGCTGCGTCGAAGTCCGGCGCACGGTAGAACGCGAGCACCGGCGACAACTTTTCCCCGGAGAACGGGTGCGTTCGCCCGACGCCGGACTCGACGACGATCAGGAAGCGCGCATCCGCGAATTCGCGACGCGGCAACCCGGCGCGCCGGGCGATGGCCGCGGCATCCTGCGCGACGATCTCGCTCGCCAGCTTGCCGTCGGCGAACATCGCGCGCTGGAGCGCGGCCTTTTCGTCTGCGTCGAGCAGCACGCCGCCTTCGCGCATGAGCGCGCGCAACAAATCGTCGGCGATCGCGTCGACCGCGACGATGCTGTTCTCGGACGAGCAGCTCGTCGCGTTGTCGAACGTCTTCGAGCGCGCGATTTTCGCGGCCGCGTCGGACACGTCGGCCGTCTCGTCGACGACGACGACGACGTTGCCGACGCCCACACCGATCGCCGGCGTGCCGCTTTCGTACGCGCCGCGCACGTTGCGCGCCGATCCGGTCGCCACCACCAGATCCGCCTGACGCATCAGCTCGAACGTCTGCTCGCGGGTGACCGGCGTCGGCAACTGCTGGACGAGGTCGCGCGGCGCACCGATGCGATCGAGCTCGGCGTGCACGAACTGCAGGAGACGCGTCAGCGTCGACTGCCCCTTCGGCGACGGCGCGACGATGATCGCGTCGCGGCACTTCAATGCGTTGACGATGTTGTTCGCCGGCGTTGCTGCGGGATTGGTGGACGGCGTGATGGCCGCCACGACGCCGGCCGGTCGCGCGATCTCGATCAGACCGCGCGCACGATCTTCCGTGATGACGCCGACCGTGCGCGCACCTTGCAAGTCGCGCAGCAGGCCGATCGTCTTCCGCCGATTCTTAGCGATCTTGTCGTCGACGTTGCCGAGTCCCGTGTCGCGCACCGCGAGCTCGGCCAGCTCGCGGTTGCGCGCGGGCTCGACGAGCGCCCACGCCGCTGCGACCGCCGCCTCGTCCGCCTGCGCTTGCGTCCAGCCGTCGGCGATCGCCTGCGAAGCGCGGGCGCGGTCGATCAGGCCGGCGACGATTTCACCCGCCGTCCCAGTCACTTCGCCGCGGTCGCCTTGTACTTCGCGAGGTGGCGTACCGGCAACGACAAGGCGTCGCGCCGGAACGGATCGCCGAGCTCGCGCGTCACCATCATCTCGAGCACCGTCGTCTTGCCCGCCTTCTGCGCGGCGGCCGCGTCGCGCAACGCAGTCCCCACGTCGGACACGTTCTCGACACGCACGCCTTCGGCGCCCATCGCCTTCGCGACGGCCGCCCACGACGGCTGCTTGTCGAGGTTCACGCCGACGAAGCGGTTGCCGTAGAAATCGACGTGGTTCTTCTTCTCGGCGCCCCACTGCCCGTTGTTGAAGACGACCGCGGTTACCGGAATGTCCTCGCGCACGCACGTCTGCAGCTCGCCGAAGCTCATCCCCCACGCGCCATCGCCGACGTATGCGATCGCGGGGCGATCGGGCGCCGCGACCTTCGCACCGATGATCGTCGGGAACGCGTAGCCGCAGTTGCCGAAGCTCATCGCCGCGAACATCGAGCGCGGACGATCGAAGCGCAGGTAGCTGTTCGACACCGAGCAGATGTTGCCGATGTCGGTCGACACCATCGCGCCGTCGGGCATCGCCTTCTCGAGCTCGCGGAGCATCTGCCGCGGATGCATGTTCCGCGAATTCGCGCTCACCTCGAGCGACCACGCGTCCTTCTCGTGCGTCCAACCGTCGAGTTCGCGCTCCCACGCTGCCTTTTCGTCGCGGATCGTGGCGAGGCGCGCGTCGCGGTTCGCCTTCGCGGCGAGATCCCGGCCGCGCAGCCGTTCGGAAAGAGAACGCGCCGCGGCGCCCGCGTCGCCGCAGATGCCGATGGAGATCGGCTTCACGAGCCCGAGCATTTTCGCGTCGGCGTCCACTTGGATGATCTTGGCGTCCTTCGGCCAGTAGTCGAGTCCGTGCTGCGGCAGCGTCCCGAACGGACCGAGGCGCGTCCCCAGCGCGAGCACGACATCGGCCTTCGCGATCAGCTTCATCGCCGCCTTCGAGCCTTGATAACCGAGCGGGCCGCACCAAAGCGGATGCTTCGCCGGGAACGCGTCGTTGTGCAGGTAGCTCGTGCAAACCGGCATCTGGAGCAGTTCGGCGAGCGCGATCGCATCCTTCTCCGACTGCCCCATGACGATGCCGCCGCCGGCGAGCATCACCGGGAATTGCGCCTGGGCGAGCAGCGCCGCCGCTTCGTCGAGGCTCGTCTCGCCACCCGCGCCACGCTCGATCGCAAGCGGCCGCGGAATCTCGCACTCGATGTCTCCGTAGAAGAAATCGCGCGGGATGTTGACCTGCGTGGGGCCCATCTCGAGCGTCGCGCGATCGAACGCGCGGCCCGTCAGCTCCGCCATGCGCGCCCTGTTGTTCACGTGCGCCTGGTACTTCGTGATCTTCGAGAAGATCGGCATCTGCTCCGTCTCCTGGAAGCCGCCGAGCCCCAGCGTCATCGATCCGGTCTCCGGCGTGATCATCACGACCGGCGAATGCGCCCAGTACGCGGCGGCGATCGACGTGACGAAGTTCGTGATGCCGGGGCCGTTTTGCGCGATGCAGACGCCATGACGCCCGGAAACGCGCGAATAGCCGTCGGCCATGTGCCCCGCGCCCTGCTCGTGCGCCACGGAAATGAAGCGGATCCCGGCAAGCGGGAACATGTCGAGCGCATCCATGTAGGCCGAGCCGACGATGCCGAACACGTCTTTCACGCCCTGCGCGACGAGCGTCTCGACGAAGGCTTCCGACGGCGTCATCTTCTGGCGTCCTTGCACGGCCAGGTTGCGGGTTTCGGTCATCGTGTTCATGCCGCGGGTCCTGTGAGAGGAGAGGTCAACCTTGCATTGTGGGGCCAGCGCCTGCGCCGGGGTAGGGCCAGAGCCAGGCCAGGGCTTGCGCCAGCGGCGCAATCGAGCGGGTGCCGATCGTGCCGTCGTCCAACCTACGCGCCGATCACGCTTTCCGGGGATGCGTAGCGCTGGCGCATCTCCAGCGCTTCCGCCACCGCGCGATAGGTGATGCGACCGAGCGCCACGTTGAGCCCCGCGCGCAGGTGCACGTCGTCGGCAAGCGCGCGCTTCCAGCCCTTGTCGGCGATCGCGAGCACGAACGGCAACGTCGCGTTGTTCAACGCGTACGTCGAGGTGCGCGGCACCGCCCCCGGCATGTTCGCGACGCAGTAGTGCACGACACCGTCGACGACATACGTCGGCGACTCGTGGGTGGTAGGACGCGACGTCTCGAAGCAGCCGCCCTGATCGATCGCGACGTCGACGACGACCGATCCCGACTGCATTTTCGCGATCATCGCGCGCGTGACGATCTTGGGAGCCGAAGCGCCGGGAATCAGCACCGCGCCAACGACGAGATCGGCATTCGCGACGTGACGCTCGATCGCTTCGGCGGTCGCGAACACCGTCGTCAGCGGCGCACCGTAATGCGCCCACAGGCGCGAAAGCGCTTCGACGCTGCGATCGAGCACCGTGACGCGTGCGCCCATGCCAAGCGCGATCTCGATCGCGTGCGTCCCGACTACGCCGCCACCGATGACGGCGACGGAGCCCGCGGCGACACCCGGTACGCCGCCGAGCAGCATGCCCTTCCCACCGTTGGGCTCTTCCAGATAGTGCGCACCGGCCTGCACGGCGAGGCGCCCCGCGACCTCCGACATCGGCGCGAGCAGCGGCAATCCGCCCGAGGGCGACGTCACCGTCTCGTAGCCGATGCACACCGCATTGCTCGCCACGAGGTCGAGCGTCTGCTCGGGATCGGGTGCGAGGTGAAGGTACGTGAAGAGGACCTGGCCGGGGCGCAGCAGCGTTCGCTCGCTCGGCTGCGGCTCCTTCACCTTGACGATCATGTCGCAGCCGCCGTAGACGTCCACCGCCGTCGGCGCGATCGTCGCGCCTTCGCGCTCGTAATCGCCGTCGGCGGCGCCGATGCCGTGACCCGCGTCGTGCTCGACGCGCACCTGGTGTCCGTGATGGACGAGCTCGCGGACCGACGACGGCGTCAAGCCGACGCGATTCTCGCGAACCTTGATTTCTTTCGGCACGCCGACGCGCATTGGACCTCCCTTGCTGGGGTGGCCGGGAGATTACGCGCGCGGCAACGCGCCCGGTAGGGCCAGCGACGTCTCGCGGCTGGTGTCAGCGCGAGCGGCGGCGAGCATCGCGATGCCGGGCTCGATGCGCGTGGCGTCGATCGACGCAAAGCCGAGTCGCGCAAAGTTCGTCGGCGCCTGCGTTCCGTCCTCGGTGGCGAAGAAGACGTCGCCGGGTTCGATCAACACCCCGCGCCGCGCCGCGTCCGCCGCGAGGGCGCGCGTATCGACGTGTGCCGGAAACTCGAGCCAGAACGACGAGGCGCCCGCGACCGTGCTGAAGCGAACGTCGGGCAGATGCTCGCGCAGCGCGAGCGCGACGCGCTGCGATCGCTCCGCATACGCCTGTCGCAACCGACGCAGCAGCGCATCGTGATGACCCATCGCGAGGAAGAGGCCGACCGACCGCTGGTTGTTCGCCGCGGGGTGGCGAATCATCAGTCGGCGCAAGGCGCGCAACTCGCGCACGAGATCGCGGTGCGCCACGATGAAGCCGCTGCGGATCCCGGGCGCGAGCGTCTTCGACAAGCTGCTTACGTAGACGACGTGACCGCTGCGGTCGAGGCTGGTCAGCGCCGGATGCGCGCGGCCTTCGAGGCCGAGCTCGATCTCGTAATCGTCCTCGATCACGATGCGGTCGTGGGTGCGTGCCCACTCGAGCAGCGCTTCGCGACGCGCGAGCGGCATCGTCACGTTCGTCGGACATTGATGCGACGGCGTGACGTAGACGTAGTCGCAGCGATCGAGCGCGGGCGACAGCGAGAGTCCGTGCCCGTCGAGCGGCAGCCGCACGACGTTCGCCGTGCGCGACGCGAAGATGTTGCGCGCGTCGGGATAGCCGGGGTCCTCGATGCCGACCGTCGTGTCGCCGGTGACGAGCAGCGTCGCGAGCAGGAAAAGCGCGTGTTGCGCGCCGACGGTGACGAGGATCTCGTCGGGCGTGGCGAACACGCCGCGCCGCACGAGCAGCCGCGTCTGAATCTGCTCGATCAGCAACGCGTCGTCGCCGTCGATCAGGTCGCCCGCCCAGCCGCGCACCTCGGACACCGACGTCGCCTGCAGGCTGCATTCGCGCCATCCCGGCAGCGGCAGCAGCGCGGGGTCGAACTGACCGTAGATGAACGGGAACGGATAGCGCTGCCAGTCGCGAGGTTTCACGATATTGCGCTGTTGGGCGAGCGCGCCCTTGATGCGTGCGGCCCAATCGGTGCCCGCCGCCATGCCGCGCAGCGCCGGCGCCCGCGGCAGCGTGGCGCGCCCGGCGACGATCTCCGGATTGACGTAGTGGCCGCTGCGGCTCTTCGTGACCAGGTAACCCTCGTTGACGAGGAGCTCGTAGGCGAGCGCCACCGTGTTGCGCGCGACGCCCAGTTGCGCGGCAAGCACGCGCGTCGAGGGCAATGCCACACCGACCGGGATGTGACCGTCGAGGATCGCGGCCACGAGCATTTCCCGGATCTGCGCCTGCAGACCGACCTTGCCGTGAAAGGTCAGGTGGATGAGTTGGTTCCACATTTCAGGTAACGGAGGTCAGGCAACAGTGTTGTGCGCGGTCGTGACGCTGGCCCAGCGCGGGAGCCTTCTCTGGCTCCTTGTACCCGGCAACCCTTGGGGCTAAAAGGCATATGATGAACCATCGAGCTGGGCGGCCGCTGCGGTCGGCTGGCCGCCGCACCTCCGTTACCTCACCTCTGATACCTGACCTGATACCTGACGCCATGGGCCACGCCGAATTCACGCTTCGCAACCAACCGTCGCAAAAGCCACTGTCGCTCGACGAGCTGTGGATGCCGTTCACGCCGAACCGCGACTTCAAGTCCGACCCGCGCATCGTCGTGCGCGCCGAGGGCCTCTACTACTACACCGATCGCGGCGACAAGATCATCGACGCGTCGTCGGGTCTCTTCTGCGTCGCGGCGGGCCACTGCCGCAAGGAAATCGCCGACGCGGTGCACCGGCAGTTGCAGGAGCTCGACTTCGTCGCGCCGTTCATGCGCGCGCATCCGAAAAGCTTCGAGCTCGCCTCGCGCGTGGCCGCGCTGACGCCGGGCGACCTCAACCGGATCTTCTTCGTGAACTCCGGCTCCGAAGCGGTCGACACGGCGATGAAGGTGGCGCTCGCCTACCACCAGGCGCGCGGAGAGACGGGCCGCACGATGTTCGTGTCGCGCGAGCGTGCCTACCACGGGGTCAACTTCGGCGGCGTCGCGCTCTCGGGCATCGTCAACAACCGTCGCAAGTACGGACCGGGCATCGCCGGCGTCGTGCACATGCGGCACACCCAGCTTCCCGAAAACCGCTTCGTGCAGGGACAACCCGAGCACGGCGCCGAGCTCGCCGACGACCTGCTGCGATTCGTCAATCTCTACGGCGCGGAGAACATCGCCGCGTGCTTCGTCGAGCCGATCGCGGGCTCGACGGGTTGCCTCGTGCCACCGAAGGGCTATCTCGAGCGCCTTCGCCAAATCTGCGACACGCATGGAATCCTGCTCGTCTTCGACGAAGTCATCACCGGCTTCGGCCGCACCGGCCAGCCGTTCGCGGGCCAAAGCTTCGGTGTCACGCCCGACCTGATGACGATGGCGAAGGCGCTCACCAACGCCGCGCAGCCGATGGGCGCCGTTGCCGTCTCGGAGCGCGTGCACGACACGATCATGGGAGCCGCGCAGGAAGGCGCGATCGAGTTCTTCCATGGCTACACGTATTCGGGCCATCCAGCGGCGTGCGCGGCCGGCCTCGCCACGCTCGATCTCTACCGCACCGAAGGATTGTTCGAGCGGGCACGCGAGCTGTCGCCGTACTTCCAGCAGGCGATGTTTTCGCTGAAGGGCACGCGCAACGTCACCGACGTGCGCGGCTACGGCATGTTCGCGACGTTCGACGTCGAATCCGACGGCGTGCCGGGCCGGCGCGGCAACCTGTTGCAGAAGAAGCTCTTCGACAACGGCCTCAACCTCAAGAACACCGGCGACGCGGCGCTCGTGGCGCCGCCGTTCATCGCCGAGCGCAAGGACATCGACACGATGATCGACATCTTGCAAAAGACCGTCTCCTTGCTCTAGGCTTGCCGACCCCAATTCACCAGGAGGGAGTATGAAACTGTGGATCCTCGGCGCCGCGCTGGCCTTCGCGGCCGGCGCGGCAGTGGCGCAGCAAAAGGAAGTGACGATCGCGTATCAGGACATGCTCGACCCGTACCGGGTCTCGCAAGAGGCGAAAGATCTCGAGAAGGCGACCGGCTACAAGATCAACTGGAAGCAATTCGGCGGTGGCGGCGAAGTGATCAAGGCGATGGCCTCGGATGCGGTGCAGATCGGTGAGGTCGGCTCGGCGGGGATCGCCGCTGCGGTCTCGCGCGGCGAGCCGTTCCAGCTCTTCTGGATCCTCGACGACATCGGCGACGCCGAGGCGCTCGTCGCCAAGAACGGTTCCGGCATCAACAGCGTGAAGGATCTGAAGGGCAAGAAGATCGCGATGCCCTTCAACTCGACCACCCACTTCCACACGATGGTGGCGCTCGAGCAGGCGGGCATCAATCCGAAGGACGTGCAGATCCTGAACATGCGGCCGCCGGAAGTGCGCGCGGCGTGGCAGCGCGGCGACATCCAGGCGACGTGGATCTGGGATCCGGTGCTCTCGGAAGTCAAGAAGGACGGCAAGGTGATCATGACGTCGGGCAAGCTGTCGGCCGAAACCGGCAAGGCGACCTTCGATGGCTACGTGGTCAACAAGAACTGGGCGAAGGACCACCACGACTTCATGGTGGCGTTCGTGAAGGTCCTCGCCGCCGCCGACGCGCGCTATCGCGACAACAAGGCGAAGTGGACCGCCGACTCGCCCGAGGTGAAGGCGGTGGCGAAGTGGTCGGGCGCGAAGCCCGAGGACGTGCCGGCCGGCATGTCGCTCTATCGCTTCCCGACGCTCGCCGAGCAGAACAGCAAGTGGTTGGGCGGCGGAAGGAACAGCATCGCCGCCAAGGCGCTCGAGGCGACGTCGAAGTTCGAGCTGTCGCAAAAGCAGATCGAGAAGACACTGCCCGACTACTCGGTCGCGGTCACCGATCAGTACGTCAAGGATGCGATGAAGTAGCGCACGCCGACGGCGAAAGCGGACACGATCGGGACGTCGCGAGCGTCCCGATCTTTTTTGCGCTGGCGCTTCGTGTAGCCTTCGGTCGAAATGCAAGCAGACTGCCACTCGCGCGTTCCCGTCCGGCGCGGTAATCTTGAGAGCTGTTGTCCACCGGCAGCCCTCCCTTGAGCAAGCTCGAGATCCGCAACGTCAGCGTCAAGTACGCCGGCACGTCCGGCCGCACGACGCTCGCGCTGTCCAACGTCGACCTCGGCCTCGATCCCGGCGACTTCGTCGTCGCGCTCGGCGCGTCGGGCTGCGGCAAGACGACGCTGCTTTCGTGCATCGCCGGATTCATGCAGCCGTCGGCCGGTGAAATCGTTCTCGACGGCCGGCAGGTCGTCGGACCGGGGGCCGAGCGCGGCGTCGTCTTCCAGAAGCACGCGTTGATGCCATGGCTCAACGTCGTCGAGAACGTCGAGTTCGGGCTGCGGATGCGCGGCGTCGCGCGGAGCGCGCGGCGCGCCGTCGCCATCGACAAGCTGAAGCTCGTCGGACTGGAGAAATTCGCGACCTATCCGGTGTACCAGATGTCGGGCGGCATGCAGCAGCGCGTCGGTCTCGCCCGCGCGCTTGCGAGCGACCCCGAGGTGATGCTGATGGACGAACCGCTCGGCGCGCTCGACGCCCTGACGCGCGAGCAGATCCAGGAGCTGATCCTCTACATGTGGCAGGCGACGCGGAAGATGTTCTTTTTCATCACGCACAGCGTCGAGGAGGCCCTGTTCCTCGCGACCGAGCTGATCGTGATGACGCCCTCGCCCGGACGCATCGCGCATCGCTACAAGCTCGACTTCGGCCGGCGGTTCGTCGAATGCCGGGATGCGCGCAAGGTGAAAGCGGATGCCGGCTTCATCGCGCTGCGCGAGGAAGTGCTGCACCTCATCCACTCGACGCTGCCACGGCACGAGCCCGAGGTCATCTGAATGAGAATTTCATCGAGATGAGCTCGATTCCCGACGCCACGCCGAGCGCGGCCCACGTTGCGGGCGACACCGTCGCAGGCGCGAACGCCGACGCCACCCACGCGACCAGCGCCGGCAGCGAACTTCGCGCCATCAAGGGTTACAGCGTTCCCGGCGAAGGGTCGAGCACGCTGATCAGCGTGGTCACCGTCGTCGCGCTCCTCGCGCTGTGGTGGGTCGCGACGCACCAAGGATGGATCAAGGACCTCTTCCTGCCGACGCCCGAGAAGATTTTCACGAGCTTCGGCGAGGCGTGGCGCGGCGACATCCAGGGCGGCAAGCCGCTCGCCGAGCACTTCTGGTGGAGCCTCTATCGCGTCTTCGCCGCGTTCGTGCTCGCCGTCGTGACCGCCGTCCCGGTGGGCATCGCGATGGGCGTTTCGCGGGTCGCGCGCGGCATCTTCGATCCGCCGATCGAGTTCTATCGCCCTCTCCCGCCGCTTGCCTACCTGCCGCTGATCGTCATCTGGTTCGGCATCGACGAGACCGCCAAGGTGGTGCTCATCTACCTTGCGTGCTTCGCGCCCCTCGCGATGGCGGCGCGTGCGGGCGTGCGCGGCGTGACCATCGAGCAGATCAACGCCGCGTATTCGATGGGCGCGTCGAAATGGCAGGTGATCTGGCACGTCGTGATTCCGGCGGCGATGCCCGAGATCATGACCGGCATGCGGATCGCGATCGGCTTCGGCTGGACCACCCTCGTGGCGGCGGAGATGGTCGCGGCGACGGTCGGTCTCGGCCAGATGGTGCTGAACGCGTCGAACTTCCTGCGCACCGACGTCGTGATCATGGGGATCATCGTGATCGGCGTCGTCGCCTATCTGTTCGATCTCCTGATGCGCTACGTCGAGCATCTCGTCGTCCCTTGGAAAGGCAAGGTCTGACGAGCCTCACGCAGCAACGCCGGCGCTCGGCCGCCTGAACGTGCCGCCGCTCGCGCTCGAGCTTTTCCCGTTCCTCGCGTGGCGCGATCGCGTCAATCGCGTCACGCTGCGCGCCGACGTGCTCGCAGGGCTCGTCGGCGCCGTGATGGTTCTGCCGCAAGGCGTCGCGTACGCGACGCTCGCCGGCATGCCGCCCGAGTACGGTCTCTACGGCTCGATGCTGCCTGCGATCGTCGGCGCGCTTTGGGGCTCGTCGTGGCACCTCATGTCGGGTCCGACGAACGCGACGTCGCTCATGGTTTTCGCAACCGTGAGCGCGCTCGCACTGCCTTTCTCGCCCGCTTACGTCGCGCTGGTGCTCACGCTGAACCTGATGGTCGGGCTCATCAAGCTCGGCCTCGGCGTGGCGCGGCTCGGCTCGCTCGTCAACTTCATCTCGACGTCGGTCGTCATCGGCTTCACCGCGGGCGCCGGGCTGCTGATCATCGGCGCGCAGCTGCGCAATTTCTTCGGCCTGCAGATACCGCAGCAGGCGAGCTTCATCGTCGGCCTGCGCGACTTCTCGACACACCTCGGCGAGACCGATCTTGGCGTGCTGGCCGTGGGCGTCTTCACGCTGGCGGCGTCGATCGCCGGCCGTCGTTTCCTTCCACGCATTCCCTACATGCTGACCGGCATCGTTCTGGGCGCCGTCTTCGCGTTCGTTCTCGAACTGACCGGCATCGCGCGCGTGCCGACGATCGGCGCGCTGCCCTCCGCGGTGCCGCCTCTGTCGATGCCGGAGTTTTCGCTTCACACGTGGCAGACGCTCGCACCGATCGCGCTCGCGCTGACGGTGATCGGGCTGTCCGAGGCGATTTCCAGCGCGCGTGCGGTCGCGCTGCGTTCCGGGCAACGGATCGACGGCAACCAGGAATTCATCGGGCAGGGTCTCGCCAATATCGCAGGAGCGTTCACGTCGAGCTATCCGACGTCGGGGTCGTTCAACCGCACGGGCGCGAATTACGAGGCAGGCGCGCGCACGCCGCTCGCGTGCGTGTTCTCGGCTTTCCTGCTGCTGATCATCCTGCTGCTCGTGCGGCCGCTCGCGGGCTTCCTGCCCGTCGCTTCGATGGCGGCGGTGCTGTTCATCGTCGCCATGGGCCTGATCGACGTTGCCTCGATACGGCGCGTGTGGCGCACGAGCCGCGGGGACGCGCTCGCGCTCGCGGTGACGTTCATCGCGACGCTGACGATCCGCCTCGAGGTCGCCATCCTCGTCGGCGTCCTCGTGTCGCTCCTCGTCTATCTCAATCGCGCCACGCACCCGCTCGTGTTGCGCGTCGCGCCCGATCCTGCCCAGCAAAGGCGCTTCCGGCGCATTCACGCGGACACGCCGCTCTGCCCGCAGGTCGACATGCTGCGCGTCGACGGCGCGTTGTTCTTCGGATCGGTCGAGCACATCCAGGACGAAATCGAGGCGCTGCGTGCGCAAATGCCGACAGCGCGGCACGTCCTGCTGATCGGCACGGGCATCAACCTGATCGACACGGCCGGCGCCGAGATGCTTGCCAATCTGGCCACGTCGCTGCGCAAATCCGGGACGACGCTCTACCTCTGCAAGTTCCGGCCGGAAACGCTCGCGCTTCTGGAGCGCGGCGGCTATCTCGACGTCATCGGTCGCGAGCGCGTGTTCACGACCAAGGACCAGGCGCTCGCGGTGATCTATCGCAAGCTCGACGCGACGACGTGCGCGACGTGCGGCTCGCGCATCTTCAATGAATGCCATGCGACGCTGCCCGACGGCAGCGCGCGCGACAAGCCCAGGCCGGACCTGACCCTGCAGCCGCCCGATCGCGAGCGTGCCGGCTCGTAAGCGGCGCCACGCCGGCGAGGCTTGCAGCACTGCGACGCGGCGCGCAACGAGGCGACCTGCTTGCGGATCGGCCCGCAAACGCACGATCGTGCGCGTAGCGAGGCTCCGCAATGCCGCCGGTGCGGCAGCGGGCGCTCAGCGCATTCGCGGTGCCGGGTCGAGCAGAGCGATGGCGCGGCGCAGCGCGTCGATCGGCATCTGTCCGGGGGCCGAGGCTCTCTCGCCTGCGGCGAACGTCAGGGACGAACCGAAGAGATGCCCGGCGATGCGCGAAAGAGCGCCGAGCGATCCCATCGCCATGCTGATCAGTGGCATGTCCAACGCGTGCGCGGCTTGCCACGTGGCGTCCAGCAACGTCAGCACATCGCGTGCATCGGCCGGCATCACCGCGACCTTCGCCACGTCGGCGCCTTCGCGCTTCGCCTGCTCGAACTTCGCAGCGAGCACTCCCGCGTCCGGCGTGCACGAGAAATCATGGAACGAGCCGATCACGCCGACGCCATGTTCGCGCGCGACGGCCTGCACGCGTGCAAAATTCCCGGTGCCGTTGCCGAGTTCGTAGTCGACGAACTCGGCGCAACGCGCGCTGCAGATCGCCCCGTACAAGGCGATCGTGCGGCCATCATCGAGCCGCGTCGGCGCGCCTCCCTCGCGCTCACAGCGAAGCGTGAAGATCAACGGCGTACGAGGCGCTGCTTCACGAATGCGCCGCGCCAGCGCAACGACGTTCTCGACGTCGGCGACGCCGGCGTAATGGTCGACACGCCATTCGAGGACGTCGGGCGATTGCTGCATGATGACCGAAACCTCGTCGAGAATCGCCGGCGCCGTGGCGGCGACGAGCGGGACGCAGAGCGCCGGTACGCGGCCGTTCGCGATCGGGACCCCGTCGACTTGCAGCGGCTTCGTCGACCTCGCCGTCACGTTGCCTTCTTCACCGAGCGCACGCGCAGGGTCGGCATCGCCGCGATCACCTTCGCGCCAGCGACGCAGTCGACGAAGTAGCGCTTGCGTCCTTCGATCTCCTCCTCGACGAGCCCGTGGATGTCGGTGTCGAAGCCGGGGAAGCGCTCGTTGAAATCGCGCGCGAACTGCAGGTATTTGACGATCTGCCGGTTGAACCGCTCGCCGGGGATGAGGAGCGGAATTCCCGGCGGATACGGCGTCAGCAGCACGCTCGTCACGCGTCCTTCGAGGTCGTCGATCTCGACGCGCTCGATCTCGCGGTGCGCCATCCGCGCGAAGGCGTCGGCGGGCTTCATCGCCGGTTCGAGGTTCGACAGGTACATCTCCGTCGTCAGGCGTCCGATGTCGTTGGCGCGATAGATCCCGTGAATGCTGTCGCAAAGGTCGCGCAGCCCGATCTTCTCGTAGCGCGGATATGCCTGCACGAACTCGGGCAGCACGCGCCACAGCGGCTGATTCGCGTCGTAGTCGGACTTGAACTGCTGCAGCGCGGTCAACAGCGTGTTCCACCGCCCCTTGGTGATGCCGATCGTGAACATGATGAAAAACGAGTAGAGGCCGGTCTTCTCGACGATCACGCCGTGTTCGGCCAGATACTTCGTGACGATGGCAGCCGGAATGCCCTGCTCGGCGAAGTCGCCCGACACGTCGAGGCCGGGCGTCAGGACCGTCGCCTTGATCGGATCGAGCATGTTGAAGCCCGGCGCCAGGTCGCCGAAGCCGTGCCACGTGTCCTCGGCGCGGATCATCCAGTCCTCGCGATCGCCGATCCCCTCCTCCGCGAGCGTGTCGGGACCCCACACCTTGAACCACCACGAGTCGCCGTACTCGAGGTCGACCTTGCGCATCGCGCGGCGGAAGTCGAGCGCCTCGATGATCGACTCCTCGACGAGCGCGGTGCCGCCCGGCGGCTCCATCATCGCCGCCGCGACGTCGCACGACGCGATGATCGCGTACTGAGGCGACGTCGACGAATGCATCAGGTACGCCTCGTTGAAGCGGTAGCGGTCGAGCTGACGCGTCTCGCTGTATTGCACGAGGATCTGCGACGCCTGCGACAGTGCCGCGAGCAGCTTGTGCGTCGATTGCGTCGCGAAGATCAGCGCGTCCTTCGAGCGCGGGCGGTCCTTGCCGATCGCGTGCATGCCCCGGTAGAAGTCGTGGAACGCCGCGTGCGGCAGCCACGCCTCGTCGAAGTGCAGCGTGTCGATCCGCGTCGACAGCAGGTCCTTGATCGCGTCGGCGTTGTAGAGCACGCCGTCATAGGTGCTCTGTGTCAGCGTCAGGATCCGCGGCTTGGTCTTCACGTGGCGCGCGAACGGATGCGCGCGGATCTTCTTTTCGATGTTCTCCCAGCGGAACTCCTCCATCGGGATCGGTCCGATCAGGCCCATGTTGTTGCGCGTCGGGGTGAGGAACACCGGGATCGCGCCCGTCATGGTGATCGCGTGCAGCACCGACTTGTGACAGTTGCGGTCGACGACGACGATGTCGCCGGGCGCGACGGTCGCGTGCCACACCATCTTGTTGGACGTCGACGTTCCGTTGGTGACGAAGAAAAGCTCGTCCGAATGGAAGATGCGTGCGGCGTTGCGCTCGGACGCCGCGACCGGTCCCGAATGGTCGAGCAGCTGGCCGAGCTCGTCGACCGAATTGCAGACGTCGGCGCGCAGCAGGTTTTCGCCGAAGAACTGGTGGAACATCTGCCCGACCGGGCTCTTGAGGAACGCGACGCCTCCCGAGTGCCCCGGGCAGTGCCACGAGTAAGAGCCGTCGTTCGCATAGTGGACGAGCGCGCGGAAGAACGGGGGTGCCAAGCTGTCGAGGTACGTGCGCGCCTCGCGCAGGATGTAGCGCGCGACGAACTCCGGCGTGTCCTCGTTCATGTGGATGAAGCCGTTCAGCTGGCGCAGGATGTCGTTCGGAATATGCCGCGACGTCCGCGTCTCCCCGTGCAGGAACACGGGGATCTCGGAATTGCGGAAGCGGATCTCCTCGACGAACGCGCGGAGCTTCGCGAGCGCCTGCCGCGTCTCCTCGGGCGAGCCGGCGCCGAACTCCTCATCGTCGATCGACAGAATGAACGCCGAGGCGCGCGACTGCTGCTGCGCGAAGCTCGCGAGGTCGGTGTAGCTCGTCACGCCCAGCACTTCCATGCCCTCCGCCTCGATGGCACGGGCGAGCGCGCGAATGCCGAGGCCGCTCGCGTTCTCGGCGCGGTAGTCTTCGTCGATGATGATGACGGGAAAGCGGAATTTCATCGTGGTCTCCCTCTTGGGGTCGGAGCGACGAGCGCGCCATCGTTTCGAATCCTGGCGTTCGACCCCAATAGACTAGCGCGCGGGGCAAAGTTCCGCGTGCGCGACGTCACAGGATGCCCCGCTCGGGATACGGGGCGTGCGCGGCGATGCGACGATAGCCGAGGCGCGTCAGGTCGATCGTTTGATACCGCCCGTGCACGATCCGTTCGGCGATCGCACGTCCCGCCGCCGGCGCGTGCATCATGCCGTGCCCGGAGAAGCCGGCGACGACGTAGAAGTTCGCAAGGCGCGCCTCCCAGTTCCCAATGACCGGATTGCCGTCGAGCTCGTTCTGCTCGTAGAGGCCCGACCACGTACGCTTGCAGCGGCACGCCTCGAACGCGGGAAAGCGGTATGCGAGCGCCGGCCAGACCACACGCTCGAAATAGTCGTGGTCGACGTCGAAGTTGAAGCCGCGCGGCTCGTTGGAGTCGACGAGCCCGCCGGAGTAGCCCCGGACCTGTCCACCGCCCGCCGACGCATGCGCGCGGCCTTCGGGGCGAAACGCGAGGCGCGCCATGTCCTTGACGTACGGCAGCGGCTCGATCGCGTTCGGCGTCTCGAAGTAGTGCTCGAAGCGGCGCAGCGGCTCGATCGGAAGCGGCATGTCGACCATCGCGGCGATCTCCTTTGCCCATGCGCCGGCGGCGTTGACGACCGCGTCCGTCTGCAGCTTGCGACCCGAAGCGAGCCGCACCGCGTGTACGGCCGAGGCGTCGTGATCGATTGCGACGACGCGATCGTCGACGTAACGGGCGCCCAGTGCGCGCGCCTTGCGGCGCATGCCCTGCAGCAGGCCGTTGGGATCGCACCAGCCATCGTCGGGCGTCAGCACGCCGGCGGCGATGCCGTCGAGGTTCATCGACGGGAAGCGAGCCTGCAGAGCGTCGGCGTCGAGCCACACGGCGTCGACCCCGTGTTCGCGCTGCGCCGCGCAATTGTCACGCAGGATCGATACGTCGCCGGCGCCCACGATGAAGAGATAGCCGCCGCGCCGCCACTCGACGTGGGCCGGCTCGCCGTCCACCGCGAGCTCCTGATCGGCGTCGGCGATGAACGGAATCGAGAAGTTCGACATCGCGATGTTCTCGGGACACGAGAACTGCCGCCGCGCGCCTCCCGATGCGCGCAGCGTGGATGCCCATGCGTAGGTCGGGTCGGGCTCGACGACGACGACCTCGGCCGCCGGCGCGAGTCGCGCCAGGAAATACGCGACCGACGAGCCGACGATGCCCCCGCCGACGATCGCGACATCGCATCGGGTTCCGGTGAACATGGGCGCGCATTGTGCGGCAAATCGGGAGCGCCCGCGCAAGCGATACGCGAGTGTCGGCAATCGACGACGTTTCGATCGCGGTCGGCGCCGTCGGGTACCATCGCGCCTGCACGCTCGTGCCGCCGTGTGCAAGCGTCGCACCTCCCACCGCGTCCCGCCCCTCTCCGACCGCCATGGCCCTCAATCTGTTCAGCCGGCTGATGCCGCCGGAAAAGAGCTTCACCACGCTGTTCTGCGAGCAGGCCGACTGCATGGTCGACGCCTCGCTCGAGCTGCGCGACATGGTCGACAAGCGGGAGGTGACGCTCGATGCGCACATCGCGTCGATCCGCGCCATCGAGAAGCGGTCCGATGCCGTGGTGCGCGAGATCTTCCTGTCGGCGAACCGCACCTTCAACGCGCCGATCGATCGCGAGGACATCCTGGCGCTCGCGCACGAGCTCGACGACGTCGTCGATCTGATCGAGGACACCGCGAAGGGCATCCAGCGGTACGCGCCGGCGACGGTTCCACCCGACATGCTTTCGATGGTGAACGGCATCGTCGAGAGCGCGGAGCTGCTGAAGAAGGCGATGCCTTTCCTCGATTCGATCACCCGCGAATACCGGCAGATCTATACGATCTGCCAGCGCGTAGGACAGATCGAGGAGCAGGCCGACGAGACGTACGACTCGGCACTGTCGCGCATCCGTGCGGGGCTTCGGCAAGGCGATCTCGACACCGTCGCCTATCTCGACCAGAAGGAACTCTACGAATGGATCGAGCGCGTCGTCGACAAGTGCGACGACGTCGCGAACCAGATCCAGCAGATCACGGCGAAGCACGTCTGAGCCGGGCCCATGGAGAGCGCCGCGCTCGGCCCGGTCCTGATCTTCGGTCTCGTCGGGGTGGCGCTGCTGTTCGATTTCATGAACGGCCTGCACGACGCCGCGAATTCGATCGCCACCGTGGTGTCGACGCGCGTGCTGAGCCCGCGTCTCGCCGTCGCCTGGGCCGCGTTCTTCAACTTCATCGCGTTCGCCGTCTTCGGCCTGCACGTGGCGAACACGCTCGGCACCGGAATCGTCGAGGCCAACGCGATCGACCCGGCCGTCATCTTCGGCGCGCTCACCGGCGCGATCGCGTGGAACGCGATCACGTGGGCGTGGGGCCTGCCCTCGAGCAGCAGCCACGCGCTGATCGGCGGCCTCGTCGGCGCCGGCGTCGCGAAAGCGGGCGTCGACGCGGTCGTTTACTCGGGGCTCACGAAGACTGCGCTCGGCATCGTGCTCTCACCACTCCTCGGGTTCGTGCTCGCGCAGCTCATCGCGGTGATCGTCGCCTGGGTGAACCGGAAGTCGATGCCCTTCGCGGTCGACCGGCGCTTTCGCATCCTGCAGCTCGTTTCCGCCGGCGCCTACTCGCTCGGCCACGGCGGCAACGACGCGCAGAAGACGATGGGCATCATCGCCGTGCTCCTGTTCTCGCAGGGGATGCTCGGCGGCGACTTCCACGTGCCGTTCTGGGTGGTGATCAGCTGCCAGGCGGCGATGGCGCTCGGCACGCTGATCGGCGGCTGGCGCATCGTGCACACGATGGGCTCGCGAATCACGCACTTGAAGCCGATCCAGGGGTTCTGCGCCGAATCGGGCGGGGCGATCACGCTCTACCTCGCCACCGCGTTCGGCGTGCCGGTGTCGACGACGCACACGATCACGGGCGCCATCATCGGCGTGGGCGCCGCGCGGCGAGCGGCGGCGGTGCGCTGGCGCGTCGCACAGCGCATCGTGATCGCGTGGGTGATCACCCTGCCCGCGGCGGCGATGATCGGCGCCGTCGTCTACCTCGTCACCGCCCAGTTCGGCAAATAACGGCGGTGTCAGACACGTGTCAGAGGAGTGTCAGACACGTGTCGGAGGTGACGGTTACATCTTCGGCAGCGTCACGCCCTGTTGTCCCTGGTACTTGCCGCCGCGATCCTTGTACGACGTCTCGCAGACTTCGTCGGACTCGAAGAAAATGACCTGCGCGACGCCTTCGTTCGCGTAGATCTTCGCCGGCAGCGGCGTCGTGTTCGAGAACTCGAGCGTGACGTGACCTTCCCATTCGGGCTCGAGGGGCGTTACGTTCACGATGATGCCGCAATTGCGAACGAAGACGCCCGCCTCGAGCGCGAAGTTGCCGGCTTCGGGGACGGTGAGACAAAAGACCTCGTGCTGGCCTGGCACATTGCGTATTGCGTGAACCTTGTGGTTTCGTGGGAATGCCGTCCCGCGAAATCGCGCGGCCTCTTCTGGAAAGCGCCGGAATACCGAGCGGTCGCAGTCGAGGAATCGGGCGGCGCCCCTGATCGATCCCGTCGGGTGAAGCGCGTGTCGCACGCGATCGGAATCGATGTCTCCGCGCACGCGGATTGATCTCGCAATTTCTGCCTGCTTGCTTCGACGGGAACCATCATCTCGCGCCCAAGCCGCGGTGCTCGATTCACCTTGACGCAAACGCTCGATCGGGTCTCGATACCGCTCGGTCATCGCGCGCCGATGCCGCTCGCGCGTCTCGTCCGAGGGATTCTTCCGCGCGTCACGGAGCGATTCTCGAATTGCAGCGTAGCGAGGATCGCTCCAAAAGGCACGCGCCCGATGTGATTGCATTTCCGAGAACCGCCGAACCCACCCCTCGTCGGCGCCGAGACGCGCGAACGCGTCACGAATTGCCTGACCGTGCGCCCGCGCATCGAATTCGTCACCATACGACTCGTCGTTATGCAGCCGAATGTGATCAGCGGCACGCATGCGTTCGATATTCGTCGGCCGATTGTTCCTGCGATTGAAGTCGACGTGATGTCGATGCGTTCCGGGTTCGTCTCCGTAGATGCCGGCGCGAAGATTCCATTCGTCGGCCAGCCGGTGAGTCGGCAACATGTGATTCTGCATCGGCTGGTACACGGCTTCGTAGCCGCGCGCGAGGTCACGATAGAGCGGCATCAACGATCTTCCCGGTCGAAGGTCCGCCGCCTGTTGCAGTGATCCGTCGCGAAGGACGAATTCGTGATCCGGCGTCGCGTGGATCAATTCACCGTTGTCGAGCTCGATTTCGAGCACGGCGTCGACGCCAATGTGACGCGGCGCGTCCAGCAGCGAAACGATCACGCGCCCATGCTCGCCGATGCTGTATCCCCAGAAAAGCTCTCCGCCATCGGCGCGCCGGGCCATCTCCTCGAGCGTCGGCGACGTTCCATCGACCAGCGCCACGCGAGTGTCGCCGCGGAAGCAGCGTGCATACGTGCTCTTTCCCAGGCAGCAGACGAGCACATTCCTCGGTATGCGGAAGTATTCGATGGTCCGCGCGAGCGCAAACGAGTTCGGCGGAATGATGCATACGTCGCCGACGAAATCGACGAACGAACCTTCGTCGAACTTCTTGGGGTCGACGATCGTCGAGTTGATGTTGGTGAAGATCTTGAATTCGTTCGAGCAGCGGATGTCGTAGCCGTAGCTCGACGTGCCGTACGACACGATGCGATGGCCGTTCGCCGCGCGCACCTGGCGCGGCTCGAACGGCTCGATCATCCGATGCGATGCCGCCATCGCGCGAATCCATTTGTCCGATTTGATGGACACGACGTCTACTCCCGGTCGGGAACGATTCGAAACGCCTCGCGGCTGGCGGCGTGCATCGGTCGGCGATCCATCCGCGATGCGGCAGCGCAGCCGCTACGTGTTCTGCACGACGATGTTGGGAAACTTCCCCGAAAAGTCCTCGGCCTTCTTCGCCACGGCGATCGCCACCCTCCGTGCGATCTGCTTGTACTTCTCGGCGACCGGTCCGTCGGGATCGGCGACGACGCTCGGCCGGCCCGAGTCCGCCTGCTCGCGGATCCGGATGTCGAGCGGCAGGCTGCCGAGCACCTCGACGCCGTAATCGCGCGACATCAGCGCCGCACCGCCCTCGCCGAAGATGTGCTCTTCCGCGCCGCACTTCGAGCAGACATGGATCGCCATGTTCTCGACGATGCCGAGGATCGGCACGCCGACCTTCTCGAACATCTTGAGGCCCTTGCGAGCATCGATCAACGCGATGTCCTGCGGCGTCGTCACGATCACCGCGCCGGTGACCGGCACCTTCTGCGACAGCGTCAGCGCAATGTCTCCGGTCCCCGGCGGCATGTCGACGATCAGGTAGTCGATGTCGCGCCAGTTCGTGTCCTTCAGCAGTTGCTCGAGCGCCTGCGTCACCATCGGGCCGCGCCAGACCATCGGCGTGTCGGTGTCGATCAGGAAGCCGATCGACATCGCCTGCACGCCATACGCCTCCATCGGCTCGATCGTCTTGCCGTCGGTCGATTCGGGGCGGCCGGTGAGGCCGAGCATCATCGGCTGGGAGGGCCCGTAGATGTCCGCATCGAGGATGCCGACCCGCGCACCTTCCGCGGCGAGGGCGAGCGCGAGATTGACGGCGGTCGTCGACTTGCCGACGCCGCCCTTGCCGCTCGCGACGGCGATGACGTTGCGCACGCCGGGAATGAGCTTCACGCCCCGCTGCACCGCGTGCGACGTCGTTTTCTGCGTGACGTTCACCGTCGCGCGCGACACGCCGGGCAGCGCCGCGACCGCGTCGTGAACGAGGCTGCGGATCGTCTCGTACTGGCTGCGCCCGGGGTAGCCGAGCTGGACGTCGACGGTGACGTGGCCTCCTTCGACGACGATCTTCTTCACCTCCTTCGCGCTTACGAAGTCGCGTTCGAGATTCGGGTCGGTGAGTTCGCGCAGACGCTTCTGCACGTCCTGTTCGGTCACGGCCATGGCTTCCTCGGCAGGGATCGTCCGCGGCCCGCGGGCGCGAACGAGGAGAATCGGAGCGCGATGCTTCGGCATCGCATCCGTCATTTTAGCCTTCGCCTGGAAAGCGAAGCTTCGCGGAGGATCACGTAGCGCAAAGACGGCGCGCGGCCCCGGGCACGAGAGAGGGCGCAAACGACGCATTTGCTAGAATCCGCGATTCTCCGTTTCACCTTCCTCGCGCTCGAAACTCGGAATGTCGCAGCCCCCGGTCCGCACGCTGTTCGTCACGACAGCGCTGCCCTACGCGAACGGGCCGTTCCACATCGGGCACATCATGGAGTACATCCAGGCCGACATCTGGGTGCGCTTCCAGCGGATGCAGGGGAACACGGTGCATTTCGTTTGCGCCGACGACACGCACGGTGCGCCGATCATGCTCGCCGCCGAGGCGGAAGGGATCACGCCCGAGGCGCTGATCGCGCGCGTCGGAGAATCGCACCGCGAGGACTGGGCGCGCTATCGAATCAGCTTCGATACGACGTACTCCACGCATTCACCGGAGAACGTCGAGCTCGCGCAAACGATCTTCCGCGCGCTGCACCAGCGCGGTCTCATCGCCACGCGCACGATCTCGCAGTTCTTCGACCCGATCAAGCGCATGTTCCTGCCCGACCGCTACATCAAGGGCACGTGTCCGAAATGCGGCGCGAAGGACCAGTACGGCGACGCGTGCGAGGTCTGCGGATCGACGTACGCACCGACCGACCTGATCGAGCCGTATTCGACGCTCACGGGCGCGAAGCCCGAGATGCGCGAATCGGAGCACCTCTTCTTCCGGCTGTCGGCGCCGGAAGTCGTCGAGTTCCTGAAAAAGTGGACGGCGCAGCCGGCGCCGGGGCAATCGCTGCAACCCGAAGTGTTCAACAAGGTGCAGGAGTGGCTCGTCGACGACGGCAAGCACCTGAACGACTGGGACATCTCGCGCGACCCGCCCTACTTCGGCATCGAGATCCCGGATCAACCCGAAGGCGTTCCGCCGAAGTACTTCTACGTCTGGCTCGACGCGCCGATCGGTTATCTCGCGGCATTGAAGAAGCACTTCGATTCCGGTGCGGCGCGAAAGCTCGGCGACACGCGAAGCTTCGACGAATTCATCTCGGCGCCCGAGGTCGAGCAGTACCACTTCATCGGCAAGGACATCGTCTACTTCCACACGCTGTTCTGGCCCGCGATGCTCCACTTCTCGGGCCGCAAGACGCCGACGAACGTGTTCGTGCACGGCTTCCTCGTGCTGTCCGGCGGCGCGAAGATGTCGAAATCGCGCGGCACGGGAATTTCGCCGCAGCGCTACATCGAGCTCGGGCTCGAGCCGCAGTGGCTCCGCTATTACCTCGCGGCCAAGCTCAACTCGCACGTCGAGGACGTCGACTTCGCGCCCGACGATTTCATCGCGCGCGTCAACAGTGACCTGATCGGCAAGTACGTCAACATCGCGAGCCGCGCGGCGCCGTTCGTCACGCGGCACTTCGCCGGCGCGCTCGCGACGCCGTCGGAATCGGCGACGGAACGGGCCAACCGGCTGACGATGGTCCAGACGGAAGCCGAAGCGGCGCGGCGCAACTACGACGCCCGCGAGTACGGCAAGGTGCTGCGCGACGTCATGCGCATGGCCGACCGCATCAACGAAGCGTTCGACTCGGCGCAACCCTGGGTGCTCGCCAAGGATCCGCTTCAGCGCGACCGGCTGCAAACCGTCTGCTCGCAGGCGCTGTACGGCTTCCAGTCGCTCACGGTGATGCTCGCGCCCGTGCTGCCCGACGTCGCTTCGCGCGTCGCGCGGGAGCTCTTCGGCCTCGATCGCGACTTCGTGTGGTCCGACGCGTGGAAGGAGTCTTCGCATGTCCGGGCGTTCAAGCACCTGATGACCCGCGTGGATCCGAAGCAGATCGATGCGTTGCTCGGGATCGAGGATGCCGTGCTCGAGCCCAGCCCGTCTTCCGCGAGCGGGCGAGGGGAGCCGAGCAAATCGTCGGCGAACGCCGTCGGTTCTTCCGGCCCGGCTACGTCGACGATCGACATCGCGGATTTCGCGAAGATCGACCTTCGCGTCGCGCGCATCGTGGCGGCCGAATCCGTCGAGGGCGCGGACAAGCTCGTGAAGCTGACGCTCGACGTCGGTGACCTCGGCACGCGCACCGTGTTCGCCGGCATCAAGTCCGCCTACGCGCCCGAGACGCTCGTCGGTCGTCTCACGCCGATGGTCGCCAATCTCGCGCCACGCAAGATGCGCTTCGGCGTCTCCGAGGGCATGATCCTCGCCGCTTCGGGCGAAGGCCCGGGCGTCTACCTGCTCGCACCCGACGCCGGCGCCGTGCCCGGCATGCGCGTCAAATAGCGCCCGCCATGCCGGCGCTTTCCGCGATCGTGGTCGCCATTGCGGCGTGGCTCGCGATCGGCGTGTTGTGCATCGCGAAACCGCGCGACCTGCGCATCGTGCGCGTGCTGTTCCCCGCGGGCGCGATTGTCGGCCTCCTCGTCGCCGCGCTCGCGCTGGGCGCGCTCGGCGACGCGCCGCAGACGCTCGTGCTGCCGCTCGGGCTCCCCGAGTTGCCGTTCCACCTGCGCCTCGATCCGCTGTCCGCATTCTTCCTGCTGCTCCTCGGCTGCGCGAGCGCGTGCATTTCGCTCTTCTCGTCGGGCTACTTTCGCAGCGAGGAAGGCGCCGCCCCGGGGCTTCTCGGACTGCAGTACCACGTCTTCCTCGCCGCGATGGCGCTCGTGCTGGTCGCCGACGACGCGTACCTGTTCATGGTCACGTGGGAGACGATGGCGCTCGCCTCGTTCTTCCTCGTTACGACCGATCATCGCAAGGCCGAGATTCGCCGGGCGGGTTATCTCTACCTGCTGATCGCACACGTCGGCGCGATTGCGATCCTCCTGTGCTTCGGCGTGCTGCAGGGCGGCCGCGGCGATTACACGTTCGACGCCATGCGCGGCGTGACGCTGCCCGGCGCCTGGCCGAGCGTCGCGTTCTTCCTCGCACTCGCCGGCTTCGGCGCGAAAGCCGGCTTGCTGCCGTTGCACGTCTGGCTGCCCGAGGCGCATCCGGCGGCGCCCTCGCCCGTTTCGGCGCTGATGAGCGGCGTGATGCTGAAAACCGCCATCTACGGAATGCTGCGCGTCACGTTCGACCTGCTGCACGTGCAGCTGTGGTGGTGGGGCGTCGGCGCGCTCGCGCTCGGCCTGCTGACTGCGCTTTTCGGCGTCATCTTCGCCGCCGTGCAGACCGACATGAAGCGGCTCCTCGCCTATTCGTCGATCGAAAACATCGGCGTGATCGTCGCGGCCATCGGCCTCGCGATCGTTTTCCAGGCGAACGAGAAGCCGCTCCTCGCCGGCATCGCGCTCACCGCCGCCCTCTATCACGCGCTCAATCACGCGTTCTTCAAGAGCCTGCTCTTCCTCGCCACCGGCTCGGTGCTGCATTCCACGCGCGAGCGAAGCCTTGGCCGTCTCGGCGGACTGATCCATCGGATGCCCTGGGTCGCGTGGCTCGCGCTCGTCGGCACGCTGGCGATCGCGGGGCTGCCGCCGCTCAACGGCTTCGTCTCCGAGTGGCTGCTTCTGCAGGCGTTCCTGTTCACGCCGAGCCTGCCGCAAACGTTCGTCAACATGCTGGTGCCGCTCGCCGCCGCGGCGCTCGTACTCGCCGTCGCGCTCGCCGCGTACGTGATGGTGAAGTTCTACGGTGTCGTGTTCCTCGGCCGCCCGCGCGAGCCGGATCTCGCGCACGCGCACGACGCGGGCGTCCGCGAGCGGACGGCGCTCGCGCTCCTCGCGCTCGGCTGCGTGGTGCTCGGCCTGATCCCGGTGAACGTGATCGGGGCGATCGATCACGTGAACACGCAATTGCTCGCGACGAGCGTGCGCGCCGCCGGCGAGTCCTCGTGGTGGCTGCTGGCGCCCGTCGCGCTCGAGCGGTCGAGCTACAGCCCGGTGATCGCGCTCGGGGTGATCGTCGGCGTCGTGCTCGTGACGATGTTCGTCGTGCACCGCGTCTGGCATGGCCGCGTTCGCCGGGCGCCCGCGTGGAACTGCGGCTTCCCGATCATGACGCCGCGCATGCAGGACACCGCGGAGGGCTTCGGCCAGCCGATCCGGCAGGTCTTCGAGCCGTTCTTTCACATCGAGCGGCACCTGCCCTCGCCTTCCGACACGAGCCCGGTGTACTTCATGCGGGCGAGCGATCGCCTATGGTCGTGGCTCTACCTGCCCATCGCGCGCGTCGTCGAGGCGCTCGCTCGCGTGGTGGGCTTGTTGCAGCAGGGTCGCATCGGCGTCTATCTCGGCTACAGCTTCGTGACGCTGATCGCGTTGCTGTTCTTCGTGCGCTGACGCGGGCGCGATGAGCTTCGGCGCGCTCGCCTCGCAGCTGCTGCAGGTCGCAGTCGCCCTGGCGCTCGCGCCGCTTCTGGTGGGCTGGGTGAACCAGTGCCGGGCGTGGCTCTCGAACAAGCGGGCGCCCTCGATCCTGTTGCCGTACCGCACGATCCACAAGCTGTTCGTCAAGGACGCGGTCGTCGCCGAGAACGCCTCCCCGATCTTTCGCATCACTCCCTACATCGTATTCGGCGCTATGGCTTGCGCCGCGGCGATCGTGCCGTCGCTCGGCACCGCGCTGCCGTTCGGCACGGCCGCCGACGCGATCGCCCTCGTCGGATTGTTCGCGCTTGCGCGCGTCTTCATCGCGCTGGCGGCGATGGACATCGGCACGGCGTTCGGCTCGCTCGGCGCACGGCGCGAGATGTTCATCGGCTTTCTCGCGGAGCCTGCGCTGTTGATGGTGCTCTTCACCGCGTCGCTGATCTCGGGTTCCACGTCGTTGCCCACGATCGTCGATACGCTCGCGCACGGGCCGATCGGCATCTACCCGAGCCTCGCGTTCGCCGGCGTCGCCTTCACGATGGTGTCGCTCGCCGAGAACGCGCGCATCCCGATCGACAACCCGGCGACGCACCTCGAGCTCACGATGATCCACGAGGCGATGCTGCTCGAATATTCGGCGCGCCACCTCGCGCTGCTCGAATGGGCATCGGCGCTCAAGCTCTTCAACTATTCGTGCATCGGGCTCGCGCTCTTCGTGCCGTTCGGCATCGCCGAGGGCGCGAACGCGCTGGCGATCCTTGCGGCGGCTCCGGTGCTGATCGCCAAGCTCGCCGTCGGCGGCGCCGCGCTCGCGCTGATCGAGACGCTGTCGGCGAAGCTGCGGATCTTCCGCGCTCCGGAGTTCCTCGGTACGGCGTTCCTGCTCGCCGTGCTGGCGATGCTCGTCAAGCTCCTGCTCGGCGCCTAACGACCGCTGAAATGCCCGTCGCCCCGCAGCTCATCAACCTTTTCGCCTCGGTGCTGCTGCTGCTCGCGTTCGCGATGCTGTCGCAGCGACGCGTCGTGTCGCTGATCGACCTCTTCGCCGCGCAAGGCCTCGTGCTCGCGCTGTCGACGGCGGTCGTCGCGTACACGACGCAGCAGCCGCACCTCTACCAGTCCGCCGCGCTGACGCTCGCGCTCAAGGTGTTCCTGCTGCCGTGGATCCTTTACCGGCTCGTGCGCAAGCTCGACGTGCGCTGGGAATTCGAGGGCCTCGTCAACATTCCGACGACGATGCTGATCGGCATCGTGCTCGTCGTGTTCGCGTTCAACCTCGCGCTGCCGATCTCCGAGATCGCGAGCACCGTGACGCGCTCGACGCTCGGCATCGCGATCGCGTGCGTGATGCTCTCGTTCTTGATGATGATCGTGCGGCGCAAGGCGATCCCGCAGGTGATCGGCTTCCTGTCGATGGAGAACGGCCTGTTCTTCGCCGCGACCAGCGCCACGTACGGCATGCCGATGGTCGTCGAGCTCGGCATCGCGCTCGACGTGCTCGTCGGCATGCTGATCCTCGGCGTGTTCTTCTTCCAGATCCGCGAGCAGTTCGACAGCCTCGACCTCAAGCACCTCGAGCAGCTGCGCGACGAGCAGGGGAACCGGCCGCCCGCGCCTGGGGTGGACGTGCCGGCGTCGCCTTCGGGCGTCGCCCATCCACCGCGATGATCGCGATCCTCGCCGTCCTCGCGCTGCCGGTGATCGGCGCCGCCGTCCTCGCGTTCGTCGGCGACCGGCCCTACGCGTCGCGCGTGAACGTCCTGGCGAGCCTCGCCACGTTCCTCGCCGCCGCTGCGCTCACGATCGAGGTGATCGTCGACGGACCGATGGTCGCGCTCGGCCGACAGTTCCTCGTCGATCCGTTCAACGTGTTCCTGGTCGCGCTCACGGCGTTCGTGGCGTTCACGACGTCGGTGTTCTCGCGGCCTTACATGCTCGTCGAGGCGGAGCACGGGCGACTCACGGTGGGAAGGCTTCGCCTCTACCACAGCATGTACCAGCTTTTCACGTTCACGATGCTGCTCGCGCTGCTGACCAACAACGTCGGGGTGCTGTGGGTCGCGATGGAAGGCGCGACGCTGACGACGGTTCTCCTCGTGTCGCTCTATCGCACGCCGGCGAGCCTGGAAGCCGCGTGGAAGTACTTCATCCTGTGCGGGGTCGGCATCGCGCAGGCGCTCTTCGGCACCATCCTGCTGTATTTTGCCGCCGGCAAGCTGCTCGGCGCGGGCGGCAACGCACTGCTTTGGACGGAGCTCAACACGGTGCGCGCCGATCTCGAGCCGACCGTGCTCGCGATCGCGTTCGTGTTCCTGCTCGTCGGCTACGGCACGAAAGTCGGGCTCGTGCCCCTGCACAACTGGCTGCCCGACGCGCACGCCGAAGGCCCGACGCCGGTATCCGCGGTGCTCTCCGGCCTGCTCCTCAATGTCGCGCTCTATGCCGTCGTCCGCTGCAAGGTGCTGGTCGACGGCGCGCTGCCCGGCGCATTCGCGAAGAACCTGATGATGGGCTTCGGCCTCGTGTCGGTCGTCATCGCGGCCTTCCTGCTGCTGCGGCAGCGCGACATCAAGCGGCTCTTCGCGTACTCGTCGATCGAGCACATGGGGATCATCACGTTCGCGTTCGGGCTCGGCGGACCGGTCGCCAACTTCGCGGGCCTTTTGCACATGACCGTGCATTCGCTGACCAAGTCGGCGATCTTCTTCGCCGCCGGCCACGCGGCGCAGAAGACCGGCACGCAGATCATGCAGGACATTCGCGGCCTCGTGACGATCAGCCCGGTCATCGGATGGGGACTGGCCCTCGGCGCACTCGCGATCCTCGGCATGCCGCCGTTCGGCGTGTTCGCGAGCGAGTTCCTGATTCTCACGACCGCGATGCGCGAGCAGCCGTGGGCGACGCCGTTCCTGCTCGCCGCGCTCGGCGTCGCGTTCGCGGCGATCTTCTCCAAGGTGCAGCCGATGGTCTTCGGTGAGACGACCGCGGCGCGGCTCCCCGTGCGGCCCGCGATGCTGCCCGTATTCGTGCATCTCGCGCTCGTGCTGATGCTCGGCCTGTGGATTCCGCCGTTTCTCGCCGACTGGTATCGCAGCGCGGCGCGGCTCATCGGATGAACGTCGCGCCTCTCGGCCTGGTCGCCGCACCGCTTGCAGCGAGCGTGCCTGCACAGCGCGCGCAGGCGAGTTCCGGGCAGCTGCTGACCGCTTGCCGGCTCTGTTGGGAGAACGACGGACGCCTCGTCGCGCTGTGGGGCAGCGACGAGCGCGACCGCCACCGCGGCTTCCTGATTCGCGTCGTCCTCGAGGATCACGACGGCTTGACGCTGCTCGAGCACACGCTGCCCGACGATCGCTCGCGCTATCCCGATCTGTCGCCGATCTTCCCGGCCGCAAACCGCATGCAGCGCGCGCTCTACGATCTGCTCGGCATCGCGGCGGAGTCCGACGATCAGCGGCCGTGGTTGTGGGCGCCCAGTCATGCGACGCGCGCGTCAATGGCGCCGGGCACCCACAAGCCATTGACCAGCGCCGCGGCGGCCAGCGAGCCGAGCGAGCGTGGGGGGCACGCATTCCCGCTTCGACGCGACTTCAAGGGCGACGACACGGAGCCGCGCCCCGACGACTACGCATTCGTCCGCGTCGACGGGGAGGGTGTGCACGAGATTCCCGTCGGCCCGGTGCACGCGGGCATCATCGAACCGGGTCACTTCCGCTTCCAGGTCGTCGGCGAGAAGGTACTGCGGCTCGAGGAGCGTCTGGGCTACACGCACAAGGGCGTCGAGAAGCGCTTCCAGGGGATGTCGATCGACGACGGCGCGAAGCTCGTCGGCCGCATCTCGGGCGACAGCACGATCGCGTACGCCTGGGCCTACGCCGAGGCGGTCGAGCGCTGCGCCGATTTCGTGCCGCCGGCGCGCGCGCGCTGGATTCGCGCGTTGTGCCTCGAGCGCGAGCGACTCGCCAATCATCTCGGCGATATCGGCGCGATCGGCAACGACGCGGGGTTCGCGTTCGGTCTCGCGCAGTTCTCGCGTTTGCGCGAAGACGTGCTGCGCATGAACCAGAGGGCGTTCGGCCATCGGCTGATGATGGACGCCATCGTTCCCGGCGGCTTGGCGCGCGACCTGGAGTTCGAGCACGTGCACGCGATGCACGACGAGGCCGACCGCGTCGCCCGACAGATCGTGCGCCTGCGCGAGATCTACGACGAGCACGCCGGGGTCCAGGACCGCTTTCGCAACGCCGGGCGCGCGACGCCCGCGCTCGCGCGCCAAATGGGTCTCGTGGGATTGGCGGGACGTGCGAGCGGACAGGCGCACGACATCCGCTACGACTTTCCGTCGGCGCCCTACGATCTGCTCGACGTGCGCATGGCGCTGCAAACCGCCGGCGACGTATGGGCGCGCGTCGCGGTGCGCTTCGACGAAGCGCTCGAATCTGCGCGGGTGATCGGCGTCGTCACGGCGGCGCTGCTCGATCCGGCGACGATGGGTGCGGTGCATGCCGCCGGTCCCACGGTCCCCGCCGATCGGCTGGCGCTCGGTTACGTGGAAGGCTGGCGTGGGCCCGTGCTGGTCGCCGTCGAAATCGGCGAGGACAACAGGCTGCGACGTTGTCGACCACAAGACCCTTCCTGGATCAACTGGCCGGTCGTCGAGCACGCGACCATCGGCAATATCGTTCCCGACTTTCCGCTCATCAACAAGTCGTTCAACCTGTCGTACAGCGGGCACGATCTCTAAGCGATGTACGAGACGATTCGCCAGATCCTTCGCGTCGGCATTCCGACCGAGGCCGCACCCGCGCCCGCCGACGAAGACGTCGTGGTCCGGCGCCTGCACGACGATATCGTGCGCACGCTCGGTCGTGCGCTGACGCTGCGGCACGTCGACGCCGGCTCGTGCAACGCCTGCGAGCTCGAGTCGCAGGCGCTGTCGAATCCCTACTACAACGTCGAAGGGCTCGGCATCCGCTATGTCGCGAGCCCCCGCCACGCCGACGCATTGATGGTGACCGGTCCGGTGACGAAGAACATGGCGTTCGCCCTTCGCCGCACCTACGACGCGATGCCCGAGCCCAAGCTGGTCATCGCGGTCGGGGCCTGTGCGATTGGATGCGGCGTCTACGGCCCCGACTACGCGACGATCGGTGCGGTTTCCGAAGTGCTACCCGTCGACGTCGCGATTCCCGGCTGTCCGCCGTCGCCGACCGCATTGCTGCAGGGGATTCTCGCGGCGATCAGAGGGCGCTAAAGTTCGCGGCGGCCCGGGGCGAGCGGCATCGCCGCCCGAGGACCCCGAGCGAGGGAGAGCGCATGGCGAGCAAACGTCCGGCGGCCGCCGGCAAAGGCGGCACGAGCGCGCGAACGAAGAAGAACGCGACCGGATCCGCGCGCGCGCTCGAACAGTGCCGCACGCAACTCGCGCTCGTCAACGTCGTTCAGGAGGGACTCGCAAGCGGGCTCGATTTCCAGGCGATCGTCGATCGCGTCGCCGACAAGCTGCGCGAGGCCCTGCATACGGAGGATCTCGCGATCACGTGGTACGACGAAAAGACGAACCTCGTGCACACGCTGTGCTGCTACGAACACGGGCGGCGCCTCACGGGGATCACGCCGCGCGCCCCGCAGCGCGGCGGCATTTACGAGGAGATGCGCCGAACCCTTGCGCCCTGCGTTCTCGGATCGCCTGCGGATTACGCGCGCCTTCACATGAGGGTGGTGCCGGGGACCGACGCAAGCCTCTCCTTCGTCGCGGCGCCGATCGTCAATCACGGCAAGCTCGTGGGCGACATCAGCCTGGAGAACTTCGAACGCGAGGACGCCTATGGGGCGCAGGACGTCGCGACGCTGAAGGCTGCCGCCGACGCGCTCGGCGTCGCGCTCGGCAATGCGCGCCTGTTCGACGAGACGCAGCGGCTGCTCAAGGAGACCGAGCAGCGCAACGCCGAGCTCGCGGTCATCAACAGCATCCAGCAAGGCATCGCGGGACGCCTCGAATTCCAGGCGATCGTCGACCTCGTCGGCGACAAGCTGCGTGAAGTGCTGCACACCGGCGACATCGGCATCCGCTGGTTCGACACGAAGAACCGGCTCTGCCACTACCTCTACGAATACGAGCACGGGCAGCGCCTGCCGCCCGTACCGCCAGCACCACCGCGCGCGGGGTTCGACGAGCTGATCGCGCGCCGCGAGCCGGTCGTGTTCAACACCGCAGCCGAGATGGCGGGCGGCGGAACGCTGCCGGGAACGGATCCGGCGAAATGCGCGGTGCAGATGCCGATCGTCGGCAGCGAGCATGCGATCGGCTCCATCGTCGTCGAGAACCACGAACGCGAGTACGCGTTCGGCGAATCCGAGGTGCGGTTGCTGTCGACCGTCGCGTCGTCGATGGGCGTGGCGCTCGAGAACGCGCGGCTGTTCGACGAGACGCAGCGGCTGCTCAAGGAGACCGAGCAGCGCAACGGCGAGCTGGCCGTCATCAACAGCATCCAGCAGGGCATGGCCGAGAAGCTCGAGTTCGAAGCCATCATCGAGCTCATCGGAGACAAGCTGCGCGAAGTGTTCGCGCTCGGCAGCGTCAGCGTGCGCTGGTTCGATCCGGCGACCGGGCTCATCCACTTCCTCTACGAATACGCCAAGGGCGTCAGGCAGCACTTCCCCCCGGCACGTCCCACGCCCGGCGGTCCGTGGGATACGTTGACCGCCACGCGGCGTCCCGTGGTCGTCGACACGGTGGCGGAATCGGCCGCGATGGGACTCAAGGTCGTCCCGGGTGGCTGGCAGCCGATGTCCTCGATGTGGGTGCCGATCGTCGGCAACGAACGCGTGCTCGGCTTGGTTTGCGTATGGAACTTCGAGCGCGAGCATGCATTCGGCGAGGCCGAGGTTCGCCTCGTCAGCATGGTGACCGCGGCGATGGGAATCGCGCTCGAGAACGCGCGCCTGTTCGCCGAGACGCAGCGGCTCTACAAGGAGAGCGAGCAGCGCGCCGCCGAGCTCGCGGTCATCAACAGCGTCCAACGGGGGCTCGCGGCCGAGCTCGATTTCCACGCCATCGTCGACCTCGTGGGCGACAAGATCGCCGAGATCTTCCGCGCGTCCAACATGGCAATCGCGCTGCACGACACTGCCACGGGGACCGTGTCGATGCCGTACTTCCTCGAGCACGGTCAACGCTTCGACGTGCCCGCGTTCCCGGGCGGCGGGGTGGGCCTGACCGGCGAAGTCATCCGAACGCGCCGGCCGCTCGTCATCACCCGCGACTACATCAAGCGCGTGCGCGAGCTCGGCGAAGTCAGGATCGGCGACCGCGACGCGCCCGACGTGGACGGCAGCTACCTCGGCGTGCCGATCCTGCGCGGAGACGAAGCGCTCGGCGTCGTCGGCCTCTATGCCGATCACAGCGACGCGTTCGGCGACTCCGACGTGCACCTTTTGACGACGCTCGCGAACGCGCTGTCCGTCGCGCTCGAGAACGCGCGGTTGTTCGACGAAATCCAGCGCCGCACGCGCGAGACCGGGGCGCTCGTCGAGGTCGGCCGGGACGTTTCATCGACGCTCGACCTCGGCAACGTGATGGATCGGATCGCGCGGCACGCGAAGGACCTGCTGCACTGCGACAGCAGCGCGATCTTCCTTCCCGACGGCGAAGGGAGGACGTATCGGGCGATCGTCGCCGTCGGCACGGTGGCCGACCAGATCCGCGCGACGGAGATCATCGCCGGCGAAGGCATCATCGGCAGCATACTCGCCGCGGGACGGCCGGAATTCATCAACGACACGCAAAGCGACGCGCGCGCGATCCAGATCGCCGGCACCGACCGCATGGCGAACGAACGGCTCATGGTCGCCCCGCTGCTCGCCGGCGAAACGGTGAAAGGCGCAATGGCCGTCTGGCGCACCGCCGGGCGGCCGTTCGACCAGGACGAGCTCGCGTTCCTCACGGGGTTATCGCTGCAAGCGACGATCGCGATCGAGAACGCGCGCCTCTTCAACGAGACGCGGCAGGCGCTCGAGCAGCAGACCGCGAGCGCCGAAGTGCTCAAGGTCATCAGCGAATCGCCGACCAGCGTGCAGCCGGTCTTCGACGCGATCGCCGAGCGCGCGATGACGCTGTGCGACGCGATGATCGGCGCTGTGGCGACGTTCGACGGTGAGCGCGTGCACCTTGCGTCGTTTCGCGGCACCACGCCCCAGGCCGAGGCTTCGATGCGCGCGGCCTATCCAATGCCCGCGGGCCGCGGTGCGACGCTGGCGCGGGCCATTCAGGAACGCGCCCCGGTGCAGGTCCCCGACGTGCTGGCCGATCCGGATTACGACCTGAAGATGCCCGCGAGCAATGCTCAGTACCGCGCGAACATGGCCGTACCGATGATCCGCGAAGGCCAGGTCGTCGGCGCGATCGGCGTTTGCCGTTCTTCACCGGGCCCGTTCCCGGACAACCTCGTTCGTCTGCTGCAAACGTTCGCCGACCAGGCGGTCATCGCAATCGAGAACACGCGGCTTTTCAACGAAACGAAGGAAGCGCGTGCCTCGGCCGAAGCCGCGAACGAGGCGAAGAGCGCGTTCCTCGCCACGATGAGCCACGAGATCCGCACGCCGATGAACGCGGTCATCGGGATGAGCGGGCTCCTTCTCGACACGGCGCTCGACGCCGAGCAGCGCGACTACGTCAACACGATCCGCGATTCGGGCGACGCGCTGCTCACGATCATCAACGACGTCCTCGATTTCTCGAAGATCGAAGCGGGCCGGATGGACATCGAGGCGCACCCGTTCGATCTGCGCGAGTGCGTCGAATCGGCGCTCGACCTCGTGAGCGCGCGCGCCGTCGAGAAGAAGCTCGACCTCGCGTACGTTTTCGAAGGCGAAGTGCCGGCCACGATCGTGGGCGACGTCACGCGCCTGCGCCAGATCCTGCTCAATCTCCTGTCGAACGCGGTCAAGTTCACCGAGGCCGGAGAAGTGGTGGTGAGCGTGATCGCGAAGCCGTTCCCCGGCGGGAATCGAGATGAACTGACGTTCGCCGTGCGCGACACCGGGATCGGCTTGTCACAGGACGGCATGCGCCGGCTCTTCCGGTCGTTCTCGCAGGCCGATTCGTCGACGACGCGCAAATATGGTGGCACCGGTCTGGGACTGGCCATCAGCCGGCGTCTCGCCGAGTTGATGGGCGGCACGATGTGGGCGGAAAGCGAAGGCCCGGGCAAAGGCTCGACGTTCTACGTGACGATCGTCGCGGGCGAGGCGAAGCTTGCGGAGACGTCGCGACGCGATTTCGTCGGCGTGCAGCCGGCACTCGCGGGAAAGCGCGTGCTGATCGTCGACGACAACGCGACCAATCGCCGCGTGCTCGACCTGCAGGCGTCGAAGTGGGGCATGCTCGCGGTGTCGGCGCAATCCGGCGACGAGGCGTTGCAACGCCTGGCGAGCGCCGGCCCGTTCGACCTCGCGATCGTCGACATGCACATGCCGCAGATGGACGGCGTCATGCTCGCGCGCGCGCTTCGCGCGGCGCAGGCGAAGTTCCCGATCGTGCTCGCGAGCTCGCTCGGCCGGCGCGAAGCGGGGGACGACGACGCGCTCTTCGCCGCGTACCTGATGAAGCCGATCCGCCAGTCGCAGCTCTTCGATACGCTCGCCGGACTGTTCGCGCACGACGCCGCGCCGCGAACCAAGCGCGAGGCACCGAAATCGACCGCGCTCGATCCCGGCATGGCGAGCCGCCACCCGCTGCGCATCCTCCTCGCCGAAGACAACGTGGTGAACCAGAAGCTCGCACTGCGCTTGCTGCAGCAGATGGGCTACCGCGCGGACCTTGCGTCGAACGGGCTCGAGGCGATCGAAAGCGTCGAGCGCCAGACCTACGACGTCGTGCTCATGGACGTGCAGATGCCGGAGATGGACGGACTCGAGGCAGCGCGGCAAATCACGGCGCGCTGGCCCGCGGCGCAGCGGCCGCATATCGTCGCGATGACGGCCAACGCGATGCAGGGCGATCGCGAGATGTGCATCGCAGCCGGGATGGACGACTACGTGACCAAGCCGATCCGCGTCGACGCGCTCGTCGCCGCGCTGTCGCAGGTGACCTCGAGGGAGAGCCGTTGATGAGCACGCAACGCACGTCGCAACGGGTCGCCGACCTCGCATGGGCCGGACAGCACGAGCAGGCGATCGCGAAGGCGACCGCTGCACTCAAGCGAAAGAGCCTCGACGCCGGCGAGCGGATGGCGCTGCTCGACCTGCGGGCCGAAAGCCGGGTCGCCCTGGGGGACCTGAAAGGTGCCGGCGACGATGCCAAGGCGATGAACGCATGGGCGAAGCAGGAGGGGGACGCCGCGTTGCAGGCGCGCGCATGGTGCCGTGAATCGGCGATCCTCGTGCGCGCCGGAAAGGCTGCTCGCGGTGCGCAATCCGCCGCGGCCGCGATCAAGGCGGCGGAGCACAGCGGCGACCCGGCGCTGATCGCGCAAGCGCTTTGGCGCCTTGCAGCGGCGCAGGCGGGCGCACGTATCGATCTATCCGGCGCCTCTCGTCGTGCCCGGCGTGCAGCGGCGCTCTTCGAACGTCTCGGCGACGTCGTGCTGCAAGGTCGGGCGTTGCAGACGCTGAGCAGCATCCAGTGGGCGTCCCTCGATACCGCCGCTGCGAGCGAGGCGGCAGCCCAGGCGCTCGTGCTCGCGCGGCGCAGCGGGGACCTGTTCGGCCAGGGTGCCGCTTTGAACTCCATTGCGCTGGCGCACGCCGACATCGCCCAGGCCCTGCGCATCTACCGGCAGGCGCTCGACGCTTACAAAGCGGCGGGCTACGTGCTGAGCGCGACGTCGGTCGTGTCGAACATCGGCGCCTCGAACGGCGATCTCGGCCTCTATCGGCGCGCTCGCCGCCTGACGCTCGAGGCGCTCGATCTCGCACGTCGCGCCGGTGCGCAAGCACTGCAAACGGTGCCGCTTTGGAACCTCGCCGATTTTGCGGTCGTCGCGGGTTCGCTCGAGGACGCGCGCGCGTTCGTCGCGGAAGCGGACGCGTTCTCCCGGGCACTGGGCGAGACGCGCTTTCGCGTCTTTCCGGTCCTCATGCAGGGCGCGATTGCCCAGCGCGAAGGACGATGGGACGACGCGGCACGTCTTTTCGAGCAAGGTGTGCGGAAGGCTGCCAGCGTGGAAATCAAGCTCGCCGCGCTGACCGAGGCCGGACGCTCGCACCTCGCCGCCGGGCGGCCCGCCAAGGCACTCGCCGCGACGAGCGCCGCGGCCAGGCAGCATCGGGCCATGCGCTTTCCGCCGCTCGATGCGGTCAAGCCGCCGGCGCTGTGGTGGCGGCACAGCCAGGCGTTGCAGGCCAACGGATCGCACGCGGAGGCGCGCAAGGCGCTCGAGCAATCGTGGCGTTTGCTGCTGACCAGCATGACGAGCCTCGGTGACGAGGGCCTGCGGCGGAACTACCTGAACAAGCGCGCGGAGAACCGCGAGATCGTTCTCGCATGGCTCGCGCACGCGCGCGAGCGCAAGTTGCCGAAGCGCGAGCGCGAGGCGCATCTTGCCGGCAAGGTCAGCCTGCGCGAGTCGTTCGAGCGGCTCGTCGATACCGGGCTGCGCCTGAACGAGATCAAGAGCGAGGCGGCGCTTTCCGAATTCCTCGTCGACGAAGTCACCGAGCTCACCGGCGCCGAGCGCGTGCTGCTCGTCATCGAAACCAACGAGGCGGCCGACGGACTCGCGATCGCGGGGTCTCTCGTGCCGCGTGGCGAGGACGAATCCGCGGTGCTCGAAGCGGTGAAGCCGTGGCTGTTCGAGGCACGGCGCACACGCGCTGCGCGCGTGCGCCATACACCCGAAAACGCGCCGCTGCTCGAGCAGCGCAGCAGCCTGGTCGTCCCGCTGATCGTGCAGCGCGATCTCGTCGGCTACGTTTACGTCGACATCGACGGCGCGTTCGGCCGCTTCCACGACGGCGACCGCGACCTCCTCGCGATGCTCGCAAGCCAGGCCGCCGTCGCGCTCGCGAACGTACGATTCGCCGAAGGCCTCGAGCGCAAGGTCGCCGAGCGCACGGCCGAACTCGAGCAGCGTGCAGGCGAGCTTTCGATCGTCAACGGCATCCAGCACGGCATCGCCGGCTCGCTCGACTTCCAGGGCATCTGCGAACTCGTCGGTGCGCGGCTGCGCGAGGTGCTGAAGAGCGACGACATCGGAATCAGCTGGATCGATCATGATGCGCACGCGGTGAGGCGTCTGTACGTTGTCGAGCACGGCAAGCGTCTGCAGATCCCCGACGACGTCATCGAGTCCGACGAAAAATGGGAGAGGATCTGCGCCCGGCGCACGCCCGTGGTCGAGAACACCGTCGCCGAGCAACTCGCGAATGGAAACGCCGCGGTGCCCGGCACCGACATGTGCCTGTCCAACGTCATGGTGCCGATCGTCGTCGGCGACCGGCGGGTCGGCGGCATCAGCATGGAAAATCACGAGCGCGAATACGCGTTCGGCGAGTCCGAAGTACGCCTGCTGACGACGATCGCGTCGTCGATGGGCGTCGCGCTGCAAAGTGCGCGGCTGTTCGACGAGACGCAGCGGCTTCTGAAGGAGACCGAGCAGCGCAACGCGGAACTCGCGGTCATCAACAGCATCCAGCAGGGCATCGCCGGCTCGCTCGACTTCCAGGGCATCGTGAACCTCGTCGGCGACAAGCTGCGCGAGGTGTTGAAGAGCGACGACATCGGTATCCGCTGGTTCGATCACGCGGCGAAGGAGGTGCATTACCTCTACGAGGTCGAGCACGGGGTGCGCCTGTCGGTCGCTCCCGCGCTCCTGGCCGAAAAGTTCCTCGAGCGCCGACCCCCGCGCGTTTACGGCAGCTTGGCCGAGCAGGCTGCCGCGGGTCTCGGCGTGATGCCGGGCACCGACCAGGCGAAGTCCGTGCTCATGGTCCAGATCGTCAGCAGCGACCGCGTTCAAGGTGCGATCGTGATCGAGGATCACGACCGCGAGCACGCGTATGGTCCGGCCGAAGTTCGTCTGCTCGAGACGGTGGCGTCGTCGCTCGGTGTCGCGCTGGAGGCCGCGCGGCTTTTCGACGAGACGCAACGACGCACGCGCGAGTCCGCCGCGCTCGCCGAGGTGGGCCGCGACATCGCCTCGACGCTCGACCTCGCGACGGTCATGGACCGCATCGCGCGCCATGCGAAGGATTTGCTCGCGGGCGACTCGAGCGCGATCTTCCTTCCGGAGCGGACCCGCGACACGGCCACGCCGACGTTTCGCGCCATCGTCGCCGAAGGGGCCGACGCCGCGGAGATCAAGAAGACGACGATCGTCTCGGGCGCAGGCATCATCGGCGACATCATCGCGAGCGGACGCGGTGAATACGTGAACGACGTCGATCATGACCCGCGCGCGATCGACATCACGGGCACCGAGCAGCGCAGCGACGAGCGTTTGATGGTCGCCCCGCTGCGCGCAGGCAAGGCGGTGAAGGGCGCGATGGCCGTATGGAGAAACGGCGGCAAGCCCTTCCGCCGGCACGAGCTCGAATTCCTCGTGGGGCTGTCGCTCGCCGCCGCCGTCGGCATGGAAAACGCGCGGCTCTTCGCCGAGGCGCACCAGCGGGCGACCGAGCTCGACACCGTGAACAGGATCTCGCAGCAGGTTTCGGGCAAGCTCGACATCGCAGCGCTGATCGAGCTCGTCGGCGAGCAGGTGATGCGCGTGTTCAAGCCTGACATCGCCTACGTCGCCCTTCTCGACCGTGCGACGGACACGATCCATTTCCCGTATCGGCACGGCGAGGTCAGTTCGTCGCTTCGACACGGCGAGGGGCTCACGAGCCGCATCATCGATTCGGGCGAGCCGCTGCTGATCAACCGCGACATCGGCCACAAGGTCGCGGCCATGGGCACGACGCGTCTCGGCAAGGAGGCGCTCTCCTATCTCGGCGTGCCCATCGTCGTCGATGGGCGCGCCGAAGGCGTGATCAGCGTGCAGAGCACCGAGCGCGAGGGCATGTACGACCCGAACGACCAGCGGCTGCTCGAGACGATCGCGGCGAGTGTCGGCATCGCGCTGCGCAACGCGCAACTGTTCGCCGAGGCGCGCGAGGCACGCGCGGCGGCGGAGGCGGCGAACGAGGCGAAGAGCAGCTTCCTCGCGACCATGAGCCACGAGATCCGCACGCCGATGAATGCGGTCATCGGGATGAGCGGGCTGCTGCTCGACACCGCGCTTTCCGACGAGCAGCGCGACTACGCCGCGACGATCCGCGACTCGGGCGACGCGCTGCTCACGATCATCAACGACATCCTCGACTTCTCGAAGATCGAGGCCGGTCGCATGGAGATCGAGGCACAGCCGTTCGATTTGCGCGAATGCGTCGAATCCGCGCTCGACCTCGTGAGCGCGCGCGCGATGGAAAAGCAGCTCGACCTCGCATACGTGTTCGAAGGCGACGTCCCGGCGGCGATCGTCGGCGACGTCACGCGCCTGCGCCAGATCCTGCTCAATCTCCTGTCGAATGCCGTCAAGTTCACCGAAGCCGGCGAGGTCGTGGTGACGGTGACGGCGAAGCCGTTCCCGGCTTCGAAGCGTCACGAGCTCGTATTCGCGGTGCGCGATACCGGAATCGGCTTGTCGCAGGAAGGCATGCGCCGGCTCTTCCAGTCGTTCACCCAGGCCGATTCGTCGACGACGCGCAAGTACGGCGGAACGGGCCTCGGCCTCGCGATCAGCCGGCGTCTGGCCGAGCTGATGGGCGGCACGATGTGGGTCGAGAGCGAGGGTCCGGGCAAGGGCTCGACGTTCCACGTGACGATCGTCGCCACCGAGGCGACGCGCCTCGAAACGTCGCGCCGCGATTTCATCGGCGTGCAGCCCGCGCTCGAAGGCAAGCGCGTGCTCATCGTCGACGACAATGCCACCAATCGTCGCATTCTCGACTTGCAGGCGTCGAAATGGGGCATGCTCGCCGTTTCCGCCGCGTCGGGCACCGAGGCATTGCACCTGCTCGGCACGAGCCCGCCGTTCGACCTCGCGATCGTCGACATGCACATGCCGGAGATGGACGGCCTCATGCTCGCGCGTGCGCTTCGCACGGCGAAGGCGAAGTTCCCCATCGTGCTCGCGAGCTCGCTCGGCCGTCGCGAGGCGGGCGACGGCGACGCACTCTTCGCCGCCTACCTGATGAAACCGATCCGGCAGTCACAACTCTTCGATGCGCTCGCCGGGCTCTTCACGCATGAGCTCACGTCCCGCAAGCGGCGCGAGCCGTCGAAATCGGTCCTGCTCGATCCCGGTATGGCGAGCCGGCACCCGCTGCGCATCCTGCTCGCCGAGGACAACGTCGTGAACCAGAAGCTGGCGATGCGCCTGCTGCAGCAGATGGGCTACCGGGCCGACCTCGCGTCGAACGGGCTCGAGGCCGTCGAGTCCGTGCAGCGGCAGACCTACGACGTCGTGCTCATGGACGTCCAGATGCCGGAGATGGATGGATTGGATGCGACGCGAACGATCTGCGCGACGTGGGGCCCGCGGAAGCGCCCGCGCATCATCGCGATGACCGCGAACGCCATGCAGGGCGATCGCGATCTGTGCTTCGCGGCGGGCATGGACGATTACGTGACGAAGCCGATCCGCGTCGAGCGCTTGGTGGAAGCGCTGACGCAGGTGCGCCCGCGCGACGTCGAGGAGCAGTGACATGGCCGATGCGATCGATCGCAGCACGTTCGACGGCCTCGTCGAGACGACCGGCGAAGAATTCGTCGGCGAACTGGTCGACACGTTCCTGACCGAGGCGCCGGCGATGCTCGACGACATGCGCGACGCGCTGGCCAATGGCGACGCGGACCGATTTCGGCGCGCGGCGCATTCGCTCAAATCGAACGCCAATACCTTCGGTGCGCTGACGCTGGGTGCGCTCGCGAAGGCGCTCGAACTCGGCGGCATCGACCATGCGCGCGACGCGGGCGGAAAGCGCATCGACGAGGCGTCCGCCGAATACGCGCGAGCCGCGTCCGCATTGAAGGATCTGACCCGTGCATGATTCGCATGCCGCGCGGCTGCTGCTCGTCGACGACAACAAGGTCAACCGGCTGCTGCTCGCGCGCACGCTCGAGCTCGCGGGCCATCGCGTGTCGGCTGCCGAGAACGGCCGCGTCGCGCTCGCGATGCTGCGCAAGGACGCCTACGACCTGCTGCTGCTCGACATCGAAATGCCCGAGATGGATGGCTTCCAGGTGCTCGAGCAGGTGCGGGGCGATCTCGCGTTACGCGACGTCCCGGTGATCGTCACGTCGTCGCTGGAAGGGCTCGACAACGTCGTGCGTTGCATCGAGCTGGGGGCCGAGGATTACCTGACGAAGCCGGTCAATCCGGTGCTGTTGAAGGCACGGATCGGCGCGAGCCTCGAGAAGAAGCGGTTGCGCGATCAGCAGAAGGAGCTCGTGCGCCGCTTCGCGGCGCCCGAGGTGGCGCAGGACCTGCAGCAATCCGGTTTCGCGCTCGGCGGCAAGCGCGTGCGCGCGTCGGTGCTGTTCGCCGACATCCGCGGCTTCACGCCGATCGCCGAGGCGCAGCCGCCCGAGGAGACGATCGACCTCCTCAACACGTACTACACGCTCATGTTCGACGCCGTGGCCGGGCATGGCGGAATCGTGAGCCACATCGCGGGCGACGGCCTGATGGCGATCTTCGGCGCGCCGGTGCCTCTGGCGAATCATGCCGATGCCGCCGTGCGCGCGGCGCTCGACATGATCGAGATGATGGATCTCTTCAACGTCGAGCGCCGGAGCGCCGGCAAGCCCGAGATCCGGATCGGCGTGGGCGTCGCGTCGGGCGAGATGGTTGCGGGTTACACCGGAACGAACGAGCGCGCGACGTACACGTGCATCGGCGACGTGGTGAATCTCGCCGCCCGGCTCGAGCAGCACACGAAGCTGGCGAAGCGCGCGATCCTCATCGACGCGGCCACGCGCGAGACGCTGCCGTCCTCGCTCGCGCCGGACCCGCTGGGCGCCATGACGCTGCGTGGGAAGACGCAGCCCGTCGATGTCTTCGCCCTATAACGGCACGTCTGACACGTGTCAGAGGAGTGTCAGAGGAAGCAAACCGAACTCTCCGCATCGTCGCTTCGCGCAAGTGCTCCAATTCCTCGCTCCTGATTCCCTCGCCGCACCAGACAACGTAACGGCTTCCGCGCGGCGTACCGAGTTGCTCCAGCGCCGCATGTGGGGTTATGACCGGGTCCTGTCGCAGTTCGGCAAGTCCCGCATAGCTACTCCATCGATAGTCTTCGGGCCTCGCGACCATCGCAGCGCGCACCGGATTGAGATCGATATACCGGCAAACGGCGAGGACGTGCGAATCGCGTTCGACCAGGCAAGCCCTGTAGCGGCTCTCCCACAAGGTGCCGACTCGCCCTGACCGGGCGTTTACCCGCTTGACATAGCGCGAACCGAGCGATTGCATCGCCCGGGAAACGCCTCCGGCAACGAGCGGTGTGAGCAGCAGGTGAACGTGGTTGGTCATCAACACGTACGCGTGCACGAGCACACGGTAGCGCACCGCCGCTTCCGACAACGCGCGAAGATAGAAGCGAAAGTCGCCGTCCTCGAAAAAGCAGCGGCGACGATCGTTGCCGCGCTGCACGACGTGCAGTGGCAGATCGGTCAATGGAAAGCGCGATGGTCTGGGCATGCGTCACCCGTTTGCGGCGACCCTACCTTTCTTTGCCGCAACGCGGCATCGGACAAACGGCCGAGCGCGCGGCTTCCCGCTCCTCTGACACGTGTCTGACACTCCTCTGACACGTGTCAGAGGTCAGCGGAGCAAATCGCCGGAGACCTTCCGTGCGCCGCCATTGCGCGGCCGCTTGCCCCGCTCGGCCGTCTCGGGCTTTTCGCGCGCCTCGAGCACCGGATTCAGGTAACGCCCGGTGAAGCTCGCGTCCGCCTCGGCGACGTCTTCCGGCGCGCCCTGCGCGATGATCTCGCCGCCCCCGGCGCCGCCTTCGGGTCCGAGGTCTATCACCCAATCGGCCGTCTTGATGACGTCGAGGTTGTGCTCGATGACGACCACCGTATTCCCGTGATCGCGCAACCGATGCAACACGCCGAGCAGGAGCTCGATGTCGTGGAAATGCAGCCCGGTCGTCGGCTCGTCGAGGATATAGAGCGTACGGCCCGTGTCGCGCTTGGAGAGCTCGAGCGACAGCTTGACGCGCTGCGCCTCGCCCCCCGACAACGTCGTCGCCGACTGTCCGAGCTTGATATAGCCCAGGCCCACGTCGAGCAGCGTCGAAAGCTTCCGCGCGACCGCCGGCACCGCCGCGAAGAACTCGTGCGCCTGCTCCACCGTCATCGACAAGACGTCGTGAATGTTCCTGTCCTTGTAGCGGATCTCGAGCGTCTCGCGGTTGTAGCGCTGCCCGTGGCAAACGTCGCACGGAACGTAAACGTCGGGCAGGAAGTGCATCTCGACCTTGATGAGCCCGTCGCCCTGGCACGCCTCGCAGCGCCCGCCCTTCACGTTGAACGAAAACCGCCCCGGCCCGTACCCGCGCTCGCGCGCTTCCTTCACCTGCGCGAACAATTCACGAATCGGCGTGAAGAGTCCCGTGTACGTCGCCGGATTGCTGCGCGGCGTACGTCCGATCGGGCTTTGATCGACGCTGATGACCTTGTCGAAATGCTCGAGCCCGTCGATCTCGCCATACGGAGCCGGCTCCTCCGCACTGTCATAGAGATGCCGCGCGACCGCGCGATACAGCGTGTCGTTGACGAGCGTCGACTTGCCCGATCCCGACACGCCGGTCACGCACACGAACAGTCCCACCGGCAGCTCGAGCGTGACGTCCTTCAAGTTGTTGCCGCTGGCACCCGCCAGCGTGAGCATCCGCTCGGGATCCGGACTGTGGCGCAGCATCGGGATCGCGATCTGTCGCCGGCCCGCGAGGTATTGACCCGTCAGCGAATGCGGCGCGCGCCGGATGTCGTCGGGCGTTCCTTGCGCCACGACTTGCCCGCCATGCTCGCCCGCGCCCGGCCCCATGTCGACGACGTAGTCGGCGGTGAGAATCGCATCCTGGTCGTGCTCGACGACGATCACGCTATTGCCGAGATCGCGCAGACGCTCGAGCGTCGCGAGCAGGCGACCGTTGTCGCGTTGATGCAAGCCGATCGACGGCTCGTCGAGCACGTACATGACGCCGGTCAGTCCCGACCCGATCTGCGACGCGAGGCGAATGCGCTGCGCTTCGCCGCCGGAGAGCGTTTCCGCCGACCGATCGAGCGACAGATAATCGAGACCGACGTTGTTCAGGAACTCGAGGCGCGAGCGAATTTCCTTGACGATGCGATCCGCGATCGCCGCCTTGTGGCCAGGCAGCTGGAACCGCGAGAAGAAACGAATCGCCTCCTTCAGCGGCCACGCGGAAATCTCGTAGATCGGTCGCGCGTCGTCGCCCTCGCCCACCTTGACGTTGCGCGCCTCGCGCCGCAGGCGTGTGCCGCCACACTCCGGACACGGCCTGTTGTTGAGGTACTTCGCGAGCTCCTCGCGCACCATCACGCTGTCCGTTTCGCGATAGCGACGCTCGAGATTCGGCACGATGCCCTCGAACGCATGCTGGCGCGTCACCGGCTTGCCGCGGTCGGTGAGATACGTGAACGCGATCTTCTCGTCGCCCGAACCGTAGAGCACGACGTCCTGCACCCGCTGCGGCAACTCGTCGAACGCCTGGTCGATGTCGAAACCGACGTGCTTCGCGAGGCTTTGCAGCAACTGGAAATAGAACTGGTTGCGCCGGTCCCAGCCGCGAATCGCGCCGCCGGCGAGCGAAAGATGGGGAAACGCGACGATGCGCTTGGGATCGAAGAACGTGATCGAGCCGAGGCCGTCGCACTTCGGACACGCGCCGACCGGATTGTTGAACGAGAAAAGACGCGGCTCGAGCTCCGAGAGCGAATAGTTGCAGACCGGACACGCGAACTTCGCGGAGAACAAATGCTCGCGACCGCCATCCATCTCGACGGCGATCGCGCGGCTGTCGCCGTGGCGTAGCGCGGTCTCGTACGATTCGGCGAGACGCTGCTTGAATTCCTCCCGCACCTTCAGTCGATCGACGACGACCTCGACCGTGTGCTTCGTGTTCTTCGCGAGCTTCGGCACCGCGTCGATTTCGTACACGGTTCCATCGACGCGAACGCGCACGAAGCCCTTCGCGCGAAGCTCGGCAAAGAGATCGAGCTGCTCGCCTTTCCGATTGACGACGACGGGCGCGAGGATCATGAGCCGCGTGTCCTCGCGCAGCGCGAGCGTCGAGTCGACCATCTGCGAAATCGTCGACGCGGAGAGCTTCTGTTCCGGGTGATTGATGCAGTACGGATCGCCGACGCGCGCGAACAGCAGCCGGAGATAGTCGTGGATCTCGGTGACCGTGCCGACCGTCGAGCGGGGGTTGTGCGACGTCGCCTTCTGCTCGATCGAAATGGCCGGCGAGAGGCCTTCGATCAGGTCGACGTCGGGCTTTTCCATGAGTTGCAGGAACTGCCGCGCGTACGCCGACAGCGATTCGACGTAGCGTCGCTGTCCTTCCGCGTAGAGCGTGTCGAACGCGAGCGAGCTCTTGCCCGAACCCGATAGCCCGGTGATGACGATCAGCCGATGCCGCGGCAGATCGAGGTTGAGGTTCTTGAGATTGTGCGTGCGGGCGCCGCGGATGCGAATCTGATCCATCGATTTGGACGAATGCGCAATCAGCCGTTGCGGCTAGGCCGCACGGACGAAGGCGAAAAAGGGCAACCTGCTAGTATATTTCGTTTCACGAGTTCGCCGAAGTCCGCACCGCGTTTCGCAACGCGCGAGGCAACGCAGGCGCAGGCCGAAGCTCCGATAGATGGGGACGCCCGGCGGCTCGCTCAATCGCATTCGCGAGAGGAATCGAAGATGGCCTCGGTCAACAAGGTGATCCTGCTCGGCAATCTGGGCCGCGATCCGGAAACGCGCTACACGACAGGCGGCGACGCCGTGACGAACCTCAGCATCGCCACCAGCGAGCAGTGGAAGGACAAGAACGGCGAGAAGCAGGAGCGCACCGAGTGGCACCGCGTCGTTCTCTTCGGACGCCAGGCCGAGATCGCCGGCGAGTACCTGAAGAAGGGTCGCTCGGTGTACATCGAGGGACGGCTGCAGACGCGCAAGTACACCGACAAGGACGGCGTCGAGAAGTACTCGACCGAAGTCGTCGGCGACCGCATGCAGCTGATTGGCGGAGCGCGCGATTCGAGCGGCGGCGACGTCGAATTCGGCGCGGGCGGCGGTGGCGCGCCGCAACGTCGCGAGCCGGCCGGCGCGAGTGCCGGTGGCGGTGGCACCCGCGGCGGCGGCGCCAAGAAGAACGTCGACGAGCTCGACGACGACATCCCGTTCTGACGCCCATCACGGCTTGCCATGGCCGCCCTTCGCTTCGACACCCTCGACTACGCGAGGAAGCTCGAGCGGGCCGGCGTCCCGCGGGAACACGCCGCGTTGCAGGCGAAGGCGCTCGGCGAAGCGCTCGCCCAAACCGACTCGATCGACGCCGACATCGGTCGTTTGGATCGCCGTTTCGACCAAGTCGACGCACGTTTCGATCACGTCGACGCGCGATTCAAAGAAGTCGACGCGCGATTCAAAGAAGTCGACGCGCGTTTCGATCAAGTCGACGCGCGTTTTAAACAAGTCGAAGCGCGCTTCGAACACCTCGAGTCCAAGCTGGGCGCGAGAATCGATGCACTCGATGTGAAGCTCTCGGGCAAGATCTCGACATTGCATTGGATGTTCGGCACGATGGTCGCGATGGTCGCAGCCATCTTCATCCAGCACATGCTCAGGCCATAGCGCCGGCGCTTTCCGTCAGCCGTTGTCGCACCTCGAGCGGCGACTCGATCTCGCCGCCGCCAAGGCACACGTCGCCGTCGTAGAGCACGAGAAACTGCCCGGGCGTCGGCGCCCATTGCGGCGCGTCGAACGCCGCATTGAGTCGGCCCTCGCCGATACGCACTTCGCACGCTGCGTCGGGCATCCGGTAACGCGTCTTCGCCGACAATCGCGCTGGCAAATGCGGCGCTTCGCCGGCGATCCAATGCACGTCCCCTGCGCACACGTCGCGCCGATACAACAGCGGATGCGCATGTCCCTGCACGACGACGAGCGCATTGCGCGCCATATCCTTGCCCGCGACATACCACGGCAGCGCGTCTGCGTCGCGCTTTCCCCCGATGCCGAGCCCCTGGCGCTGCCCGATGGTGTAGTACGCAAGGCCCTGATGCTCGCCGACGCGCACACCATCCGCTGTGACGATCGGCCCGGGCGTGTGCGGCAGGTAGCGCGCGAGAAAATCGCGGAACGGCCGCTCGCCGATGAAGCAGATGCCCGTCGAATCGCGTTTCGCGTGCGTGGGCAAGCCTTCGCGCTTGGCGATCGCGCGCACGTCGCGCTTGGTCATCTCGCCGAGCGGAAACAGCACGGGCGCGAGTTGCGCCTGCATCAGGCGATGCAGGAAATATGTCTGGTCCTTCGCCGCATCGCGCGCCTTCACTAGCTCGACGCGTCCGGACGCATCGCGACGCACGCGCGCGTAATGCCCGGTCGCGATGCGATCGGCGCCGAGCGTGATCGCGTGATCGAGGAAGGCGCGAAACTTGATCTCGCTGTTGCAAAGCACGTCGGGATTCGGCGTGCGGCCGGCCGCGTAATCGCGCAGGAAATGCGCGAAGACGCGTTCGCGATACTCGGCCGCGAAGTTGACCGCGTCGAGCTCGATGCCGATCACGTCGGCGACCGACGCCGCGTCGACGAGGTCCTCGCGCGACGAGCAATATTCGTCGTCGTCATCGTCTTCCCAGTTCTTCATGAAGACGCCGACGACGTCGTAGCCCTGCT
>DASTGT010000034.1:0-34591 GCA_035718935.1 Casimicrobiaceae bacterium
CTCATACCTTCCGTTCCTCGACCTTTCCGAGCAATCCTTCGGGTCGCAGCAGGATCACGAGCAGGAACACGACGAGCGCCACGCCTTCCTTGTACGCCGGCGTCACGTAGAAGCCGACGAGGTTCTCCAACACACCGATCAGCACGCCGCCGAGAAGCGCACCGCGCGTCTGGTTGAAGCCGCCGATGATGGCGGCGAAGAACGCCTTGAGTCCGATCGTCTCGCCCATGTCGAACTTGGCGAGGTAGCTCGGCGTGATGAGCAGCGCGGCGACGACGGCGAGCACGGCGTTGATCAGGAACACGTAGAGCGTCATGCGCCGCACGTCGATGCCCAGGACGCGCGCCGCCTCGCCGTTCTGAGCACAGGCCTGCATCGCCCGGCCGGTCATCGTGCGATCGAGGAACGCCTGCAGGCCGAGCACGATGCCGCCGGCGAGCACCAGCGTGCCGACGTCGGAGAACGACACGTTGATGCCGCCGATCGCGAACTGCCCCGACGGGAAGATGCCCGGAAACGGCTGTGGCATCGCGCCGATGCCCGCCTTCACGCCCTGCTTCATGAACACCGATAAACCGAGCGTGGCGATCACGAGCGGGATGACGCCGTGGCGCAGCAGCGGGTCGACGACGATGCGCTTGAACGCGCCGCCGAGCACCAGCATCGACAGCGCGCACGTTGCGGCGAACGCCACCCACAGTGGCGCGCCGAGCGCCAGGAAGAACAGCATCGCAAACGCCGGCACCATCACGAACTCGCCCTGTGCGAAATTGATCGTGCCCGACGCCTGCCACAACAGCGTGAAGCCGAGCGCGGCAACGCCGTAAATCGTGCCGGCGGCGACGCCGGAGACGACGAGCTGGATGAATTCGCTCACCCGACAAACGCTCGGCAGTCGCGAACCGCGTCAGCGCGCGTGGCCGCGCGCCGTCGGTGACGTCGTCGCCCGGCGCACCGGAAGGCTTCGCCGCGACACGTGGCTCGTGATCCACTCGACCGACCGGCGCGCGCGTTCGGCGACGAGCGCCGGTTGCATCTGCTTGTAGTCGTCGTTGAACACCTCGAAGCTGTAGTCGCCCTCGTAACCGATGCGGTCGAGCGCGCGGATCAGCGCGGTCAGCTCGTCGCTGTGCGCACCTTCGCCGGGAAACACGCGAAGGTGGCGCGCGGTCTCGCGTCGCTCCTCGGCCGTCGGTGGCGCGCTCCACATGAAGTCGGAGAGCTGCACGAAGAAGAGCTTGTTCGGATAGACGTCGTCGAGCGCGTCGAGCGGCGTCTCCTTCGCGAGGAAGTGAAACGAGTCGAGCGCGAGCCCCAGGTTGCTGCGGTCGGCCTTGCGCACGAGCGCCCACGCGCCGGGCAGGTGGTCGACGAAGCGACCCCACGAAAGCCCTTCGTACGCGATCTTCACGCCGAGCGGTACCGCGAGCATCGCGAGCTTGCGCAGGTCGGCGACCTGCGCGTCGAAATCGGCGACCGCGTGGGCCGACGTCGTCGAGCAGACGAGGAGCAGCGGTGCGTCGACGCCTTTCGCCATCTCGAGCATCGACTTCGCGACGTCGACCTTGTACTCGTGCAGGCGGCCGGCGAGTCCTTCGAAATCGCGCAACACCTGCAGGCCGGTGACGCGCAGTCCCGATTCCCGGACGGCGCGAATCGCGGCAGCCTCGCCGCCGGGATGCGACGCAAGGTCGCCCGCCGACAGCATGACTTGCGTGAAGCCCGCGTCGCGGATCGCGGCAAGCTTCGCTTCCAGCGGACCCGGCAGCGTGATCGTGTCCATGCCGAAATCCTCGAGCTTCATGGCACCTGCTTCGCGCCGGTTTCGCCTTGCGTGTCGCCGCCGTCGCTGCGCACGAGCTCGAAGCACACGCTGCCCATGTAGATCTGCGTAAGTGCGCCGCGCTCGGTCGGGCGCAGGGGCTCGCGATCGACGAACACGATGCCGCGCTCCTCGAGGCCGTGCACCGTCGCCGGCACGTCGGGCGTGCCCAGACCGATGCGCAGCAGTTGCTCGTCCCATTCGACGAAGTCGGCGCCGGGCGGCGGCTCGACGAGCTGCAGGTAGAAGTAGCCGCCCGGGCTTCGCAGCAGCGTGCCCTTCGGCAGCACGCCGACGAAGTGGCTGGCGTCGAGCCGCTCGAAGCCGAGGAGGGCGGTGTAGAAGTCGATCCAGTCTTCGGTGCGATCGGCGAACACGGACTGCACCACGCCAAACCAGTGCAGGCCGAACAGCGCCGGCGGGTCGCGCGCGGCGCCTGGTGTCCAGACGAAGTCGACGTCGTAGATCGAGAACTCGTCGACGCGATCGACGAAGTAGATGAGGCTGTCGCCCGCGCCGTGGATGCCGGGGATGTGCAGCTCCATTTCGGCCGCGCGCGTCGGCATGTCCCACGCGCCGAGCTCGAGCGCGCGCCGGTGTGCGAAGGCAGCGTCGCGCACCCGGAAGGCGAGCCCGCTGATCGACGGCGCGTCGCCGGACGATGCCGCGTCGGCGTGCGCGTTGACGATCACGTTCATGCCGCCCTGCCGAAAGAGCAGCACCTCGCGCGACCGGTGTCGCGCGACTTCGTGAAAGCCCATCCTGCGCAGCAGCGCGCCGAGCGCGAGCGGCTCGCGCGTCGCGTACTCGACGAACTCGATGCCGCGGATGCCGAGCGGGTTCGACGGGAGCGGGAGACGCTCCTCGACCACCCGCGCCCCCGCGCGCTGCCGTTCCCGCTCGGACGCCGTCACGCCGGCGCTACTGGCCGGAACCGAGTGCGGGCAGCGTCGCGACGACTTCCTGCTTGCCGTCCACGACCTTCGTCATGAAGCTCTCGCGATCGAGATCGCCGTTCTTGTCGAAGCTCACGTCCATGAGCACGCCGGGATATTGCTTCACCGACAGCTTGATGCCGTGCATCGCGTTGGCGAACGCCTCGCCGTCGAACTTGCCGATTCTCTCGGTGACGGCCTTGACGACGTACATCGCACTGTAGCCCTTGAGGCCGTTGTGGTCGGGCTTGTAGTGATACTCGTTCTGGAACTTCTGCGCGAACGCCTTCACCTCCGGCAGTGGCGCATCGGCGGTAAGGCCGACGTGCGCGACGGCGCCGTTGGCCGCATTGCCGGCGAGCTCGATCACCTTCTGGCTCGTCAGCACGGTCTCCCCGACGATCGGCTTGTCCACGCCCTGCTTCTTCAATTCGCGCAGGCACCGCGCGGCCTCTTCCTCGTTGGTGTAGACGAAGATCACGTCGGCGTTCGCCTGCTTGGCCTTCAGCACCGCCCCCGAGAAGTCGAGCTGGCCCGGATCGGTCGAGATGTCGGCGAGCACCTTGATGCCCTTCGGCGCGATCGCCTTCATGAAGACGTCGCGGCCGCCTTTGCCGAAGTCGTTGTTCGTGTAAATGATCGCGACGCTCTTCGCCTTCAGGTTGTCGGCGAGGTAGCGCGCGACCTTCGGCATCGCCGTCGTCTGCGTGAACGACGTGCGGAAGATGTACGGGTCGCCCTGTTGCGTGATGGCGGCGGCTTCACCTCCGGTGAAGTTCGGAATGCGCGCCTTCTGCGTCTCGCTCATGCTGACGAGGATCGAGCCCGAGAACACCGGGCCCATGACGACGTACGCGCCGTCGTCGACCGCCTTGATCGCCAGCGCCTTCGCAATCTGCGGCTGCGACTGCGTGTCGGAGGCCGTGTATTCGATCTTGCGCCCGAGGATGCCACCGGCCGCGTTGATTTCCTTGACCGCCAGCTTCACGCCGTCGTTGAAGTTGGTGCCCGAGGTGGTGCCGGTACCCGAGAGCTCGACGAGGCCTGCGATCTTGACCGGGCCGCTTTGGGCGAACGAAGGCTGCACGACGGCGAGGCCGAGCAGCAAGGCGGCGGATAGGCGAACGATGGGGTGCATCAGGGTCTCCAGGAACGATGGGCCTTGGCGGCCAAGGAACGGGACAAGGGGCGCATTGTCGTCGGGCGATTCGGCACGTGCAAGCAGTGGCGATTCGATCCAGGTACGGTCGAGCTTCGGCTCCGGCCGGCGGGGTCCGAGGCAGAAACGCGTGTCTCGCGCGGCTTCATGCGGCGGCCACCGGGTTCATGCCGTGGCGATGCTTCGCCGCGTCGGCGGCGTCGGACGCAAGGTAGGCGAGCAGCGCGCGCGTCGCGTCGGGCTGCGACGATGCCTTGCACACGGCCGCGGTGAACACCGTGGTCCGGCGAATCGACGCGGGCAGCAACCCGACCACGTCGACGCCGGGCACGTGCATCAGTTCGCTCAACTGCTGGAATCCGAGGTCGACGTCGCCGTTCGCAATCAATGAGCCGACCGGAACGCCGGGTGCCGTCTGGACGAGCCGCGAGCCGATCGCGTCCGCAATTCGCCAGCGGGTGAGGAGCTCGCGCACGTAATCGCCGCTCGGCCCGCTCGAAAAGCCGACGCGGAATGCTCGAAGCACGGCTTCGCGCAGCGCCGATTCGCTGCCGATGTCGGGCTTCGGTGCGCCCTTCGCGACGGCGACCGCGATATCGGAGTGGACGAGGTCGGCGACCGTCGTACGATCGACGCGATCCTGCGCTGCCAGCCGGTCAATGACGTCGCGCGCGAGCACGACGAAATCGTACGCTTCGCCTTCCTGCACGCGACGCGCCGCATCGACGCCGCCGATGGCCAGCACGTCCACGCGCTGTCCGGTGGCCGCACGGTAGAGGCGCGCGAGCTCGGCGAGCACGCCGCGCGTCGCCATCGACGAAATGCCGGTCAGTGGAGTCATCGCGAGCGGAATCTTAGCGGGGGCGCCAAGGCGCCCCGTGCGACACTTCGACGAAAAGGGGCCCCGGACGATCGATGTCGCACGAGAACCTGTCGCTGCTGCTGCTCGCGCTCCCGTTCGTGGGCAGCTTTGCCGCGATGCTGCTGCCTGCGAACGCGCGCAACGCGGAGGCCTGGCTCGCCGGCGGCATCAGCGTCATCGCGCTCGCTGTCGCGGTCACCGGCTACGGCGTCGTCCGCCAGGGCGACGTCACGCGCGTCGCGTTCCTCTGGCTGCCCGGGGCCGATTTCAGCCTGCGCGTCGACGGTTACGCGTGGATGTTCTCGCTCGTCGTCACCGGCATCGGCTTTCTCGTCGTGCTCTACGCGCGCTATTACATGTCGCCGCGCGACCCCGTGCCGCGCTTCTATTCGTTCCTGCTCGCGTTCATGGGCGCGATGCTCGGCGTGGTTCTCTCGGGAAACCTGATCCAGATCGTCTTCTTCTGGGAGTTGACGAGCCTCTTCTCGTTTCTGCTGATCGGCTACTGGTATCACAACGCCGCGGCGCGCGACGGCGCGCGCATGGCGCTGCTCGTCACGTCGGCGGGCGGCCTGTGCCTGCTCGGCGGCGTGCTCGTCCTCGGTCACATCGTCGGCAGCTACGACCTCGACCGCGTGCTGCGCGCAGGCGACGTCGTTCGCGCACATCCGCTGTATTTGCCGGCGCTCGCGCTGATCGTCGTCGGGGCGTTCACGAAGAGCGCGCAGTTCCCGTTCCACTTCTGGCTGCCCAATGCCATGGCGGCGCCCACCCCGGTCTCCGCCTATCTCCATTCGGCGGCGATGGTGAAGCTCGGCGTGTTCCTGCTCGCACGGTTGTGGCCGGTGCTGTCCGGTACCGACGCCTGGATCGCCATCGTGGGCACCGTCGGGTTGATCACGTTCGTGTACGGCGCGTACGCGGCGATCTTCCAGAACGACCTCAAGGGACTCCTCGCGTACTCGACCATCAGCCACCTCGGGCTCATTACCGTGCTGCTCGGCCTGAACAGCCCGCTCGCCGCGGTGGCTGCGATCTTCCACATGATGAATCATGCGACGTTCAAGGCGTCGCTCTTCATGGCCGCCGGGATCATCGATCACGAGGCGGGGACGCGCGACATCCGCCGGCTCTCCGGGCTCGTGCGTTTCATGCCGATCACCGCGACGCTCGCGATGGTCGCCGCGGCGGCGATGGCGGGCGTCCCGCTGCTGAACGGATTCCTGTCGAAGGAGATGTTCTTCGCCGAATCGCTGCAGGTCGAAGGACCCGTGCCGCTCCTCGATCGCGCGCTGCCGTACGTGGCGACGATCGCCGGCGCTTTCAGCGTCGCGTACTCGCTGCGGTTCATCCACGGCGCGTTCTTCGGCCCCGACCCGGTCGATCTGCCGCGCACGCCGCACGAGCCCCCCCGCTGGATTCGCGTGCCGGTCGAAGTCCTCGTGCTGGCGTGCGTCGTCGTCGGCGTGTTTCCGGCCGTCACGGTCGGCCCGCTGCTCGCCGTGTCCGTTCGTGCGGCCCTCGGCCCCGACACGCCCGAATACAGCCTCGCGCTGTGGCACGGCTTCAACACGCCGCTCCTCATGAGCATGGTCGCGCTCGCTTCAGGTGCTGCGCTCTATTACCTGCTGCGCAACTATCTCGCGCGCGGCGATGACGAGCCTCCGCTCTTGCCGCGCATCGACGGACGTCGCATCTTCGACCAGATGCTCGTCGGGCTCTCGTGGCGCTTCGCGCGCCTCGTCGAACGGCGCTTCGGCACGCGCAAGCTGCAACCGCAGTTACGCGTCCTCGTCGTGATCGCGATCGCCGCCGCCGCGTGGCCCGCCTATCGGCACGGACTCCCGGTCGTGAACGCGCCGTCGCCGCTCGATCCGGCGCTCGCGATCGCGTGGATCGTCGGTGGCGCCTGCGCGGTCGGCGCGGCGTGGCAGGCGAAGTTCCACCGGCTGGCGGCGCTGATCCTCGCGAGCGGCGCCGGCCTCGTCACGTGCGTCACGTTCGTCTGGTTCTCCGCGCCCGATCTGGCGCTGACCCAACTCGCGGTGGAAACCGTGACCGCGGTGCTGCTTTTGCTCGGACTGCGCTGGTTGCCGAAACCGGTCCCGTATCGTTGGACGCTGGCCGGGGCGCGCGCTGCCTTGCCGCGCCGCTTTCGCGACCTCGTCATCTCGCTCCTCGCCGGTGGGGGTCTCGCCGCGCTCGCCTATGCCGTCATGACGCAACCGGTGACCCATCCGATCTCGGCGTTCTTCGTGACCAACGCACTGCCGCGAGGCGGCGGCACCAACGTGGTGAACGTGATCCTCGTCGACTTCCGGGGCTTCGATACGTTGGGCGAGATCACGGTGCTCGGTGCCGTCGCGATCGCCGTCTATTCACTGCTGCGACGCTTCCGTCCGGCGCGCGAGAGCATGGACCCGCTGCCGCAGCAGCGCGAGCAGAGCGAGCGCACGTCGACCAACGACCTGCTGATTCCGAGCGTCATCATGCGCGCGATGTTCGGCGCGATCCTGGTGCTCGCCTTCTACCTGCTGTTGCGCGGCCACGATCTGCCCGGCGGCGGCTTCATCGCAGGCGTCGTGTTCGCGATCGGACTGATCCTGCAGTACATGGCCGGCGGCACGCGCTTCGTCGAGGATCGGCTGGTGATCCGGCCGGTGGTCACGATCGGCCTCGGTCTCGCGATCGCCGGCGCGACGGGCGCCGGGGCGTGGCTCTTCGGGCATCCGTTCCTCACGAGCCACGTCGCGCACGTCAACGTCCCGCCTTTCGGCGAGTTGCACCTGCCGAGCGCGATGCTGTTCGACATCGGCGTCTTCCTGCTCGTCGTCGGTGCGACGACGCTCATGCTGGTCGCGCTCGCGCACCAGTCGCTGCGCGCGCGCCGCGGTGAACTCGTGCGATGAGCGCGGCGCGCGCGACGAAGCGGAGCGAAGGACCACCGCGCGCGAGGCGCGACGCGCAGGCCCGAAGGGTGCATCCGAGCGCGTGGTGGGAAGCCCGACGCGTTATGCAGCGATTCGGATCGCCGGATCAAGGAGGGCGCCCGAAGGGCCCATCGACGCGCGAGTCGGGGAGGCCAACGCGACGGTGCCACGACCTTTCCAGGCGATGCAAGGAGGCCGAGCGATGAACGAGATCGTCATCGCTTGCGCGATCGGCGTGCTCACCGCGTCGGGCGTGTGGCTGCTGCTGCGTCCGCGCACGTTCCAGGTGGCCATCGGGCTCGCGCTCTGCTCGTACGCCGTCAACCTCTTCATCTTCGCCGTCGGCGGACTGCGTGTCGGCGCGGCCCCCATCGTCGCCGCCCGCGGCGGCGCCGATCCCGCGGCGTTCGCCGATCCGCTGCCGCAGGCGCTCGTGCTGACCGCGATCGTGATCGGCTTCGCCACCACGGCACTGCTCCTCGTCGTGCTGCTCGCCGCGCGCGGGCTCACCGGCACCGATCATGTCGACGGGCAGGAACGGGAGCGATGAGCGATCTGCAGCATCTGGTCATCCTGCCGATCGTGCTGCCGCTGTTCGGGGGTGCCGTCACGCTTCTGGTCGACGAGCGACGGCTCGCCGCGAAGGCGGCGATCAGCGTCGTGCTCACCCTCGCGCTGGTCGCGGCCGCCGTCGCACTCGTCGCGCAGGTCGATGCCGGCGGCACGCGTGTCTACCGCGTCGGCGACTGGCCCGCGCCCTTCGGCATCGTGCTCGTCGCCGATCGGCTGTCGGCGGCGATGGTGCTCCTCGCGAGCGTCCTCGGCTTAGCGTGCCTCGTGTTCGCGCTCGCGCGCTGGCATCGCGAGGGACCGCGCTTCCATGCGCTCGTGCATTTCCTGCTGATGGGCGTGAACGGTGCGTTCCTCACCGGCGACCTCTTCAACCTGTTCGTGTTCGTCGAAGTGCTGCTCGCCGCGTCGTACGGCCTCGCGCTGCACGGCTCGGGCACTGCGCGCGTGCGCACCGGCCTGCATTACATCGTGGTCAATCTCGTTGCGTCGCTGCTGTTCCTGATCGGCGCGAGCCTCATCTACGGTGCGACCGGCACGCTCAATCTCGCCGATCTCGCGGCGCGCTTCCCGCGAACGGGCCCCGGCGATCGCGTCCTCGTCGAAACCGCGGCGGCGATTCTCGGCGTCGCGTTCCTGACGAAGGCGGGCACGTGGCCGCTGTGCTTCTGGCTTCCCGGGACCTACTCGGCCGCGAGCGCACCGTCGGCGGCCCTCTTCGCGATCCTCACCAAGGTGGGCGTCTACATCGTGCTGCGGATCTGGATGCTGCTGTTCGGGGGCGAGGGTGGCGGATCGTCTGGCTTCGGCGCGACGTGGATCGCGATGGGCGGCATGGCGACGATCGCCTTCGGCATCGTCGGCGTCCTCGCGTCGCAGAATCTCGGGCGCCTCGCGAGCTACAGCGTGCTCGTATCGTCGGGCACCGTGCTCGCCGTCGTCGCGCAGCCCGACGCAGCGGTGACGAGCGCCGCGCTTTACTACCTCGTCGGCTCGACGCTCGCGCTCGCCGCGCTGTTCCTGCTCGTCGAACTCGTCGAGCGCGGGCGCATGCCGGGCGCCGACCTGCTTGCCGTCACCGCGGAGGCGTTCGCCGCGATCGCGCCGACGGTCGACGCCGACGACCAAAGCGGCGTGGCGATTCCCGCGACGATGGCACTTCTCGGCGTGAGCTTCGTGCTGTGTGCGCTGATGCTCGCCGGTCTGCCACCGCTCGCCGGCTTCGTCGGCAAGTTCGCGCTGCTGAGCGCGCTGCTCGCCCCGTCGCGCGTACCGGGTGTCGCCTGGACGATGCTCGTGCTGCTGCTGCTTTCCGGGTTCGCGGTCGTCATCGCCATGGGTCGCGCCGGCGTGCGCCGCTTCTGGGCGTCGCCCGAGGCAACGGTACCGCGGGTGCGCGTGATCGAGATGGCGCCGGTCGCACTGCTGCTCGCGCTTTGCGCGGCGATGACCGTCGAGGCCGATCCCGTCATGCGCTATTTCGGTGAAGCGGCCAAAGCGCTGCACGCGTCGCGTGGCTACGTCGACAGTGTGTTGAGCCGATGAACCGGACGCTTCCCGTTCCGCTTGCCTGGGCGTTGCTGGTCGCGATGTGGCTCGTACTGAACGAATCGCTTTCGCTCGGATATGTCGTCGTCGGCGCCCTCGTAGCGCTCGCGGCAGTCGATCGGCTGCGCGCGCTGGAAGTGCCGCGACTGCGGCTGCGATCGCCGCTGACCGCCGTCGTGCTCGTTGCCGTCGTGCTCGCCGACATCGTCCACTCGAACATCGCCGTCGCCTCCATCGTCCTGCGTCCCGGCTCGCCGCGTCACGTGCCGGGCTTCGTCGACATTCCGCTCGAGCTTCGCGACCGCGTCGGCCTCGCGATGCTCGCCTGCATCATCACGGCCACGCCGGGCACGACGTGGGCCGGCTACGACGACGTGACGGGAACACTGACGTTGCACGTGCTCGACCTCGACGACCCCGAGGCGATGCGCGTGACGATCAAGGGGCGCTACGAGCGCCGGTTGCGGGAGATCTTCGAATGAACGGATGGCTCGTGACGGCGCTGGTCGCCGCGCAGGTGATGCTCGCGGCGGCCTTGCTTTGCGCGCTGATTCGCCTGCTCATCGGACCGCGCGCGCAGGATCGCGTGCTCGCGCTCGATACGATGTACGTGAACGCGATGCTGCTGATCCTGGTGTTCGGCATGCGCGAGGCGAGCACGTTCTACTTCGAGGCCGCCCTCGTGATCGGCATGCTCGGCTTCGTGTCGACCGCGGCGCTTGCCAAGTTCCTGTTGCGCGGGGAGGTGATCGAATGAGCGCGCCGCGCGAGGCGAAACTGAGCGCACCGGGCGTTTGGTCCAAGGAGGCCGAGGAACAATGAGCGCAACGCTGCCACCGATCGTCGCGGCGGTCGTCGCGCTGTTGGTGCTCCTCGGCGCGGCGCTCGCGTTGATCGGGTCGATCGGGCTCCTGCGTCTGCGCACGTTCTACCAGCGCGTTCATCCGCCGACGCTCGGTACGACGCTCGGGCTCGGCAGCATCCTCGTGGCTTCCATGGTGCTCTTCTCGGCGCTCGAATCGCGCGCGGTGATTCACGAGATCGCGATCGCGGTCTTCATGGTGTTCACGACGCCGGTCACCTACATGCTGCTCGTTCGCGCGGCGCGGTTTCGGGATCCGGCAGCGCCGTGACGCACCGAGAAGTCCGAAGCCACCGTTGCTCGGCGTGTCGGCAGCGGGGGAGGGCCATCGCAGAGCGATGGCGGAACGCCGACGTGACGCCATCCTGCGGACACGGGACGCGCTTCATCGGCCCTGACCGCGCAGGCGGGCGTCGAGGCGCGGGTAGACACGGCGAGCGTTGGACTCGTAGATCTTGCGACGGTCCACGGGATCGACGTTCGCGGCCTCGATATAGCGCTTGGTATCGTCGTAATGATGGCCGGTTTCCGGGTCGATGCCGCGCACCGCACCGATCATTTCGCTCGCAAAAAGGATGTTGTCGACGGGAATCACGCGGGTGAGGAGGTCGATGCCCGGCTGGTGGTAGACGCACGTGTCGAAGAACGTGTTGCGCAGCACCTGCTCGGCGAGTGGCGGGCGCCCGAGCTCCTGCGCGAGGCCCCGAAACCGCCCCCAGTGGTATGGCGCGGCGCCGCCGCCGTGCGGAATGACGAAACGCAGCGCCGGAAAGTCGCGGAAGAGATCGGAGGTCACGCACTGCATGAACGCCGTGGTGTCGGCGTTCAGATAGTGCGCGCCGGTGGTGTGGAACGCCGGATTGCAGCTCGTGCTGACGTGGATCATTGCCGGCACGTCGTATTCCACGAGCTTCTCGTAGATCGGGTACCAGTGGCGCTCCCACAGCGGCGGCGCGTTCCAGTGTCCGCCCGACGGATCGGGATTCAGGTTGACCGCGACATTGCCGTATTCCTCGACGCACTTCACGAGCTCGGGAAGGCATGTCGCCGGATCGGCGCCGGGACTCTGCGGCAGCATGGCCGCTGGGACGAAGTGCTCGGGGAAGAGGCGACTCACGCGATAGCAGAGCTCGTTGCAGATCGCAGCCCAGGTGCTCGACGCCTCGAAGTCGCCGATGTGGTGCGCCATGAAGCTCGCGCGCGGGCTGAAGATGGTCACGTCGATGCCGCGCTCGCGCATCAGCCGCAGCTGGTTGCGCTCGATCGATTCGCGGAGCTCGTCGTCACCGATCGAAAGCTCGGAAGCGCGCGGCGCCGGTGCGCCGGAAGCGATCGCGTCGACCTGGCGCTTACGCCACTGCTCGAGCGCCTTCGGCGCCGTCGTGTAGTGGCCGTGCACGTCGATGATCATCGCGCTTCGGAGGTGCGGGTCGCGGCGCCGGCCTTGTCCCACGCGAGATTGCCGGCGTCCTTGCCCGCGACCGAGTAGAGCGCGCCCGGCGCATTGCGCGTCTTCTGGAACGCCTCGAGCGTCTGGCCGCGCATCGCCGCGTAAATGTGCAGGTTCGACACGCCGACGACGGCGCCGAGTTTCTCGAGCATGAAGAAAATGACACCGTAGTGGATCATCCCGCGCCAGTCGCGACGGCGAACGAGGTCGCGCTCCTCGTCGCTCAATCCCGCCGCCTCGAACGACGCCTCCGGATCGCGCAGGAACGCTTCGCGGTGCGCAGGCTCGATCATCCGGTGCAGGTAGTCGTTGATCCGGTACGCGCGGACGCTCCGTTCGAGCGTGAACGGATAGGTTCCCGCGAGTCGCTCGATGCCGCGGAGCTCGCGCGCGATCCGTGCGCGGTCGTGCGCGACCGCGGAGGCGTCCGGAGGATCGTCGCTGCCTTCGTAGATCGCCGTCGCGATCCCGGTCATCGAGGGCAGGTAGTAGCTGCGGAACTTGCACTCGACGTTGGCGGACAACGCCCCGCGCATCGTGAGCCACGTCACGACCTCGGCGCCTTCGAGGCCGCCGAGCTCCGCGAATTGTGCGACGGTCATTCGCGCCAATCGCTCGGGATCGCGCTCGAAGAGATCGAGGAAGCGCTGGTCCCACTCGGGATTGTTGAAGCCGGCGCGCTCGCCGTGCACCTGATGCGACAACCCGCCGGTCGCGGCGATCGCGACGCGCAGGTCATCCGGGAAGCTTTCGATGGCGCGCCGCAGTGCGTGGCCCAGCCGGTAGAAACGGCGCGCGCTCGGAATCGGAAACTGGAGGACGCCCATCTGCAGCGGGACGATGCGCACCGGCCACGCCGGCTCGTGCGGGCAGAGCACCGACAGCGGCGAGAAGCACCCGTGGTCGAGCGGACGCTGCTGGAAGAATGCCATGTCGAACTCGTCGGCCATCAGCGATCGGCCGATGTGCGCGGCGAGTTGCGGGTGCCCCTGGATCGGCGGCAGGTTGCGGGGGCCGGCACCTTCGTCGGCCACGTGCCACTCGGCGCCGACGCCGAGCGCGAACGCCGAATAGTGGTCGAAGAAGAACGACGTGACGTGATCGTTGTAGATGAAGATCAGGACGTCGGGACGCTTCTTCGCGAGCCACGCGGACAGCGGCGCGAAGTTCTCGAAGATCGGCGCCCACGCGGGGTCGTCGCGCTTGTTGCGATCGTACGCGAAGCCGATCGTCGGCGTATGCGACGCGGCGATGCCGCCGATGATGCGTGCCATCTGAACTCCGAACGGTGCGGCCAATCGACGCCCGATGATGGCACAACGCGTCTACCCGACGCTCATCAGGCTCGCATTGCCGCCCGCGGCGGCGGTGTTGACCGACAGGCTGCGCTCCACGAGCAACCGCTCGACGACGAACGTCGCATGATCGGCGGCTTCGGGTGTCCGCGATTGCATGCCGATCACCGGCCCGCCACGCTGCGCAAAGCCCTGCGCCACGCGAGCGATTTCGTCGGCGTTGCCTTCGACGAGCGCGGCGTCGCATGGCGGGTCCTCGTCACCGATTTCGACGCAGCGACGAACTGCCGCAGGCAACGTCGCGCGCAGCGTCTCCACGTCACGGCGTCGGCGCCATACCGCGCGGCTACCGGCCGCGAGCACGATCGCGAGTTGTGCGAGCAGCGCATCGTGCGTGGGCGCGAGACAAAGCACCGCTTGCCGCGGCAGCAGCGTGTAGGTGTTCCGCTCGCCGGTCGGACCCGGAAGGAGGCGCGTCTGGCCCGAAGGCGAGCGCGCGAGCAGCGACTCGCAGAGCGATGCAAGGCCCGCATGCTGCGCGTTCGCCGCGAGCCACGCGCGAAGCGCGTGCAACGGCGCGAGCCGCCCCGGATCGACGTCGATCACGGGTCCCGTGACCCGGTCGACGTCGGCGTGCCCGAGCGGCGCCACGGCGCAATGCGCGAGGAGGCGATGCAGATAGAGCGGTCCCCCGGCCTTCGGCCCCGTCCCGGACAGGCCTTCACCCCCGAACGGCTGCACGCCGACGACCGCGCCGATCATGTTGCGATTCACGTAGACGTTCCCTGCATGCGCACGCGTCGCAACGAGATCGATCGTCTCGTCGATGCGGCTGTGGATGCCGAGCGTGAGTCCGTAACCGGTCGCGTTGACCGCTTCGATGACCTGCGGCAACGCGTCGCGCCGATAGCGAAGGACGTGCAGCACGGGCCCGAACACCTCGCGCGTCAACTCGGCGATGCTTTCGAGCTCGATCAGCGCAGGGATCACGAACGTGCCGTGCGAGAGGTCCCGGTCCGTGACGTTGCGGGCGAGGCGATCGACGCGACGTCCTGCGTTTTGCATCGCGTCGACGTGCCGCTCGATCGCGGTACGCGCGTCGTCGTCAATCACCGGACCGACATCGGTCGCGAGGCGCACGGTCGAGCCCAGCGTCAGCTCGCGCATCGCGCCGCGCAGCATCGCGAGCGTCCGATCGGCGACCTCGTCCTGCACGCAGAGCACGCGCAACGCCGAGCAGCGTTGCCCGGTGCTGTCGAACGCCGAGGCGACGACGTCGGCGACGACCTGCTCGGCGAGCGCCGACGAGTCGACGATCATCGCGTTCTGGCCGCCCGTCTCCGCGATGAGTGTCGGGAGTCGGCCGCTCGCGTCGACGCGGGCGGCGAGGGCCTTCGCGATCGAACGCGCGACTTCGTTCGATCCCGTGAAGAGCACGCCCCGTACGCGCGGATCGGCGACGAGCGCGGCGCCGACGGTTTCGCCGCGACCCGGAAGCAGTTGGACGGCTTCGGGCGGCGCACCGGCGGCATGCAGAAGGCGAATCGCCTGTGCGGCGATGAGCGGCGTCTGCTCGGCAGGCTTGGCGAGAACGACGTTGCCCGCGACGAGCGCCGCTGCCACCTGACCGGTGAAGATCGACAGCGGGAAGTTCCACGGACTGATGCAAACCACGACGCCGAGCGCCTCGGAGGCTGCGGCATCGAGGGCGCGCGCCTGCACGGCGTAATAGCGCAAGAAATCGACCGCCTCGCGCACTTCGCCGACGGCGTTCGCGTACGTTTTCGCTGCTTCGCGCACGATCAGCCCGACGAGCGACTCGGTGTCATGCTCCATCTCGTCGGCCGCGCGTTCCAGCGTCGCCGCGCGCTGCGCGACCGGGACGCGCGACCACGCGTTGCACGCCGAGGCAGCGTGATCGAGCGCGATCGCGACGTCGGCCTCGGTCGCCTCGACGACGGCGCCGACGACGTCGCGGCGGTCGGCGGGGTTTCGCACCGCAAGCGGGGCGCTCGCGGTCGCGGTGAACGTCGGCGCTGCGCGCCACGACGCGGGTGCCTGCACGGCGGCCGCGAGCGATTCGAGGCGCGCTTCGCTCGTAAGATCGAGTCCCGCCGAATTGACGCGCACGTCGCCGAAAAGTGCGCGCGGCAGCGGAATGCGCGGATGCGGCGCGCCGACGATGCCGGTGCGCGCCGCTTCGCGCTCGACGCTCGCGAGCGGATCCGCGATGAGCTCGTCGATCGGGATGTTCGGATCGCCGATGCGGTTGACGAACGACGTGTTCGCGCCGTTCTCGAGCAGCCGTCGCACGAGGTAGGCGAGCAGCGTCTCGTGCGTGCCGACGGGCGCGTAGATGCGGCAGGGGCGGCTCGAACCCCCCGCGTTGTGTGCCGTGACGATCTGCTCGTAGAGCGGCTCGCCCATGCCGTGCAGGCACTGGAACTCGTATTGGCCGGGAACGAACGCGCCCGGCCCCGCCATTTCGTACACCGCAGCGAGCGTGTACGCGTTGTGCGTCGCGAACTGCGGATAGATGAGCGACGGCGCGGTGAACAGCTTGCGCGCGCACGCGAGGTACGACAGATCGGTGTGCGCCTTGCGCGTATAGACGGGATAGCCTTCCAGTCCGTCGACCTGTGCGCGCTTGATCTCGCTGTCCCAGTACGCGCCCTTGACGAGGCGCACCATCAGCCGGCGTTCGCTGCGCCGTGCGAGGTCGATCAGGAAGTCGATGACGTGCGGGCAGCGCTTCTGGTAGGCCTGCACGACGAAGCCGACGCCGTTCCAGCCGCCAAGACCCGGCTCGAAGCAAAGTCGCTCGAGCAGATCGAGCGAGAGGTCGAGACGCTCGGCTTCCTCGGCGTCGATGTTGACGCCGATGTCGAAAGCGCGCGCGCGTAGCGCAAGATGCGCGAGCCGCGGATACAACTCGCCGATGACGCGTTCGCGTTGCGAGCGGACGTAGCGCGGATGCAGCGCCGACAACTTGATCGAGATGCCGTCGCCGTCGTACAGGCCGCGGCCGCCCGACGCATTGCCGATGGTCCCGATCGCGTGCTCGTACGCGTCGAGGTAGCGCGTCGCATCCTCGTCGGTCATCGCAGCTTCGCCGAGCATGTCGTACGAATAGCGGAAGCCCTGCGCGATGCGGCGGCGGCCGTTGACGAGCGCCTCCTCGATCGTCTCGCCGGCGACGAATTGCTCGCCCATGAGGCGCATCGCCATGTCGACGCCCCGGCGCACGAGGGGCTCGCCGCTACGCGCGAGCAACCGGGTGAGCGCGTTCGCGAGACCGGCCTCGTTGTGCGTGGCAACGAGCTTGCCGGTGAGCAGCAATCCCCACGCGGCGGCGTTGACGAACAGCGACGCGCTTTGCCCGACGTGCTCTCGCCAGCTGCCATGCGCGACCTTGTCCCGAATGAGCGCATCGCGCGTCGCCATGTCGGGAATGCGCAACAGCGCCTCGGCGAGGCACATGAGCGCGATGCCCTCGGGTGACGACAGCGCAAACTCCTGCAGCAACCCCTGGACGAGTCCTTCGCGTCCGGCACCCGTTCCGCGCGCGCGGAGCGCCTGCGCGAGACGGCGCGCAAGCGCGTGCGCGGCGACCGCCTGCGCCGGCGCGAGGCGCGCGCCGTCGATCAGGTTGGCAACGCAGTCGGACTCGGGAGCGCGATAGGCGCGCGTGATCGCGGCCCGCAACGGGGGCTCCGCGTGGACTTCGCGTGCAAGTGCCGCGAACGGCGAGGCGTGGCGGGAATCGTCGTCGTTGGGCATGGCGATCTCGCTCGCCGCTCCTCCGCACGCCGGCGATGCCTACAATGCGCTGCGTGAGGAGAGCGACGAGGCGGTGGTGCGATCAAGGATAGCGGTGGTGGGGGCGGGTGTCATCGGGCGCCGCCACATCGAGCTCGTATGCGCGAGCGACGTGGCCGAGCTCGTCGCGATCGCCGATCCCGCGCCTGATGCTGCCGAGCTCGCCCGATCGCTCGGCGTCGCCTGGTATCCCAACGTCGATCCGCTGCTCGACGCGATGCATCCCGACGGCGTGATCGTCGCGACGCCCAACGCGTCGCACGTGGCCGACGGTCTCGCGTGCATCGCACGCACGGTGCCGGCGCTGATCGAGAAACCGATCGCGGATACGCTCGACGGCGCCCAGCGGCTGGCTGCCACGGCCGAGCGCGACGGGGTGCCGATTCTCGTCGGCCATCACCGTCGGCATAGTCCCTTGCTCGCCGCAGCAAAAGCGATCGTCGACGACGGCGTGCTCGGCCGCCTGGTCGCGGTCACCGGCAGTGCGACATTTCGCAAGCCCGACCGCTATTTCACGCAAGCGGCGTGGCGCAGCGAAACGGGCGGCGGCCCGATCCTCATCAATTTGATTCACGACGTCGACGATCTGCGGATGCTGTGCGGCGACATCGTCGAGGTGCAGGCGCTTGCGTCCTCTGCGACCCGCGGCTTCGAGGTCGAGGATACGGCGGCAATCGTGATGCGTTTCGCCGGCGGCGCGCTCGCGACGTTCATGCTTTCCGATGCCGCCGCGTCGTTGCGCAGCTGGGAGCAGACGAGCGGCGAGAATCCGATCTACGCGCAGTGCGGCGACGAGGATTGCTACACGCTCGCCGGTACGCGCGGAGCGCTTGGCGTGCCGACGATGCGCTTGCGCACGTACGAAGGCGAGCCGACGTGGACGGCACGCTTCCAAACGCGCGTCGTGGAGGTCCAGCGCGCCGATCCGCTTGCATTGCAGTTCGGCCATTTCTGCGCGGTATTGCGCGGTGAGGCTTCGCCGCGGGTGAGCGCGCGCGATGCGCTCGAGACGCTGCGCGTCACGCTGGCGATTGCGCGTGCGGCAGCCACGGCTGCGCGCATTGCCATCGCGGACACGTAACCTCAGCGAACGACGCTCTGGCGAAGGCGCGCCTCTTCGAGATCGAGCTCGCGCTCGATGCGCCGCCGCGCTTCGTCCGTGAGATGGTTGGCTTCGTAGGCGTCGGCGATCGCGGCGCGCTCGGCGTCGATCGCACGTAAGCGCAGGTTCACCGATTCCTCCTCGGTGCGTCCGCAGTGGCCATCGCGCCGATGCAGCGCCATGGTCCGGCGGTGCGCGAGCTCGTCGGCGAGCACCGCACGCGTTTCGACGAGCCGCGCGTCGTCTGGCGTGTTGATGAAGCGGTGCGCTGCCTCGATGCCCTGGAGCCGCGCTTCCTGCTCGTCGTGCGCGTTGTGCGCCGATTCGTCGGCACCCATGCGGTCGATGCCGAGGCGCCGTGCGACCCAGGGCAGCGTCGAGCCGAGCCCGACGAGCGTGACGACGACGACGCAGTACGTCGCGAACAGCACGACGTTGCGGTCGGGGAACGGCCGGCCGTCGATCGCTTCCGGCACGAGCAGGGCGGCAACGAGGCTCACCGCGCCGCGCAATCCGCAGAACGCGATCATGAACGCGAAGCGACGATCGGGTGCCCCACTGTCGAGGATACGCGCGAGGCGCAGCTTCGGCGGCAGCGAGGTCGCCGCGAACACCCACGCGAAGCGGACGACGATCACGGTGAGCGTGACGAGCGCGCCGGCGACGACGGCGCGCGTCCACGTGCTCTCCGACAGCGCGACGAACACCTGGCGCGCCTGCAGGCCGGCGAGGAAGAAGATCACGGCTTCGGTCGCCCACACGACGAGGTCCCAGATGAAGTAGCCCTGCAGACGCGTGTCGGGGCGGATCAGCCGCCGCCCGTTCCAGGACACGTAGAGGCCCGACGCGACGCACGCGATCACGCCCGAGCCGCCCGCGGCGTGCGCCGGCCAGAACGCGATGTAAGGCGTGGCGAGCGCGAGAAGCACTTCGGCGCGCGCGTCTGCCGCGAGCTGGCGGATGCGCAGCATGAGCCACCCGACGACCACGCCGAGGACGATCTCGCCCACCACGATCGCGACGAACTCCAACGCCGCCGAACCGACCGAGAACGTTCCCGTGACGACGGCCGCGGTTGCGAAGCTCAGCGTCACGAGCGCGGTCGCGTCGTTGACCAGGCTCTCGCCCTCGAGGATCGTCACGAGGCGGCGCGGCAGGTGAAGCGCGCGCAGGACCGCGATCGGTGCCACGGCATCGGGCGGCGAGACGATCGCACCGAGCACGAAGCCGACGGCCCAGGGCATGCCGAGCGCGTAGTGCGCGACGGCGGCGACCGCCGAGGCCGTCGCGAGCACGAGCCCGATCGCAAGGAGCATGATCGGCCGCAGGCTCGAGCGGAAACCGCGCCAGCTCATGCCGACGCCCGACGAGTAGAGCAGCGGCGGCAGCAGCCACAGCAGGACGATGGTCGGCGACAGCGACAGCGCCGGCATGCCCGGCACGAACGCGATGGCCGTGCCCGCGACGAGCATCAGCATCGGCGACGGCACGCCGAAGCGGCGCGCGATCACGCTGAGCGCTGCGACGAGCAGCATCAGGGGGACGGCGACCGCACCGGCGGGATCGTTCATCGGGTCTGCCAGGAATCGGGATCGGCAGACGCATTATGCTAGGAGGATGCAGGCTGTCTTCGTCGACGCCAATCCCGCGCTGGCCGCGCTCGCGCGCGAGATGCTGCACGTCGACGGCGTCGCATTTGCCATCCATCCCGATCCCGATGTTCGGCCCGATACGTTGCCTGCGCTGTTGCAGGACGCGGAGATTGCGATCGTCGATCACACGGCGCTGCCGACTCAGGTTGCGCGTGCATGCCCCGCGTTACGTCACGTCGTCTTCCTCGGGACCGGCGCGCGCAGCTACATGAGCCCGGAAGCGCTCGCGAAGCTCGGCATCGCCGTGCATACGATCAAGGGCTACGGTGATACGGCGGTGGCCGAATGCGCAATCGCGCTCGCGTGGGCCGGGGCGCGTGACCTCGCGCGGATGGACCGCGAGATTCGCGCGGGAACGTGGGTGCGCCGCGAAGGCGTTCAGCTCGGCGGCCGCACGCTCGGCCTCGTCGGGTTCGGCTCGATCGCCGCCGAAGTGGCACGAATCGCACATGGCATCGGTATGCGTGTCGTCGCGTGCAACCGCACGCCGCGCTCGCATCCGTACGTCGACTTCGTCGCGCTCGAGCGGTTACTCGAGCAAAGCGACGTCGTCTCGCTGCATCTGCTGCTGACCGACGAGACGCGCGGCATCCTGTCGCGCGAGCGCATCGCGCTGATGCGCGATGGATCCATTCTCGTCAATACCGCGCGCGGTGCGCTCGTCGACGAGGACGCGATGATCGAAGCGCTTCGCGACGGACGGCTGCGCCACGCGGGCCTCGACGTGTACGCGGTCGAGCCATTGCCGGCCGGGCATCCGCTCACGCTGCTTCCGAACGTCACGTTGTCGGCGCACTCGGCGTTTCGCACGCCGGAGGCGAACCGCAACCTGATCGGTGCGGCGGGCGAGCATTGCGCGCGGATCGTGGAGAACGCGCAGTGACCCGGCGCGTCGTCGTCGTCGGGGCGGGTGTCGTCGGCGCGATGTGCGCGATACAGGCGCTGCGAGCCGGTCACGACGTGACGATCGTGGAGCCCGGCACGCCGGGATCCGATCACGCGACGAGCTACGGCAACCTGGGCTGGTTGTCGACGCACTCGGTCATTCCGCCCGCCGAACCGGGAACGTGGAAGAAGATTCCACGCTACCTCGCCGATCCGCTCGGTCCCGTCTCGGTGCGCTGGAGCTACCTGCCGCGCGCGCTGCCCTGGCTCGTGCGCTTCGTCGCATCGTCGGCGACGTGGCCGCGCGTGGCCGTCACGGCTCGCGCGCTGCGCAGCCTGCTCGCCGATGCACCCCGGCTGCATGCCGAAGTCGCGGACGCCGCGGGCGTCGGCGACCTGATCGACCAGACGGGCGTATTGCACGTCTACCGGTCACGTGACGCGTTCGCGCGCGACGCGATGGCGTGGGGCGTACGCCGCGAGGTCGGCGTTTCGTGGCGCGAAATCGACGCCGACGAACTGCATCGGCGCGAGCCCGCGCTCGATCCGGCTTACGCGTTCGCCGTCCACGTCGCGGAAGCCGGGCATTGCCGCAATCCCGGCGAATACACGAAGGCGCTCTTTGCGCATGCGCTCGCGCGCGGTGCTCGGCACGTTCGCGCTCGCGCGACCGGCTGGCGCATCGAAGGCGGGCGCCTGCGCGCCGTCGCGACCGATGGCGGAGACGTCGACGCTGATGCCGCCGTGGTCGCCGCCGGCAGTCGTTCGGCGCCGCTCGCGTGCGCAGCCGGCGATCGCGTACCGCTTCTGACCGAGCGCGGGTACCACGCGGCATTCGTCGGCGTGGACGTCCGACCGAAAACGCCGATGATGGTGATGGACCGCAAGGTCATTGCGACGGCCATGCAGGGCGCGCTGCGCATCGGCGGCCAGGTCGAGATCGCGCCGAACGACGCGACGCCGAACTGGCGGCGCGCCGAAGCCGTGCGCGACATCGCATTCGACCTGTTTCCGGCGTTGCCGCGTGATCTCGGTCCTGATCGCGTGCGCTTCTGGCTCGGACGGCGGCCGAGCACGCCCGATGGACTGCCGTGCATCGGCGAGGCGAGCGCGACGCGCGACATCGTGTACGGGTTCGGGCATGGTCACGTCGGCTTGTCGGGTTCGGCGCGCACCGGGCGCATCGTCGCGCAGCTGCTGTCGAATGCGACGCCGGAAATTCCGATCGCGCCCTTCGACGCGCGGCGCTTCCGGTGATGGGCCCTCAGGCGCGTGGATTGCGCGCTACGTCGGCGCCACGGCCGACGCCGTACCGATCACTCCGCGGCGCAGCTGATCGCGCTCCATCGATTCGAACAGCGCCTTGAAGTTGCCTTCGCCGAAACCTTCGTCGCCCTTGCGCTCGATGAACTCGAAGAACACGGGCCCGAACAGCGCTTCCGAGAAGATCTGCAGCAGCAGCCGGCGGGCGCCGCCCTCGGTGGTGCCGTCGACCAGCACGCCGCGCGCACGCAGTTCGTCGACGTTCTCGGCGTGGCCGGGCAGACGTTCCTCGAGCATCTCGTAGTACGTCGCCGGTGGCGGTGTCATCAGCGGCACGCCGCTCGCGCGAAGCCGATCGAGCGTGAGCAGCAGGTCGTCGGATAGAAGCGCGATGTGCTGGATGCCCTCGCCGTTGAACTTCATCAGGAACTCCTCGATCTGCCCGGTCGTGCGCGACGCTTCCTCGTTCAGCGGGATGCGGATCCGGCCGTCGGGTGCGGTCATCGCGCGCGACGTGAGTCCCGTGTATTCGCCCTTGATGTCGAAGTAGCGGATCTCGCGGAAGTTGAAGATGCGAGCGTAGAAATCGGCCCAGTACGCCATGCGGCCGCGATACACGTTGTGCGTCAGGTGATCGATGATGCGCAGGCCGTAGCCGGCGGGTCGTCGCTCGACGCCGACGATGAACTCGAAGTCGATGTCGTAAATCGACTTGCCGTCCTCGTACCGGTCGATCAGGTAGAGCGGGGCGCCGCCGATGCCCTTGATCGCGGGCAGCCGCAGCTCCATCGGCCCGGTCGGCATCTCGATCGGCTGCGCGCCGAGCTCGAGCGCGCGCGCATAGGCGCGATGCGAGTCGCGCACGCGAAACGCCATGCCGCAGGCGGACGGCCCGTGCTCCGCGGCGAAGTAATACGCGGCGCTGTGCGGCTCGCGGTTGACGATGAAATTGATCTCGCCCTGCCGGTACAGCACGACGTCCTTCGAACGGTGACTCGCGACGTGCGTGAAGCCCATCCGTTCGAAGAGCGGCTCGAGGACGTTCGGCGTCGGCGACGCGAATTCCACGAATTCGAAGCCGGCGAGCCCCATGGGATTGTCGAAGAGATCGGTCATGCGAAGCTCCTGACGGCGCGCCGGATCTCCGTGCGCCACGAACGTTTGGAATCGCGCCGGTCAGCGCAGGTTCAGCATCGTACCGGGGAGCCACAGCGCAATCGGAGGCCAGATCATCACGATCGCCAGGCCGACGATCAGCAGCAGCACGTACGGCAGCGAGCCGAGGATGATCTGGCCGAGCGGCGCGTTGCTGATCGCCCGGATCGTGAAGAGGTTCATGCCGACCGGCGGCGTGATCTGCGCGAGCTCGAGGTTGATCGTGAGGAGCACGCCATACCAGATGGGATCGACGTGCAGTTGCGCCATCACGGGCAGGATCACCGGCGTCGTCACCAGGATGATCGCGACCGACTCGAGAAACATGCCGAGGATTCCGATCAGCACCATCATCGCGACCAGGAAGCCGCCGACGCCGATATCCATTCCGACGACGAGCTGCACGATCTCCTGCGGGATGCGCATTTTGGTGACGACGTGCGCGAAGACGGACGCTCCGGCGACGATCATGAACAGCATCGCCGACGTGCGGCTCGCGTCGAGCGCCGCCTGCCAGATTTCGCGTACGCCGACCGTTCGATACACGAGAACGCCGATCAGGAGCGCGAGCACGGCGCCCGCGGCGGCGGCTTCCGTGGCGGTGAAGACCCCGGCATACATCCCGCCGAGCACGAGCACCGGCAGCGTCAGCGCCCAGACGGCCTTGCGGATCGCAGTGAAGGCTTCCGGCAGCGACGCGCGCGCCTCGCGCCGCACGCGGTAGTCGCCAAGCGTGCTGCGCACCATGCTGAACGCGACGAAGATCGCGGCGATCATCAGGCCCGGCATCACGCCGGCCATGAAGAGGCCGCCGATCGAAGTGTCGCTCACCACGCCGTAGAGCACCATCGGTCCGGACGGCGGAATGAGGATGCCGAGCGTGCCGCCGGCGGCGACGAGCCCGTACGCGGCCTTCGGCTCGTAGCCGAAACGGATCATCTGCGGGATCGCGACCGAGCCGATGGTCAGCGCGGTCGCCACGCTCGAGCCGGAGATCGCGGCGAAGATCGTGCACGCGAGGATCGTCGCGATCGCCAGGCCGCCTGGGAGGTGGCGCGTCAGCGTGTACGCGGTGCCGTAGAGATCGTCGACGATGCGCGCGCTGATCATGACGTGCGCCATGAACGCGAAAAGCGGAATCGTGACGAGCAGATAACGCGAGATCTCGCCGAACATCACCTCGGTGATCGCGCCGAGACTGCCTTGCGTAAGCAGCAGCAGTGCGCCACCGAAGAGCGACAGACCGGCGAAGATCGGCAGGCCGGTGAAGAGCAGCAGGATCAGTCCGGCGAGGATCGCGAGGATCGTCATCGGATGTTCCTCCGCGCTTCGCGCTTTCGGGCTTGTTCGCCCTCGGGGCGGCCCTTCGGGCTCATCGGATTTCCCTCCGCGCTTCGCGCTTCGGGGCTTGTTCGCCCTCGGGGCGGCCCTTCGGGCTCACTCGACGTTCTCGAGGTGGCGCTCGTGCGGCAGCGGAAGGCCGAGCGCGACCCGCAGCAGGCCTTCGATCGCCGCGAGCAGCAGCAGCATGCCGCCGATCGGCATCAAAAGCTGCAGCCAGAAGACGGGCACCTCGACGTTGCCGGTCGTGTTGAGGCCGAGCGATCTCGCGAACATCGCCGTCTGCACGCCGTTGACGATCAGCACGGCTGCGAATACGAGCACGGCGAGCATCGACCACGCGTCGGCCGCGCGTCGTCGCGTCCCCTTCAGGTCACCGGTCATGATGTCGACGTTGATGTGCGCACCCTGGCGCAGCGTGGCCGCCGCCGCCAGCATCACGATGCCGACCAGCATGTAGCCGACGGTGTCGTCGACCCAGGTGGGCGCTGCGTTGAAGACGTAACGCATCACGACGCCGTACGCGACGAACGCGAGCGCGGCAAGGACGCCGGCGGCCGACAGCGCCGTCGCGACCCAGGTGATCGCGTCGACGATGCGCTCGAACGTGGCGAACCAGCGGGGGGAGGAAGCCGAGCGCGAGCGAAGCGGGTGAGGGGAAGCGCCGCTCATCTACAACTTGCGCGCCATCTCCAGCACCTTCGGCGCGTCGGGCGCCGATGCTTCGAACACCTTCATCACCGGTGGCTGCATCACGGCCTCGAGCGCCTTCACCTGCGCGGCCGAGAGCACCGTGACTTCCATTCCCTTGTCGCGCAGCTTCGCGACCTCCGCAGGATCCAGGCCATCGGCCTTCGGCAGCAACGTCGCCTCGGCTTTGTGCGCCGCGGCCTCGATCGCCTTCTTCGCGTCGGCAGGAAGCTTGTCCCACCACGCCGGATTGACGATCAGCGTCTCGTGCACGGTGAAGAGGTTGCTCGCGACGCCGTACTTTTGCACCTCGTAGTAGCGGCGCGCGTACGCAGCATCGAGGCTCGTGATCCCGGCATCGAGCACGCCCGACTGCAGCGCCTGGTACACCTCGGACCCCGGCATCGCGGACGGCGACGCGCCCATCGCGACGAGGCTCGCATCGAAGAGCTTCGACAGGCCGCGGATCTTGACGCCCTTGAAATCGTCCGGCGTGATCAGCGGCTTCTTGCTCGACGTGACGATCGCGTTGTTCGCATCGACGAACCACGCGATGTTGCGCACGCCCTTGGCCGCCATCTTCCCGTTCAGAAGCGCCGCGAGGTCCGACGACGGGAACTTGCCCAACTGCTCGACGCGCGTCACGAGGTACGGAATCGTCATGACCGCCATCTCGGGAATCGTGCTCGCCCACGACAGGTCGACGATCGCCGCCGACTCGACGTCGCCGCGCGCGACGGCGGGAATGTTCTGGTTCGCCTTGAAGAGCTGCTCGGCGCCGAAGATCTGCACGTCGACCTTGCCACTCGTAGCGGCCTTGACGTCCGCGGCGAACTGGTCGAGCGCCTTCGCCGTGTGGTGCGTCGGAGGGAATTGATGGCTGATCCGCATCGTGTAGTCCGCGGCGTACGCGTGGGTCGCGATGCAGAGTGCGGCCATAAGCGCCGCCGTCGATCTCGTCAAGCGCATTGCTCCTCCTCGAATTTAGCGGGCGTGCGTGCTCGCGCGGGTCAGGGATCGGTTCGCTTCGGGCGTGCGCCGAGCACCTCGTCGTTGTGCTCGCCGGTGCGCGCGAGCGGCATGCGCACGCCAAGGCGGCGGCCGTCGAGCGTGAGCGGAAGCGGCACCACGTCGGTCGGCCCCTCTTCGGTCTGCATCGTCGCCAATCCGCCGCTGGCGCGAAGGTGCGGATCGTCGAGCAACTGGTCTGGGCGCGCAATCGGTGCGTAGGGCAAGCCCGCTGCTTCCAGCTTCGCCGAGAGCTCGTCCACACGGTGCCGAACCAGGATTTCGCCGAGGCGCGCGAGCAGCTGCGGGCGCGCATCGACGCGCTGCTCGTTGGTCGCGAGCGCGGGATCGTTGGCGAGGTCGGGCGCGTCGAGCACGCGGCAGAGTGTCTGGAACTGCTTGTCGTTGACCGCGCCGATGAAAAGCTGCTCGTCGCCGGCGAGCGTGAACACGTCGTAGACGCTCCACGGCGAGAAGCGCGCGGGAAACGGACGCGGCACCTCGCCGGTCATCGAGAACTGCTGCATGTGCGACGCGACGAGGAACACGCAGTTCTCGAAGAGCGCGCTCTGAACTTCCTGTCCGCGGCCGGTGCGCCGGCGCTCGAGGAGCGCGGCCAGGATGCCGATTGCGCCGAACATGCCGCCCATGATGTCGTTGACCGACGCGCCTGCGCGTAGCGGCCGTCCCGGCGGACCGGTCATGTACGCGAGGCCCGCCATCATCTGCACCACTTCGTCAAGTGCGACGCGATGCTCGTACGGACCCGGCAAAAACCCCTTGTGCGACGCGTAGACGAGCCGCGGAAAGCGTTGCGACAGCGTCGCGTAATCGAGGCCGAGCGAGCGCATGAGGCCCGGGCGGAAATTTTCGAGCACCACGTCGGCGTCGGCGATCAGCGCCGTAGCCGCGTCGCGGCCCTCGGGCGTCGTGATGTCGAGCACGACGCTCTTCTTGTTGCGATTGAACGTGCGGAAGAAGCCGATGCCGAGTCCGGGAAGCTTGCGCGTGCGATCGCCCCCCGGCGGCTCGATCTTGACCACCTCCGCGCCGAGATCGGCGAGAATCATCCCGCAGGTCGGGCCCATGATCATGTGCGTGAACTCGATCACGCGCACGCCGTCGAGCGGGAGTCGTCGATGTTCAGCCAAGCGCGCTCCTCGAATCGCGATAAGTCTTCGGCAACCCGGCGAGCCACAGCGTGCCGTGCAGCGTCTCGCCCGTCAGCCACGCCGCCACGTCATGGCGAAGCGCGAGCAGGCGCGAAACGTCGACGCCCGTCGCGTAACCCATGCTCGTGAGCATGAACGCGAGGTCCTCGGTCGTCACGTTACCGCTAGCACCGGGGGCATACGGACACCCGCCGATGCCGCCGAGCGAGGCATCGAAGCGGCGCACACCGGCGTCGAGCGCGGCGCACACGTTGGCGAGCGCGAGGCCGCGCGTGTCGTGGAAATGGCCCGACCAGAAGCGATCGCCGGCGATCGCGACCACGTCTTCGAAGAGCGCGCGAACGCTCGCGGGGTCGGCGTAGCCCACGGTGTCGGCAACGCTGATGCGGTCGGCGCCGGCGTCGAGCAGCGCCTGCACGAGCCGCAGGACTTCGCTTCGCGGCACCTCGCCCTGAATCGTGCACCCGAAAGCGGTGCCGACGCCGCCTTCGATGATCGTATTCGAGCCCGCGGCGTCGCGCGTGGCGCGAATGCGCGCGACCTCGGCCACGACCTCGTCCGGCGTCTTGCGAACGTTCGACAGGCTGTGCGCATGGCTCGCCGAAAGCGGCACGATCATCGAGTCGACTTCGGATTCGATCGCGCGCTCGGCACCTTTGACATTCGGTACCAGCACAGACACCGAGAGGCCGGGCAGCGACTTCGCGAACGGGACGAGCTCGCCGGTATCGGCCAACTGGGGCAACCGCTGCGGCGGCACGAACGAGCCGACTTCGATCTCGCGCATCCCGGCGCGGTAAGCCGCGCCGATCCATTCGCGCTTGCGCGCGGTGGGAAGAATCGTCGCGATGCTTTGCAGTCCGTCGCGAAGGCCGACCTCGCGAATGACGACGGCGTCGCGTGCGGGCGCGGAAAGAGACATCGGCATGCCGGAACCGTCCGAAAGCGAACTATAACCGGTGCAGTGCGCGAGCACGCCGATCGTGCCCGACGGCGCGTCGAGCAACGAGCGCGTCAGGCCTGGACGACGACGACGTGCGCCTGGATCTTGCCCTCGATCGGACCGCGGCCGAAGCGCTCGGCGAGCGCCTCGGCCGCGAGTCGCGTTGCAGCGTCGAGGCCCGCGGGATCGCGCGCCTCGATCTCGTTACGTAGCGGCGTTCCGGCGCAGTATGCGAGCGCGGGAATGTCCGGGGATGCGGCGCGGCTGCGCTCGGTCACGGTGTCGATCGCGGCCGGCCCCGTAAAGCCCGCCTCCGCGAGATGGCGCGCGATCGCGGCCCGGTCGTGATAGCCGTGCGGCGTGCGCGCGAGAAAGCGCGGCGGATCCTCGGGAAAGCGCGTCGCGAGCGACTGCGTGACGACGTCCGCGAATTCGTTGTCCTCGATGCGATCCCACACGCTGAAGGCGAGGGTGCCTCCGGGCGCGAGCACGCGTCTCGCTTCGCGGAAGGCCGCGGCCTTGTCGGGAAAGAACATCGCGCCGAACTGGCAGACGATCGTGTCGAACGATCCGTCGTCGAAAGGCAACGCCATCGCATCGGCCCGGCGCCACGTGACCGGACGCGCGGTGCCGATCGACTTCGCTTCGCTCAGCATCCCGTCGTTCAGATCGGTCGCGACGAGCGAAGCGGGGGTGTCGAGCGTCTTGGCGAGCGCGCGCGTCAGCACGCCGGTGCCCGCCGCCACTTCGAGGACGCGCCGCGGCTTGTGCGAAACGACGCGCCGCGCCATGTCCTCGGCGTACGCGGTGAAGATCAGCGGCACAAGATGCGTTTCGTAGAGCCGGGGAACGGCGCCGGCAAAGACCTTGTCGCCTTGCGTGCTCATCGTCTCGCTCCGTGTTCGCGTGCGACGCTGCGTGGCCGTAGCCTAGCCGCTTGGCTGCGAGCCCGCAATCGGGTGCGCGCAAACGTTAGAATCCCGCGTTCTCGCCCTTCAATGGAGTCGTTCGATGAAGCTTTCGATGATCGTTTCGAGCGTCGTCGCCCTTGCGTTCGCGCTCGCCGCCGGCGCCAACGCGCAGGGCGTGCAGCGCAAGCCGGGCCTGTGGGAAATCCAGATGAGCGGCAGCGGCGCGGGTATGGACAGGATGCCCAGCATGCAGGAACGACTCGCGCAGATGCCGCCCGACCAGCGCGCGCAGGCCGAGGCCTACATGAAGCAGCGCGGCATGTCGTTCGGCTCCAATTCGATGACGACGCGCTACTGCCTGACGCCGCAGGACGTCAGGGAGGAGAAGGAGTCGGCCGATGCGTTCCTCAAGGGCAAGGGGAGCGAGGACTGCAAGAGCAAGGTGACCGAGCGCAGCGCCACCGGGTTCAAGTTCACCGCCGTCTGCAAGGAGGACGGCGACGTCCGCGAAATGGAAGGCCGCATCTCCAACCTTTCGCCCGAGCATTTCGACATGGACATGACGAGCCGCTCGAAAGTGCACGGCGAGCGGAAGTTCCAGCAGAAAGCGCGCTGGGTCGCGGCCGACTGCGGCGTCGTGAAGTGAACCGCACCAGCGCGGGCGAAGCGACGACGTGAAGCCGCGCGAGGCCGGCGTTGCGCACGACGCCGCCGCCGAAGGCGACGTCAACCTGTCCCCGCGCCGTCGCGAATGGGAAGCCTCGCACGTGGGGCCGGCGACACGCGCGCTGCTCGACGAGGATTCGCGCTACTTCCTGCATCAATCGCTGTCGACGCCGTGCATGAACGCGCTCGCGTCGGCGGCGGGCATCTGGCTGACCGACGTCGAAGGCCGCCGCTTCATGGACTTCCACGGCAACAGCGTGCATCAGGTCGGTCACGGGCATCCTCGCGTCGTGGACGCCGTGAAGCGTGCGCTCGACGCGCTGCCGTTCTCGCCGCGCCGCTTCACCAACGACCATGCGGTCTCGCTCGCGCGCCGGCTGATCGAGCGCGCACCCGGCGACCTGTGCAAGCTGTTGCTCGCGCCGGGTGGCGCCGAGGCGATCGGCATGGCGTTGAAGCTCGCACGGCTGGCGACCGGCCGCCACAAGACCATTTCGATGTGGGACAGTTTCCATGGCGCCTCGCTCGACGCCATCTCGATCGGCGGCGAGGCGCTGTTCAGGCGCGACATGGGACCGCTGCTTCCCGGCACCGAGCACGTGCAGCCATGCGATCCGCGCGGATGCAGCTTCGGTTGCGGCGGGAGTTGCGATGCGCGCTGCGCCGATTACGTCGATTACGTGCTCGGCAAGGAAGAGGACGTCGCCGCCGTCGTGGTCGAAACGATCCGATCGACCGACGTGCAGGTGCCCCCGCGTTCCTATTACGAGCGACTGCGCGCTGCCTGCGACCGCCACGGCGCGCTCCTGATCCTCGACGAGATTCCGATCGCACTCGGGCGCACCGGCACAATGTTCGCGTTCGAGCACTACGGCGTCGTTCCCGACATGGTCGTGATCGGCAAGGGTCTCGGCGGCGGCGTCTTTCCGATGGCCGCGTTGATCGCGCGCGAAGGCCTCGACGTCGCTGCGGACCGCGCGCTTGGCCATTACACGCACGAGAAGAGCTCCGTGGGCTGCGCCGCGGCGCTCGCGACGCTCGACGTCATCGACGACGAGCGATTGTGCGAGCGAGCGCAGCGCCTTGGCGAGCACGCGCTCGCGCGGCTGCGCGAGATGCAACGCCGCCTGCCGATCGTCGCCGACGTACGCGGTATCGGCCTTCTGCTCGGTGTCGAGCTGGTCGATCCCGCGACGCGCGCGCCCGCGCGCGACGTCGCCGAGCGCGTGCTCTACGAATGCCTGTCGAACGGGCTTTCGTTCAAGGTGGGACAGGGGAACGTGCTCGTGCTCGCGCCGCCGCTCGTCATCGACGACGCGGATCTCGATCGCGCGCTCGACATCGTCGAGCAGGCGATCGCGGCGTGCGCGTCGTGACGTGACCGCGCGCGCGTCGATGAAGATCGTGCGCACCGACGCGGAGCTCGAGCTGCCGCGCGTCGATTCGCGATTGCGAGCGCTCGGGGCGACGCTCGTCCTGCTGCCCGAAACGACGTCGACCGGCGCGCTCGCGCGCGAGGTGCGCGACGCCGACCTGCTGCTGATGTGCTACGCATCGACGCCGGCACCCGTGATCGACGGTGCGACGCGCTTGAAAGGCATCGTCAAGTACGGTGTCGGCATCGACGCGATCGACGTTCCCGCGGCGATGCGCCGCGGGATTCCGGTGGTGAACGTGCCGGAGTACGCGGAAGAGACCGTGGCCGAAGGGGCGCTCGCGCTGATCCTCGCGCTCGCGCGCAAATTCAAGCCGCTGCAGCGAGAAATGGACGTCCGAGGATGGGCGTGGCCGGAGCAGCGCTGGCTCGCGTCCGACCTCGCCGGCAGGACGCTCGGATTGGTCGGCGTCGGCCGCATCGGCCGCAACGTCGCGCGAATGGCCGCCCAGGGCTTTCGCATGCGCGTGCTCGGCTTCGATCCGTACGTCGACGCGTCACGGATGGCCAATGCCGGCGTCGAAAAGTGCGACGACCTCTGCGCGATGCTCGCCCGCTGCAATGTCGTGTCCCTGCACTGCGTACTGAACGCCGAGACGCGGCGCCTCATCGGCGAGCGCGAGCTCGCGGCGATGAAGCCTTCCGCGCTGCTCGTGAACGTGTCGCGCGGCGCGCTGGTCGACGAGGACGCACTCGTGCGCGCGCTCGTGGCGCGGCGCCTCGGTGGGGCCGGTCTCGACGTCTACGCTGACGAGCCGCTCGCCCGCACGGGGCATCCGCTCTCGCCGCTCTTCGTGCTGGACAACGTCCTCCTTTGGCCGCACCTCACGTTCTATACGGCGGAGGCGATGCAGCGGCTGGAGGACGAGACGCTCGAGCGCTGCCTCGAGATGCTCGAAGGACGGCCGGTGCTCGTGAAGTCGCACGACCCGCGGCTACGCGCCCAGCGAACCGGGGTGCGCTTCGCGGATTAGCGGCCCACCGCGCGCATTGCCTGCGCCGGGTAGCGATCGCCCGACGCGGCGCCCGGCGGAAGCACGCGATCGATGCGTGCGAGATCCTCGTTGGTGAGGTGCACCGCGAGCGCGCCGAGGTTCTCCTCGAGATAGCTGCGCCGCTTGGTGCCGGGAATCGGCACGATGTCGTCGCCTTGCTCGAGCACCCATGCGAGCGCGAGTTGGGCCGCGGTTACGCGATGCTCCTGCGCGATCGCGTGGATCGCGTCGACGAGCGCGAGGTTGCGCGCGAAGTTCTCGCCCTGGAAGCGCGGGGAGTTGCGGCGATAGTCGTCCGCGTCGAGGTCGTCGACGCTGCGAATGCGTCCCGACAAGAAGCCGCGGCCGAGCGGACTGTACGCGACGAAGCCGATGCCGAGCTCGCGCACGGTCGGAAGGATCTCGTCTTCGGCGTCTCGACTCCACAGCGAATACTCGGTCTGCAGCGCGGCGATCGGATGCACCGCGTGCGCGCGGCGGATCGTCTGCGGCGAAGCCTCGGAAAGCCCGAGATAGCGCACCTTGCCTTCCCGCACCAGCTCGGCCATCGCGCCGACCGTATCCTCGATCGGCGTGTTCGGGTCGACGCGATGCTGGTAGTAGAGGTCGATCGTGTCGACACCGAGCCTGCGCAAGCTCGCCTCGCAGCTTTGCCGCACGTAGTCGGGACGGCCGTTCACGCCCTGGAACGTGCCGTCGGGGTTTCGCACGTTGCCGAATTTCGTCGCGAGCACCACGTCTGCGCGGCGTCCGGTGATCGCTCGGCCGACGAGTTCCTCGTTTCGCCCCATGCCGTACATGTCGGCCGTATCGAGGAAGTCGACGCCGAGGTCGAGCGCGCGGTGAATCGTGGCGATCGCCTCCGCTTCGTCACGGCCGCCGTAGAAATCGGACATGCCCATGCAGCCGAGCCCGGTCGCCGACACTTCGAGTCCCTGCCCGAGCTTGCGCTTCTTCATCGCCGCCTCCTGCCCATCGGTTTCCGATGACGATCGGGCAACGCCGACGCGCTAGGGTTTCACGAAGCGGAGGGCGAACTTGTCGGTCGGTATCGCGGGGCGGCTCGACGGAACGTCGCGCGGATCGGCGGGATTGCGCAGGAAATCGCCTTCGGCTTCGAGGACGAAGCCGGCCTGTTCCACTTCCCGACGTACGACGCCTTCCTCGATACGATGGAGCGTCTTGCCTTCGGAAATCCCCGCGCCCGGTCGGCTCGAGTGATCGACGATCACGTAATGGCCGCCCCGCTTGAGCGCCGCGAAAATCGCCGCGTTCATCTTCGAGCGATCGACGGGGAGGTAGCTGATGTCGTGGTAATTCAGCACCAGCGTGACGAGGTCGAGCTTGGGTGCGCCTGCGGGCACCGGATCGTCGAACGGCTGCTCGACCATGACGAAATCGGCCTGCGGATGCTCGTCGAGCCGCTTGACGAGCGTCGCGCCAGGACGGGGCGTCTGCGCATAGAGCGTTCCCCCCGGCAGCACGGAAAGCGCGAGGAGTTGCGACGTGTACCCGCCGCCGGCGGACACGTCGAGGACCTTCATGCCCGGTGCGACGCCGGTGAACGGCAGGAATTGCGCCGGCTTGCGCTCGGCATCGAGCCCGCGATCCGCGGGCGTGCGAATCGGGCTCGCGATGACGGCTGCATCGCGCGCGGCGCGTGCGTCGTCGACCGGCGACGCGGCGCACGCCGCGAGCGCCGATACGATCAGAACCAGGAGCGAGCGCCCCAACATGCCACCGATTATGCGCCCGTGGCGAGGGACGTCGGCCGTCGGCCGACACGCGAATCAGTTCCGCGAGCGTGGATTGCGAAGCCCTTTGGCCTGCAAATGGGAAGGCAGCCGCCGGGCGCTGCAATCGAGAGGAGATGTATCCATGAATCGCGATCAGGTTGAAGGCAAGATCAAGGACGTCGCCGGCAAGGTTCAGCGGAAGTTCGGCGAAGCGACCGACAACGCGACCCAGCAGATCAAAGGCGGCGCGAAGCAGGTGGAAGGCAAGATCCAGAAGGGGGTCGGCGATGCGAAGGATGCGGCCGACGACGCCGCCGACGATCAGCGCTGAAACGTCCGTCGACGCATGGCGGGCGCGGCGCCCGCCTGCGCGGCTCCCGATCAC
>DASTGT010000035.1:0-35804 GCA_035718935.1 Casimicrobiaceae bacterium
GAAGCCGTCGCCGAACGGATGCGCACCGAAGACGTCGACGTCGTTCAGGATCGGAAACGGCGACAGCCAGCCGCCGAGGAACATGATCGACGTGAGCGTCGCGATCAGGATCATGTTCATGTACTCGGCCAGGAAGAACACCGCGAACGAGATGCCCGAGTATTCGACGTGGAATCCGGCGACGATCTCCGATTCGCCTTCGGCCATGTCGAACGGGTGCCGGTTGGTCTCGGCGATGCCGGCGACGAGATAGACGACGGCGAGCGGCAGCAGCGGCCAGACGTACCAGTAGGCGGCGCCGCCCTCCTGGCCCGCGACGATCTCGCCGAGATTGAGGCTTCCCGCCGCCATCAGCACGCCGACCAGCGCGAACCCCATCGCGATCTCGTACGAAACGATCTGCGCCGCCGAGCGAAGGCACCCGAGGAACGCGTACTTGGAGTTCGACGCCCAGCCCGCGAGGATCACGCCGTACACGCCGAGCGAGCTCATCGCGAGGATGTAAAGCAGCCCCGCGTCGATGTTCGACAACACGAGCGTGTCGGTGAACGGGATCACGGCCCACGCGGCGAGCGCGGGCGCGAGCGAGAGCATGGGCGCGATGAAGAAGAGCGCGCGGCTCGCGCCGGTCGGAACGATGATCTCCTTGAAGAGCATCTTCAGGACGTCGGCGAACGGCTGGAGCAGGCCGAGCGGCCCGACGCGATTCGGTCCGAGGCGAACCTGCATCCACCCGATGATCTTGCGCTCGGCGTAGGTGAGGTACGCGACCGCGATGATCAGCGGCACCGCGATGACGACGATCTTCACGAGCGTCCACAGCGGGTTCCACCACGGCCCGAGGACGTTTTGCACCGGCCCGAGGAGCTCGTTCATGCCCTCGAGACCTCGACCGGTCCGGACAAACCGCCGAGCCCGCACGTCGACGGATGCGCCGCTGCGATACGCACCACGCCGGGCGGCACGCCGGGATCGACCTGCGTGGCGAGCACCGCCTCGCCGCTGCCCTGGCGCACCTTGATCTGCCCGCCCTCCTCCAGGCCCAGCTGATCGAGCAGCGTGCGGTTCACGCGCGCCTTCGGCGCCTTGGCGTCCGCCGTCGCCTGCAGCGACACCGCGCGTCGCACCAGCGGGTCGGCGAAGTAGATCGGAACGTCGGCGACGCGCTCGATCCCCCCGTTCGGACGCGACGGTGACGCGAGATCGACGCGCGACGCGTTCACGAGCCGGCTCGCCAGCTCACCGGCGTCCTGCAGCACCGCCTTGCGCACTTCCTCCGACGAGTCGAACGCCATGTCCTGCACGTTCAGCATCGTCCCGAGCACGCGCAACACCTTCCACGCCGGCCTCGCATCGCCGAGCGGCTGCACGACGCCGTTGAACGACTGCACGCGGCCTTCGCAATTGACGAACGTGCCCGACGTTTCGGTGAACGGCGCAACGGGCAACAACACGTCGGCGTAGCGCGTCGCCGTGCGGAACGCCGACAGCACGACGACGAGCTCAGCCTTTTCCAGCGCGGCCCGCGTCGCCGGCGGATTGGCGAAGTCGAACTCGGGCTCCGCGTGAAGGACGACGAACGCGCGGCAAGCGTCGGCGCCGTTGGCGCCGAGCATCGCCTGGGCGTTCCGGCCGCCGCGCTCGGGCAGCGCGCGCGCGACGTAGCCGCCGACGCTGTTCGCAGCCTCGCCCAGCACACCGAACCTCGCACCGGTCCACTCGGCGAGCCTTTGCGCGAGCGCGACGATCTGCGACGCCTCCGGATGCTGCATTGCGTAGTTGCCGAGGAGGATCGCGCGCCGCTCGCCGGTCGCCAGGCTTTCCGCGATCGCCTGCGCGACGGGCATCGGATCGACGCCGTGCAACGCCGGCGGGAGCGCCGCACCGGCGCGCCGTGCAGCCGCGACGACGATTTCCGCGAGCGCCTGGGGCAGCTGCGACGGGGGCACGATCGACTTGTGCGCGATCGGCATCAGCCAATCGTCGTCGACCGAATGCAGAGACGAAATCTTGCCGCCCTTGCGTGCCGCCTGCCGGAGCCGGTGCGCAAGCAGCGGCTGGTCCTTGCGCACGAAGCTCCCGATGACCAAGGCGCTTTGCAGCTTGTCGAGCGCGGCGATCGGCAGTCCGAGCCACGGGATGCCGTCGCGCAATGCGTCGTCGCGGAAATCGGTGTGGCGCAGGCGAAAGTCGACGTTGTCGCTGCCGAGCCCGCGCATCAGCCGGGCGGCAAGCGCCATCTCCTCGAGCGTCGAATGCGGCGACACCAGCGCACCGATGGACGCTGCGCCGTGCCTGGCCGCGCTGTCGGCGAGACCGTTCGCGACGAATTCGAGCGCGGTCTGCCAGCCGACCGTCTTCCATTCGCCGTTCTGTTTGATCATCGGCGAGACGAGGCGCTCCTCGCTGTTCAACGCCTCGTACGAGAAGCGGTCGCGGTCGGCGAGCCAGCATTCGTTGACCGCCTCGTTCTCGAGCGGCAGCACACGCATCACGCGGTTGTTCTTCACCTGCACGATCAGATTGCTGCCCACGCCGTCGTGCGGCGACACGCTCTTGCGCCGCGACAGCTCCCAACTGCGCGCCTCGAACCGGAACGGCTTCGAGGTGAGCGCACCGACGGGGCAGATGTCGATCATGTTGCCCGAGAGCTCGGAGTCGACGCTGCGCCCGACGAAGGTCAGGATCTCCGCGTGCTCGCTGCGCCCGGCCATGCCGAGCTCCATGACGCCACCGATCTCGATGCCGAAGCGGACGCAGCGCGTGCAGTGGATGCAGCGCGTCATCTCCTCGGCGGAGATCAGCGGACCCATGTATTTGTGGAAGACGACGCGCTTCTTCTCGCGATACCGTGACGCCGACGCGCCGTAACCGACCGCGAGGTCCTGCAGCTGGCATTCGCCACCCTGATCGCAGATCGGGCAGTCGAGCGGGTGATTGATGAGGAGGAACTCCATCACCGCCTTCTGCGCCTTGATCGCGATGTCGGAGTGCGTCCAGGCCTTCATGCCTTCGGCGACCGGCGTTGCGCACGCCGGTACGGGCTTCGGCGCCTTCTCGACCTGCACGAGGCACATGCGGCAATTCGCCGCGATCGAAAGCTTCTTGTGATAGCAGAAGAACGGGATGTAGATGCCGAGCTTGTTCGCGGCATCCATCACCGTGCTGCCATGCGGGACCTGCACCGCGCGCCCGTCGACCTCGATGTTCAACAATGCCGGCGCGGCGGGCCTTGGCGCACTGGCCGCGGGCGTTCCGGGCGCTGGAGTCGTGGGGCTGCCGCCCGCGACTGCGCCGGTCTTCACCGGATCCGCAGACGTCTTGACGGCGTCAGACATACGGCGCGACCAGGCACTTCTTGTGCTCGACGTGGTGCTCGAATTCGCTGCGGAAATGCTTGATGAAGCTCTTGACGGGCAACGCGGCCGCGTCGCCGAGCGCGCAGATGGTGCGCCCTATGATGTTGTCGGCGACGCTCGTCAACACGTCGAGATCCTCGGGACGTCCGGCTCCGTGCTCGATGCGGTTCACCATTCGCCACAGCCAGCCGGTCCCTTCGCGGCACGGCGTGCACTGGCCGCACGATTCCTCGAAGTAGAAGTACGAAAGCCGCAGCAGGCTCTTCACCATGCAGCGCGTGTCGTCGAGGACGATCACCGCGCCCGAGCCGAGCATCGAACCTGCCTTGGCGATGGCGTCGTAATCCATCGTCAGGTTCATCATCGTTTCGGCAGGGAGCACCGGAGCCGACGAGCCGCCGGGAATGACCGCCTTCAACGTGCGGCCCTTGCGCACACCCCCGGCCATGTCGAGCAGCGCTGGAAACGGCGTGCCGAGCTTGATCTCGTAGTTGCCCGGCCGCTCGACGTCGCCCGACACCGAGAAGATCTTGGTGCCGCCGTTGTTCGGGAGGCCGAGGCTCAGGAACCACTCGCCGCCATTGCGAATGATCCACGGCACGGCGGCGAACGTCTCGGTGTTGTTGATCGTCGTCGGCTTGCCGTACAGCCCGTAGCTCGCCGGGAACGGCGGCTTGAAGCGCGGCATCCCCTTCTTGCCTTCGAGCGATTCGAGGAGCGCGGTCTCCTCGCCGCAGATGTACGCGCCGTAACCGTGATGGTTGTAGAGGTGGAAGCTGAAGCCGCTGCCGAGAATGTTCTCGCCGAGGAAACCGGCGGCATACGCCTCCTCGATCGCTTCCTCGCAACGCTCGTAGACGTCCCAGATCTCGCCGTGCACGTAGTTGTAGCCGCGCGCGCAGCCCATCGCGTACGCGGCGATCGCCATGCCTTCGAACAGCGAATGCGGGTTGTAGCGGAGGATGTCGCGGTCCTTGAACGTGCCGGGTTCGCCCTCGTCGGAATTGCAGACCAGGTACTTGTCGCCGGGGAACTGCCGCGGCATGAAGCTCCACTTGAGACCGGTCGGGAACCCGGCGCCGCCGCGACCGCGCAACGCCGACTTCTTCACTTCGGCGACGACCTGCTCGGGCGGAATCTTCTCGGCGAGAATCTTCTTCAGCGCCTCGTAGCCTCCGCGCTGCACGTAGTCGGCGAGCCGCCAGTTGCGCCCGTTGAGACCCGCGAGCAGGACCGCGTCGGGGCCGTAGTCGAGAAATTCGTTGCCCGCGTTCATGGGATGTGATCGCCCCACGCTTGGGGCTTCGCCCCTTCGCTGCCCCCCGAGGGGGCGGAGCTCGAGGCTCGGGGCCCTTCCCCTCTCGCGGTCTTCTCCGCGTCGCCCGAAAGCTCGTCGATCAGTGCATCGAGCTGCGGGGGGTTCATGAAGCTCACCATCCGCTTGTTGTTGACGAGCAGCACCGGCGCGTCACCGCACGCGCCGAAGCATTCGCCTTCCTTCAGCGTGAATCGGCCGTCGCCGGTCGTCTCGCCAAAGCCGATGCCGAGCCGTCGCTTCAGGTGCTCGGCCGCAGCGGTCGCGCCGTGCAGCGCACACGGCAGGTTCGTGCAGATCGTAAGCTTGTAGCGGCCCGTCGGCTTCAGCTCGAACATCGAGTAGAACGACGCGACCTCGTAGACGCCGACCGTCGGCATCCCGAGGTAGCCCGCGACCTCGTCCATGAGCTCGGCCGACAGCCAACCGTGCTCGTCCTGCGCGATGGCGAGCGCGGCGATCACCGCCGAGCGCTTCTGCTCGGCCGGGTATTTCGCGAGCTGGCGATCGATCCTGCGCTGCGCGTCGGTGGAGAGCAAACTCATCGGGGGACCGCCTCGCATGGCAGTGCAAGGCCGAAGGTCACGCGCGTCGGTCTCCTCGACTCGCGCGTCGACTGGCCTTGGCTCCGCTCCGCTTCGCGCGCCGCGCTCATCGATCGATGGACCCGAAGACGATGTCCTGCGAGCCGATGATCGCGACGACGTCGGCGATCATGTGTCCGCGCGCCATCTCGTCGAGCGCCGAGAGGTGCACGTAGTCAGGCGGGCGCAGCTTGATGCGAAACGGCTTGTTCGCGCCGTCGGAGATCGCGTAGACGCCGAACTCGCCCTTCGGATGCTCGACGGCGGCGTACACCTCGCCCGGCGGCACGTGCATGCCCTCGGTGAAGAGCTTGAAGTGATGGATCAGCTCTTCCATGTTGGACTTCATGCCCTCTCGCGGCGGCGGCGCGACCTTGTAATTGTCCACGATCACCGGGCCGGGGTTCGCGCGAAGCCATTCGGTGCACTGCTTCACGATGCGGTTCGACTGCCGCATCTCCTCCATGCGAACGAGATAGCGGTCGTAACAGTCGCCGTTGACGCCGACGGGGATCTCGAACTGAAGTCGGTCGTAGACTTCGTACGGCTGCTTGCGCCGAAGATCCCACGCGACGCCCGAGCCACGCAGCATCGGGCCCGTGAAGCCGAGCGCGATGGCACGCTCGGCGGTCACCACGCCGATGCCGACCGTGCGCTGCTTCCAGATGCGATTCTCGGTGAGGAGCGCCTCGTAGTCGTCGATGTAGCCGGGAAAGCGACGGGCGAAGTCATCGATGAAATCGAGGAGCGAGCCCTGCCGGTTCTCGTTGCGCTCGCGCAGGTCCTTCGCGTGGCCACCCTTCGCCGGCTGGTACTGCGGCATCCGGTCGGGCAGGTCGCGATAGACGCCGCCCGGACGGTAGTACGCGGCGTGCATCCGCGCACCGGACACCGCCTCGTACATGTCGAAGAGGTCCTCGCGCTCGCGGAACGCGTAGAGAAAGACGGTCATCGCGCCGACGTCGAGCGAGTGCGAGCCGAGCCACATCAGGTGGTTGAGGATGCGCGTCAACTCGTCGAACAACACGCGGATGTATTGCGCGCGCACCGGCACCTCGATGCCGAGCAGCCGCTCGATCGCGAGGCAGTACGCGTGCTCGTTGGCCATCATCGACACGTAGTCGAGGCGGTCCATGTACGGCAGCGACTGGATCCAGGTGCGATGCTCGGCGAGCTTCTCGGTCGCGCGATGCAGAAGGCCGATGTGCGGGTCGGCACGCTCGATCACTTCGCCGTCGAGCTCGAGCACGAGCCGCAGCACCCCGTGCGCCGCAGGGTGCTGGGGTCCGAAATTCATCGTGTAGTTACGGATTTCGGACACGCTACTCGTTCTCGGCGTAGTTCTCTTCGCGCACCACGCGCGGCACGATCTCGCGCGGCTGGATCGTGACCGGCTGGTAGACGACGCGACCCTGCTCCGGGTCGTAGCGCATCTCCACGTGGCCCGAGATCGGAAAATCCTTGCGGAACGGGTGCCCGACGAAGCCGTAGTCGGTGAGCAGGCGCCGCAGATCCGGGTGTCCCGGAAACATGATCCCGTAGAGATCGAACGCCTCGCGCTCGAACCAGCTCACGGACGGCCAGACGTCGATGACGCTCGGCACGACGGGAAAGTCGTCGTCGGCCGCGAACGTGCGTACCCGCAGCCGCCGGTTGTGCGTCAACGACAATAGATGCACGACCGCGGCAAACCGCGGACCATCGTAGCTGCCCCCGAGGCCGCGGTAGTCGACACCGCACAAGTCGATCAGCATCTCGAAGCGAAGCTCGGGATGGTCGCGCAACCGCTTCATGACCTCGAGGTACCGATCGACAGGGACGACGACAGTCACTTCGTCGAGCGACTCGACCGTGCTCTTGAACGCGTTTTCGTCGAATGCACCCGCCAGCGCGCGGACGGTCGGGTTCACGAACGCAGCCGCCGGAGCGTCTGTCCCTGCGTGGCTGCTCATGGCCGCGCGATGGTGTTGGTGCGCCAGATCTTGTTCTGGAGCTGGATGATGCCGTAGATGAGCGCCTCGGCGGTCGGCGGGCAGCCGGGCACGTAAATGTCCACTGGAACGATGCGGTCGCAGCCACGGACCACCGAGTACGAGTAGTGGTAGTAGCCGCCGCCGTTGGCGCACGAGCCCATCGAGATCACCCAGCGCGGCTCGGCCATCTGGTCGTAGACCTTGCGCAGCGCCGGCGCCATCTTGTTGCACAGCGTGCCGGCGACGATCATCACGTCGGACTGGCGCGGGCTCGGCCGGAACACGACGCCGAAGCGATCGAGGTCGTAGCGCGCGGCGCCGGCGTGCATCATCTCGACGGCGCAGCACGCGAGGCCGAACGTCATCGGCCACATCGACCCGTTGCGCGCCCAGTTGATGACGCTGTCGAGCGTCGTCGTCACGAAGCCCTTCTCGAGAACGCCCTCAATCGGCACGATCGTAACCCTCGGTTAGTCCCACTCCAGCGCGCCCTTTCTCCATTCGTAGATGAAGCCGACGACGAGGATCGCAAGGAAGATCAGCATCGCGACGAACCCGAAGAGGCCGATGTCGCGCAGCACCACCGCCCACGGGAAGAGGAACGCGATCTCGAGGTCGAACAGGATGAAGAGGATCGCCACCAGGTAGTAGCGGACGTCGAACTTCATCCTCGCATCCTCGAACGCCTCGAAGCCGCACTCGTAGGGTGAGAGCTTCTCGGGGTCGGGCCGGTTCGGCGCGACGACGCGCCCGAGCGCGAGCATGATCGCGCCGAGCGCGAGCCCGAACAGGATGAAAAGCAGGATGGGGAAATATTGTTCGAGCATCACTGGTGCCGACGGGGAGACTCGAACTCCCACGGCTTTCGCCACTGCCCCCTCAAGACAGCGTGTCTACCAATTTCACCACGTCGGCTTCATCAGGGATCAGGGTTCAGTACGTCATCGGCGAGTCATCGACCTGCTGATCCCTGATGCCTGATCCGGACCTGCATCACTTCGGTACTTCCGAGGAACCGCTTCCCGCCGGCGTCGAACTCGGGCTGGCCGGAGCGGGCACGGCATTCGAACTCGACGCCGGCGCGGGCACTTCGCTGCTCTTCGGCGCCGGCACGTCGGATGGCTTCGCGGGCAACGCCCGCTCCATCACGCCCTTCTCCATCACGCCCTGCGGCGCCCCGTGCTGCGAGCCGAGGTAAGTCAGCCCGACGCTGGTCAGGAAGAAGACCGTCGCGAGGATTGCCGTCGAGCGCGACAGGAAGTTCGCCGAGCCCGACGCGCCGAACAGGCTCCCGGACGATCCACCACCGAAGGCCGCGCCCATGTCCGCACCCTTGCCGTGCTGGAGCAACACGAACCCGCACACGGCAATGGCCGCGAGCAGGTGCAGGACGAGTACCGCCGATTCCACCAGGTTCATGCCGATCTCTCGATCGCCCGCACGCTAGGCACGGCCGATCCGTAAAAATTCCTCCGCATCGAGCGAGGCGCCTCCCACGAGCGCGCCGTCGATGTCGGGCATCGCAAAGAGCGCCGCGGCGTTCGCGGCCTTGACGCTCCCACCGTACAGCACCGGCACGTCGCCCGCGCCGACGGCTGCGAGTCGCGCGCGGAGCGTCGCGTGCACCGCCTGCGCCTCGGCGGGCGAGGCCGTCCTGCCCGTGCCGATCGCCCAGATCGGCTCGTAGGCGACGACCATGCGGGTCGCGCCCTTGCCGAGCGCCGCGAGCAACGCGTCGAGCTCGCGCAGCACCACCGCCTCGGTGTCGCCGCGCTCGCGCTCGTCGAGCGTCTCGCCGACGCATGCGACCGGCGTCAAGCCCGCCGCCAGCGCGGCTTTCGCCTTCGCACCGACGCGCGCATCGCTCTCGCCGTGCGCCTGACGACGCTCCGAGTGGCCGACGATCGCGAACGTTCCGCCGAAATCGGTCACCATCGACGCAGCGACATCGCCGGTATACGCGCCGCTCGCGTGCTCGCTCACGTCCTGTGCGCCCCACGCGACCGCCGATCCCGTCAATGCCGCCTGTGCCTGCTGCATGTACGGCGCCGGCACGCACACGGCAAGCCTGCGGCCCGCGCCGGCCTGCCACCCGCTGGCGAGCCGGGTAAGCCGCGGCGCGTTGGTCTCGCGCGACCCGTTCATCTTCCAGTTGCCGACGACGAACGTCTCGCGCATCGATTGAGGGCCGTCCCGTGACGGCCGCTCACGAAAATGGCCGTGCAAGTAAACAGTCGATTTTATCGCGCGGACAATGCGGGGTCAACGCGCGGTATTGGGCCAGTACATGCACTCGGGGTAGTGGTGAAGGAATTGTACGGGTGAGCGCCATTGAGGCGTTTTGCGGTTGGGGATGGGCATTGGAAGGCTGAAATGGGGGCGTTCCAGGTTGTACCAGGAGAGCCAGCGCAGGAGTTCGAGGTTGAAATCGGTAGGGTCATCGAGAAACAGCAAGTCGTAGTGGTCGTCGATGCATTCCTCCTGCACGGTACGGTTGAAGCGCTCGCAGTGCGCGTTCATGCGTGGCGTCTTGGGGAAGGTATGCCAGCGAGTGAACAGGCGATCGGCGAGCGCAGCGCCGAAATGGCGCTGGAATTCGCTGCCGTTGCCGGTGAGCACGGCTTCGATGGCAAACGGGAACGCCGCCTGAATCGGGCGAAAGAACTGCGCTGCCGCGGCGCTGGCGTGACTGCGGGTGCGCCCAGGCCCAGGCGAAATGGGAGTGCAGATCAGTGCAGCTGATGATGAAGCGGCGCGATCATGCCCCAGCGTAGAGCGTAACCAGCCAACCGATAGAAACCGCGAAGCCTATATCCGATGTGCTGAACTGCATCGCACCCCTGCTCATGCAAGGAGTGCAAGATGTATCTGGCCCTGGTCACGCGCGTCGAACGGAGCGACGCGGCGGCTACAAGCCCGTCGGATACGTTTCCGGCGGCTCGCCCTCGTCCCATCCGGCGGTGCGATCCAGCGGCCTGAGCGCTTTCGTGTGATCGAGGTGGATCATCGCGTCGAATTGCAGCGGCAGGCGCGCCTCGAAGTAATGGCTCCAGCGCTCGGTCTCGGGTCGATAGATGACGCCGATCGCCCGTTGCAACAATGCGCCGCGCAGCGCCTGCGCCGCCTCGCGGTCGCCGAGGTCGATCCAGAAGCGGTCCTCGCCGCTCTCGTGGAATGTCCGCTCGTAGCTGCCCGCCATCCCGGGCCGCACCCGCTTGCGCTGCATCGGCGCGTCCCAGTCGGAGGCTGCGGTCACCGTGCCGTCGTACGTCGAGAAGCCGATCGAGTAGACATCGTTGCCGTGGCGCTCGCGCACCAGCTGGCCGACGTTCACCTCGCCGCGCCGGCTCATCTCGGTGGCGCGCGCGTCGCCGAGATGCGAGTTGTGCGCCCAGACGACGGTTCCTTCCGATGCGCCCGGGATGCGCTCGCGCAGCGCATCGAGCGTGTCCACCATGTGCCGGTCGCGCATGTTCCACGTCGATTCGCGACCCCGGAACATCGCGCGGTAGTAGCGCTCGGCATTGACGACGAGCCGCGCGTTCTGCTCCGCCGAGAAGACTTCGTCGGCGTCGCGCGTACCCGCCCGGTGCGGCAGCACTGCCTGGCGGCGCAACTCGACCAACTCGGCGACCGCGTCGTCCTCGCAGGATTCGAAGCCGTGCGCGACGGCGAGCGCGTAGCCCTGTGGATCGTCGCCGTAGTACTCGAAGCATGCGTAGCGCTTCCGCGCGCGCGCCGCCGCCTCGGGATCGACGCGATCGAGGTACTTCAGCACCGAATCGATCGACGCATAGAGGCTGTAGAGGTCGAGGCCGAAGATGCCGACCTGCGGATCCTGCCCCCGCCGGCGATTCTCGTCGGCGAGCCAGTCGACGAACGCGCGCATGGTCTCGTTGCGCCACATCCACCGGGGAAAGCGATGAAAGTCGGAGAGTGCCTCACGCGCATCGCGATCGTCGGAGCGACCGATGACGAAACGATGCACGCGAAACGTGTCGGGCCAGTCGGCCTCGAGCGTGACCGCGCGAAAGCCGTGGTCGGTGACGAGACGGCGCGTGATCTGCGCGCGCGTTTCGTAGAAGTCCTCGGTGCCGTGCGACGCCTCGCCGATCAGCACGATCGACGCGTGCGACGCGCGCTCGGCGATGGCATCGAGCGCCGGCGCGTCGAGCGGACGGGCGACGCGTGGCGCGACGGCGACAAACGGATTGTCCATCGGGATTCGCCTCCCGCTGGTTGGACCCCTCGTGGCGCGCTTCGTGCCGTGACCGACTGCGGGGTGAGAGCTGCGACGCGCTTCAATCGCAGCGAGGCATGTGCTCCCGGATGAACGTGTCGAGCTGCGCCGCCTCGGCATCGGCATCCCGGGCATCGCGCCCGGCGAGCGCGCGCGCCGCATCGCCTTCGAGCGGCTGACCGCGCTCGTCCCACGCCTCGGCGGTGACGATCCGACCCGCGTCGTAGTCGGCGCGCGTGCGCGGCCGGCCGTCGGCGTACCACGAGCGCGTCTCGCCCTGGCGGATATTGCGGCGCACCTCCGACTCGAAGCGCATCGTCGGCTCGCGCCCCGGGTCGGCGTCGAACCACGTGGCGAGCGTGCCGTTCACGTGGCCGTTGTCGTCGTAGGGGACCTGCGCGACGCGAACGCCATTCGCGCGCCAGAACAGGAACGAGCTCGTGCGCACGCCTTCGTCGAACGCGCCGGCGACGCGCAACTGTCCACTCGCGTCGCGCAGCCGATAGGAACCCTGCGGCCGTCCGTCACGACAGCGCGCATCGAGCACGAATGCCTCCGGATCGGCGGCGACCGCGCTCGCGGCGTGCGCCGCCAGTGCGAAGACGACGGCCGCGAGCCGGCGCGTCAGCGCCGGTGTGCGGACCACCACGCGGCGAGCTCGCCCACGATGCCGCGGCGAAACGCCAGCACGCAGACCACGAAGATGGCACCGGTGATGATCGTCACCCATTCGCCGAAGCCCGCGAGATAGTTCTCGAGCGCGACGATGACGAAGGCGCCCACGACCGGGCCGAAGATCGTGCCCATGCCGCCGAGCAGCGTCATCAGCACGACCTCGCCCGACATGGTCCAGTGCACGTCGGTGAGCGAGGCGAGCTGGAAGACGATCGCCTTCACCGCGCCCGCGAGCCCGGCGAGCGTCGCCGAAAGCACGAACGCGAGCAGCTTGTAGCGGTCGGCGTCGTAACCGAGCGAGATCGCGCGCGGCTCGTTCTCGCGGATCGCCTTCAGCACCTGCCCGAACGGCGAATGGATGATGCGGTAGATCAGCAGGAACGATGCGACGAAGATCACGAGCACCGTGAAGTACATCACGAGCGGCTGCGAGAGGTCGATGAAGCCGAACAGCCGTCCGCGGGGCACCGCCTGGATGCCGTCCTCGCCGTGCGTGAACGGCGCCTGCACGTAGAAGAAGTACATCATCTGCGCGATCGCCAGCGTGATCATCGCGAAGTAGATCCCCTGCCGGCGGATTGCGAGCGCGCCGACCACGACGCCGAGCGCCGCCGATGCCGCCGTGCCGGTGAGAATCGCGAGCTCGGGCGGAAATCCCAGCATCTTCGCCGTGTGTGCGGACAAGTAGCCGGCGGTGCCGAGGAACATCGCGTGGCCGAACGACAGCAAGCCGCCGAAGCCCAGCAGCAGGTTGAACGCGCAGGCGAAGAGCGCGAAGCACAGCGCCTTCATCAGGAACACCGGATAGATGCCGACGAAGGGCGCGACGGCGAGCAGCGCGGTCATCACGACCGTGCCCGTCACGATGCCGTTGCGCGAGGCGGCGCGAACGGCGGCGGCTTCCGCGATCGCGGCCATCTATCGCTCCTTGCCGAAGAGGCCCGCGGGCCGCACGAGCAGCACGATCACCATGATCACGAAGATCACCGTGGTCGACGCCTCGGGATAGAAGTACTTGGTGAGCCCTTCGACGATCCCGAGCCCGAAGCCCGTGAGAATCGCGCCGAGGATCGACCCCATGCCGCCGATGACGACGACGGCGAACACGACGATGATGAGGTCGGCGCCCATCAGCGGGTTCACCTGGTAGATCGGCGCCGCCATTACGCCCGCGAGCGCCGCCAGCGCCACGCCGAAACCGAAGGTCAGGGTGACCATGCGCGGCACGTTGATGCCGAACGCCTGCACGAGCGCGGGATTCTCCGTCGCCGCCCGCAGATAGCTGCCGAGCTTCGTGCGCTCGATCACGTACCACGTCGCGAGGCAGATCACGAGCGAGGCCACGATCACCCACGCGCGGTAGATCGGCAGGTACATGAAGCCGAGGTTGACGCCGCCCGTGAGTACCGGCGGGATCTGGTACGGCATCCCCGACGACCCGAACTCGTTGCGGAAGAGGCCCTGGATGACGAGCGCGAGGCCGAACGTGAGCAACAACCCGTACAAATGGTCGAGCTTGTAGAGCCGCGCAAGCATCGTGCGCTCGATGACGATGCCGGTGATGCCGACCGCGATCGGCGCGATGATCAGCGACGGCCAGTAGCCGAGACTCACGCCCGCGATTCCATGATTGAGCAGGAACCACGCGCAGAACGCACCCATCATGTACTGCGCGCCGTGCGTGAAGTTGATGATGTTGAGCAGGCCGAAGATCACCGCGAGGCCGAGCGACAGCATCGCGTAGAACGCGCCGTTGATGAGCCCGATCAGCAGTTGGCCGAAGAGTGCCTGCATGCGTCATTCCTTCCCCTCTCCCCCGCGCCGGAGAGAGGGTCGGGTGAGCGGTGCCTACGTTACTTGACGAGCGAGCAGCCGCCGTCCTTGAGCGGCCGGAACGCCTCGTCCGCGGGGATCGTCGCCAGGATCTTGTAGTAGTCCCAAGGCTGCTTCGATTCGGCCGGCGTCTTCACCTGAACGAGGTACGCGGGATGGATCGCGCGCCCGTCGGCGCGGATGCTGCCCTTGCCGAACAGCGGGTCGTCGGTGGGCATCTCCTTCATCTTGTCGACGATCTTCGCGCCGTCGCTGTCGCTCTTCAGCGCCTCGACCGCCTTGAAGTAGTGGAGCAGCGACGCGTACACGCCGGCGTGCACCATCGTCGGATGGATGCCCTTGTCCTGAGGCGCGAAGCGCTTGGAGAACGCCCGCGTGTTGTCGTTCATGTCCCAGTAGAACGTCTCGGTGAACGTCAACCCCTGCGCGATCGGCAGGCCGAGCGAGTGGATGTCGGTGATGAACACGAGCAGGCCCGCGAGCTGCTGCCCGCCCTTCACGATGCCGAACTCGGCCGCCTGCTTGATCGAGTTCGTCGTGTCGCCACCCGCGTTCGCGAGGCCGATCACCTTCGCCTTCGACGCCTGCGCCTGCAGCAGGAACGAGCTGAAGTCCTGCGTGTTGAGCGGCACGTTGACGCTGCCCAGCACCTTGCCGCCCGCCTTCTCGACCGCGGCGGTCGTGTCGCGCTGCAGTGCGTGGCCGAACGCGTAGTCGGCGGTGATGAAGAACCACGAATTACCGCCGTGCTTGGTGATCGCCGTTCCGGTGCCGTTCGCGAGCATCCACGTGTCGTAGGTGAAGTGGACGGTGTTCGGCGTACACGCCTTGCCGGTCAGGTCGGAGGTGCCCGGGCCCGACGCGAGGAAGACCTTGTTCTTGTCCTTGGTGATCTGCGACACCGCCAGCGCGACGCCGGAATTGGGCACGTCGACGATGACGTCGACGCCTTCCGCGTCATACCAGCGGCGCGCGATCGACGAACCGACGTCGGGCTTGTTCTGGTGGTCGGCGGAGACGATCTCGACCTTGTAGCCCTTTTTCTCGATGCCCGAATCCTCGACCGCCATCTTCGCGGCGAGGACGGAGCCGGCGCCGGCGAGATCGGTGTAGAGGCTCGACATGTCGGACAGCACGCCGATCTTGATGACGTTCCCGCTCACCTGCGCCTGCGCGCTGCCAAGACCGAGCACGCCGGCGACGGCCAGCGCGAGAAGACTGCGTTTCATTCCGTTCATCGTGACCCCTCCTCGTGAAGACTAAACACCCAGGTAATCGTGCAATTTGCTCATGTTCCGCTCGAGCTCGGCGTTCGCGATCATGTCGACGATGCGCCCGTGCTCCATCACGTAGTGGCGATCCGCGACGGTCGCCGCGAAGCGGAAGTTCTGCTCGACGAGCAGGATCGTGAATCCGCGCGACTTCAACGCCGCGATCGTGCGCCCGATCTGCTGGACGATCACCGGCGCGAGGCCCTCGGTCGGTTCGTCGAGCAGCAGCAGGCGCGCACCGGTGCGCAGGATGCGGCCGATGGCGAGCATCTGCTGCTCGCCCCCCGAAAGCTTCGTGCCCTGGCTGCGCCTGCGCTCCTCGAGATTCGGGAAGAGCTCGTAGATTTGCGCGACCGTGAGGCCGCCGTCGCGCACCTTCGGCGGCAGCATCAGGTTCTCCTCGACGTTGAGACTCGAGAAAATGCCTCGCTCCTCCGGGCACCAGGCGAGGCCGAGGCGTGCGATGCGGTTCGACGCGAAGCGCACGATCTCCTGGCCTTCGAACACGACCGAACCTTCGCGCCGCGGCACGATGCCCATGATCGCCTTGAGCGTCGTGGTCTTGCCGGCGCCGTTACGCCCGAGGAGCGTCACCACTTCGCCTTGCGCGACGTCGAAGGTGACGCCGTGCAAGATGTGCGATTCGCCATACCACGCCTGGAGTTCGCGCACCGCGAGCAACGACGATGCCGCGGGCGCGCGCATCGGGCTAGCCATGCGCGGTTCCGAGGTAAGCCTCGACGACCTTGGGGTTCGTCGACACCGACTGGTACTCGCCTTCGGCGAGCACCTCGCCGCGCGCGAGCACGGTGATCTGATCGGAAAGCGTCGATACGACCGACAGGTTGTGCTCGACCATCAACACGGTGCGATTCGCCGCGACCTTGCGGATGAGTGCGGCGATCCGCTCGACATCCTCGTGCGTCATGCCGGCGGTCGGCTCGTCGAGCAGCATCATCTCGGGATCGAGCGCGAGCGTCGTGGCGATCTCGAGCGCGCGCTTGCGGCCGTACGGCAATTCACCGGCGGTGCTGCCGACGAAGCTCGACAGGCCGACCGCGTCGATCAGCTCGCGCGCACGCTCGTCGAGTTCGTGCAGCACGCGATCGGAGCGCCAGAAATCGAGCGAGCTGCCGCGCCGCCGCTGCAGCGCGATCCGCACGTTCTCGAGGACGGTGAGATGCGGAAAAACCGCCGAGATCTGGAACGAGCGCACCAGCCCCTGCCGCGCGATCGCGGCCGGACGCGAGCCGGTGATGTCGCGTCCCTTGAACAAGATCTGGCCGGACGTCGGCGTCAGGAAATGCGTGAGGAGGTTGAAGCACGTGGTCTTCCCGGCGCCGTTGGGGCCGATCAGCGCGTGAATCGCGCCGCGCTTCACGACGAGGTTCACGTTGTTCACCGCGACGAAGCCCTTGAACTCCTTGGTCAGCCCGCGCGCTTCGAGAATCGTGTCGGCCATGCAAGCCGGACCGGCGACGCGTCAGCGCGCGCGCCGGTCGCCCTCCCCGTCGACGTGGCCGCGGATTATCCCAGATGCGCGATCAGGACCGCGGCCGCGCTTCACGGAGTCGACCAGCGCGGCTTGCGCTTTTCGAGGAACGCGTCGATGCCTTCGGCGGAATCGGGGAGCTCCAGGTTGCACGTCATGACGTCGGACGTGTACGCGTACGCATCGCCGAGCGTCTGGTCGATCTGCCGGTAGAACGCCTGCTTGCCGAGAGCGACGACCGCCGCGCTGCGCTCGAGGATCCGCGACGTGAAGTGCGCGACCGTCGCATCGAGCTCGTCCTGCGCGACGACGCGGTTCACGAGGCCCCACTCGAGCGCGGTCTTCGCGTCGATCGGATCACCGGTGAGCAGCATCTCCATCACGCGCTTGCGACCGATGTTGCGTCCGACGCCGACGGCCGGCGTCGAGCAGAACACGCCGACGTTCACGCCGGGCAGCGCGAAGCGCGCATTGTCCGACGCGACCGCGAGGTCGCACATCGACACGAGCTGACATCCCGCGGCCGTCGCAAGGCCGTGCACGCGCGCGATGGTCGGCTTGGGCAACTGCGTGAGCTTCATCATCACGCGGCTGCACGCGTCGAAGATCGTGCGGCGCGCGGCACCGTCCTGCGTCCGCAGTTCCTTGAGGTCGTGCCCCGCGCAAAAGCCGCGCCCGAGCGCCGCAAGCACGACGACGCGCACGCCGTCGTCGGCCGCCGCGGCGTCGATCTCGCCTTCGAGCGCGTCCAGCATGCCGCGCGACAGCGCGTTGAACCGCTCGCCGCGGTTCATCGTCACCATGCGCACGCCATCGCGCGTCTCGCTCAATACGAACGGGTTCACTGCCGCCTCGACCGGCGCATTCATCGCTGCTCCTTTCGTTACTCGATGGCCTGCACCGAGCCTGCCCGCTCGCGCAGCACGAATTTCTGGATCTTGCCGGTCGAGGTCTTCGGCAATTCGCCGAACACGACGCTCTTCGGCACCTTGAAGCGCGCGAGGTGCTGCCGGCAGTGCTCGATCAGCTCCTCCGCCTCGACCGACGCGCCGGGCTTGAGCTCGACGAACGCGCACGGCGTCTCGCCCCACCGCGGATCGGGCTTCGCGACGACCGCCGCGCCGAGAATCGCCGGATGACGATACAGCACATCCTCCACTTCGAGCGAGCTGATGTTCTCGCCGCCTGAAATGATCACGTCCTTCGAGCGGTCGCGAATCTTCACGTATCCGTCGGGCTGCATCACCGCGAGATCGCCCGAATGGAACCAGCCGCCCGCGAACGCTTCGTCGGTTGCCTGCGCGTTCTTCAGGTAGCCCTTCATCGTGATGTTCCCGCGAAACATGATCTCGCCCATCGCTTCGCCGTCGGCTTGCACCGGCAGCATCGTGGCGGGGTCCATGACCGTCATGCCTTCCTGGACGGTATAGCGCACCCCCTGCCGCCCGTTGCGCTCGGTGCGCGCGACGATGTCGAGCGCCTCCCACTCCTCGTGCTTGGCGCAGATCGCCGCCGGTCCATAGGTCTCGGTGAGGCCGTACACGTGCGTGATGTCGAACCCCATCCGCTCCATGCCCTCGATGACCGATGCAGGCGGCGCCGCCGCCGCCACGTACGCATGGACGGTGTGGTCGATGCCCTGCTTCCACTCGTCGGGCGCGTTGATCAGCATCGCGTGCACGATGGGCGCCCCGCAGTAATGCGTCACCTTCTCGGTGCGGATCGCGTCGAGCACCGCCTTTGCCTCGACTTTGCGCAGGCAGACATTGGTGCCGGCGTTCGCCGCCATCGTCCACGGGAAGCACCAGCCGTTGCAGTGGAACATCGGCAGCGTCCACAGATAGACCGCGTGCCGTGGCATCCCCCAATCGACGATGTTGGACAGCGCGTTGAGGTAGGCGCCGCGGTGGTGATAGACGACGCCCTTCGGATTGCCCGTCGTGCCCGATGTGTAGTTGAGCGAAATCGCGTCCCACTCGTCGGCGGGCGGCTGCCACGCGAAGTCGGCGTCGCCGTGCGCGATGAACGTCTCGTAGTCCGATTCACCGAGCAGGTCTCCACCGGGACCCTGCGCATCGACCACGTCGATCACGAGCGGCTTCGTGCGCATCTTGTCGAGCGCGGCCGCGACCGTCGGCGCGAACTCCGTATCGGTGATGAGCACCTTCGCCTCGCCGTGACCGAGCATGAAGGCGATCGCGTCGGCGTCGAGCCGCGTATTGAGCGTGTTCAGGACGCCGCCGGTCATCGGCACGCCGAAATGGCATTCGAGCATCTCCGGCGTGTTGGCGAGCATCGCCGCCACGGTGTCACCGACGCCGACACCGCGGTGCGCGAGCGCCGAGGCGAGCTGGCGCGCCCGCCAGTAGGCCTCCCGCCACGTGTAGCGACGCGATCCGTGCACGACCGCCGTGCGCTCGGGCCACGTGTAAGCGGTGCGCGCGATGAACGACAGTGGAGTGAGCGGCGCATAATTCGCAGGTCGCCGCGCGAGGTCGGCGTCGTATTTGCCCTCTGTGGCCATGCGCATGCGGCCTCCTCCCGGCTGCAGAGCTTGCATCGTAGCAAAGGATTCATCATGGGACACCGACTCTCCCGCATCGTCACGCGTACCGGGGACAAGGGCACGACCGGGCTCGGCGACGGTTCTCGCATCGCCAAGGACGACCCGCGGATCGAGGCGATCGGCACCGTCGACGAGCTCAATTCGACGGTCGGCGTCATCCTCGCGGAGCCCCTGCCTGACGGCGTGAGGAGCCTCCTCACCGACGTGCAGCACGACCTCTTCGATCTCGGCGGCGAGTTGTCGATCCCCGGCCACGCGGCGGTGACCGATGCTCACGTCGCCCGCCTGGAGGAGGCGGTCGAGCGCTACAACGAAAGCCTGCCGATGCTGAAGGAGTTCATCCTGCCCGGCGGTACCCGGTCTGCGGCACTGATGCACGTGGCGCGGACGGTATGCCGGCGCGCGGAGCGACGCCTCGTCGCCATGGGCGACGGCGGCGATACGCCGCCGCCCGCGCGCGTGTATCTCAATCGTTTGTCGGACCTCCTGTTCGTCCTCGCCCGTACGCTCAACCGCGAAGCAGGCGCGCCCGACGTCCTGTGGCAGAAGGATCGCGCCCGCGGCGCGCGCGAATGAACGACGCATCGCCCGGGGCGGCCCTGCGCGGTGACGAGCTCGGCGCGCTGCTCGCGCGCGTGGCACAAGGCGACCAGCCGGCGTTGGCGGCGCTGTACCGAAGGTCGGCTGCGCATCTGTATGCGATCGCGCTGCGTATCGTTCGGGAGCGCCCCATTGCCGAGGAAATCCTTCAGGAGGCGTTCGTGAGCGTCTGGCACCACGCCGCGGCGTACGATGCGGCCAAGAGCCAGGCGATGACCTGGCTCGCCGCGATCGTGCGTCATCGCGCGCTCGATCAATTGCGCCGTCGCGACGTCGATACGGTGCCGCTCGAAGGCAACGACGACCGGCAACCGACGTGGAACCTGCCTTCCGACGCTCCGACGCCGGTTGAGCTGCTGCTGGCCGGCGCCGATGCGCGCGCCGTGCGCGATTGCGTCGACGCCCTCGACGCGGGACCGAAGCAGGCGATCGCGCTCGCGTTCTTCCACGGACTTTCGCACGGCGAGCTCGCAGCGCACATGCGCGAGCCGCTCGGCACCGTCAAGTCGTGGGTGCGACGCGGGCTCGAGCGGCTGCGGCGCTGCCTCGAGAACGCGTCACTGCCGCCGTGAAACTGTCGCACCCGCAACGGCGCGAACGACTCGACAAGTTGGCCGCCGAATACGCGCTCGGCACGTCGCCGTTGCGCGTGCGAAGACGACTCGAAGCCGTTGCGCGGCGCGATCGGGTCGTCGCGCGTGCTCTCTCGGATTGGGAGCGACGGCTCGCCGGATTCGCCGACGCGGTGCCCCCGGTGGCACCGGCACCGCGCGTTTGGCAGGGCATCGTCGGCAGGCTCGGCCTCGACGACGTCGACGCACCGCGCAAGCTCGCGTGGTGGAAACGACTCGCGGTGTGGCAATCGCTCGCCGCGGCGAGCCTCGCGGTCATCGCGCTCATCGGCGCGCTCGAATGGCGACGCGCGCCGCCCGCGCCGCCTGCGACGCTCGTCGTCGTGCTGGCCGGGGCCGACGCGAAACCGGCGCTGATCGCGACCGCGCTGCGCGGAGAAAGTCACCTCACCGTCAAGCGCGTCGGCAACGCGACGCCGGAGCAGGGCAACGTCTACGAGTTATGGGCGCTGCCGGAGGCGGGACCGCCGCAGCCGCTCGGTGTGATCCCATCCGGCAATATCGCGCGCGTGCCCTTCGACCATCCGGTCGACGAGCGGCTTTCCAACATTTCGTCGCTCGCCGTCAGCGTCGAGCCGCCCGGTGGATCGCCCACCGGCAAGCCGACGGGACCCGTGCTCTTCTCGGGCAGCGTGGAGCGGATGTACTGATTTCCGGCGCGAAAAGAACAGGGTCGGATCGAATCCCGGCGCATGCCGGAAATTCGCGGCCCCCATTTCCTACCGTCGCTTTAGCGCGTACCCGCCCAAGGCGTCCTCGACGTCGTAGCCCGCTCGCTGCAATTCGTCGCGCAACCGGTCGGCCTCCGCCCAGTTCCTCGCCTTGCGGGCGGCGGCACGCGCCTGCGCGAGCGCCTCGATTGCCGCGGGAATCGCTTGCGGCGCCGGCTGCCAGGTCTCGAGCGCGAGGCCGAACACGCTGTCGAACCGCGCCAGCGTCGCGCGCTTGATCGCCGGCGCGAGATCGCCGCGCACGACCTCCCACGCAATCGCGAGCGCCCGCGGCGCATTCAGGTCGTCGTTGATCGCCGCTGTGAAGCGCGCGACTCGATCATCGTCGGCGGGCAGCGTCGCATCCCCAGGCAACGCGTGAAACGCCTGGCGCATCCGCGCGAGACCCGTCGCAGCCGCGTCGAGCGCCTCCCACGTGAAGTTGAGCTGCGCGCGATAGTGCGCCGTCAGACAGAGATAGCGAAACGCCAGCGGGTCGTAGCCGCGGTCGACGAGCGCCTGTACGCGCAGGAATTCGCCCGCCGACTTCGCCATCTTCGCGTCGCCATCGAGCAGGAAGTATCCGTGCATCCAGAAGTTGGCGAGCCGCGTGCCCGAGCGCGCCTCGGTTTGCGCAATCTCGTTGGTGTGATGGACGGGGATGTGGTCTTCGCCGCCGCAGTGGATGTCGAAGAATGGGCCGAGATAGCGCTCCGCCATCGCCGAGCACTCGATGTGCCAGCCGGGAAAGCCCGTTCCCCACGGGCTTTCCCATTCCATCTGCCGCGTCGCATCGGCGGGCGAGAATTTCCACAGCGCGAAGTCGGTCGGGCTGCGCTTCTCGCCCAGTTCGACGCGCCGGCCCGCGTCGAGGCCGGCGCGGTCGAGCCGCGCGAGGTAGCCGTAGCCGGGCTGGCGGCTCGTGTCGAAGTAGATGCCGTCCGTCGTGCGATAGGTGAAACCCTTCGCCTCGAGATCGGCGATGAACGCGATTTGCTCGGCGATGTGCGCCGTCGCGCGCGGCATCACGTCGGGCTCGAGGATGTTCAGCGCGCGCAGGTCGTCGACGAAGGCTTGCGTATAGAGCGCCGCGATATCCCAGGCGCTGCGTCCGGTGCGCCGCGCCCCCTTCTCCATCTTGTCCTCGCCGGTGTCGGCGTCCGACGTGAGATGCCCGACGTCGGTCACGTTCATCACGTGGAAAACGTCGTAGCCGTTCCATTGCAGCACGCGCTTCAGCAGGTCCTCGAAGAGGAACGTGCGGAAGTTGCCGATGTGCTGGTAGTCGTAGACGGTGGGGCCGCACGTGTAGAGCCCGACGCGGCCCGCCGCATCGAGCGGCGCGAATTCGCGCAACGCGCGCGCGTAGTTGTCGTAGAGACGAAGGGACGCGCGCATCGAAGGAACTAGAGGCCGCGCACCATGATGAAGTCCTCCATCACGAAGCCGCCGCCGATCGGGAAGTCGCCGCGCGATTCGATCGCGAACCCGCACCGCTCGTAGGCGCGGATCGCGCCTGTGTTGTTGCGATTCACGTTGAGCGCCAGCGCCGTGCAGCCTTGCTCGCGCGCGAGCGCCGCCACGTGGCCGATGAGGGCGCGACCCACGCCCGCGCCATGATGCTCGGGCAGCACGTAGAGTTTGTCGAGCTTCGTCGTCGCGTCGTCGACCCGATACCACGCGGCAAAGCCCACCGGCCGATCGTCGATGTCGGCGAGCGCGAGGCCCGCATCGACGTCGGTCACGAAGTGCGCGAGCGCCTCATGAGAATAACCGTGCGCGAGCATGAACTCGATCTGCTCGCGCGAGATGATGCCCGGGTAATGTCGGCGCCAGATGTCGTCGGCAAGTGCTTGCACGACGGGGATGTCGGCGATGCCACCTCTTCGCAGGCGCGCACGCGTGGCGACGTTGCGGCGGGCAGTCGACATGCCGGCGGAATTTAGCATGCTGGCGACCCATGCACGCGTCGCCTCAGATTTCCTCCATCACCTGGGCGTACGAGATCAGCGCGAAGAGCGCGCTGCCGCCGACGATGTTGCCGAGGAGCGTCGGCACGATGAAGCTGCCGAGCATGGTGAGGACGTCGAGGCGGCCATTGGCGACGAGCATGAATGTTTCGAAGCTTCCCGCGACGATGTGCGCAAAGCCGCCGGCGCCGATCAGGAACGTGAATAACGAAACCACCCAGAACTTCGCGCCTTCCGCGCCGGGGATGAGCCAGACGGTGGTGGCGATCAGGAATCCCGCCGAGATCGCCTTGAAGAACATGGCGACCCAACCGTTCTTCATGACTTCGGCGCTGATCTGCAGCATGCCGTCGCGAAGCTCGGGCGTCAGCACCGGCGTCAGCGTACAGAAGTAGGCCGCGAACAACGTGCCGATCATGTTCGCGAAGAACACGATCGTCCACATCCGCGCGAGCCGCGCGAGGTTCTGTGCCGTGAAGTGCTTCATCACGGGGAGCACCGCGGTGATCGTGTTCTCGGTGAACAACTGCTGACGCCCGAGGATCACGATCAGGAAGCCCACCGGATAGCCGGCGCTCGTGACGAGGAAGCGCCACGACATCTCCGGCAGGTGCGTGAGCAAAATCGCCTGCGTCAGGAGCGAGAAGCTCATCGACAGACCGGCGGCGATGCCCGACCACCACAGCGACGTCGCCGGCCGCGCCATCTCCTCCTCGCCGCGCTTTCGCACGATCTCGTAGATGATCGGCGTGCGAGGTTCCGAGCGCTCCTCGACCTGCCGCGCCTCGCGGCGATCGCGCTGCTGCGGCGACTCGCGTTCTTGATCGTGGTCCACGCAGACGTCGGCTCCGGACGCGTGCGATGCCGCGCGGACATGCGCGTACGCGGACGAGCGTCGCCACGAGCAAAGCAAGAATCGCCCCGATGCGCGCGCTGCGGTCACTCGATCGCGGTGCTTCACCTGCGACCGTCGAAGCCGCTGTAGGAATTACGCGGACATGTGTCGGAATTACAGCGAATGCACCGCGATGGCGCGCTCAGCACACGATGCTCGCGCGCGCCTCCAGCACCGCAATCTCGCGGTGGCATGGCTGATGCACGCTCTTGCGCTCGTTGCCATGGCGCAAGTCTTCAGTCGCTCGCAAGTCCTGGCGCTTAAGGTCGGTGCGCTCGGGGCCCTCGGCGCGGTCTTCGTCGCGCTGCTCGCGTGGCGCATCCTGATCGCGCCGCATCCCGCCGTCGGCGCACCGGTCGAGCAAGTCGTGCCGTTCAGCCATCGGCATCACGTCGGCGACGATGGTCTCGATTGCCGCTATTGCCACACGTCGGTCGAGACGTCGGCGTTCGCCGGAATCCCGCCGACCCACGTCTGCATGACGTGTCATTCGCAGCTCTTCACCGACCAGCCGGTGCTCGCACCCGTCGTGCAAAGCTCCCGCAGCGGCGCGCCGATCCACTGGAAGCGCGTCCACGATCTGCCCGACTTCGTCTACTTCAATCACAGCATCCACGTCGCGAAGGGGGTCGGCTGCGAGGAATGCCACGGACGCGTCGACGAGATGCCGCTCACCTGGCGCGAGGCGCCCCTCACGATGCAGTGGTGCCTCGACTGCCATCGTGACCCCGCGATGCATCTGCGACTGCTCGAGCACGTCTTCGACATGGGCTGGAAGCCCAGCGAAGACCAGCGCGCACTGGGCACGCGACTGGTTGCGCGGTACCACATCCATGCGTCGACGCTCACCGACTGCTCGACGTGCCATCGGTGAACCGATGAAGCGCGAGCCTGACCAACGGCGCATGTGGCGAAGCGTCGAGGAGATTGGCGATGCGGATGCGCTCCGCCGCGCGATCGCCACGCACGCGCCGCGCTTCGCGCCGTTCTACGATGCCGATCGGCGCGAGTTCCTGAAGCTCATGTCGGCATCGCTCGCGCTCGCCGGGCTCACCGGCTGCTCGCGCGAGCCGCAGGAAGCGATCCTCCCGTACGCGTACGCACCCAAGGGTCAGGTCGCGGGCGAACCGCGGTTCTATGCAAGCGCCAACGTCGTCGGCGGCTACGCGCTCGGCGTCCTCGTCGAGACGAACATGGGACGCCCGACGAAGATCGAGGGCAATCCGATGCATCCCGCGAGCCTCGGAAGCACCGACGTCTTCGCGCAGGCGGCGGTCCTCGACCTGTGGGACCCCGATCGTGCGCAGGCGGTGACGCATCGTGGCGTGCCGAGCACGTGGGACGCGTTCGCCGCCGATCTGCAATCGCGCTTGCGCGCACTGGCGCGAAACCAGGGCGAAGGCTTGCGCATCCTCACGCAAACGATCACCTCGCCGACGCTTGCGCGGCAGATGCAGGCGCTGCTCGCGCGCTATCCCAAGGCGCAGTGGCACGCCTACGAGCCCGTCAACCACGACAACGTGGACGCGGGCAGCCGGCTGGCGTTCGGCGATGCCCTGGACACGCTGCACCACTTCGATCGCGCGGCGGTCGTACTCTCGCTCGACGCGGACTTCCTCGGCAGCGGCCCGGCCCGCGTCCGCGATGCGCGCGATTTCGTCGACGGGCACGCCACGCACGGCCGGACGCAGGCCTCGAACCGGCTGTATGCGGTGACGAGCACGCCGAGCCTGACGAGCGCCTATGCCGACCATCGCGTGGCGGTTCAGGCGAGCGCGGTCGAGACGCTGGCGCGCACGATCGCGCGCCAAGTCGGCGTCGACGTCGACGCGCCGCAACTCGCGGTCGTTCCGCAGCCATGGCTTGCAGCCTGCGCGAAGGACCTCGCCGCGCACCGGGGCGCGTCCCTCGTCGTCGCGGGTGCGGGGCAGCCGCCTGTGGTGCACGCGATCGCGCACGCGATGAACGCGACGCTCGGCAACGCAGGCAAGACCGTGGCGTACATCGACCGCGTCGCAGCGAGTCCGGCGGACGAGAGCCAATCGCTCGCCGCACTGGCGCGCGACATGGCGGCGGGCGCGGTCGACACGCTGCTCGTCATCGGCGGCAACCCGGTCTACGAATCGCCGCGCGACATTGCCTTCGCCGAGGCGCTGCGCCACGTGCCGGCGACCATTCAGCTCGGACTCTACGACGACGAGACCGCCTCGCGCTGCACCTGGCATTTGCCGGCGACGCATTCGCTCGAGGCCTGGTCCGATGCGCGCGCGTTCGACGGCAGCGTCACGATTCTGCAACCGACGATCGCGCCGCTCTACGACGGCCGCTCCGCGCACGAGGTGCTGTCGATGCTCGTCGACGGCGTCGCACGACGCGGTTACGACGTCGTGCGCGAGACCTGGCAGTCGACGTTTGCGACGAGCGACTTCGAAGCGGCGTGGAACAAGGCGCTCGCCGACGGCATCGTGGCGAATAGCGCCTATGCGGAGCGAACCGCGATCGTTCGGACCTCGGCCCTCGCCGCGAATGGACTGCCCGCCGTCGCTTCGCCGAACGCGGGTCAGGTCGAAGTCATGTTCGTGTCCGATCCCTCGGTCTACGACGGACGTTACGCGAACAATCCCTGGCTCCAGGAATTGCCGCGTCCTCTCACGAAGATCACGTGGGACAACGCAGCACTCGTTGCACCGGCGCTCGCGGCGCGACTCGGTCTCGCCAACGACGACGTCGTCGCGCTTCGGCACGGCGACGCGCGCATCGAGGCGCCGGTGTGGGCGGTCCCGGGTCATCCTGACAACGCCGTCACGATCGCGCTCGGCTACGGTCGTACCCGGGCGGGCCGCGTCGGAGACGGGCACGGCGTCGACGCCTATCGGCTGCGCACGTCGCAATCCGCATGGTTCCTCCCCGGCGTCGCGCTCGAGCGCACGGCGCGCCGCCAGAAGCTGGCGACGACGCAGCACCACCACGCGATGGAAGGGCGCGATCTCGTGCGCGTCGCGACGCTCGCCGCGTTCCGGCACGATGCGAGCGCCGTGGGAGACGGCAAGCCGGAGCGCGCGGAGCCCACGCTCTACGATCCCTTCGTCTACGACGGCTATCGATGGGCGATGAGCGTCGACCTCGGCGCCTGCATCGGTTGTAACGCCTGCACGATCGCCTGCCAGGCCGAGAACAACATCCCGACGGTCGGCAAGGGCGAGGTATTCCGTGGCCGCGAGATGCACTGGATCCGGGTCGACCGCTATTACGAGGGCGCGATCGACGCTCCGCGCACCCACTTCCAGCCGGTGCCCTGCATGCAATGCGAGCGCGCGCCGTGCGAGCTGGTGTGCCCCGTCGAAGCGTCGGTGCACGATCACCAGGGCATCAACGTCCAGGTCTACAACCGCTGTGTGGGCACGCGCTTCTGCTCGAACAACTGCCCGTACAAGGTTCGTCGCTTCAACTTCCTGCAGTACAGCGACTGGACGACGGAAAGCCTGAAGGGCCAGCGCAATCCCGAGGTCACCGTGCGCATGCGCGGGATCATGGAGAAGTGCAACTACTGCCTGCAGCGCATCGAGAACGGCCGCATCGCCGCGGACAAGGAGAACCGGCGGGTCCGCGACGGCGAGGTCGTGACCGCGTGCCAGGCGGTGTGCCCGACGCGCGCGATCACGTTCGGCGATCTCGCCGACCCGGCGAGTGCGGTGAACGCGCGCAAGGCGTCGCCGCTCGATTACACGCTGTTGCGCGAACTCAATACGAAGCCGCGCACGACTTACCTCGCCAAGCTGCGCAATCCGAATCCGGACCTCGGAGAAACGTGAATGCCACCGCCTGCGATCACCGCCACCGGCGACGTCGACGAGGCGCGGCTTTCGTTCCTGCGCGGCCGCTACTCGTACGCGACCATCTCGGACAAGATCAGCGACATCGTCCTGTCGCGGCCGACGCACCGGGGCTGGTACGCGGGTGTTGCGCTCTGCACGCTGCTGACGATCCTCTTCGTCGTGGCGATCGCGTACCTGTTCGCGACCGGCGTGGGAATCTGGGGCGTCGGCATTCCCGTCGCGTGGGCGTTCGCGATCACCAACTTCGTCTGGTGGGTCGGGATCGGCCACGCGGGCACGTTCATTTCCGCGTTCCTGCTGCTGCTGCGACAGAAGTGGCGCACGTCGGTCAATCGCTTCGCCGAAGCGATGACGATCTTCGCGGTCGCGATGGCGGGCCTGATGCCGATCCTGCACCTCGGGCGCCCGTGGTTCTTCTACTGGCTCGCGCCGTACCCGGACATCATGAACGTCTGGCCGCAATGGCGCAGCCCGCTGGTCTGGGACATCTTCGCGATCGGCACCTACATCATCGTGTCGATCCTGTTCTGGTACATGGGCCTGATCCCCGACCTGGCGACGCTGCGCGATCGCAGCGATTCGCGCGTCAAGCAGGTGCTCTACGGCCTATTCGCGCTCGGCTGGCGCGGCGAGGCGCGCCACTGGAAGCGGTTCGACACCGCCTACCTGCTGATGGCGGGGCTCGCGACGCCGCTCGTCGTATCGGTGCACAGCGTGGTGTCGCTCGACTTCTCGATCGGAAACACGCCGGGTTGGCACTCGACGATCTTCCCGCCCTACTTCGTCGCCGGAGCGCTGTTCTCGGGCTTCGCGATGGCGCTGACGATCTCGATCCCGCTGCGCGCGATCTTCGGCCTCAAGGACTTCATCACCGCGCGTCATCTCGACAACATCGCGAAGGTGATGCTCGTCTGCGGCCTGCTCGTCGCCTACAGCTACGTCACCGAGATCTTCATGGCGTTCTACAGCACCGACCGGTTCGAGGAATTCATGATCCTGAACCGGATGCGCGGGCCGTACGCACCGATCTACTGGACGGTGGTGTTCTGCAACGTCGTCGTCGCGCAGCTTCTGTGGTGGAAGCGCGTGCGACTTTCCACGCTGGCGCTCTTCGCGATCTCGATCATCGTGAACATCGGCATGTGGCTCGAGCGGTTCATGATCATCGTGACGAGCCTGCACCGCGACTTCCTGCCCTCCTCGTGGGACGTCTACTACCCGACCTTCTGGGATTGGGCGACGCTCTTCGGGTCGCTCGGCGCGTTCGGCTGGCTCTTCCTGATGTTCGTGCGCTTCCTGCCCGCGATCTCCATCTCGGAGATGCGCAAACTCGTCCTCGAGAAGCGGGAGGGTGAGACATGACGCGGCGCCCTCGGCAAGAACGGTGTCGTGAGTCAGGGCTTCGGTTGGCCAGGGCGCTGCGCTCCAAGTCCGTAAACGGGCCCGAGCCTGCGTCGACCCTCCCCCGCTGCTCGAACTGAAAAGAAACCGATGACGACGCAAACGGACGAGACGCAAATCTACGGACTCCTTGCCGAGTTCGAGGACGCGGACGCGCTCGTCGAGGCCGCGACGCGCACGCGCGACGCGGGCTATGCGCGCGTCGACGCGTATGCACCGTTTTCGGTGCCGGGACTCCCGGAGGCGGTCGGATTCCGGCGCGACCGCGTCGCGCTCGTCACGCTGATCGGCGGAATCCTCGGTGGCGCCGGCATCTACTTCCTGCAGTGGTACTCGGCAGTGATCGACTACCCGATCATCTCCGGTGGCAGGCCGCTGAACAGCTGGCCCGCGTTCATTCCCGCGACGTTCGAGTGCACGGTGCTCGGCGCCGCGCTGTTCGCGTTCTTCGGCTATCTCTTCATGAACGGACTGCCGAAGCTCTCGCACCCGATCTTCAACGCGAAGGAATTCGATCTCGCGACGCGCAATCGCTTCTTCCTCTGCATCGAATCGCGCGACCCGCGCTTCGATCGCAGCGAGACGCAGCGCTTCCTCGCGTCGCTCGCGCCGCTTCGCGTGAGCGTCGTGCCGTTCTGAGCAACATGGCGAGCCGCACGCACCTTCGCCGCATGCTGCCGATCGCTTGCATCGTGCCGGTGCTCGGACTGGGCGGCTGCGAGAAGGCGATGCAGGACATGTACGACCAGCCGAAGTACAAGCCGCTCGCTGCGAGCGCCTTCTGGCCCGACGGCCGCTCCGCGCGGCCCGACGTCGCCGGTACCGTCGCCTTCAGCGAAGGCACGCTCGCCGGAACGTCGAGTGGTCGTCTCGAGCGCGTCCCCTTGCCACTGGCGCAGGCACCGGTCTACCCGGTCGACGAGCAGGGGAACGCCAAGGCCAACCTGACGCCGCAAAGTCCGCAGCCGCTCGTCGCGACGAATCCGTTGCCGATCGATCGACACACGCTCGAGCGCGGCCGCGAGCGCTTCGACATCTACTGCTCGCCATGCCACAGCATCGCCGGCGATGGCGACGGCATGGTGCCGCGCCGCGGGTTCCCGCATCCGCCGTCGTATCACATCCCGCGGCTTCGCAACGCCCCCGACGCGCACTTCTACAACGTGATCACGCAGGGCTACGGAATGATGTATTCGTACGCCGATCGCGTCCCGCCGGCCGACCGCTGGGCAATCGTCGCCTACATCCGCGCGCTGCAGCTTTCGCAGGACGCGCGCATCGACGACGTCCCGTCCGAGCATCGCGCGGAGCTTTCGAAATGAGAGCCTTCCCTGGCGAAGGCCGCGACGGGATCGCCTGGGCGGTGGCCCTTGTCGGCGCGGTACTGTTCGCATTTGCCGCATGGCTCGATCGGCGCACCGCGTTCGAGTCGTACCTCTACGTCTGGTGGTTCCTGCTCGGCATACCGGTCGGCAGCATCGCGATGCTCGCCGTGCACAACATGACCGGCGGCGGTTGGGGCGAGCTCGTGCGACCGTGGCTCGAGGCGGCTGCGCGCGTGCTGCCGCTCGTGCTGCTGCTCTCGCTTCCCTTGTTCTTCGTCATGCGCGATCTCTACACGTGGATGCGACCGGACGAGATCGCGGCGGACGCCGTGATTCGCGGCAAGGCCTGGTACCTGTCGTTCGGCTTTTTCGTGCTTCGCAATGCCGTCTATTTCGCCGTGTGGCTCGTCACCGCGCATCTGCTGCGCAAATGGTCGTTCGCGCGCACGCCCGAGGCGCCGCTGCGGGATCGCGAGCGGCTTCGCGCGCTTTCCGCGATCGGCCTGATGCTCTACGCGCTCACCGTGACGTTCGCGGCCGTCGACTGGATCATGTCGTTGACGCCGCATTGGTATTCGACGACGTTCGGCCTGCTCGTCGGAATCGGCCAGACGATGACCGCCTTTGCGTTCGTGATCGCGTGCGCCGCCTGGCAGTACCGTGACGCCGTCGGCGCGCAGGCCGACCTGCCGTCGACGGGTCCGATCGACAGGCGAAAGCTCACCGACGTCCCGGGTCTCTTCCAGGATCTCGGCAACCTCGTCCTGATGTTCGTGATGACCTGGGCGTACCTCGCGTTCACGCAGTACCTGATCATCTGGGCCGAGGACCTGCCGAACGAGATCGGCTGGTACGTGCCCCGCGTGAACACGAGCTGGCACGACGTGGCGCTTTTCCTGATCGCCGTGCACTTCGCCGTACCGTTCCTCGTGCTCCTGTCGCGGCGCGCGAAGCGGATCCCGCGTTCGCTCGGCGCGCTCGCAGCGCTGCTCCTCTTCGCGCACCTCGTCGACGGCTTCTGGCTCGTCGTGCCGACGTTTCGTCCCGAGGGCATCGAGTTCGCGTGGAGCGATCTGTTTGCGGTGGCCGCACTCGGCGGCCTCTTCGTCGCCGTGTTCCAGCGCGTGGTGCGCCTGCCCTCGACGCTTGCGGGCCGGCGCGGCGGCGAGGTCGCGCGATGACTGATTTTCTCGCGCAGGGCGAGATCGGCGCCAAGCGGGGAGACGAGCGTCGCACCCACGAGACGGCCGACATCGACGGGAGGCGCGTCTGGACGACCGCCGGCATCCTCACGGCGACGATCGTGCTTGCCGGCGTCATGGCCGCAGGCGCGATCGGGCTTTCCGCGAAGCTCGTCGGCCGCCCGCTCGCGCCGATCAACCCGCCGCCGACGCAGATGCCGTCGCCGCCGTTGCTCAGTGCCCCTGCACTCGACTTGCGTGCGCTGCGTGCCGAAAAGCACGCACTGCTGTCGCACTATGCGTGGATCGACCGCGCGCACGGCGTGGTCCGCATTCCGATCGAGCGCGCGATGTCGCTGCTGATCGAGCGCGGCGAGGCGCGGCGACCATGAATGCGCTCCGTGTGCTCGTTCTCGTCGCGTCCATCGCGGCGATGCCCTTGGCTCAGGCCAGCGCGAGCCACGCGAAGATCGCCGACGCCGCCGGCTTCACGCAGCGGCTCGGCGCCGCGATTCCGGGCGATCTCGCCTTTCGCGACGAATCGGGTCGCGACGTGTCGTTGCGCAATTTCTACGGGGATGCGCCGATCGTGCTGGTGTTCGCCTGGTTCGGCTGTACGACGCTATGCCCGACGGTCATGGCCAACCTGGCCCACGGCCTCGCCGGCGTCGACGTAGCGACCGACCGCTACGAAGTCGTCGTCGCGAGCATCGATCCACGCGACGCGGCGCGGGACGCCGCGCGCATGAAGCGCCGCGTGCTCCACGACGACGTCGCGCAGGCGAGAAACTGGCACTTCCTCACCGCGCGCGAGGACGCGATCGCCGCACTCGCGCAAGCGGCAGGCTTCCGCTATGCCTACGACGACGCGACGCACCAGTACGCGCATCCGGCCGGCTACGTCGTGCTGACGCCGGAAGGGCGCATCTCGCGCTACTTCCTCGGATTCGATTTCACCCGCGACGACTTGCGCGCCGCGCTCGCCGACGCCGATCGGCGCGCGATCGGGACGACCGTCGACCGTTTGCTGCTGCTTTGCTTTCACTTCGCGCCGGAGGGACGCTACAGCGCCACCGTGATGAACGGATTGCGCCTGACGAGCGCCGGTTTGCTCGCGCTTTGCATCGGCGCCGTCGTGCTTACGCGCCGCCGGCCGCGCTGATCGCGATGTGGAACTTTCCCCTTCACCCGCCCGCGGACTCGTCGCTCGCCACACGTGTCGACCATCTCTTCTACGCGTGGCTCGGTCTCGCCGGCGTGGTCACGATCGCCGTTTTCTTTCTGATCGTCTATTTCTCGATCAGGTATCGCCATGGCTCGAAGGCCAGTCGCGCGATGCCGCAGGGCGCCGCCTTGCGTCGCGAAAGCCACCGCATCGAATTCGCCTGGATCGCCACGCCGCTCGTGATCTTCCTCGGCATGGGCTTCTGGGCGGCGGATCTCTACTACGCGCACGCGTCGCCCGTGGCGAACGCCACCGAGGTGTACGCGCTCGGCAAGCAGTGGATGTGGAAGATCGAGCACGTCGGCGGGCAGCGCGAGATCGACGAGTTGCACGTCCCGGCGGGCCGCCCGATCAAGCTCATCATGACGTCGCAGGACGTCATTCACAGCTTCTTCATGCCGGCGTTTCGCATCAAGCAGGACGTGCTGCCCGGCCGATACACGATCCTGTGGTTCACCGCCGAGCGGCCGGGCGAGTACCGGCTGTTCTGTTCGCAGTACTGCGGCACCGACCACGCGCGCATGATCGGCCACGTCGTCGTGATGGCCCCCGCGCAGTTCCAGCAGTGGCTGACGACCGGCAACGCGAAAGCGACGATGGCCGAGGAAGGCGCCGCGCGCTTTCGACAATACGGCTGCAGCGGTTGCCACGGTGCGAGCGCATCGGTGCACGCGCCGAAGCTCGAAGGCCTCTTCGGGCGTCGCGTGCAATTGTCGGACGGGACGAGCGTGCTCGCCGACGAGCGCTACATCCACGATTCGGTGATGCTGCCGCGGTCGCAGGTCGTCGCCGGGTACGCGCCGATCATGCCGTCGTTCCAGGGGCAGATCAGCGAGGACGACCTGCTCGACATCATCGAGTACGTCAAGTCGCTGCGAAACGCCGATCCCGGGCAGATTCGATGAAAAAGGCCGAACGATGAGCGCTGCAGAGCCGCCTCAAAGCGCGAATTCCGCCCCCGCGGGGGGCAGCGAGGCGCGTGAGCCCGAAGGGCCGCCCCGAGGGCAAACAGGCGAGAGCGAAGCTCGAGCATCGTTCGACACGCCGCGAGCGTGGGGGGACATATGAGCACGTTGATGCTGCCGGTGCGCGGCAACTACCTGGAGGAAGGGTTCAGCCTGTGGTCGTGGCTTTCGAGCATCGACCACAAGCGCATCGCCATCCTCTACACGATTTCGATCACGCTGTTCTTCTTCGTCGGCGGCGTCGCCGCGTCGCTGATCCGGTTGGAGCTCGTCACGCCCGCCGGCGACTTCGTCAGCGCCGAGACCTACAACAAGCTCTTCACGATGCACGGCGTGATCATGGTGTGGTTCTTTCTGATCCCGTCGATCCCGTCGACGCTCGGCAACTTCCTCGTGCCGTTGATGATCGGCGCGCGCGACATGGCCTGCCCACGGCTCAACCTCGCGAGCTGGTATCTCTACATCGGGGGCGGGCTCTTCACGGTCGGCGCGCTGATCGCCGGCGGCGTCGACACCGGCTGGACGTTCTACACGCCGTTCTCGACGATGTTCTCGAATACGAACGTGATCGCAGCGGTCACCGGCGTCTTCATCGTCGGGTTCTCGTCGATCCTGACCGGGCTCAACTTCATCGTCACCATCCACAAGATGCGCGCACCGGGGATGACGTGGTTCCGGCTGCCGCTCTTCATCTGGGCGATGTACGCGACGTCGGTGATCTTCGTGCTCGCCACGCCGGTGCTCGCGATGACGCTCTTCCTGCTCGCGATCGAGCGCTTCGCCGGCGTCGGCGTGTTCGATCCGGCGCTCGGCGGCGATCCGCTGCTCTTCCAGCACCTGTTCTGGTTCTATTCCCACCCCGCGGTCTACGTCATGATCCTGCCCGCGATGGGGGTGGCGAGCGAAATCATCACCTGCTTCGCGCGGAAGAACATCTTCGCCTACCGCTCGATGGCCTTCGCCGTGCTCGCGATCGCGGTGATCGGCTTCCTCGTCTGGGGCCACCACATGTTCGTCGCGGGCACGTCGGTGTACGCGAGCATCGTGTTCTCGATCCTCTCGTTCCTCGTCGCGATCCCCTCGGCGATCAAGGTCTTCAACTGGACGGCGACGCTCTACAAGGGATCGATCCGCTTCGATGCGCCGATGCTCTACCTGCTTGGCTTCGTCGGCCTCTTCACCGTCGGCGGCATGACCGGCCTCTTCCTCGCGTCGCTCGCGCTCGACGTGCACCTGCACGACACGTACTTCGTCATCGCGCACTTCCACTACATCATGGTCGGCGGCACGGTGATGGCGTTTCTCGGCGCCGTCCATTTCTGGTGGCCGAAAGTCACGGGGCGGCTCTATTCCGATCGCTGGGCACGCTTCGCTGCGATCGTCGTGTTCGTCGGCTTCAACCTGACCTTCTTTCCGCAGTTCGTGCTGGGCTATCTCGGTATGCCCCGGCGCATCTACACCTATCCGGCCGAGTGGCAGTCGTGGAACGTATTGTCATCGGCGGGCGCGTCGATACTGGCAATCGCCTATGTCTTGCCGCTACTGTATCTGGGCTGGTCGATCTTCTGGGGCCGCAAGGCCGGACCCAATCCGTGGTGCGCCTCAGGCCTCGAATGGATCACGCCATCGCCGCCGCCCAAGCACAATTTCGAGAGCACGCCGGTGGTCAAACGAAAGCCCTACGACTTCACGGTCAAAGGCAAGCCGCGTGCACAAAATGCCTGACGCACACCCCGCATTTCAGTTCGTTGATATG
>DASTGT010000036.1:0-38772 GCA_035718935.1 Casimicrobiaceae bacterium
GCACGATCGCGCCGAGGCCGAGATCGTTCAGCCACATGTGGACGCCGCCGTGAAGCGTGCCGGCGATCGTGCCGAAGCGCAAACCCGGCTTGACGTTGCGCACCTTGTAGAGATCCTCGTACACCCACGAGTTTCGCCATGCCGATTCGTACGCGGCGAGTGTATCGTGCGCGCGCCCCGCGGCAATCGCCGCGAACGCCGCCTCCGCCGCGAGCATGCCGGTCTTCATCGCGTTGTGCGAGCCCTTGATGCGCGGCAGGTTCACGAAGCCCGCAGCGCAGCCGATCAGCGCGCCGCCCGGAAACACGAGCCTCGGCACCGACTGCAGGCCACCTTCGCTGATCGCGCGTGCACCATACGCGAGCCGCTTGCCGCCCTCGAACGTCGGGCGAATCGCCGGGTGGAGCTTGAACCGCTGCAGCTCGTCGTACGGCGACAGGTGCGGATTTTCGTAATCGAGATGCACGACGAAGCCCGCTGCGAGCAAACCGTCACCGAAGTGGTAGAGGAACGACCCGCCTCCCGTGCGATCGTCGAGCGGCCAGCCTTCCGTGTGCACGACGAGCCCCGGCCGATGCTGCGCGGGCGCGAGCTGCCAGAGTTCCTTCAGCCCGATGCCGTACTTCTGTGGATCGACGCCTTCGCGCAGCGCGAAGCGGCGCATCAGCTCGTGCGAGAGCGATCCGCGCGTGCCTTCTGCGAATAGCGTGTACCGCGCACGCAATTCCATTCCAGGCTGGTATTCGGATTTGTGCGCGCCGTCCTTCGCGACGCCCATGTCGCCGGTCGCCACGCCGCGAACGCCGTCGCCTTCGTACAGCACTTCGGTGGCGGCGAACCCGGGATAGATGTCGACGCCGAGCGCTTCGGCCCGCGTCGCGAGCCAGCGGCAGACATCGCCGAGGCTCGCGATCACGTTGCCGTCGTTGTGCATCAGCGGCGGCATGAGGATCGCCGGGATTCGTAACGCGTTGCGCTCGGTGAGATAGAGGAAGCGATCCTCGGTGACCGGCGTCACGGCCGGTGCGCCTTGTGCCTTCCAGTCGGGCAGCAGCTCGCCGAGCGCGCGGGGATCGATGACGGCGCCCGAGAGAATATGCGCGCCGATCTCCGATCCTTTCTCGATCAGGCACACCGAGAGTTCGCGCGACGCGGCGGTGGCGAGCTGCTTCAGGCGGATCGCGGCGGCAAGGCCCGAGGGGCCGCCGCCGACGATCACGACGTCGAACTCCATCGCTTCGCGTGTCATATTTGCCCGCCGTGCGTTCGGTGTCGTCGAAAAACGGTTGATTATAATGAGCCGCGCCCATGCAGCGATCGAAGCTCCCCCACGCGCCATGAACCTGATCGCGATCATTTGCGCGCTCGCCCTCGAGCAATGGCGCTCGTTCGAATGGCGTGCGGCGACCGAGCGCGCGTACGTTCAATACATTCGCGGCATCGAGCGAAGGCTGAACGGCGGCACGCTCGCGCAAGGCGTCATCGCGACCGTGCTCGCGATCGCGCCGCCCGTCGTCGCCGCCGCGGCACTCGCCTGGCTGCTTCATGCGGTGCACCCGTTGCTCGGGCTCGCGTTCAACGTGCTCGTGCTCTACGCGTTGATGGGTTTTCGTCGCTTCAGTCACGCGATTTCGGCGATCATCGGCGCGCTCAAGTCGGGCGATGTGCAGGGCGCGCGGCGTGCGCTCTCGGGGTGGAGCGGCGGCGCGAGTGGCGAGCTGTCGACCCAGGAGATCGCCCGCGTGGCGATCGAGCGCGGTCTCGCCGATGCGTACCGTCAGGTCTTCGCGGTGCTCTTCTGGTTCGTCGTGCTGCCCGGTCCGGCGGGCGCCGTGCTCTACCGCGCGGCCGCGTTGCTCGCGACGCAGTGGAAGGGCGCCGTCCCGGGCGACGATCTCACGGTGCTCGCGCGCTCACTGTCGACGTTCGGTCTGCCCGCGCGGCGCCTGCTCTGGCTGCTCGATTGGATTCCCGCGCGACTGACGGCGCTGTCGTTCGCCGTTGTCGGCGATTTCGAGGACGCGGCGTACTGCTGGCGCACGCAGGCACGCGCGTGGCCACCGGCGTTTGGCGGCGAAGCGGTCGGCGTGGTTCTCGCGAGCGGCGCAGGCGCGCTCGGCGTGCAGCTCGGCGGCGCGCTGCGCGGCGACGACGGCAGTCCCGATCCACGACCCGAGATGGGCATCGGCGAGCCGGTGGAGGCCGAGGTATTGCCATCGGCCGTGGGGCTCGTATGGCGCGCGCTCGTGCTGTGGCTCTTGCTGGTGCTTCTCTTGTCGCTCGCGAATTGGGCACCCTGAGCGCAGCGCGCGAGGCGAAGCCGAGCGGAGGCCCGAAGGGCCCGACGCTGCGCGATGGGTGGGAGGCCGACGCGCTGACGGGGCGGATCATGTCGACGCTACAAAGAGGCCGGGCCCTGAGCGCAGCGCGCGAGGCGAAGCCGAGCGGAGGCGCGAAGGGCCCGACGCTGCGCGATGCGTGGGAGGCCGACAGGCTGACGGCGGTTCATCACGGTCGGTCCGAACAGGCCGAGCCGTGAGATCAACGCGCCGGATTGCGCGCGGCTTCGCTTTCGGCGATCAGCGTCCGCAGCAGCGCGACGCGTTGCGGCGCGACACGCCCGGCCGCCACGGCGGCATTGACTTCGCAGCCCGGCTCACGATCGTGCCGGCAATCACGAAATCGGCATCGGCGAGCGAGATCGCGCAGCTCGACGAAGGCATCGACGAGCACGTCGCGCGTGCAATGCGCGAGCCCGAATACCTTCATCCCCGGCGAATCGACGATCCACCCCTCGCTGTTTCGTAACCGGTACAGCAGGGCGGACGTCGTCGTATGCCGGCCGCTCTTCAATGCTTCGGAAAGCTCTCCGACGCGCGCGCTCGCGCCGGGCACGAGCGCGTTGACGAGCGTCGATTTGCCCATGCCCGATTGGCCGATGACCACGCTGTGCGCATGCTCGACGAAAGGAACGAGCGGCGAGACGTCGTTGCGCGCCGAGACGCTCACGACGTCGTAACCGAGCGCCGCGTACGGCGCGAAGCGTGCGACGAACGCGGGCGTTCCAGGAAGATCGCCTTTGTTGACGACGAGGACGAAGCGGCAGCGCGCCGTCTCGGCGGCGATGATCCACCGATTCAGCAGATGCTCGTCGACCGGCACGTCGCGCGCGACGACGCCGAGAACCTGCGTCACGTTGGCGGCGATCAGCTTCTGCTGGAACCCGTCCGAGCGAAAGAGCAGGCTCTGCCTGTCGGCCACGGCAACGATGACCCCACCGCGATGCGCGCGCTCGACTTCGACGCGATCGCCGCAGGCGAGCGTGATCGTTCGGCCCTTCAGCACGCAGTCGATCGTGCCGCCGGCATCGAGGTCGACCGCATAGTGGCGCCGATGCGCGGCGACGACGAGACCCGCCGAGCGAACGCCGGCGCCGCGGCTCACGTTCAGGATGGGGCGAGCGCCTCGAGGCGCGCGACGCGCACGCTGGCGGGCGGATGCGAATCGTAGAACGCGGAGTGCAGCGGATCGGGCGTGAGCGTCGCCGCATTGTCCTCGTAGAGCTTGATCAGCGCAGCGACGAGCGCACGCGCCGAAGCGTGGCGCGCGGCGAACGCGTCGGCCTCGAACTCGTGTCGCCGCGAGTAGGCGGACGCGATCGGCGCGAGCATGAACGTGAAGACCGGCAGCGCGAGCATGAACAGCGCGAGCGCGACGCCCGGGCGTTGCAGCGCGATCGCCACATCGGCGACGCCGAGGCCGCGATAGAACCAGGCCGAGCGCATGAGCCACGCAAGCACCGCGAGCAGCGCGAGCGAGACGAGCGCCGACCAGACGACCCGCTTCAGCACGTGCCGCAGGCGGAAGTGCCCGAGCTCGTGCGCGAGGACCGCCTCGACTTCGTCGGGGGCGAGCCTCGCGAGCAGTGTGTCGAAGAACACGACGCGCTTCGCCTTGCCGAAGCCGGTGAAATACGCGTTGCCGTGACCCGAGCGCTTCGAGCCATCCATGACGAAGAGCCCCGACGCGCGGAAGCCGCAGCGTGCGAGCAGGCGCTCGATGCGGTCGCGCTCCGCGCCCGCCGGCATCGGCGAGAAGCGATTGAAGAGCGGCGCGATGACCGTCGGATACAGGACGAGCACGAGGAGCTGGAAGCCCATCCACGCAAGCCAGGCATAGAGCCACCACCATGCGCCGGCGCGCTGCATCAGCCACAGCACGAGAAACGCGAGCGGCAGCCCGAGGACGAGACCGACCGCGATGCCTTTCGCGAGGTCGGCGAGCCACAGCGCGGGCGTCGTCCGATTGAAGCCGAAGCGCTCCTCGATGCGAAACGTGCGCCACCATGAGAAGGGCAGCGACGCGAGGCCCCCGGCCGCGACCACCGCAGCGAGCAGCAGCACGTCGCGCACGATCGGCGCGACGTCGAGCGCCTGCGTCGCCCGCATCGCCCATGCCATGCCGCCGCCAAGCGTCAGCGCGAGCAGCACGGCCGCGTCGACCAGCGCCTCGAGCTGACCGAGCTTTTGCTTCGCGACGGTGTAATCGGCCGCCTTGCGATGCGCCGCGTCGCCGACCTGCGCGGCGAACGCGGCCGGCGGTGCATCGCGATGCGCGCGCACGTGCGCAATCTGCCGTGCCGAAAGCCACAGCCGCACTGCGAGCATCGCGCAAAGCGCGAGGAGAAAGATCGCGGTGAAGATCGACGCCGTCACGCGCGTTTGCAGGCGTCGCTTCGCGGCATTGCCCGGGTACAATGCATCGCCCAATTCTAGCGTGCCTGCATGCCTGCGGATCCGAATCGCCTGATCTGGATCGACCTCGAAATGTCGGGGCTTCGGCCCGACCGCGACCGCATCCTCGAAGTCGCGCTCGTCGTCACCGACCACGAGCTCGACGTGGTCGCGCAGGCCCCCGTCTACGTCGTGCATCAGGACGACGCGGTGCTCGACGGCATGGATGCGTGGAACCAGTCGACCCACGCGCGCTCGGGCCTGATCGACAAGGTGCGCGCCGCCACGGCGACCGAGGTCGAGGTCGAGGAAAGCGCGCTCGCATTCGTGCGCGAGCACGTGCCGGCGAAGGCCTCGCCGATGTGCGGCAACACGATCTGCCAGGATCGGCGCTTCCTCGCGCGCTTCATGCCGGCGCTCGAGGACTGGTTCCACTATCGCAATCTCGACGTGTCGACGCTGAAGGAGCTCGCGCGTCGCTGGAAGCCCGAGCTCGTCAAGGGCATTCCCAAGGAAGGCAAGCACGAGGCGCTCGCCGACGTGCTCGAATCCATCGCCGAGCTTCGCTACTATCGCCAGCATTTCCTGCGCGCATGAGGCGAAGCGTGCACGACCCGGCGCCCTGCGCCCCGATGAGGATGCAGTGGCCGTCGTGAGGTTCTGCGCGTCGTGCGGCTCGCCGCGCATCGAGCGCCTGGTGCCGGACGGTGACACGCTCGTGCGCGACGTGTGCGCGGCGTGCGGCACGATCCATTACCAGAATCCCAAGGTCGTCGTCGGCTGCCTGCCGCAGTGGAAGGACCGCGTGCTCTTGTGCAAGCGCGCGATCGAGCCGCGCGTGGGCTTGTGGACGCTGCCCGCGGGATTCCTCGAGAACGGCGAGACGCTCGCGAGCGGGGCGACGCGCGAGACGCTGGAAGAGGCGGGCGCGCGCGTCGACGTCGGCGATCTCTACGCGGTCATCAGCCTGCCGCAGATCAGCCAGGTGTACATGATGTTTCGCGCGCACCTGCGCGACCTCGACTTCGACCCGGGCCCCGAGAGCCTCGAGGTGCGGCTGTTCGGCGAGAGCGAGGTGCCGTGGGAGTCGCTCGCGTTCCGCACGATCGCGCGCACGCTTCGCAACTATTTCCTCGACCGCCGGCTCGCCGCGTTTCGTCTGCACGTGAGCGCGATCGAGCGGCGCACGCCGCTGACGCCCGATCTACTGGCGGCCGGCTAATGGCCTGTAACGGGGGAATCGGGAGTGAACGATAGTGGTATGGCGACGCTATCCGGCGCGAGCGCAAGGCGGCGTCGCGCAGCAAGGGTAGGCCCCCTTGCAAGCTGCGCCAACGCAGCGATCGTGCCGGATAGCGAGCCAGACACTCCCGATTCCCCCGTTACAGGCCACTAGCGTTTGTCGAGCGCGTCGACGGCGCGCTCGCGGACCGCCTCGAACTGCTTCTGAAGCCGCTCCATCTCGTCGTCCGACAGCGATTCCAGATTGATGAGGCTCGAGCGAGCGTTGCCGATCGCGCGCAGCAGCTCGTCCAGCTTGAGCTGCGTCGCCTTGGTGTCGCGGTTCTGACTGTTCTGGATGACGAACACCATGAGGAAGGTCACGACGTTCGTGATCGTGTTCGCGACGAGCTGCCACGCTTCGGAGAAGCCGAACATCGGCCCGGTCACCGCCCAAACGGCGATGAAGATCGCGGCGGCGAGGAACGCCGAGGACGACCCGAAGGCGTCGGCGAGTTTGTGCGCGACGTGACGAAACCAGTCATTCATGAGGTTGGCTCCCGCAGGCGCGTAGCTCGACACTCGTTCCGTCGGCGAGCACCGGACCGGCCGCGCGCGCGACGAGAGAACGCAGCGTTCGACAGCGGCCGCGCCAACAAAGATCGTAGCCTTGCGTGTAGGACGAAAGCGTCAGCCGCACTTCGCGCAGCGGCGCGATGCGCGGCGTCCACGTCCACCAGCCGTCGCGCAGGACGGCGTCGTCCCCGGGCTCCATCCCCGCGCCGGAGCCTTGCACACGAGCGACGACGAGCCGCAACGCGCCGTCCTCGACGCGATAGCGCTCCTCCCATCGTGTGCGCGCGACCGAATGCGTCCACGCGACGGTGAATTGCGTCGCCGGGATCGTCGCGTGCAACGCGCCGGCAACGAACAGGCAGGCGGCGTTCAGCAAGGCGAGTGGCCTGTAACGGCGGAATCGGGAGTGTCTGGCTCGCCCTTCGGCACGAGCACTGCGTAAGCGCCGCTTGCAAGGGGGCCTGCCCTTGCTGCGCGACGCCGCCTTGCGCTCGCGCCGGATAGCGTCGCCCTACCACGGTCGTTCACTTCCGATTCCCCGTTACAGGCTACTAGGCGCGCGCGTCGACGGGCGCCGGCGTACCGCGGGTGCGCCACATGTGCCACGCGATGAAGAGGCCGCTCGCAACGAAGCCCACCTGGTCGGTCCACGGCGCGGCGGCGACGAGCAGCGATGCGGCCGCGAACGCGAAGACGCGCTCGAACCAGGAGATCGGACCGCGCAGGAAATAGCCGATCGCCGCGCCACCCCACAGGCCGATCGCGAGGATCGCCTTGGCGATCACGTAGAGCGCCGCGATGGCGAGCGTCGTGCCGGGCGTCGATTGCAGCATCAGGGCCGGATCGTAGACGGCCATGTACGGAATGACGAAGCCCGCGATCGCGATATGCGTCGCCTTCCAGCCGATCATCATCGGCGGTCCTTTCGCGATCGACGCCGCGGCGAACGCCGCGAGCGCGACCGGTGGCGTCAGGTCGGCCATGATCCCGAAGTAGAAGACGAACATGTGCGACACGATGAGCGGTACGCCGAGCTTCAGCAGCGCGGGCGCCGCGATGGCGCTCGTGATGATGTAGTTCGGGATCGTCGGGATGCCCATGCCGAGGATCAGGCAGACGATCATGGTGAGCAGCAACGACAGGAAGAGGCTCTGGCTCCCGACGTGCAGCACGAACTCCGCAAAGTTCGATGCCGCGCCGGTCAGGGTCAGCACGCCGATGATCACGCCGACGATCGCGCACGCGAGACCCACGCCCACCGCCTGCCGTGCGCCGTCGATCAGCCCCTGCCGCATCGTGCGCAGCGTGTCGCGGCCATGGATCGCGAACGTGATCGCGACGAGCGCGCCGATCAGCCAGAGGATCGGCGTCACGCCGTGCCGATCGAACCCGTACCGGAGGTACAGGCCGAGGCCGAGACCCATCGAGATCCAGAACGCGTAGCGAAACGCCGTCGACCCGAAGCGCGCCGCCACGGCGGCGCCGAGGATCAGCGTCGCGGTGAGCGCGAGCCCGACGAGGCCCGCGAACATCGGCGTGAACCCGTCGAACAGCATGTAGACGAGCACGAGGAGCGGCAGCATCAGGTACCACTTCTGCCGGATCGCCCGCCATGGGTTCGGGCATTCCGACTTCGGCAGCCCCATCAGCTTCATGCGGCCGGCCTCGAGGTGCACCATCCAGAACGCCGTGGCGTAATAGAGGAGCGCCGGCACGATCGCCGCCTTGACGATCGTGACGTACGGCACGTTGAGCGTCTCGGCCATGATGAACGCGACGGCGCCCATCACCGGCGGCATGATCTGGCCGCCCATGCTCGACGTCGCCTCGACCGCACCGGCGAACACCGGCGTGTAACCGAAGCGCTTCATGAGCGGAATCGTGAACTGGCCGACGGTCAGCACGTTCGCGATGCCCGAGCCCGAGATCGTGCCCATCATGCCGGACGACACGACGGCGACCTTCGCGGGACCGCCGCGCGCGTGGCCGACGAAGCCGAGCGCGATGCTGTTGAAGAGGCCGATCATCCCGGCGTGCTCGAGGAAGCTGCCGAAGAGAATGAACAGGAAGATGTACGTCGCGGAGACGAGCGTCGGGATGCCGAAGATGCCTTCGGTGCCGAGGAAGAGCTGCCCGATGATTTGGTCGAGACCGTAGCCGCGGTGCGCGATGGCCATCGGCAGGTACTGCCCGAAGATGCCGTAGGCGAGAAACGCCGCGCAGACGATCGGGAGCGCGATGCCGAGCACGCGTCGCGCCGCGTCGAACAGCATCACGATGAAGATCGCACCGGCGACGAGGTCGAGCGTGCTCGGGTCGCCGGCACGCTGGATGAGGTCCGCCTCGAAGACGAGGTGATACAGGCCGATCGCGAAGGCGGCGACCGCGATGATCGCGTCGTACCACGCAATGCGGTGCCGATCGGCCCAGCCGCCGACCGGATGGATCAGGAACGCGAGCGCGAGCAGGAAGCCCACGTGGATCGAGCGCGTCGGCAGGCTGGAAAGCGGCGCGTACGCGGCGACGACGAGCTGATACGTCGAGAACGCGAGTGCGATCGCCGCGACGATGCGCGCATTCCATCCGGTGAGGGTCCGCTTGGCGCCGGTTTCGTCGAATTCGGCGGCGTCCGGCTTCGCCAGCGTTTCGGCTTCCATCTTCGTCGTCATGGTCATGTCGATTCGTCGACCCAGGACGAGAATCCGACCCGGGTTACTTGATGACCCCGACCTCGCGGTAGTACTTCTCGGCGCCGGGGTGCAGCGGGACCGGCATGGCGTCGGTTGCCTTGTGAAGGTCGATCGCCTTCGCGGCCGAGTGCGCGGCCACGAGCTGATCGAGGTTCGTCCAGAGCGCCTTCGTCATGGCGTAGACGACGTCGTTCGACACGCCGTCGTGCGTGACGAGGAAGTTCTGCACGGCGGCCGTATGGACGTCCGCCGACTGGCCGTTGTACGTGTTCGCCGGGACCACCGCGCCGATGTACGCGGGGTCGCCGATCTTCTTCACGATGTCCTCGGGGATCGGTACGACGACGATCGGTACCGACGCGGCGAGGTCGCGCAGCGACGACACGCCGAGACCCGCCGACTGCAGCGTCACGTCGATCTGGCGATTCTTCATGAGTTCGACGGACTCGCCGAATGGGAGGTACTCGACCTTCGCGAAATCCTTGTACTCGATGCCCGCGGCGTGCAGGACCGCACGCGCGTTCAATTCGGTGCCCGACTTCGGCGCGCCGACGGAAATCTTCTTGCCCTTGAGATCGGCGAGCGTCTTGATGCCGGAATCGGCGCGTGCAACGACCTGGATGTAGTTCGGATAAATCGCAGCGATGCCCCGCAGCTTCTTCAGCGGCTGCTTGAAGCCGGCTTCGGCGTTGCCTTTCCATGCATCCGACAACGAGTCGCCGAGCGTGAACGCGATCTCGCCGCGGCCCGCTTCGAGCAGGTTCAGGTTCTCGACCGACGCCTTCGTCGCCTGGACCGACGTCTTCGCATTCGGCATCGACTTGCCGATCACGTTCGCGAGCGCGACACCGAGCGGGTAGTAGACGCCGCTCGTGCCACCGGTCAGCACGTTGATGAAAGTCTGGGCCGACGCGAGCGGCGGCGCGGCGAACGCAACGCCGGCAACGAGCAGCGCGCGCAAGGCATGACGAATGAAACGCATGAATCCTCCCGGGGAAAGACGGCGTCGCGCGTTCGCGCGGGCCGCATGCACGATGGCGCCGACCGTGTCCGGCGGGCGTGTTGGATGGCGGATTATATTGAAAGCAGGCGACGCTGCCGCCGCACGTGCGACGAACGTAGCGCCGCGACCTTACCTTTCGACGTCGACGCCCGCGCTGGCGAGCGCGTGATGCAACTCGCGCACGTGCTCGTGCCCGGTCGTCTCGACGACGCAGACCACGCGCACGGCGGAGAGATCGGGGCCCGAGAAGGCGCGGTCGTGCACGATCTCCTTGATCGACGCGCCGGTCGACGCGATCACTTCCGCAAGCCGTGCGAGCCCGCCCGGCCGATCGCTTATCGAGACGGTGAAGCGCGCGATGCGGCCGTCGGCGACCAGTCCGATCTCGATCACGCGATCGAGCATCGTGAGGTCGATGTTGCCGCCGCAGAGCACGAGCACGACGTCCTTGCCTTTCAGCGTGTCGAGCTTGCCCGCGAGGAACGCGGCGAGCGGTGCGGCACCCGCGCCTTCGACGACGCTCTTCTCGAGCTCGATCAGGCGCAGCACGGCGAGCGCGATCGTAGCCTCGTCGACTGTCACCACCTGGTCGACCACACGCCGCAGCACGTCGAAGGCGATCGCGCCCGCCTGCATGACGGCGAGCCCGTCGGCGAGCGTCGATGACAACGTGACGGGCACCGGGTGTCCGGCGGCGAGTGCGGCGCTGAGGCACGCCGCATGGACCGGCTCGACGCCGACGACGCGCACGTCGGGCTTCAGCGCTTCGCACACGGTACCGATGCCGGCGAGCAATCCGCCACCGCCGACCGGCGCGACGATCGCCTGCACCGACGGCGTCTGCTCGAGGATTTCGAGACCGATCGTGCCCTGTCCGGCGATCACCTCGCGATTGTCGAACGGATGAATGAAGGTGAAGCGTTCGCGCGCTGCGATCGCCTCGGCCTCGACGCGCGCCTCTGACAAATCGACGCCGTGGAGCACGACGTTCGCGCCGAGCGCGCGGCAGTTCGCGACCTTGATGAGCGGCGCGAAGCGCGGCATGACGACGGTCACCGGGATGCCGAGGAGCGACGCGTGATACGCGACGCCGAGGGCGTGATTGCCGGCCGAGGCAGCGATCACGCCGCGCGCGCGCTCGGCGTCGCTCAATTGCAGCAGCGCATTGCGCGCGCCGCGCTCCTTGAAGCTCCCGGTCCGCTGCAGATAGTCGAGCTTGCAGTAAACGTGCGCACCGGTGAGCTGCGACAGCGGAATCGATTCGACGCACGGCGACTCGTAGATGCCGCCGCGAATGCGCTCGCGCGCCGCTTCGACGTCGGCGAGCGTCACGCTTTGGCCGGCGATCATCAGAAGGGCAGTCGAATGCCCGGCTTGACGGCGGTCAGCACGCGGCGGAACTCCTGCTGGATGCGCGCGAGTGCCTTCTCGTCGTCAGCCTCGAAGCGAAGCACGATGACGGGCGTGGTGTTCGACGCGCGCGCAAGGCCGAAGCCGTCGGCGTATTCGACGCGCACGCCATCGATGCCGATCACTTCCTGCGCGCCGGGGAATTTCGCCTCCTGCTTCAGTTTCGCGATCAGCACGTGCTGCTCGCCCTCGTCGCACGCGATTTGCAGCTCGGGCGTCGACACCGCGTCGGGCAGCGCGTCGAGGACGGCGGCGGGATCCGCGTGCCGCGACAGGATTTCGAGCAGCCGCGCGCCCGCGTAGAGGCCGTCGTCGAAGCCGTACCAGCGCTCGCCGAAAAACGTGTGGCCGCTCATCTCGCCGGCGAGCGCCGCGCCGACTTCCTTCATCTTCGACTTGATCAGTGAATGGCCGGTCTTCCACAGCATCGGCACGCCGCCGTGCCGGCGGATCCACGGCTTCATGTTTCGCGTCGACTTGACGTCGTAGATGATCGTCGCGCCTGGCACGCGCGACAGCAGATCCGCGGCGAAGAGCATCAGCTGCCGATCGGCGAAGATGACGTGGCCCTCCGGCGTGACGACGCCGAGCCGATCACCGTCGCCGTCGAACGCCAATCCGAGCTCGCAATCGCCTTCTCGCAACCGTCGCTTCAAATCCTCCAGGTTCGCCGGCTGCGAGGGGTCTGGATGATGATTCGGGAAACGGCCGTCGACGTCGCAAAACAGTTCGACGACCTCGCACCCGAGGCGGCGGTAGAGCTCGGGCGCGAAGGCGCCCGCGACGCCGTTGCCGCAATCCACGGCGATCTTCATCGGCCGCGCGAGATGCACGTCGCCGGTGATGCGATCGAAGTAGGCGGGCGCGATGTCCTGCGTACGGCGCGACGCCGCGCCGCTTCGCACGTCGTCGCGCTCGATGCGCGCGCGCAGTGCCTGGATGTCGTCGCCGGACAGCGCGGCGCCGTCGATCACCATCTTGAGACCGTTGTAGTCGGGCGGGTTGTGGCTGCCCGTCACCATGACGCCGCACTTCGTGCCGAGATGCTCGGCGGCGAAGTACGTCATCGGCGTGGCCACCATGCCGATGTCGATCACGTCGACGCCCGCCGCCAGGATGCCCTCGGAGAGCGCCTGCAGCAGGTCGGGTCCCGACAACCGGCCGTCGCGGCCGACGACGATCGCCGTGCGCTTTCGCTCGGCGGCGAGCGTGCCGATCGCGCGCCCGATCGCGCGCACCGCGTCGGAGGTGAGCGTGCGACCGACGACGCCGCGAATGTCGTAGGCCTTGAAGATCTCCGGGGCGAGCGTGGGCATGGTGAAGGTCGGATCAGGGACGGGATCGATCGGCGTCGTCGATCGACGCGAAGTAGTGTAGCAATCGTGCGGGCAGCCATTCGACTCGGCCGGGAAACGGTCCGTGCGCGAATCCCGCGTGGCCGCCGGCCGCCGGCTGCTCGAGCGTGACGCACGCGCCCACCTCGTTTTGGGCCGGCAACGACACGGCGGGAATGATGGGGTCGTTACGCGCGTTGAGCACGAGCGTCGGCACCGCAATCGCGCGCAGCCAGGGTTTCGATGACGCGCGCGACCAGTAATCGTCGGCACCTTCGAATCCGTGCAGCGGGGCGGTGACGACCTCGTCGAACTCCCACATCGAGCGAACGCGGCGGATACGCCTGACGTCGAGCACGCCGGGGAAGCGCCTCGCGATGCCGAGCGACTTCGGTTTGAGCGTCATGAGGAAATGACGCGCGTAGAGCCGATTGACGCCGCGATCGATCGCGCGCCCCGCGGCGACGAGATCGAGCGGCGCGCAAACCGCGGCGGCGGCCCGGACGATTTCGCGGGCGTCGTTCGCGCGGCGCCCGAGCCAGTTGAGGAGCGCGCTGCCACCGAGCGACACGCCGACCGCGTAAATCGCCGTCGGCGAAGGCACGCGCGCGCGCAAGTGCGCGAGCATCGCGCCGACTTCCGCGTAATCGCCCGAATGGTAGGCGCGCGGCGTGCGGTTGGGCTCGCCGCTGCAGCCGCGAAAATGCGGGACGACGCCGCGCATGCGTCGGTTGGCGAGCGCGGCGAACAGCGCGCGTGCGTAATGCGACGACGACCCCCCTTCGAGGCCGTGAAACAACACGACGAGCGGCGCGTCGTCGTCGGCGGGCGCATCGAGCCAATCGAAGTCCCAGAAGTCCCCGTCCGGCGTATCGACGCGCTCGCGCGCGAGCGCGACGCCGATGCGCGGCAGCCGGTAGGGCCAAATCGTTTGTGCATGGCCGCCGGCCAGCCACAGCGGCGCGCGGTAGGCGGGTGCCGGGCAGTCGCCTCGCGCACCGTGAAACGCGCCACCGGGCCACCGGGCCACGCGCGTCAGGCGCGCGCCTCGCGCGCCAGCCGGCTGCGCTTCTCGTACGCTTCGCGTGCGATGGCGACGTCGGCGAGGAAATGCGGCAGTTCCGATACGAGCAGCGCCTGCGGCCCGTCGACGAGCGCCCGCGACGGGTCGGGATGGAAGTCGACGAGCACCATGTTCGCGCCGGCGATCACGCCCTGCGCAGCGACGTGAAAGATATCGGACATGCGATCGGGACCGGCGGCGCGCGTACCGACCGAGTGCGACGGATCGACCGCGACCGGCATGCGCGTCAGCCGCTTCACGACCGGAACGTGCGCGAAGTCGACGAGGTTGCGATGCGGGTCGCCCATGTTGGTCTTCATGCCGCGCAGGCAGAAGACGACCTTGCGGTTACCTTCGGTCGCGAGGTATTCCGCGGCGTTCAGCGACTCGTCGAGCGTGATGCCGAAGCCGCGCTTGATCAGCACCGGGAATTCCTGCTGCTTGCCGACGAGCTTCAGCAGCTCGAAGTTCTGCGTGTTGCGCGTGCCGATCTGCAGCATGACGCCGGTCGGCTTGCCGGTCGTGCGCAGCGCCTCGCGGATCTCGTCGACGTGCGACTCGTGCGTGACCTCCATCGAGATCACGCGGATGCCGTACTTGCCGGCCAGCTCGAACACGTACGGCAGGCACGACGCGCCGAATCCCTGGAACGCGTACGGCGACGTGCGCGGCTTGTACGCACCCATCCGCGTGCAGACCTGGCCGTTGTCGCGCAACGCCTTCATCATCGCTTCGACCGACTCGCGCGAATCCACCGCGCAAAGTCCGGCGAACACGTTCAAATTGTCCTGGCCGAAGTGGACGCCGTTGTAGTCGAACGACGATGTGCGATCGTCGCCCAGGCTGTGGCGGCCGAGGACGCGGTACGGCTCGGAGACGCGAACGACCTTCGCCACGCAGGGCAGCACCTGCATCTGCTCGATCGTCAGCGCGCCAGTATTGCCGATCAGGTAGATCTCGGTGAGCGTGACTTCGGTGCCGACCTCGCGGTGGACGCGAAACGTCACGCTGGGCAGTCGCTCGAGCTGCGAGGCGAGCATCCGGTAGTCGGGGCTGGCCGGGTCGGTGTTGGGTTCGAGGACGAGGATCATCGTGGATTCAGGGAGTTGCCGTCGGGCGCCGGGTGGGCGCGAGCGCCTTGCGCGGCATCGGGAGACTCCGATGTTGCACTGCAAGAGGCCGGGGGCGCAACACGTCGCGACGCAATGTCATCGGATCGATTGCCCCGGCCGTTACGCTTGCCGTAGACTCGATTCGGCGTCTACGAAGTTCCGCAGTGCCCCCCAAACCACCTGTCGGAGTCTCTATGACCAAGCTCACCACGCTGCTCGCTTTTGCCTTGGCAGCGGCCGTCGCCATGCCGGCCGCGGCCGCGAACAAGCAGAACACCAAGATGTCGGATTGCCAGGCGCAGGCGGGCGAGAAGAAGCTCGAAGGCAAGGATCGCCAGAATTTCGTCAATCAGTGCCTGAAGGCGAAGCCGACGAAGGCGTCGTCGTCGAACAAGATGGCCGAATGCAATGCGAAGACCAAGGGCATGAGCAAGGACGAGGCTGCGAAGGCGCGCAGCGAGTGCATGAAGGCCGGCTGACCCGACCGGATCCATCTCCGGGCGCGCGATCTCCTGTCCACGCGACCCGACGCTCCCAGGCCGCAAGCTCGCGTTTGCGGCCTCTTTTTTCGTCTATGCGTCGGGCTGTCGTCGCGCGTCACGGCTCGCCTATGACGCTCGATCAAGTGACGCGGACCTACGCGGTCGCGAGCCCGATCGCGCTGCCGATGCCGAATGTCACGGCGCCGGCGATGGTGCCGAGGAGCAGCATGCGGGCGCCCGAGTAGAGCGCGCTGCGGCCGGTGAAGAGCGAGAGTACGGCGCCGACGCCGAACAGGCACGCTGCCGCCAGAGCGATCGTCCAGAAGATCGCCGAACCGAGGCCAAGCAGGTATGGCGCGAGCGGGACGAACGCACCGATGCCGAAGGCGACGAGCGACGTGGCGCCGGCGACCGCAGGAGAGCCGAGTTGCCGCGGATCGAGACCGAGCTCCTCGCGCGCGAGCGTGTCGAGCGCATGATCGGGATCGGCGACGAGCCGCTTCGCCAGCCGGTCGGCCTGCTTCACCGGCAGCCCCTTCGCCGCGTAAATGAGCGCGAGCTCCTGCGCCTCGGCTTCCGGATATTGCGCGAGCTCGTGGCGCTCGAGCGCCATTTGCGACTCGTAGAGCTCGCGCTGCGAGCGCACCGACGCGTATTCGCCGGCCGCGACCGCGAGCGCGCCCGCGGCCATGCCGGCGATGCCCGACAGAAAGATCATGTGCGCGTCGTGCGTCGCGCCCGCGACGCCGAGGATCAGTCCCGCGTTCGAGACGAGCCCGTCGTTCACGCCGAAGACCGCTGCGCGAAGATGGCCTCCGCCGGCGAGTCCGCGGTGGTGCCGCTCGAGCATCGCCGGTGCAACCGGCAACGGATGGCCGTCGTCGCTCGCGACGGTGCCGTAGACCGCCATGCCGCGCACCTTCATCGCGGCGAGCACGTTGCGCAGGCGCCGCGGTCCCAGCCACTGTACGAGGTTCGCGACGACGCGCGTGCGCGCATCGGGCACGAACGGGCCGGGGGCAGGGTAGCCTCGCGCCGTCAGTTGCGCGCGCCAGATCGCGGCCTGCGCTTCGGCTTCGCCCGCGAGGCGGCGGAACAACTCGGCACGCACCGTGCCGCTCTCCGCGTCGGCGCACGCACGATAGAGATACGCCGAGCGCTGTTCCTCGGTCCACGAATCGAGCGGGCTCACGCGACGCGCCCTTCGCTCGCGCGCGCCGGTGACCACGCTGATCGCGCGCCACCCGATGCTGCCGCGGCGGCGCTCGACACGCTCGTCATGGCGTTCAGCTCCCGACGACGGCATCGATGCGCGCCACGATTTCAGGCGTCAACTTCGCGACGACGTCGACGGCCTTCATGTTCTCGACGACCTGCGCAGGACGGCTCGCGCCGGTGATGACCGTCGAGACGCGCGGATTGCGAAGGCACCATGCGATGGACATCTGGGCAAGCGTGCAACCGAGGTCGCGCGCGATCGGAACGAGCGATTGGACCTTCGCGAGCTTCGCGGGTTCGAGGATGCGCTCGGCGAGCCACGCGAATCCACTGATCGCCGCGCGCGAGTCGGCGGGGACGCCTTGCTGGTATTTGCCGGTCAAGAGCCCGGATGCGAGCGGGCTCCACGTCGTCGTACCGATCCCGTAATCGTCGAAGATGCGCGCGTATTCGCTTTCCAGGCGCTCGCGATGAAACAGGTTGTACTGCGGCTGCTCGGTCACGGGCGCGTGCAGGTGATGGCTCGAGGCGAAATCGCAGGCCATCGCGATTTCCGCGGCGCTCCATTCCGACGTTCCCCAGTACACGACCTTGCCGGCGGTGATCATGTCGTGCATCGCCCACACGGTTTCGCCGATCGGCGTCTCGGGATCGGGTCGATGGCAGAACGCGATGTCGACGTAGTCGAGGCCAAGCCGTGACAGCGAGCCGTCGATCGCCTGCATCAGGTACTTGCGATTGAGCGTGTTCTTTTCGTTGGGCCCGTCGTGCAGGCCCCAGAAGAACTTGGTCGACACGATGTAGGACGAACGCCGCCAACCCAGCTTCCGCAATGCGTCGCCCATGATCGATTCCGAGCGGCCCTTCGCGTAGACCTCGGCGTTGTCGAAGAAGTTGACGCCCGCGTCGCGCGCTGCCGCCATGCATTCGCGCGCGAGGCCCTCGTCGAGCTGATTGCCGTACGTGACCCACGAGCCGAACGACAGTTCGCTCACCTTGAGGCCGCAACGGCCGAGACGACGATAGTTCATCGCGGGAGGGGACGAAGGCAGGAAGCGAGTGCGAAGGATGCGGGCGCTAGATGCCGCGCCGATTACAATGCCGCGCTTTCATTCTACAAGACAGGACATGAAAATGCGCGCGCGCGATCCGGCGTCGAAACGAGCGAAGCCTGCCTTCGATGTCGACGCGCTGTGGGCGGTCGAGCGGATCGCCGAACCGTCGCTGTCGCCCGACGGCCGCCTCGCCTGTGCCGCGGTGACGTCGTTCTCGATGACGCGTAACGAGGGCGCGACCGAGGTCTGGCTGTACCCGACGGGATTCGGACCGCGCGGACGCGTCGCCAAGCCGCGCCGGCTCGCGAAGGCCGACCACGGTGGCACGCCGTGCTTTTCCCCGGACGGCACGCGCATCGCGTTCACCGCCAAGCGCGAAGGCGATGCCGAGCCGCAGGTGTACGTCATCGCGATCGACGGCGGCGAGGCGGAGCGGGTGACGAATCTCGCCACCGGCGCATCGGCGATCAAATGGTTTCCCGACGGGAAGCGCATCGCGCTCGTCTCGTGGGTGTGGCCGGACGTCGCGACCCACGCCGCACAGGCGCGGCGCTACAGGGAGCACAAGGACAAGGCGGTCAAGGCGCACCTCACGGAGCGCGCCGAATACCGCTACTGGGATCACTGGCTGACAGACGGACGCGAGCCGCACGTGCTCGTGTGCGACGTCGCGACCCGCCGCACCGTCGACTTGCTGCACGGTACGCGCGTGGCGCTGCCCCCGTGGGATCCCGGCATCGAGCATTACGACATCGCGCCCGACGGTCGCGAGATCGCACTTACCGTCGATCCGGAGGCCGAGCCCGGGATGATGCATCGCTGCGACATCGTCGTCGTCGACGTGAAGACACGGCGCGTGCGCAACCTGACGGCGAAGAGCGGACGCTCCGACGAGCACCCCAGGTACTCGCCGGACGGACGATTCATCGCCTACAACGCTTACGACACCGAGCGCGCGTACAACGATCAGGGCGAACTGCGCATCCTCGAACGGCGCTCGGGCGAAACGCGCACGCTGCATCGTGAGGCCGATCGCGCGGCGACGCAGCTCGACTGGGCGCCGGACGCATCGGCGATCGTCGCGCTGGTCGAGGACCACGGTCGCGTGGGACTGTGGCGATGGCCGCTCTCCACCGAGTCGCCGGCCGTGCTCGTGCGCGGTGGTGTCGTGTCGGGTTATTCGCAGTCGCGCGACGGCAGCGTGCTCGCCTTCACGCGCGACACCGCGACCTCCCCTCCCGCGCTTTTTGTTGCGCGAGGCGACGGCACCGAGGAGCGGCAGCTCGACACGCACAACCGCGCGCTGCTCGCGCGCCACGCGTTCGGCGAGGTCCGCGAATTCACGCTCGACGGGTTCGACGGCGAGCCCGTACAGGTCTTCGTCACGTACCCGCCCGGCTTCGACGCGCGCCGCACGTGGCCGCTGATGCACAGCATTCACGGCGGCCCGCACGCGGCGCACCACGACGGCTGGCATTTCCGCTGGAACACGCAGGTTTTCGCGGGCGAGGGCTACGTGGTCGTCGCCGTCAACTATCACGGCTCGTCCGGCTTCGGGCAGGCGTTTCTCGAAACGATCCCGGGGCGTTACGGCGAGAAGGAGTTCGCGGACATCGAGGCGGCGACGGATTTTCTGATCGCGCACGACTATATCGACTCGGAACGATTGTATGCGACGGGCGGAAGCTACGGAGGCTACATGGTCGCGTACATGAACGGGCACACCGATCGCTACAAGGCGTACGTGTGCCACGCCGGTTGCTACGACTGGGTGAGCATGATGGCAACCGACGGCTACCGTTTCTTCTCGCGCGAGCTCGGCGCGTTCCATTGGGAAGACGAGGAACGCGTGATGCGCCAGTCGCCGCATCGCTTCGTGAAGCAGGCCAAGACGCCGACGCTCGTCGTCCACGGGGAGCTCGACTTCCGCGTGCCCGCGACACAGGCGCTGCAGTACTTCAATTCGCTGAAGGCGAAGGACGTCCCGGCGCGGCTCGTCTATTTTCCCGACGAGAACCACTGGATCCTGAAGCCCGCGAACTCGCGGCTGTGGTACCGCGAATTCTTCGCCTGGCTAGCACGCTTCGCGCCGGCGGCGGGTCGGACGAGGCGGCCCGCGGCGCCGGTGAAGCGGCACGAGAAGACCGCGGCGTAGCCGCAGCTCAGCGCGTGCGCCGCGCCGTGTATTCTTCCTCGATGTTGTCGCGGAAGTACGACCACGGCGACGACGCCGTCGAGAAGCGCCGCCATACCTCACCCGGCACGCCGGTGTATTCGAACGTCCCCGACGTGAGCTCGACGACGAGCTTGCGCGTGCGCTCGTCGTAGCCGGCGGCGCGCAGGCTGCCGCCGCTCATGCGCCTCATTTCCATGCCCGCTCCCGTGGCTGACCGCGCGCGATCGAGACGCGCGTTCGCGATGCTACGATCGCCGCCCGTGTTCGCACAACCCGATCGCTCGTCGAGGTGGCTGGCGCGCGTGTTCGCGCTCGCGTTGGCCGTCGTTTGCGCGCTTCCCGCCTCGGGTGCCGATCCCGCGAAGACACTGCGGGTCGCGATGTCGATCGCCGAGACGAGCTTCGATCCGGCGTTCGCGTCGGACGCGGCGTCCGACGGCATCATCGCGAACGTCTTCGACACCATGCTCGACTACGACTACCTCGTGCGTCCCGTGCAGCTCGTGCCGCGCGCGCTCGAGACGATGCCGGTCGTGGGCGATCAGGGGAAAAGCTATCTCTGCCGGATCCGCAAAGGCGTCTACTTCACCGACGACCCGGCTTTCAAGGGTAAGCGGCGTGAGCTCACCGCCGACGACTTCGCGTACGCGTTCAAGCGCGTGCTCGATCCCGCGGTGAAGTCGCCGTGGTTGTGGATGATCCAAGGCAAGATCGAAGGCGGCGACGAAGCACGCAAGAAGGCGCTCGCAGGCGGTCGCTTCGATTACGACGCGCCGATCGCCGGTCTCGAGGTCGTCGATCGCTACACGCTGCGCATCCGGCTCGTCGCGCCCGACTTCCGGTTCCCGTATGTGCTCGCGGTACCCAACGTTTCGGCACAGGCGCGCGAGGTCGTCGAGGCGTACGGCGCGGACATCGGCGCGCATCCGGTCGGCACCGGTCCGTACCGGCTGGCCGAATACCAGCGCAGCACACGCATCGTGCTCGCAGCAAATCCCGGCTATCGCGAGACGACGTACGAGCCGGCGGGCCCGGTTCCCGCGTCGCTCGAGCGCGTCGCCGCGGCGTTGAAGGGCAAGCTCTTGCCGCAGGCGGGACGCATCGAGATCAGCGTCATCGAGGAGGGGCAGGCACGCTGGCTCGCGTTCCTGCGCCGCGAGATCGACTTTCTCGACATCGTACCGATCGACTTCATTCCCGAGGCGATCGACGCGAACGGGACGCTGCTGCCGTCGCTCGCCGCGCGCGGCATCGTGCACGACGTGCTGCTCCGGCCGAATTCGTGGTGGGTCTACTTCAACATGCAAGACCCGGTGCTCGGCGGCTACTCGCTCGAGAAGATCGCGCTGCGGCGGGCGATCGGCATGGGTTACGACAATGCGGAAGGCATCCGTGTGCTGCTCAAGGGGCGCGCGATTCCGGCGAACGGGCCGATCCCGCCCGACATCGCCGGCTACGATCCGGAGCTGAAGACCGAGGCACAGGTCTACGATCCCGCGCTCGCGCGCGCGCTCCTCGACCACTTCGGCTACAAGGACCGCGACGGTGACGGGTATCGCGAGATGCCGGACGGCAAGCCGCTGACGATCGAGCGCTGGTCGACACCGAACTCGGCGTCGCGCGAAGGCGACGCGCTGTGGAAGAAGAACATGGACGCGATCGGCATCCGCATCGTCGTGAAGAAGGATCGCGTCCCCGAACTGCGCAAGATGGCGCGCCTCGGCAAGATTCCGATGCGAAGCGACGGATGGAACGCCGACTATCCGGACGCCGAGAACTTCATGCAGCTGCTCTACGGACCCTCGGGGCCCGAGAACAACGCGCGCTTCGACCTTCCGCAGTTCAACGCGCTCTACGAGAAGGCGCGCACGCTCCCCGATTCACTCGAGCGCACGAAGCTCTTCGACGAGATGACCAAGCTCGTCATCGCATATGCGCCGTGGCGCATGACGTATCACGTCCTCGAGGACAGCCTGCGCCACCCCTGGGTCGGCGCGTACGCGCCGCATCCGATCCGCTCGCAGTGGTGGCAGTACATCGACGTGGATCCGGCGATGCGCGCTGCGGCGCATTGAGCGGGTCGGAGGAAAACGCGCCGGGCGATCATCTCCGACACGTGTCGGTCACACTGTGACACGTGTCTGGCACCGCACTCAGTTCTTCTTCGGCAGCACGTACTGCTTGCAGGTGAAGTGCGTCGACTGCTGCTCGCGCGTCAAGTCCACTTCCATGCCCTTGCCGCGCAATTCCATGAGGCCGTTGATGTAGCGGATGCCGGAACCGCTCGGCACCTGATAGAGGATCACGCGACCGCCGTCGGGCATGAGGATCCGCGCCTCGCCGTCTTCGTAGCGGATGACGATGCGCTCGCCCGGCCGTTCGCAGTCGACGGTGTTCTTGACGGCTTCGAGCTCCTCCTTCGTCGGCCCGTTTTGGCAGCCGCCGAGGAGCAGGAGCGCGAGGCAGGCGAGGACGATGCGTGGCATGACGGGGCTCCGGGCGCGGCGACCGCGCGAGGATAGCACCTACGAAGCGAGCGTCGCCCGCGACGGCGGCGTCGCGGCCGCGCTGCGAAAGCGTACGCTGTCCGGATACGACAGCACTTCCGCCGCGCGGCCGGCGCGATTGGCCTCCTGCATCGCGCGCCACCACGCGGCGTCGAGCAGGTCAGCGTGGAACGCGACGAACGCTTCGCGAACGACGGGATCGGTCAGCAGGAAGGTCGCGAATTCCTCCGGGAAGACGTCGTGCTGGCCGACCGGATACCAGACTTCGCTGCCGAGCTCGTCGACGCCCGCCGGCGGCGCCGGGATCTCGCGGAAGCGGCAGGCGGTCAGGTAATCGATCTCGTCGTAGTCGTAGAACACGACGCGTCCGTACCGGGTGACGCCGAAGTTCTTGAACAGCAGGTCGCCCGCGAAGATGTCGATTCGCGCGAGCTCCTTCAGCGCATCGCCGTAGTCGCGTACGGCGCGCACCTTCGCGGCGGCATCCGCGCTCGCGAGGAAGAGGTTGAGGGGGGTCAGCCGACGCTCGATGTAGACGTGCCGGATCACCACATGATCGCCGTCGTGGTCGAGCTGCGACGGGATCTCGCGCTCGAGCTCGGCGAGGAGCTCGGCGGTGAAGCGCTCGCGGGGGATCGCGACGTTCGAGTATTCGAGCGTGTCGGTCATTCGCCCGGCGCGATCGTGGTGCTTGACGAGCGCGTACTTCTGGCGCACCCGCGCGGCGTCGGTCTCCTTGCTGGGCGGAATGCGATCGCGGATCACCTTGAACACGTACGGATAGGACGGCAGCGTGAACACGGCCATCACCAGGCCCGGAATGCCGGGTGCGACGACCAGACGATCGGTCGAGTGCTTCAGGTGGTGAAGGAAGTCGCGAAAGAAGAGCGTCTTGCCGTGCTTTTGCAGGCCGAGCATCGTGTAGAGCTCCGCGCGCGTCCTGTCGGGCACGATCGCGCGCAGGAACTGCACGTACGCCGAGGGGACTTCCATGTCGACCAGGAAATACGCGCGATTGGCGGAGAACAGCAGCGCGAGCTCGACGGGGTCGTCGAGCAGCGCATCGACGTACAGCCGCTCGTCGCTGCGCCGCTTGATCGCGACGACGAACGGATGCGTGCGGTCGCCGTTGACGAGACGACCGACGACGTACGCGGTCTGGTTGCGCAGCAATGGATTGCGCAGCAGCTGGATCTGGCAATTCGCGTCGAGGCGAAACGGTCGCGGCAAGCGTCGGCGCATCGCCGCGAGAACGTGCACGAGGTCGCCGCGGAAATCGGCGAAGCGGAGCTCGAAGCCCAGATCGAGAACGGCGTCGATCAGCGCCGCGCGCAAGCCCTGACGGCGCGGGTAGTAGCACCGATACGAAGGCGCGCCGTCGTCGAGGTACTCGGTCGACGCCGACGGGCGCACGAACAGGCAGCGGTTGTGGAAATACGTCCGGTGCAGGATCTTCGTCGAGACGGTGTTGAAGAACGTCTCCGCGCATTCCGGCTGCCGATGCTCGACCAGAAGGCCGATGAACGCGCGCTTGACGCGCGCCCAGAACGCGTCGTCACGCGTGACCGCGAAGTCGCGCTCGATGTGCGCGACGGTCTCGGCGACGCGACGATCGTAGAAGTCGATCCGCTCGCGACCGATGTGCGCGATCGCGAGCCAGTTGCCCGCCTCGAAGTAGCGCCGCGCGGCCTGCGCGCATTCGCGGAACAGCGCGTAGTGGTGATCGAAGCCTTCGAGCAGGACGCGGGCGAGGACCTCGGGAGAGGCCTCCTTCGCGTCGGCGGTGACCGGCGCCGGCGCCGCCATGGCCGAGGCTAGCCGCCGTTGGCCTTCTGCACCGCTTCGTTGTACGCCTTGACCGCGGCGTTGTACTCGTTGATCGCCTCGTTCGACGCCTTCACGTGCGGCTCTGCGAGCGCCTGCTGCTCCTCGATGAACTTCTTCACGCAGTCGACGTACGTGACGTAATCCTTCTGCCAGTTGCGTTTCTGCGCGTCGCTCGCGAGATTGCCGGGATACTCGGACGGCTTGCCGCAGGCGTGCTTGGGCACCGGCCCCGGGGCGGCGGCTGGCGCCGCTGCTTGCTGCGCGAAGGCAGAGGCGGTCAGGAGGGAGAAGGCGACGGCGATGCCGCGGTGGAGGACGCGATCGATCATGAAGGACTCCATGGGCGGGACGGCGCGATTTTACGCCGCGCGCGGCGCATCAACGCGACAGCAGCGTGTCGAGTGCGCGAAAGCCGAGCATGACGAGATCGACGCCGCTTGCGCCCGCGTCCTCGCCGCGCGCTTTCGCGAGTTCGCGCTCGACGTTGGCGATCGCGATCACCGCGTCGCCGGAAAGCGTCGGCGGCGCGGTTCGCTTCGCCTCCTGCGTCTGCAGCCGGTCGACGGCGCGCTCGACGGCATTCGGGTCGAGCAGCATGATCGGCGCACCGCAGTACGGACACACCGCGTTGCGCTCGAGCGGCACGGGGCCGCCGCAGCTCACGCAACGCACGGTGGTGACGACCGCGCGCAGCCGCTCGATCTCGGCGTCGTCGATCGGCCGGATGAAATTCTTCTCGCGCAAGAACTGCACGTACGGCGTGAAGCGACCGTGATCGTAGCGGCAGCGGTAGTACGTGAAGCGCGTCGTGTGCTGGATGTCCTGCGTCAGCGTGAGCGGCGTCGTGCAGCGCGGGCATGGCAGCAGGGCGGGATAGGCGTGCCGCTCGGTGGGCTTCGACGCGGCGATCACGCGGAACATCGAAAGGACCGCGCCCGGCGTCATTTGCAGGCTTTCCGTCGCGTCGAGCCAGACCGCCTGGCATGCGTCGCAGGTGTCGACGGGCAGCGGCGCGAGCGGATCGCGCGGGAGCACGACCGAGGTCATCGGCCGGCTGCATCCCGGGCACGCGAGTTCGGCCATCGCCGCCGTCAGCGGTCGGCGATGGTACGTCGCATCAGGACACGACCCGCAGCGTGGCGCGCGGGCAATGGAGCCAGATCACGTCCTTGTGCTCGCGCCGCGCCTCGCGTTCGACGGCGTCGATGCGGTCGGGATTGCACACGACCTTGCCGTCCACGTCCGCCTTCGTGAGCTCGACGGGCGCGCAGCCGCCGAGGCCACTTGCCAGCATGACGATCGACAATGCGATCCGCGTCTTCATGACCGCCTCCTTTCAGCGACGATCATAAGTGCGGCGCGCAGTCGCCGGCAAGCGCCGCGGGCGAGCGTCAGGGCGAGCCCTGCGCGAACGTGTTGCATTCGCGCGGGTCGCCGGATCCGAGGCCCGTCTGGAACCAGTGCGTGCGCTGCTCGGCGCTGCCGTGGGTGAACGAATCGGGGACCACGTACCCTTGCGACGCGCGCTGGATGTTGTCGTCGCCGACCGCCGCGGCGGCGCGGAGTCCGCTCTGGATGTCGCTCGTGTCGATGACGTTGCGCTTCTTGGCGTAGAAGCCCCAGACGCCGGCATAGCAATCGGCCTGCAGCTCGAGACGAACCGACAGCGCGTTGGCGCGGCGGCCGCCCTGCTGCATTTCGCCTTGCACGCGGTCCATCGTGCCGAGCAGATTCTGCACGTGATGTCCGACTTCGTGCGCGATGACGTACGCCTGCGCGAATTCGCCGGACGCACCGAAGCGGCGGCGCAGCTCGTCGAAGAAATTCGTGTCGAGATAGAGCTTGCGGTCGGCGGGGCAGTAGAACGGGCCGACCTGCGCCTGCGCGACGCCGCAGCCCGAGCGCGTCGCGCCGTGGAAGAGCACGAGCGTGGGCGGCACGTACTGGCGGCCCATCTGCCGGAAGACGGCGCCCCAGACGTCCTCGGTGTCGCCGAGGATCGCCGTGGCGAAGTCCTTGCGCGTCGCCTCCGCCGGGTCGTTGGCCGCGCGTTGCGGGGCGACCTGCTGCACCGTCTCGCCGCCGCCACCGCCCAGCATGCCGAGCATGTCGAGCGGGTTGATGCCGAACAGCATCCCCACGATGACGATGATGACGAGGGCGCCCCCACCGATCGGCAGGCCGCCGACGGGAAAGCCGCCGCCTGACGACTCGCCCGTGCGGTCCTCGACGTTCTCGCTACGCCTGAAATCGCCCCAACGCATCGCCTCCCCCCTTGCCGCCTGCGCGGCGTCGTAACGCACTAAGGCTTCAACGCGCGATAGAGATACGGAAGACTGACGTCCATCCGGTAGTCGATCGACGAATGATTGTCGTCGAACTCCTCGTAGACGTGCGCGATGCCGTGTTGCGTGAGGCGCTTCGACAGAAGCCGCGCGCCGTAGTGCAGGTGATACTGATCGCGCCATCCGCAGTCGATGTAGAGGCCGCGCATCGACTGCAGGTTCCGCTTGTACGTCCCGACAAGGTGGACCGGGTCGTTGCGTTGCCAGCGTCGCCAGCGCGCCGCTATCAGCTCACCGGTCTCCAGGTTGAAAGGAATGCGAAAGCCGAGCGGCGTGTCGAGATCGGCATCGTACGTCGCCGCCATCGCGAGGTTCATCAGCGCGTGCACTTCGGCATCGGTGAGCTTGTCCTTGGCGAACACGTGCTCGAGGAAGCGCGCGACGCGGCCGTCGTCGACGCCGTCGCCGGCACCGCGCTCGTCGCGCAGGATGTCAACGCGCCCTGCGACGCGCGGACGCTTGCGGTACTTGTCGAGCTCGTTCAGCGTGCGCGGCCAGTCGGTGAAATAGCAGAAGTCGAAAAGCGCGTCGCCGGAATGATCGGCGGCAGCGCCCCAGTATTTCGCGTACTTCATGGCGTGCATGATCGCACCGTACCCGCCGGACGACTTGCCGAAGCAGCCGCGGTGATCGCGGCTCGCGAGGGTACGGAATTCGCGGTCGACGAAGGGGATGAGCTCGCGCGTGAGGTAATCCGCGTAGCGGCCGATCGCCGGCGAATTGACGTACTGGTTGCCACCCATCGAGGTGAAGCAATCGGGAAACACGACGATCGTCGGACCGATGCGCCGTTCGGCGACGAGCCGCGCGACGCGCTCGGGGACGTTCTCGTCGAACGGCCGCCAGTTGACGTGCGCGAGGCCCGAGCCGGTGAAGCCGACGAGGTCGAAGAGGACCGGAAAGCGCTTGCCGCGTCCGCTGCGCTTGCCGCGCAGGGTACCGGTGTCGTAGCCCGGCGGCAGCCACACCGCGAGCCTTCGCCGATGCGGATCGCCGAGCGGATTGTCGGCGAGGATCTTCGAGTCGTACTCGAGCACGACGGTCGTGCCGGCCGGGTGGAGGGATCGCTTGCGGCTCATGAAACTGTCGTAATCGCCTTCGCGCTGCCCGCCGATACGGGGGGATCGTGGCGGCTCGGGGGTACGGTTCGCCCGCGATTGTGACGGCGAGGCGCGCGTGCCGCAACGCCAGTGGCTAGAATCGGCCTTCTCATCGATGAACGCCTCGTCCCCGAAGCCGCTCGCGGCACCGTTCGCGAACGTGACGCGCAGCGCGCTGTTCGCGAGCTTTCTCAAGATGGGATTGCTGGGGTTCGGCGGCGTGCTGCCGTGGGCGCGGCGGGTGCTCGTCGACGAGCGGCGCTGGTTGAGCGACCGGGAATTCGCCGAGCTCATCGGCCTTTGCCAGGTGCTGCCCGGGCCGAACGTGGTCAACCTGGCGGTGATCATCGGGTCGCGCACGCACGGTCCGCTCGGCTCGTTGATCGCGGTGAGCGCGATCCTGTTCGTCCCCGTCGGCGTGGTCCTGCTGCTCGCCGCTTTCTATGCGTCGGTCGCGCACGACCCGCTCGCACGCTCCGCGATCGGCGCCGCGTCCGCGGCGGCCGCCGGGCTGATCCTCGGCACCGCGATCCGCCTCTTGCTGCAGACGCGTCCGCCGCCGCGCGGGCTGCTCATCGGCGCCGTCGCGTTCGTCACGGTCGGCGTGCTGCAATGGCCGCTCGTGTGGGTGATGCTCGTGCTGGTCGCCGTCGCCATCGCGACCGAATGGCACGCGACGCGCTGAGCGTCGGGCATCCGTGGCGCACGTCGACATCCTGATCGAAATCGCCCTGCGTTTCACGGCGCTGTCGTTCGTCGCCGTCGGCGGCATCAACGCCATCCTCCCCGAAGTGCACCGCGTCGTCGTCGAGCTCGAGGGCTGGATGACGAGTGGCGATTTCGCCGACCTCTTCGCGCTCGCGCAACTCGCGCCGGGACCCAACGCGATGGTCGTCGCGCTCGTCGGCTGGAAGGTCGCCGGCGTCGTGGGCGCGCTCGTCGCGACGCTCGCCACCTGCGGACCGTCGTCGGTGGTGTGCTACGTCGCATGGCACTTCGCCGACCGCTTCCAGCACTCCAAGATTCGCGCGGTGGTGCAGAGAGCGCTGTCGCCGATTGCGATCGGATTGATCCTCGCCACCGGCTACACGGTCGCGCGCGGCGCGGATCACACCGCGGGGGCGTTCACGCTGACGCTGATCGCGACTGCGCTCCTCGCATGGACGCGCGTGAATCCGGTGTGGGTGCTGATCGTCGCGACGCTCGCCGGGATGGCAGGGGTCGCTTGAGCTACGTCTTCTTCTTCCGCACGTCGACCATCGTGCCGCGACAGCGGGGCGCGCCGCAGCGGCACGTGTAGTTGGCGAGCAGTGCCTTCGTGTGCCGGCCGGGAACGTTGAGCTTGTAATCGTACGAGAGCTCCTCGCCGGCGCGGATGGTGCGCTTCGCCTCGATGAAGACGCGGCCGCGATCGTCTTCGTACGGCACGCAGTTCGGTCGACAGCTGTGGTTGATCCAGCGCGCCGCGTTGCCGCGGACCGCCGCGTCGATCACCCGTCCGTCGTTCAGCTCGAACAGGAACGTGTGATAGGGATTCCTCGGATCGCTGTCCGGCAATTCGTCGGCTTCCTCCATCGACACGCGGCGGCCGCGATATTCGATGATGTCCGCGCCCTTGCGTATGGTCCGCGTGGCGAATACGCCGTGGCCGTGGATCGGTGAATTGCGCACGACGTAAGCGCGCTTCGGACGGGCGTTCGCGGCGCGCGCCGACGCGCCGGCCGTCCTCGCGGGACGCTTGCCTTTGGACGTGGCCGATGCGGATTTCGTCGACGTGCGCGTGGTCTTCTGGTTGCGGGCGGGCATGAATGGATGCGGCGTCGGAAAGGGGGGCGAATTGTCGCACGCGACGACGACGTCGAACCCCCGGTTGAAAGCGTTGTCCCAATCCCCGATAATGGTTCGCATGCGAACTACTCACATGCAAATGGAGGGGCGCCGCCGCCCGGTGACGCGCGCGCACGCCGCCGCGGCCGAGCGCGGCGACGCGCTCGGCCTGCTGCTCCATTCGGTATCGAAGGGGTGGCGCGGCGAGCTCGATCGACGACTGCGCCCGCTCGGGCTGACGCGCGCGCAATGGCAGGCGCTGTTCGCGCTGTCGCGCGCGGGCGGCACGCTCGTCCAGCGCGAGCTCTCGGAATGGCTCGAGATCGGCGCGCCTGCGACGGTCGCGCTGGTCGATCGCATGGAGCGCGATGGGCTGGTGGCGCGCACCATGGTTCCCGGCGACCGGCGCCGCAACGCGATCGTGCTGACGCCGCGCGCGCGACGGCTCGTGGCATCGATCCAGGCGATCGCGCGGGAGCTCCGCTTCGACGTGACGACCGGCCTCACCCACGACGAGATCGACACGCTGATCGCGCTCCTCGGCAAGGTGCGCGCGCGCATCGAGGGGCTTCGCCCGTGACGAAGCTCACCTTTCGGCTCTCGCCGCGCGGCATCCTCGTCGTCGTCGGCCTCGTCGTCGCTGCGATCGCCGGCGCGTGGTGGTGGCACGAGAATTCGCTGTACCAGAAAACCGAGAACGCCTACGTCAACGCGCGCATCGTGCAGGTATCGTCGCTCGTGATGGGCCCGGTCGTTCGCGTCGAGGTGCGCGACAACCAGTACGTGCACAAGGGCGACGTGCTTTTCGTGATCGACCGGCGGCCGTTCGAGGCGGCGCTTGGCGAAGCCGAGGGCAAGCTGCGGCTCGCCGAGCAGGGCACGCGGCAGGACCAGTCCGACGTGCTGGCAGCGCAGGCCGACGTCGCGCAGCAGACGGCTTCGCTGAACAACGCGGAGTCGCAACTGCGGCGCACGACCGAGCTCGTGCAGCGCAACTTCATGTCGAAGCAGGCGGAAGACGACGCTCAGGCGCGCGTGCGCACTGCACGAGCCGGCGTCGAGGCGGCGAACGCGCGCCTCGCGAAGGCGCGTGCCGCGCTCGCGACGACCGGCGACACGACGCCCGCGGTGCGGGTCGCACAGGCCGAAGTCGAGAAAGCGAAGCTCGACCTCGAGCACTGCGTCGTGCGCGCGGCCGAGGAAGGCTGGATCACGCACTTCGACCTCACGCCGGGAACCGTCGTCACCCCCGGCAATCCGCTGTTCGCCATCGTCGTCGCGCACAGCTTCTGGGTCGATGCCAATTTCAAGGAAACCGAGTTGCACGGCGTCGTCCCCGGTCGCCCGGCGACGGTGGTCGTCGACATGTATCCCGATCACGCGTTCCACGGCCGCGTGCAGAGTCTCGCCGGAGGCACCGGTGCCGCGTTCTCGCTGCTGCCGCCGCAGAACGCCAACGGCAACTGGGTGAAGGTGACGCAGCGCGTCCCGGTGCGCATCAGCATCGACGATCCGGATCCAGGCTTTCCGCTGCGCGTGGGCGCGACGGCAACGGTGTCCGTGTCGGTGCCCTGACGCTCGCGATGATCAAGCCCGCGCAAGGCTCCCGGCTCTTCGTCACGCTGGCGGTGATGGCCGCCACCGTGATCCAGGTGCTCGACACGACGATCGTCAACGTCGCGTTACCGCACATGGCCGGCAACCTGTCGGCGTCGCTCGACCAGATCAGCTGGGTCCTGACGAGCTACATCGTCGCGTCGTCCATCGTCATGCCGATGACCGGCTACCTCACCGATCGCCTCGGCCGGCGCCGCTATCTGCTGATCAGCATCGCCGGCTTCGTCGTCGCCTCCGCGCTGTGCGGCATCGCGACGTCACTCGGCGAGATCGTCGCGTTCCGCCTGCTGCAAGGCATCTTCGGGGCCTCGCTGGTTCCGCTGTCGCAGGCGATCATGGTCGACAGCTATCCGGTGCACGAGCGCGGCAAGGCGATGGCAATCTGGGGCATGGGCGTGATGGTCGCGCCGATCCTCGGCCCGACGCTCGGGGGCTGGCTCACCGAAACGATCAACTGGCGCTGGAATTTCTACATCAACGTGCCGGTCGGGATCGGGTCGTTCCTGCTCGCCGCGCGACACGTGCCCGACACGCCGGTGAAGGCGCGCGGGATGGATTGGTGGGGCCTCGTGTTCCTCGCGATGTTCGTCGGCGGGCTGCAGTACCTGCTCGACCGCGGCCAGCAGGAGGATTGGTTCTCGTCGTCGGCGATCCGCTGGTCGGCAGCGATCCTCACGGCGGGCATCGTCTGCTTCGTTGCGCACTCGATCATGTCGAAGCGCGAGACGCTCATCAACCTGCGCGTCTTCGCCGACCGCAATTTCTCCGCAGCGTCGATCGTCGGCGCCGCGATGGGGCTGTCGCTCTTCGGCGGCCTTCTGCTGCAGCCGGTGCTTTTCGAAAGCGTGCTGCAGTACCCCACGTTCGAAACGGGGCTCGCGATGATGCCGCGCGGCTTCGGCAGCCTCCTCGCGATGCTGATCGTCGGTCGGGTGATCGGGAAGGTCGGCGCGAAGCCGCTTATCTACTTCGGCATCTTCACGGGCATCCTCGGCGCGTGGATGATGACGCACGTCGGGTTCGACACCACGTCCGCTTCGCTGATCGTGCCGCTCGTGCTGCAGGGCGTCGGCATCGGTTGCGTCTTCGTGCCTTTGTCGGCTGTCGCGTTCGCGACGCTGCCGAAGACGCTGACCGCTGAAGCGGCGGGTGCCTACAACCTCATCCGGTCGATCGGCTCGTCGATCGGCATCTCGATCGTCAGCGTGTCGCTGGTCCGCGGCGCGCAGGCAAGCTGGGGCGCGTTGCGCGGCTACGTCGATCCGTACCGGCCCGAAGTGCAGCAGTACCTCGATCCACTGCATCTGAAGGCACAGGGGCAGGGACTCGCGATCATCGCGCAGCAGGCGGCGGTTCAGGCGCAGATGCTCGGCCTCTTGCGCGCATTCTGGGTGATCGTGCTGAGCTTCCTCGTGATGATTCCGCTGGTGATGCTGCTGAAGCCCGGCCGGGCGGGGCAGGCGCCGCCCGCCGCCGCGATGGCCGAGTAGGATGCGTCACCGCCGATCGCGGCGCCGAGGTTGCGCGACCCCTTGGCACCGATCGTCGTGTAAAAACGCGCATCGCTTCTACCCTGCGTCGATTTGAGGCACGATGGACGGCGCCTGTCGCCCGGCCCGCGAGGGCTCCCCGCGATGAATTGCCCGAACTGCCACAAGCCGATTCCTGCCCGGGCGCGCTATTGCATTCACTGCGGCGCCGAGCAGGAAGCGACGCCGATCGCTGCCGTGGCCGCGGCCGCGTCGGCCGCGCGCGGCCGCCGCGAGGCGGCCAACGCGGCGCACGCCGAGGCGATGCCCGATGTCGGGCCCGTGCCGACGTCGAGCGCCGCGATCGTGGAGTTGCCGAGCGCGGCCCGCGCGCGCGACCCGCAGGAAGCCTCTGACCCGGTGACTCGGCCGGCGTACGCCGACGCGCCGTCGCGACGCACGCTCGCGGTAAGCCTCGCCGTCGCGTGCCTCGTAGTCGGCATCGTGGCCGCGGCGGCGGCATGGTGGTTCTACTCGCCCTCGACGAACAGCGCCGACGCGGTGACGGCGCCCGCGGAGAACGCCGCCGGCACGCCGACTGCGAGCAGCGCGACGCGTGAAGCCGCATCGCCGTCGGCCGCCGGAACGGCGACGGAGGCCACGAGCGGCGCCTCGAGCGCGGCGGCCGAGCACGCGAACGCGGCCGACGTCACGCAAGCGCGCGCCGAATCGCCAACCGGCGTGACGGAACCGCCGCAACCGGTCGAGATCAGGCCGCTGCCGCCGGCGCACGACGCGGCGCGTGCCGCGCGCGCGGCAACGCGTGCGCCAGAGTCTCCGAAGGTCGCGACTGCGCCGCAATCCCCAACGACGGCCGCGCCCGCGCTGCCGCCTGCGTCCGCCACGTCACGCGCACCCGCGGTTGCGATGGCGCCCACGGTCGCCGCGCCAGTCTCCGATCGCTGGGCGCGGATGGATCACGAGCTCTCCCAATGCACGCGCGAGGATTTCATCGCCCGCGTCGTGTGCGGGCAGCGCGTGCGCTTTCGCTATTGCGCCGGCTATTGGGGCAAGGTGCCCGCCTGCCCCGGAAGCCCGGCGGTCGAGCGCGGGCAATGATCGGCAGGTAGGCCCATCCTTACACGGGATTCCGCTCGCAGCCTATCCTGTGCCTCGCCGTTCGCGGCTACGCTGACCTTCGTCGGCCCCGACGAAACGGGGTCTCGCTCAGGAACGGCTGATGACGCGCATCGTGGCAGGCGTATTCGATACCGAGCAACGCGCGACCAGCGCGGCGCGCGGGCTTCGCGACGCGGGATTCGACGCGAGCGACCTCGACCAATTCACGCTCGGCCCACCGGGTCGTCACAACGCGTTACCGACCGGCGGTGACGAGCCCGTCGATGCGAAAGCGGAGGGAGGCGACAGCGGTGCGGTGAAGGGTGCGGCGATTGGAACCGCCGTCGGTGCCATTGCCGGGCTCGCCGCGACGCCCCTGGTCGGACCGCTCGGCGTCGCAGGCGGCGCCGCGGCGGGTGCGTACGCAGGCTCGCTCGCCGGCGCGGTCGGCCGGATGGGATCGGATCAGCACACCCCGCAACCTCGGCCCGCCGGCGTGATGGTCGCCGTCAACACGGCAGAACCCGAATCGGAAGCGCTGGCGGTCGATCTTCTGCGCGACCAGGGCGCGCGGATGATCGAGCGGGCCGACGGCACGTGGCGAGACGGGCGCTGGGCCGACTTCGACCCGGTAACCGCACCCGAAATCATCGAATCGCACGTCGCGGGGACCGCCCCGCAGCGCGAGCATCGCGCCGACGGGCGCGGCTGAAGCGGAGAATGCGCCCGCGACCCACGCTCGCTCGCTGGCAGCAGGGACGCTGGGGCTACGTCCTCGCGTGGCTCGTCGGCGTGCCCGTGCCGATCCTCGTGATCGTCTTCCTGTTGCGCGGTTGCTCGTAGCGCCCCGTCGGCTCAGCCGCGCCCGACGAAGGGCATCTTGGTCGCCATCACCGTCATGAACTGCACGTTCGCGGACAGTGGCAGTCCCGCCATGTAGACGACGGCGCTCGCGACGTTTTCGACGTCCATCACCGGTTCCACCGCGATCTCGCCGTTCGCCTGCGGCACGCCGGCCTGCATGCGCGCGGTCATTTCGGTCGCGGCGTTGCCGATGTCGATCTGCCCGCACGCGATGTCGTACTTGCGTCCGTCGAGCGACGTCGATTTGGTGAGGCCGGTGATCGCGTGTTTCGTCGCCGTATACGGCGCGGAATCGGGGCGCGGCGCGTGTGCCGAGATCGATCCGTTGTTGACGATCCGCCCGCCGCGCGGCGTCTGCGTCTTCATGATCCGGATCGCGTACTGCGTGCAGAGGAACGCGCCGAGCAGGTTCGTGTCGATCACCGCCCGCAGCGTGGCCACGGGCAGGTCCTCGAGGCCCACCGGCGGACTGCCGATGCCTGCGTTGTTGAAGAGCAGGTCGAGGCGGCCGAAGCGCTCGCGCACGGTGTCGAAGAGCCGGGCGACCGACGCCTCATCGGTCACGTCGGTCGTGACCGTCACCAGCGATCCACCGCGTTCGCCCGCGGCGCGCACGGCGTCTTGCAGCGGCGCTTCGCGCCGTCCCGCGAGCGCGACACGGTAGCCAGCGCGCGCGAGTGCGAGTGCGACCGCGCGCCCGATGCCGCTGCCGGCCCCCGTGACAATGGCGCACTTCGTCGATGGGTTCATCGGTTGCCTGCTTGTCGATACCCTTGCGGATTCGTCGTGACGAGCTTCGGTGCCGATTCGGCGCGTGCGCGTCTGCGCTCGACGTCGCTTGGACGCTCGCCGGGCTGCGCACGCTCGGCGTCGTGGCGAGCGCGCTCGGCGATGTGCCGCGAGCGCATGCCGGGCGGCGCGAACATCGAAGGTGGCGCGATCGCGTTTCCTTGCGCGTAGTCGATGCCGACGCTGCGCAGTGCATCGAGCGTCGCCGCGCTCTCGACCGACTCGGCAATCGTCTGCTTGCCCATGACGCGCGCGATGCGATGAATCGCCTCGACCATCGCCGCGTCGACCGGATCGTTCAGCATGTTCTTCACGAAGCTGCCGTCGATCTTCAGGTAATCGACGGGAAGTTGCTTGAGGTACGTGAACGACGAGACGCCGACGCCGAAATCGTCGAGCGCGAAGCGGCAGCCGGGTTCGCGGAACGCGCCGATGAACTCGGCGGCCTTCGACAGGCTCGTGACCGCCGTCGTCTCGGTGATCTCGAAGCAGATCGACGCGTGCGGAATGCGAAAGCGCGCGAAGCTCTCGCGCACGTAGTCGAGGAATTCCTCGTCGCCGATCGACGCGCCCGAGATGTTGATCGCGTAGGTGCCGCCGGCGCGGCCTTCGGCGCGCCGCTCGGCGAGCACGCGAAACGCGGTGCGGATCACCCAGCGATCGATCGTCGGCATCAGGTGATAGCGCTCGGCGGCGGGTATGAACGCGATCGGCGGAATCAGCTCGTCGTTCTCGTCGATCAGGCGCACGAGCAGTTCCTCGTGCTCGACGTGGATCGCGGTCGGATGCATCGGGCGCATCGGTTGCGCGTAGAGACACAGGCGATCCTCGGCGAGCGCGCGGTGGATGCGGTGCACCCACTCCATTTCGCCGCGTCGCGCCGCGACTTCGCTGTCCTCCGGCCGGTAGACCTGGACGCGGTTGCGCCCCTTGTCCTTGGCCAGGTAGCAGGCGGCGTCGGCGGCCGAGAGCACGCTCGCGAGCGTGTGCGGGCCATCGGCGAGATTGACGAGGCCGATGCTGACGCCGATGGTGAACGAGCGATTGCGCCACGCGAAGCGAAAATCGACGATCGCCTTGCGCAGGGCGTCGGCGATGCGCAGCGCCGGCGCCGGCGGGCAGTGCGGGAGCAGCACGCCGAACTCGTCGCCGCCGAGGCGCGCGAGGACGTCGCCTTCTCGCAGCCGCGGCCGTAAGAGCGCGCCGACCTGCCGCAGCAGCTCGTCGCCGGCGGCGTGCCCGCTCGTGTCGTTCACGACCTTGAACTGATCGAGATCGAGATAGAGCACCGCATGCTGCCCCACTTGACCGTCGCGCGTCTCGACCAGCGCGCGCACGCGCTGCTCGAACTCGCGGCGATTGAGGAGGCCGGTCAAGGCGTCGTGGCTCGCGAGGTTCGACAGGCGCGCCGCGTATTGCCGCTCGCGGCTCATGTCCTGGATCACGAGCACGGCGCCGACGATGTTGCCCGCGCGGTCGCGGATCGGCGCGACGCTGTAGTCGATCGCGATCGATTCCGCGCCACGGCACAACAGCACCACGTTGCCCTCGGCCTCGACCACTTCGCCGTCGGTGAGCGCGCGGGCGACGGGATCGGCGATCGGCGCGCCGGTCTGCTCGTCGACGACGGCGAACACTTCGGCGACCGCGCGCTGCCGCGCCTCGCCGAGAGGCCAACCCGTCAGGCGTTCGGCGACGGGATTGAGATAGTCGATGCGTCCCGACGTGTCGACGGTGACGACGGCGTCGGCGATCGACGCGAGCGTGACCTGCGCGCGCTCCTTTTCCTCGAAGAGGAGCGCTTCGGCCTGGCGGCGTTTCTGGATGTCGGAAAGCGAGCTCACGAGCCGCTCCTCGCTCGCGCGCAACGCGTCGGACAGCTTGGCGCGCTGAGCGAACAGGCGGCGCAGCGTCAGCGCGGCGAGCACGAGCAGCGCGACGCTGGCGACGATGCGAAGCACGAGCAGCGTGACGCGCGCCGCGTGCGCCGGCTCGACCAGCAGGAAGTCGGTGAGCGCCAGCGCCACCAGCACGACGACGATCGCGAGGAACGGCCAGATCGAATCGAACAGCGACTCGACGCGCTGCGCTGCACGGGCGGCGATCGTCGGCTCTCGCATCGGGTCGGGTTCGCGACTCATCACCTAGCCGTGGACGGCGCTCGATGCGGCGATCGCCGGCTCCGCGAGCGGCACCGCGCCCTCGGCGGCGTCCTGAAGCGCACGCATCCGCGACGGGCGCTGCTCGATCGCCGCGCGCCACGACGGATGCGCGTCGCGCGCAGTCCACACCGCGACGTGCAGCGCCGAAAGCGCGGCCGGATCGGCGAGGAGCGCGCTGCGGTCCTGCGGCGAAAGCGCGGCGAGCCCGTTGCGTAGCGCACGCGACACGAGCGCGTCGCTCATTGCTTCGCGCGGCCAGCCGTAGACGGGACGCATCACCGCTTGCGCGCACACGAGCGCGTTGACGATCGGATCGACGACGGCGGTCGTGAGGTCGGCCGGCGCCGCCGCGTGATGCCAGTAGCGCCGCGTCGCGCGAACCAGCGGCGGCGGACTCGCTTCCTCGGGGATCAGGAAGTACTTGCGCCGGCGCAGCTTGCGTCCGAGACCGACGCGGCTCGTGATGACCGACAGCGGAATCGACAGCACCAGCGCACCGGCGACGGGCGCGAGCCACCACAGATATGACGGGTTCAGCAGCCAGACGGCCAGCGCCCACGCGATGCCCATCAGCGTATGCACGCCGTGGCGCTCGAGCGCCATCGTCCAGCTCGTCTCGCTGTCGCCGCGCGGCGGCGACTTCCAGCGCAGCGACCGCCCGATCAGCGCCATCACGACGAACTGGGTGTGGAACAGCATGCGGATCGGCGCGAGCAGCGCGGAGACGACCATCTCGCCGGCGACGCTCGCGAAGAGATGCACGCGCCCACCGTACCCGTGCGGGTCCGCGATCGCAATGCGCAGGCCGGCGAGGATCTTCGGGAGAAACAGCAGCAGCGCCGTCGCCGAGAACAGTGCCAGCGCCCATTCCGGACGCCATTGCGGCCACAGCGGGAAGAGCTGGTAGGGCTGCGTGAAGTAGCGTGGCACGGACAACGTGTGGATGGCGAGCAGCGCCGTCGACAGGATCAGGAACAGGAACCACAGCGGCGCGGACAGGTACGCGAGCACGCCGGTCATGAACACCGCGCGATGCGCGGGGTGCAGGCCCTTCATCCAGAAGAGGCGGAAGT
>DASTGT010000037.1:0-32246 GCA_035718935.1 Casimicrobiaceae bacterium
GCCGTTGGTGCCGGGAGAGGGAGTCGAACCCTCACGGTATCGCTACCGGCGGATTTTGAGTCCGCTGCGTCTGCCATTCCGCCACCCCGGCGCGGGAGCGGCCGGCGCTGGCGCCGACCAATGGGGAGGCAGAATTATCGCCTAACGTCGCACTAGACGTGCATCAGCGCGAGCGCGCCGATCGCGACCGACACGCCCGCGGCACCGAGCGCTGTGAACTCGAGCCAGCGGCTACGCGTCAGCAGGCTGATCGCCCCGAGCGCGATCGCGATCTGGATCAGCGTCATGCCCTGCGCCCAGCGGTGGTGCAGGTGCATCGACGCCTCGCTTTTCGCCTCGAGCTCGGTCGAAAGCTTCTCGCGCTCCTGCGCCTTCGCCATGATCTCCTGCTTCTCGCGGTTGTAGCGATCGACCTCGGACTTGAATCGCGGTGCCTCGCCGGCAGGCGCGAGGACGGCGCCGAGCTCGGCCAGGTTCTGCTTGCTGCTCTTCGCCTGATAGAAATTCCACTGGTCCGACGCCTCGGTGCGGCGAATCGCAGAGTCGTTCTTGAAGAGGAGCGCGTCGTTCTGCGTCTCGCCGACCATGTAGCCTTCGAGCGCGCCGATCGTCGCGAAGATGGCCGTCATCACCGCGACGCGCGCGGCGAAGGGATCGCGCGCATGCGCTCCGTGTCCTTGCGCCGCATGCTCGACTTCGTGATCGTGCGGGCCATGCACGTGAAAGCCGTGTGCCGACATCGCGATTGCTCCCCTCAGTGCTCGCGCCGCCGGTAGGTCACGAACGCGAATTCGAATCCGTCTTCGCCGTCTTTCACGTGCGTCTCGCGCGATGTCTCGATCCATGCGCTCGAGTCGAGCGCGGGAAACGTCGCATCACCCTCGAATGCACGCGCGATCTCGGTCACGTACGCTGTGTCGGCCAACGGCAGCGCCGCGCGGAACAGCTCGCCTCCGCCGATGCAAAACGGCGGCGAAGGATACACGACGGCACGCAGCGCCGCCTCGAGCGACGGCACGACGATCGCGCCGTCGGCGCGAAAGCCCGCCTGGCGCGACACGACGATGTTCTGCCGACCGGGCAATGCGCGCGCAAGCGATGCCCACGTGCGCCGGCCCATGACGATCGCGTGGCCGGTGGTGAGCTCGCGAAAGTGCCGCAAATCCTCCGGAAGCCGCCAGGGAAGCGAACCGTTGCGTCCGATCACGCCGTTGGCGGCCACGGCGACGATCAGCGCAAGTGTCATAATCGGCCGATTATAGCCAGCGGCTCGGTCCTGCACGGGCCTGCCGCCGCCGCGTGTACTACCCGCGCTCGTTCCTCAAGTTCATCCTGCTCGGCTTCCTGCTCGTCAGCCTGCCGCTCGTCTATGCGCTCGCCGAGATGATCCTCTCGCTCGACCGCCTCGAGTCGCAGGGCCGCCAGGAGGTGCTGCAGGCGGCGCAGGCCGGGCGTACGAGCCGCCTTCTGTACGAGCAGGCGACGACGCTCGAGCGCATCGCGCGCCAGCATCTGATCCTCGAGGACAACTCGCTGCTCGACGAATACGGCAAGCTGCGGCAGGACTTCCGGCAGACGACGGCGCAACTCGCCGCATTGCCGCTCGATCCGAGCGCGCAGGAGTCGCTCGTCAAGCTCGCCGATCTCGAAAGCCGGCTGCACACGCAACTGACCGCACCGCAGCGCGGACCCGAAATCGCCGACCAGCTCGCCGTCGGCTATTCGCGCCTCGTCGACGGCGCGCAGGTGACGCTCGCGGCGTCGAGCCAGCTCACGCAACGCGCGATCGAGCGGCTTCAGCAGACGGCGACGCAAGGGCGCGAGAAGTGGATCTACGTCGGCTTCGCGACCGTCGGCATCGCCATCGCGCTCGCGATCGTGTTCGCGACGCTGATCGCCCGGCCGATTCGCCAGCTCGACCTCGCGATTCGCCAGATGGGCAGCGCCGACTTCACCCACGCGATCACCGTGACCGGACCGCAGGACCTGCGCTACGTGGGCCAGCGGCTCGAGTGGCTGCGCTCGCGACTCTCCGAGCTCGAGGAGCAGCAGACGCGCTTCCTGCGCCACGTTTCGCACGAGCTCAAGACGCCGCTCACCGCGGTGCGTGAAGGCGCGGAACTCCTGCGCGACGGCGTCGGCGGCAAGCTGTCGGCGGAGCAGCTCGACATCGTGCGCATCGTTCGCGACAACACGCTGCATCTGCAGAAGCTGATCGAGGACCTGCTCGCGTATCAGCAAACGCGTGCCATGGAGCCGGCGGCGCTTACGCCGGTCGCGCTTGCCGACGTCGTCGGTCGTGTGCTGCGCGAGCAGCGCCTCGCCGCGCTCGGACGCATGATCGCGGTCGACGCCAGGATCATGCCGGCGACGGTGATCGGCGACGCCGAACGGCTGCGGACGATCGTCGACAACCTCGTGTCGAACGCGCTCAAGTACTCGCCGCGCAATGCGAAGGTGGAAGTGAACGTCGGAGTCGACGATCGCTTCGCCGTCGTCGACGTGATCGACGAGGGGCGCGGCGTGGCCGACGCCGATCGCAGCCGCATCTTCGAATCGTTCTACCAAGGTCCGCAGCCGGTGGATGGGCGCATCAAGGGCTCAGGGCTCGGACTCGCGATCGCGCGCGAATACGCGGTGGCGCATGGCGGTCGCATCGACGTGCGGTCGCGCGCGGACGGCCGCAGCGGCGCCTGGTTTCGCCTCTCGCTGCCGCTCGCCGACGCGCGGCCGGCGCGCGCGCAAGCCACACGGCAACTGGCGGCCGCCGGTCAGCCGCAATGAAGCTGCTTCTGGCCGTGCTGGCGCTCGCCGCGCTTCTCGCCGGCTGCACGTCGCTGCCGAAGCCGGTCATGCCGGCCGACGAAAACGACCCGTCGTCGTACGAGTTGCCGTACCAGCCGATGGTCGAGTCACCGCCGATCGAGCCCGTCGAGCCGCCCCTGGCGGCGCCGGCAACGCCGTCGCCGCAGCCTGCCGCGCAGCCGGCGCACACGAACCCATCGCCGCCGCCGGTCGAGCCGGCGCCGGTCATCGTCGTCGCGCCGCCGCCGGCCCAGGTCGCGCCCGAGGATCAGCAGATGATCTCGCTGCTCGCCGACCTGCAGCGCTTCAGCACGATGCAAGGCGACGAATTGAGGCGTGAGCTGGCCACGGCCGCGCAGACGTTCGCGAAGCAGCGCACCGACGTGAACCGCGTGCGCCTCGCGGTGCTCTACACGCTGGCGCGCACCTCGCCGCAGGACGATCAGCGCGCGCTGCAGCTCTTCGAGAACGTCGCCCGCAGCGCGCCGGCGAACTCGCCCATCCGGCATCTCGCCACGGTATTGCAGGCGCAGGTGAGCGAGCGCCAGCGCGCCGTGCACGACGAGCAGCAGAAGGCCGACGCGGCAATCCAGAAACTGGAAGCGCTCCGCGCGATGGAGCGCAGCCTGCTGCGCGATCGCGTGCGAAGCGGTGGCGGCGGCGGCGGGGCCGGCGCCGGTGGGTCCGGGCGTTAAGCCGTTTCACTCGCCGCTGCGCGCGGCATCCCAACCGGGCTTTCCGCCCGAGCATTTCGAAAGGACTGCATGAACCGCGGTGACATCCTTCTCGTCGACGACGATCCCGACCTCCTCAAGCTCATCAGCCTGCGGCTGACCTCCGCGGGCTATCGCGTGCGCACCGCCGACAGCGGCGAGACTGCGCTCGCGACGATCGCCGTCCAAAGACCGGGCGCGGTGATCACCGACTTGCGCATGCCCGGCATCGACGGCCTTCAGCTCTTCGAGGCGATCCATCGGCAACATGCGGCGCTGCCCGTCATCATCCTGACCGCGCACGGGACCATCCCGGACGCCGTCAACGCGACGCAGCGCGGCGTCTTCGGCTACCTGACGAAGCCCTTCGACAGCCAGGACTTGCTGCAGAAGGTCGCCACCGCGCTCGAAGTGTCCGGCGGCGAGACGCCGCAAAGCGGCACCGCCGCGGGCGCGTGGCGCGCCGGCATCATCACGCGCAGCCCGCGCATGGAAGATCTGCTTCGGCAGGCGAAGCTCGTCGCAGATTCCGACGCGAGCGTACTCGTCTTCGGCGAATCGGGCACCGGCAAGGAGCTCCTCGCGCGGGCGATCCACCAGGCGAGCCGGCGGAGCGAGCGCGCGTTCGTCGCGGTCAACTGCGGCGCCATTCCGGGCGAGCTCCTCGAGTCGGAGCTCTTCGGCCACGCACGCGGCGCGTTCACCGGCGCGATCCAGGCGCACAAGGGACTGTTCCAGGCGGCCGACGGCGGCACGCTCTTCCTGGACGAGATCGGCGACATGCCGCTGCCGTTGCAGGTGAAGCTCTTGCGCGTCCTGCAGGAGGGCGAGGTGCGGCCCGTCGGCTCGACGCAGTCGATCCCCGTCGACGTGCGCGTCATTTCGGCGACCCACCGCGACCTCGATGCGCAGCGAGAGCAGGCTCTGTTCCGCGAGGACCTGTACTACCGGTTGAACGTTGTCTCACTCAAGCTGCCGTCGCTCGCGGAGCGCCGCGAAGACATTCCCCTCCTCGCTGCCCACATGCTGGGCAAGCTCGCCGAGCGCTATCGCAAACCACCATCGACGCTCGCGCCCGATGCGATGGCGCTGCTCGTCGCGGCGCCGTGGCCCGGCAACGTGCGCCAGCTTCTCAACCTGCTCGAGCAATGCGTGGCGCTCGCCACGACACCGATGATTCCGGCGACGCTCGTGCAGGCGGCGCTCAAGGAAGACGCCGCGGCGCTCGTGCCCTTCGAGGAGGCGCGCAAGACGTTCGAGCGCGACTATCTCGTGCGCCTTCTGAAGATCACCGGCGGCAACGTGACGCAGGCGGCGCAGCTCGCCAAGCGCAATCGCACGGAGTTCTACAAGCTGCTGCAGCGTCATCGGCTGGAACCGGGCATGTTCAAGGAAGCGAAAGCCTGAGGGATAACGTGCGTCGGAACGCGGCAGGTTGGCGTCGTCGGGCTTTGACGACAACGAAAAACATTGACGAGTCAACGACTTGAGGTCGGACGGGCGCCGCGTTGTCGGCGGGGCGCGACAACGCGTGGCCCGAATGCAGCGCGCGGGGTCGACTTCGAGCAACTCGCGCACGTCGATGGCCCGACGAAGCGCCGCCGATCACGTGCGCGGCCACGTTCATCGCTGGATGGCACATGCATTGCTTGAACGGTGGCGTAACGCCTTGCGCACACGCGCACCGTCAAGCGGATCGACATCATGCAAGCGCCGGCTCCCGACCTCACGCCCCATTTCGAATCGACGTCGTCCCGCGACAATGCACGTCGCGATGACAACGACGAGGCGCATGCAGAGGCCGCCCAGCTCGAGCAGCTCGCCGACCGGGTGAGCGCAGCACGCAGCGTCTATTGAACTCCGGCGCTGCCGCGTAAACGCGGGCCGCAGCCGCTCCGCGCGCAGCGTCGACTGCGCTATGCTCGGACGATGCACGATTACTTGGCGCTCGTCCGCACGATCCTCGAAAGCGGAAGCTGGCAGGACAACCGGACCGGCATCCGCTCGGTCAGCATTCCCGGCGCCGCATTGCGCTTCGATCTCGCACGCGGGTTCCCGGCGATCACGACGCGACGCCTCCCGTTCAAGTCGGCCTGCGGCGAACTGATCGGATTTCTACGCGGCGCGCGCAGCGCCGCGGACTTTCGCGCGCTGGGGTGCAAGGTGTGGGACCAGAACGCGAACGAGAACGCGGCGTGGCTCGCCAATCCTTACCGGATCGGTCCCGACTGGCTGGGCGAGATCTACGGGTACCAGTGGCGGCGCTGGCCGGCGTACAAGATGCTCGACGCGGCGCGGCCCGCCCAAATCGACGACGCGCGCTCGCGCGGTTACCGAGTCGTCGCGACGCTCGTCGATCAGGGTCGCGAGCAGGTGCTCTTGTACAAGCCGATCGATCAGCTGCGTGCCTGCCTCGACGCGATCGTCGAGCGGCCGACCGATCGCCGCATCCTGTTCCACGCCTGGAATTGCGCCGAGCTCGAGCAGATGGCCTTGCCGCCGTGCCACCTGCTCTATCAGTTCCTGCCCAATGCGGTGGAGCGCGAGCTGTCGCTTTGCCTTTACGTGCGCTCGAACGACGTCGGGCTCGGTGCGCCCTTCAACATCTGCGAAGCGGCGCTGCTGGTATCTCTCGTGGCACGGCTGACCGGCTATCGGCCGCGCTGGCTATCGTATTTCATCGGCGACGCGCACATCTACGGGAACCAGCTGGGGATGCTCGAGGAGCAGTTGCGGCGCGAACCGCTTCCGCCGCCGACGCTGGCGATCGCCGCGCGTATCCCCGCGTTCGCGGAAACGCGGCACTACGAGCCCGAATGGCTGGACCGCGTCGAACCCGACGATTTTTCGCTGATCGACTATCGCTTCCATCCGCCACTGACCGCACCGATGGCGGTATGACGGCGCAGTAAACGCGTCGAAAACGTTGAAAAATCGAAATTCGCTGCTATAGTAGTGCCATGCGAGCGATTTCTTTTAATTATCTTCGTCTGGCGCGGCCCTCCGCCATGCCGGCCGGCGCTCGCCTCGACCACCGCCCGCCCCGGCAGGGCGCGGGCCCGGCCGGCCCCGTCCGCCAATCCGACCGCGGCACGCTCGCCTGTCTCCCCCGAGCCCGGTAACCCCTAAACGAGCGCCTCGCGGCGCCCGCCGGTTACCGGGACCGTAACTCCTACCTTCGCAGCTTCTCCGCGCGCTGATCGCCGCGACGCTGCGCTTTGCTATTTCGTATTCGGGAGGGTTCGACGTGATCGACCGCAATGAAATCGTTCTTTCGACGCACGACGCCGCGACGCTGTCGGCCGTGCTCGCCACGTTTTCCACCCGCGAATCGCCGCAGGCCGGCGCCGCGGAGGAACTCGCCGAGATCCTCGCCGGCGCACGGCTCGTTGCGCACAACGCGATCGAAGGCGACGTCGTGACGCTCGACACCGAGGTGACGTACGTCGAGTTGCCGAACGGCGCCACGCGCACGGTGCGCGTCGTGCACCCCGCGTCGGCCGACGCGAGCGCTTCGCGCATCTCGGTGTTCGCCCCGGTGGCGCGCGCGCTGCTCGGGCGCCGCTCGGGGTCGCGCGTGCCCGTCGCGCTGCCGGACGCGAGCATCGACGAACTCCACGTGCTCGCGGTGCGCCCCGCCGGGAGCGTGTCATGACGCCGATCCTGCATCGCTTCCCGGCGCGCGGCGCAGCGCGCCGCGGAATAACGCTGCTGCATCCGGAGTGCCCGATCGAGCAATCGTTGTGGAGCGCGGACGAAGCCGTGCAGGCGACGCTCATGCAGGAGATCTGGCGGCGCGAGGCCTTCGTCGCCGACGGCGTGCTGCTCGTCGCCGATCCGAAGTCGCTACGTGTCCTCGCCCGCTGCGAGGCGGCGCTGCGCCGACCGGTCGCGGCACTGCGCGAGCGGCACGGCGACACCGTCGTCGTCGAGGCGCCCGCGGTGCGCTACGCGCACGGTGCGCCCGTGCTCGAGCCGTGGATGACCGTCCTCGCGAGTGGTCCCGCACGCCTGCTCGCGGTCGTTCAGGCCGACCTCGGGCGGCGCAACGCGACGCTGACGCGTGTCGAATCGGACCGCGACCCGTTCGTGCTCGAGGCCGACGCGCCGCTCGCCGACCTGCTGGGCTTCGGCGACTGGCTCGACGCGCAAGCGAACGGCGTGGAGGCGAGTATCTGGCTTTCGCGGTACCGTCCGATCGGCGGCGACGGCCCACGCGCCGCGTAACGCGGCCGGCGCGCGTTGCCGGCCCTTCTTGTGGCAGCCGGCACTTCGGCGCGGCGCGTCATCGGGCGCGCTGCCCCGAACTTCGATTCCCTGCGCCATATCAAACCTGCATCGCCCGCACGCCTTTATCCTATGTCGATGCCGAGAAGCGTCCGTCCCGCATGACCGAGCCCATCCCGGCCTGGCAATGCATCGGTTGCGGACGCATCGAGGCGCCGCAGACGTGCATCGGCGTGTGCCAGGACCGTCGCGTCGAGTTCGTCTATGCGTCCGAGCACGCCGAAACCGAAGCGGAGCTCGCGGCCGTTCGCAGTGCGCTCGAAACCGCCGAACGTGCACGCGACGCCGCGCAGGCGAAGCTCGCCACGATCCTTCGCGAGCGCGACGCGCTCGACGCGATCACACGCAGGCTCGCCTTCAGCCGGCCCCGTGCGGGCGAATGGGAGCGCTCGTATCGCGCGCTGCAGGCGCAGGCACGCGACGCGTTGCGCGTGGCGAGCGAGTCGCAGACGATGAACGCCGCGCGCGTCACCGATGCCGCCGCGTAGCGTCTCCTCGGTCGAGGCGTTGCCGCGTGAAGGGCGCGAGGCCTTCGCGCTGTGGAACCTCGGCTTTCGTCCGTTCTATCTGCTCGCGAGCATCTTCGCGTCGATCTCGATCCTGCTGTGGATCGCCGATTACGCGGGCGTGCTCCCCGGCGGCTATCTGCGCGACCCGGTGTGGCACGCGCACGAGATGCTGTTCGGCTACACGGTCGCGGTCATCACCGGCTTCCTGTTCACCGCCGGGCGCAACTGGACGGGCCAGCCGACGCCGACCGGCGCGCTCCTCGCCGGCTACGCTGCGCTCTGGATCGCCGGGCGCATCGTCGTGCTGACGCCCTATCCGCTCGCTGCGGGCGTCGTGAACGCAGCGTTCCCGATCGCGGTGGCGGCGGGACTCGCCGTGCCGCTCGTGCGAAGTCGCAACCGCCGCAACTATTTCTTCGTCGGGCTGTTCGTCGTGCTCGGCCTCGTGACGCTCGCGATTCACCTCGCGCACGCCGGGTACTTCGCGTGGCCGGCGCGTGCCGGCCTGCAGATCGGGCTCGACGTCGTGCTGTTCATCATCGCCGTGATGGCGGGCCGCGTCGTCCCGATGTTCACGAACAACGGGGTGCGCGGCGCGGCCGCGACGCGCAACGCGATCGTCGAGAAGGCGTCGCTCGGCGGCGTGCTGCTGCTGATCGTCGCCGACGTGCTGCAGATCGACGCGGCGTGGATCGGCGTGCTGGCGCTCGCCGTTGCGATCGCACACGCGGTGCGGCTCTGGCTTTGGCAGCCGTGGCGCACATTGTCGACCCCGCTCGTCTGGGTGTTGCACGCAGCCTACGGGTGGGTCGTCGTCTACCTGGTGCTGCGCGCGCTCGCCGCGTGGGGCGTCATCGCCCCGCCGCTCGCCGTGCACGCGTTGACGATCGGGGTCATCGGCGGCATGACGATCGGGATGATGACGCGCACCGCGCGCGGCCATTCGGGGCGGCCGCTCGTCGCCGATCGCTTCGAAGTCACCGCCTACGCGCTGGTGCAGGCGGCAGCGCTCATTCGCGTCTTCGGCGGCATCGCGCTGCCGTCGCTCTATCTCGACACGGTCGTCGCGTCGGGGCTTTGCTGGTCCGCGGCGTTCGCGCTGTACGCCTTCCGCTACTGGCCGATCCTCACGCGGCCGCGTCTCGACGGCAAGCCGGGGTAACAGCGTAATTCGGTCAGGCTGGATTCGAGGTGCCTGGAATCCGGTCTGGCCTCATGCATCCCCGGCGATTTGCGCCACCGCCGGCATCCGGCGAGAATGCGCCCCGGATGCCCACCGCCTCCCGCCCGACCAGTCAGTACGCGCTGTTGCGCGAACGGCGCTTCGGGCCGTTCTTCTGGGCGCAATTCGCGGGTGCGTTCAACGACAACGTTTTCAAGAACGCCTTCGTCGTCTTCGTCACGTTCGTCGTCGCGTCACGCGCATTCGATGCCGGCACGATCGTCAACTTGATCGGCGCCGTCTTCATCCTGCCGTTCCTGCTGTTCTCCGCGACGTCGGGCCAGCTGGCGGACAAGTACGAGAAGTCGCGGCTCATCCGGCTCGTGAAGCTGCTCGAGATCGCGATCGCCGCAATCGGTCTCGCGGGATTCGCGCTCGCTTCGGTGCCGATCCTCTTTTGCGCGCTCGCACTGCTCGGCGTGCACTCGACGCTGTTCGGTCCGATCAAGTACGCGATCCTGCCCCAGCACCTCTCCGAGCGCGAGCTCACCGGCGGGAACGGCCTCGTCGAGGCGGGCACGTTCGTCGCGATCCTGCTCGGCACGATTGCGGGCGGCCTCGTGGTGGCGATCGACGCGACCGGTCCGTTGCTCGCCGGCGTGCTGACGATCGTCGTCGCGATCGCGGGCTGGCTCGTCAGCCGGCGCATTCCGCTGACGCCGGCGGTCGCGCCGGCCCTTGCAATCAACTGGAATCCGCTGTCCGAGACGTGGCGCAATCTCGCGATCGCACGCGAAGATCGCTTCGTCTGGCGCTCGATGCTCGCGATTTCGTGGTTCTGGTTCTACGGCGCGATCTATCTCGCGCAGCTGCCGGCCTTCACGCAGCACGTGCTGCACGGCGACGCGCACGTTTTCACGCTGCTGCTCGCGCTGTTCTCGATCGGCATCGGCATCGGTTCGCTGCTGTGCGAGCGCCTGTCCGGGCGCGAAATCGAGCCCGGGCTCGTCCTGTTCGGCGCGCTCGGCCTGTCGCTTTTCGCCGGAGATCTGTGGCTCGCGTCGCGCACGCCGTTCGGAGCGATGGCCCTCGGGCCGCGCGATTTTCTCGCGACGCCGCGCTGCTGGCGCATTGCCGCCGACGTCGTGCTGCTCGGTGCCTTCGGCGGCTTCTACACGGTGCCGCTGTACGCGCTCATCCAGGCGCGCTCGCCCGCGTCGCATCGGGCGCGCATCATCGCGACCAACAACATCCTGAACGCGCTCTTCATCGTCGCGTCGGCCGGCGTCGCGATCGGCCTGCTCGCCGCGGGACTGTCGATTCCCGAGCTCTTTCTCGCGGTCGGCGCGCTCAATGCGTTCTTCGCGATCTACCTCGCGACGACGGTCCCCGAATTCGTGCACCGCTCGCGCGCGTGGTTGCGCCGGCGATTCGCGCCTGCCCGCTCGCATCCGGTTCACGGGGAAGACGGATGATCGCGCTCGTGGGGTTGCTCGTCGGTGCGATCCTCGGCGCCTTGCTCGGCCATCGCTTCATCGACGCGGTGCAAGGCGCTTTTGTCGGACTGATCGTCGGGTTCGTGATCGGCGAAGTGGGGAAGTCGCGCCGCCGTTCGGCGTCAGCGGATCCGCTGACGCTCCTCGATTCGCGCGTCGCGGAGCGTCTGCGCGCGATGGAACGGCGCATCGTGACGCTCGAGCGCGCGATCGCGACCGGCGGTCCCGCACCGCGCGAGACGACGGCGGAGCCACCGGCGGCGGCTCCGCTCGAAGCGCCGCAGAGCGCAACGCCTGCGGCCGAGGTGGCGCGGGCGCCTGCCATGCAGACGACTCGACCGCAGGCGGAATCGGCCTCATCGACGGACGAGCGGCTCGCGAGCGATACGCTGCGCGGCGCGCGCGACGTTCCGGCGTACGCGCGTGCACGCGGAACGACGGCGCAGCCGATCACCTCCTCGCCGTTCGCCGCGCTGCGCGCGTGGATCGTCGGCGGCAATACGCCCGCGCGCGTGGGGATCCTCGTGCTGCTCGTCGGCGTCGGCTTCCTGCTCAAGTACGCGGCCGAACACGTCGTCGTGCCAATCGAGTTGCGCCTCGCGGGCGTGGCGTTCGCGGCGATCGTTCTGCTCGTGCTGGGCTGGCGCCTGCGCGAGCGCCGCGCGGCCTTCGCGGTGATCCTGCAAGGCGGCGGCGTCGCGGTCCTCTATCTGACCGTGTTTGCGGCGTTGCGCCTCTACGCGCTGGTGTCGCCGACGGCCGCGTTCGCGCTGCTCGCGGTGATGGCCGCGCTGTCCGCGGTGCTTGCGATCCGTCAGGATGCGGTGGCGCTGGCCGTCGTCGGCGCGCTCGGCGGATTCGCCGCGCCGATCCTCACTTCGAGTCAATCCGGGAACCATGTGATGCTCTTCGCGTGGTACGCGCTTCTCAACGCCGCGATCCTCGGCATCGCGTGGTTCAAGGCGTGGCGGTTCCTGAACCTCGTCGGTTTCGCGTGCACGTTCATCGTCGGTACCGTGTGGGGCGTCACGCGCTATCGCGCCGACGATTTCGCGACGACCGAGCCGTTCCTCGTGCTGTTCTTCCTGTTCTACGTCGCGATCGCCGTGCTCTACGCGCTCCGACGCTCGGTGTCGGTGCGCGATTACGTCGACGGCACGATCGTGTTCGGCACGCCGTTGGTCGCTGCCGGCCTGCAGGCGGCGCTCGTGCAGCGTTTCGAGTTCGGCATGGCATTGTCGGCGCTCGCTGCCGCAGCGCTCTACGTCGCGCTCGCGAGCTTCCTGTGGTCGCGGCGTCGCGACGGCCTGAGGCTGCTCGCCGAATCGTTCGTCGCGCTCGGCGTCGTCTTCGCGACACTCGCCGTCCCGCTCGCATTCGACGCGCGGTGGACGTCGGCGACGTGGGCGCTCGAAGGCGCGGCGATCGTCTGGGTCGGCCTGCGCCAGCATCGCGCGCTCGCTCGCGCATTCGGGCTGCTGTTGCAATTGGCTGCAGGCGCAGCGTACGCGGTCGGCGCGCTCGGTTTCGCGTCGTCGGCGCGCGCCAACGCAATGCCGGTGTTGAACAGCGTGTTCCAGGGAGGGCTGCTGATTGCGCTCGGCGGCCTCGTCACGGCGCTCGCGTATTCGCGTCGCGGCGACGAGCATGCCCGCGAGCACTCCATCGCGTTGCCGCTCGCCTTCGCGTGGGGCAGTCTGTGGTGGCTCGGTACCGGCGTGCACGAGATCGACCGCTTCGCCGCGATCGCGCAAAAGCCGGCGTTGCTCGTCGCATTCCTCGCGGCGACCGGCGTAGGCTTCGCCGTCGCGGCGCGCGCGCTCGCCTGGCCGATCGCGCGCATTCCGGTGCTTCTCCTTGCCTCGCTCCTTCTCGTCACGGCGATCTTCCAATCGCTCGCCACGATGCCGGGCAGTCACCTCTTCGCGCACGGCGGCGGCGTCGCGTGGCCCGTCGCGATCGTCCTCGTCTTCGCGCTCGCACACCGATTGCAACGCGAGGAGGTCGTCCAGCCCAACGGGATCGCCGCCGCGATGATGCATGCACCGGCAACCTGGTTGCTCGCGTTCGTCGCGGCGCACGAGCTCGCGTTCGGCCTTGGGAGGATCGTGCCCGGCGAAGGCTGGCGCGACGCGGCGTACGGCATCACGCCGGCGCTCGCACTCGCCGCCATCGCCGCGCACTTCATGCGCGAGCGCTGGCCGGTCCGCGTGTACCGCCGCGCGTACGTCGTCGTCGCGGCCCTGCCGCTCGTCGCATGGCTCCTCGCGTGGTTCCTCGTCGTCGGCGTGGCGCGTGATGCGAATCCAGCGCCGCTGCCGTACGTCCCGTTCATCAATCCCGTCGATCTCGCCGTCGCCTTCGGAGCGTTCGCGCTCGCCGCGTGGAGTCGCGGCCTGCGCGCCGACTTTCCCGAAGTCGCCGCGAGCGTTCCTTCCGGCCTGCGAGCGGGCGCGGCATGCGCGCTCGCGTTCCTATGGCTGAACGCGGTCGCGCTGCGCACGCTGCATCACGAAGTCGGCATCCCGTGGGCGCTCGACGCGCTGTGGGACGCGACGCTCGTGCAGGTCGTGCTGTCGCTTCTGTGGACGACGATCGCGCTCGCGGCGATGGTCGTCGCCAATCGCGTCGCCGCGCGGAGCGGCTGGGTCGCCGGCGCGGCGCTGCTCGCGATCGTCGTGGCGAAGCTCTTCGTCGTCGATCTCTCGCGCGTCGGCAGCATCGAGCGGATCGTCTCCTTCATCGGGGTCGGCGTGCTGCTGCTCGCCGTCGGATACTTCGCCCCGGTGCCTGCTCGCCGGGCGCCGGCGCCGTGAAGCGCGCGCTCGCGATCGGAATCGTCGCCTTCGCTGCGCTTGCACGCGCCGAGGCACCCCCGCGGTTCGCGTGGCACGTGCCACTCGCCACCGACGCAGCGCACGCCTTCCAGCGCGTCGAAGTGCCGGAGATCGTCTACGAAGGCGTCGTGCGCAGCGATCTCGGTGACGTACGCATTCGCAATGCCGACGACGAAGACGTTCCCTTCGCGATCCTGCCGCCGCCCGCTGCGACGCGCGAGCGCCCGATCGAAGTCGACCTCGCCGCGTTTCCGCTGTTGGTGGGCGACGGCGTGCACGACGTGGGCGACCTTTCGCTCAGCGTGCGGCGCGAGGGTGGCCGCACGCAACTCGACGTGCGCACGCGCGACGGCGCTTCTGCCACCGGCACGCGGCTCGCCGGCTACCTTGTCGACACGGGCGAGCTCCACGAGCCGTTCGCGGCGCTCCGACTGCATACCGTCGCGCGCGCGGGCGTCGACGTGCGCGTGCGCGTCGAAGGCAGCGACGATCTCGCGACGTGGCGGCCGCTGGTCACCGGCGCACCGTTGCTCGCGCTCGACTACGCGGGGCGGCAGCTCCTTCGCGATCGGATCGCGTTGCCGGCCGATGCGCCACGCTACCTGCGCGTCGGCTTCGCGGGACCGAACGCGCCGGAGCTCGCAAGCGTGCGCGCCGAGATCGCTTCGCGCGTCGTCGAGCCCGCACGCCGATCGCGCAAGGCGACAGCGCGCGGCGACCCTGCACACCCGACGGAATACGCGTTCGATCTGGGCGGCCCGTTCCCCGTCGACCGCCTGACGGTCGAGCTGCCCGAGGTCAATTCGGTCGCGCCCGCGCAAGTGTTCGCCGCCCCATCGGCGAAGGCGCAGGCGCCCGCCGGCGACGCATGGCAGGGTGTGGCGACGATCGTGTTCTATCGGCTGCGCCAGGGCGACGCGGAGACGGTGAACCCGCTCGTCGCCATTCCGCCGACCGCCGCGCGACACTGGAAGGTACGCATGGATCCTTCCGCGGGCGCGCAGGCAGGCAAAGCGCTGGTGCTCTCGGTCGCCTACGTGCCGCGCACGCTGGTCTTCGCTGCGCGCGGGAAGCCGCCGTTCGCATTGGTTTACGGGAGCGCACAGGCGTCGCCGGCCGCGCTGCCGATCGCCACGCTCGTTCCCGGCTTCGACGCGCGCACGTCGCCGGCGACGTTCGGCGTCGCGAGCGTCGGCAAAGCGGTGGTGCCGCCGGCGCTCGAAGCGCTGCGCGCACCGCTCGACGTCAAGCGTTGGCTGTTATGGGCGACGCTTGCCGCCGCCACGGTCATTCTCGCTTGGATGGCGTTCCGACTGCTGCGGCAGATGCGCGCCGCACCGCCATCCGAAGACGCGCCGCACCCTCCGGTATAGTCGGACGCGCGTCCTCACGAAATCGTCCATGTCCGGGAACACGTTCGGCCGAGTGTATTGCGTGACGTCGTTCGGCGAGTCGCACGGGCCCGCGATCGGCTGTGTCGTCGACGGCTGCCCGCCAGGACTCGCGCTCGCCGAAGACGACATTCAGCGCGACCTCGACCGGCGCAAGCCCGGCACGTCGCGGCACGTGACGCAGCGCCGTGAAGCCGATCGCGTCGAGATCCTGTCCGGCGTGTTCGAAGGACGTACGACGGGTACGCCGGTCGCGCTTCTGATCCGCAACGAGGACGCGCGCAGCAAGGACTACGCGAACATCGCGGAGACGTTTCGGCCGGGGCACGCCGATTACACGTACTGGCAGAAGTACGGCATCCGCGACTATCGCGGCGGCGGCCGGCAATCGGCGCGCGAGACGGCAGTGCGCGTCGCGGCGGGCGCGATCGCGCGCAAGTGGCTGCGCGAGCGCTTCGGCGTCGTGATCCGCGGGCATATGACGCACCTCGGCGAGTACGCGATCCCGTTCGAAGGTCTCGAGCACGTCGACCACAACGCGTTCTTCGCCGCGAACGCGTCGAACGTCGGGGACATGGAGGCGTTCATGGATCGGCTGCGCAAATCGGGCGACTCCTGCGGCGCGCGCGTCGAGGTCGTCGCGACGGGCGTGCCGGTGGGTTGGGGCGAGCCCGTCTACGACAAGCTCGACGCCGACATCGCGCACGCGATGATGGGCATCAACGCCGTGAAGGGGGTCGAGATCGGGGCGGGCTTTCGAGCGATCGCGCAGCGGGGCACGCAGCATTCCGACGAGATGGCGCCCGAAGGCTTCGTCGGTAACGAGGCGGGCGGGATCCTGGGCGGCATCTCGACGGGTCAGGACATCGTCGTCGCGATCGCCGTCAAGCCGACGTCGTCGATCCGCCTCGATCGGCATTCGATCGACAAGGCCGGCGAGCCGGTGATCGTGAACACGCACGGCCGCCACGACCCGTGCGTCGGCATTCGCGCGACGCCGATCGCCGAGGCGATGCTCGCCTGCGTGCTCATGGACCATGCGCTGCGCCATCGCGCGCAGAACGCCGACGTCGTCGTCGCGACGCCGCGCATCGCCGCGCGCGCGCCTTCGCACGTGCACGAGCGGATCCGGCCGCCGACGGTCGTCGACGATCCGGATCCGAGCGAGGCCTGACCCTCGCGATCGTCACTCCGACGCCGGCGATGAGAACCGCGCTTGGCGCGATCACCGCGATCGCTGCGAACAGATCGTCACCGCGAGCAACGATGCGACCGATCCTTCGCACTTTCATCGTGTTCTCCCGTTGGGGTCTTGTGCCGGCGCTCGCGGTGCATCGTGAGTGCGCTTCGCCTCGTCGGCGAGCGCGGGCGGCAGCGTTACGACCATCTCGACGGCAGCCGGGTCGATGCGCCGCACGAACGCCAGCACCGACTCGGCGGTCACGACGTCGATGCGTCCCGCCATGCGACGGTCGAGCGGATGGTCGTCGAACGTGACGTTCGACTGGGTCAGCGCGGCCCCGAAGCGCTCGAGCGCCGTCACCTGGATCGTGCCGGGCGTGAACGCGTGCGCGCGCAACCACGTTTGCGCATCGCGGCGCAGGCGCGGTGCGCGATCGTCGAGCGCGCCGGCGATCGTCTCGAGCACCCACTGGTTGGAGTTCTGGTAATGCGTGCTCCACGCATACGCAACCAGGTTGTAATGCGCTTCATGGAAGTCACCGCCGCGCCGCGCTGCCAGCAGCGCGCCGATTCGGCGCTGGACGTCGACCGACGGCACGACGATCGCCGCCTCGTACGCGAACATGTCGTCGAGGAAGAAATCGCCGACGCCGTCGTCGAACAACGCGGACTCCGCGCTGCCGCAGCGATTCAGTTCCTCGACCATCGTCCAGCCGCCACGCGGGTGCTCGCGCCATGCGAACGCGACGTGCGAATAGCGCAGCCCGTAGCGCGACAGGTCGCGCCCGACGCGCGCGACGATCGCGACGTTCGCATGCGCGTCGTCGAGTGTTCTCGTGACGTCGAGCGCGAGCGTGAGGGCTGCGCGCACTTCCGCCGGCGCGAGCCGCTTCTCCGTGCATGCCTGTCCGGCGTGCACGGCGAGCGAGAACGCGACCGCTGCGATCGCCGCGACCGCGCGGATCACGGCGTCCCCCGTGAGGACTGGGTCGAGCGCGCCGAGTAGACGAGCGCGCGCCCGGCTTCGTTGGGAATGAACGCGACGACGTGGCCGAGCGCGATGAGCGACGTTCCCGCCGCTTCGGTCAGGACCTCGACCGTCGAGCCCACGGCGAGCGACGTTGCCTGCGCGATGTTCCCGGTGATGCGCAGCGAGACGACGGAGCCGTCGGCGGCGCTGCGCAACACGACGACGCTCGCGTCGGCGGCCGTCGTGACGCCCGCGACGACGAACGTCGCGCCGGCGCGCAGCAGTTCGGCCGATCCCTCGATCATCGTGCCGGCCGCCGCGACCGACGCGCGGGACGCGTCGACGGACGGCTGCACGCTTTCCTGCGCGCACGCCGCGCAGGCAAATGCCGCGAGGCACCCGGCGGCGACGAGGTTTCCAGTGATCCGTTTCGCGTTCATTGCGTTCTCCTTTGCATGTGCGGACGCGATGTCCGCGCTGCGCAGTCTGCGCTGCCGGTAGCGCTGGTCAATACTTGGGTGATACAGTATTGTGAAACGATACTCCGGGACGCGACGGGAACGACTTGGCCGACACCCACGCCATCGTCGACGCGCTGAAGAAGCTGCTGAAGACGCGCGGCCTCACGTACGCTGCGGTCGCGCAGCGCATCGGCTTGTCGGAAGCGAGCATGAAGCGCCTGTTCGCCGAGGAGACGTTCTCGCTCCTGCGCCTCGGTCAGCTCTGCGACGTGCTCGAGATCGACTTCTTCGATCTCGCCAAGCTCGCCCGCGGCCGAAGCGAGGTCGTGCGCGAGATGAGCGAGGCGCAGGAGGCGGCGCTCGCTGCAGACGCGAAGCTCCTTGGTGTTTTCTACCTGCTGCTTTCCGACTGGAGCGCCGCCGACATCCTGGCGGGCTATGTCATCGAGCCGCCGGAACTCACCCGGCTGCTCGTGCGGCTCGATCGTCTCGCTTTGATCGAGCTTCTGCCGGGCGACCGCATTCGGCTCAAGGTGCCCAAGCACGTACGCCTGCGTTTCGGCGGTCCGATTCAGCGCCGCCACGGCAAGCGCGTGCTCGACGAGTTCATTGCGGCGGAATTCGACCGCGTCGGAGGTCACTTCCGCTTCGAGTATCGCGAGCTGTCGAAAACGTCCTTCGCCCTGCTGACGCGTCGGCTCGAGCGCGTCACGGCGGAGTTCCTGGAGTTCGCCGAGCTCGACGCGTCGCTGCCTGCGCGACGCCGCGAGAGCGTCGGGCTCGTCGTCGCCATGCGCCCGTGGGCGCTCTCGCTGGTGACCGGCCTTACGCCACGGAAGTCTTAAATGTCCTCGTCGCGCGGCGCGCCCTGCGTAGCCGTGACGCTTGCGCACGCGCGGCCTCGGGCGAGCGTCAACGCGACGGTTTGGCCGATCTGCAGCCGGGCAGCATCGGTCACGATGTCGCCGTCCGCCGCCGTGACGATCGCATAGCCGCGATCGAGCACCGCCGACGGATTGAGCAGCGACAGCGCGGAGGCGAGGTGCTCGACGATGCGCACGGCTCGCGCCGTTCTGTCCCGGCCCGCGCGCACCAATGCGTACGACCCGTTCGCGATGCGCGCGGATTGGGGAAGGGGCGCGTGCAGCTCGCGCACGAGCCGCGAGCGCACGCCCCGCACCCGATGGTCGAGCACGGTACGCATGTGCGCGAACGCGCGTGTAAGCCTTGCGGCAAGTCGCTGCGCACGCTCGGCCTGCGCGGCGAGACGCGCCGCGGGATGGACGAGGCGCCGCGCGACGCCATCGAGTCGCTGCGCCGCCGTGCCGACGCGGTGCGCATGTGCCCGCGCGATGCGCCGCCACAGGGCCGCCAGCTCGGTGCGCAACGCAGCGCATTCGGGGACCGCGATCGAGGCCGCGGCGGTGGGCGTCGGCGCGCGCACGTCGGCGACGAAATCGCAGATCGTGAAGTCGGTCTCGTGACCGACGCCCGAGACGATCGGCACGCGCGACGCGAAAATCGCGTGAGCGACGACCTCCTCGTTGAACGCCCACAGGTCCTCGAGCGCGCCGCCCCCACGGCAGACGATGAGCACGTCGACCTTCGCATGAGCGTTGGCGTCGCGGATCGCCGCCGCGATTTCGCCGGCCGCGCCGGCGCCCTGCACGGACGCGGGGTACAGGATCACCGGCAGCGCGGGAAAGCGTCGCCGCAGCGTCGTCAGCACGTCACGCAGCGCCGCCGCATGAGGCGAGGTCACGATGCCGATGGAGCGCGGAAAGCGCGGCAACGGGCGCTTTCGTGCCGCGTCGAAGAGTCCCGCGGCTTCGAGCGCGCGCTTGCGCGCGAGAAACCGCTCGTAGAGCGCGCCCACGCCGGCCTGCCGCATCGTCTCGACGGTGAGCTGGAATTCGCCGCGCGGCTCGTAGATCGACGCGACCGCGCGCACCTCGACGGCGAGGCCGTCGCGCAGTGCGAACGGCAGACCCTGCGCCTTGTGGCGGAAGAACACGCAGCGCACCTGCGCTCGCGCGTCCTTGAGCGTGAAATAGTAGTGTCCGGAGGCCGCGCGCGTGCAACCGGAAACCTCGCCGCCGATCCATAGTAGACCGAGCTCGCGTTCGAGCAGCAGGCGCGCGGACGCGACGAAACGAGATACCGGAATCACCGGCGGCGCTGTCCGCTCCGGAATCTCCGCTGCGGCATCGCGGCCGTCGACGCGCATCCAGCGGGCCTTCCGCAGTGCATCATCATTCATCGGCGGCATCCCGGAATCGCCGGTGGTCGATCACGATTGTGGTGAACAGAGCATTGATTTCGTCCTGGACAAGGATCATCTCTGACGATGAAAAACTTGCAATCGGACCCTGCCACGGCGCTCCCGCTCGGCGTCGACGAAGGGTATCGGCGCCGCGGAGATCAATTTGCAACCTGTTGTTTCCGGAAACATTTTTCGCGGCTCGTTTTTCGTCCAGGGACCGTTTTTCCTGTCCCCGACAGCACTTAGCGATCGAATGTACAAGATATGCACACTTCCATCCACAGGATTTGTGGACAACGCACCGCGTCCGCCTGGGGCCATCACCCGGAAAGCCTTGATGGGCGCGGCTTCCCGGGGTTGCGCCCGACCTCCGCAGGAGGCGTGCGGGTGACGCGACATCGGGCACCGGTTAGAATTCCCGCCAGCACAGGCTGTTCATGAACAAACCCGTTGATGCTGCACCGCGAAATGGCGGCGCTGCCCAGGCCGCAGCAGCCGTCGACGATCGCGCGCCGAACGACCCGGCAGGGGGCGCCAATTTCCTGCGCGCGATCATCGCCGAGGACATGGCGCTCGGCCGCTACGGCGGCCGTGTGGTCACGCGCTTTCCGCCCGAGCCCAACGGCTACCTGCACTTCGGCCACGCCAAGTCGATCGTGCTGAACTTCGGCCTCGCCGCCGAAAACGGCGGTACGTGCCACCTGCGCTTCGACGATACCAATCCGCTCAAGGAAGACGTCGAATTCGAGGACGCGATCGCCGGCTCCGTGCGCTGGCTCGGCTACGACTGGGGCACGCATCGCTATCACGCGTCCGACTACTACGACGTCCTCTACGACTTCGCCGAGTGGTTCATCGAGCAGGGCCTCGCCTACGTCGACAGCCAATCGGCCGACGAGCTGCGCAGGACGCGCGGCACGCTGACCGAGCCCGGCGTTCCGAGTCCGTGGCGCGAGCGCGGGATCGCGCAAAACCTCGACCTTTTCCGACGGATGCGCGCGGGCGAATTCCCCGACGGCACGCACGTGCTGCGGCTCAAGATCGACATGGCGAGCCCGAACGTCAATATGCGCGATCCGGTGATCTACCGCATCCGTCATGCGCGTCATCATCGTACCGGCGACAAATGGCGCATCTATCCGCTCTACGACTACACGCACTGCATCTCCGATGCGCTCGAGCGCGTCACGCACTCGATTTGCACGCTCGAATTCGCCGACCACCGGCCGCTCTACGACTGGATCATCGAGCGGCTCGCCGACGGCGGCAGGCTTGCGCGCCCGCTGCCGCATCAATACGAGTTCGCGCGGCTCAACCTCACGTACGTCGTGCTCTCGAAGCGCAAGCTGATCCAGCTCGTCGAGGAGGGGCACGTCGACGGCTGGGACGATCCGCGCATGCCGACGCTCGTCGGCGCGCGCCGCCGCGGCTACACGCCCGCCGGCTTTCGCCTGTTCAACGAGCGCATCGGCGTGTCGAAGTCGGAGTCGTGGATCGACATGGGCGTGCTCGAGGACGCGATGCGCGAGGACCTGAACGCGTCGGCGCCGCGCCGCATTGCCGTGCTCGATCCGATCCGGCTCGTCATCGACAACTATCCGGAAGGGCGCAGCGAGGCGATGAGCGCGCCCAATCATCCGCAGCACCCCGAGCTCGGCCGACGCGACCTGCCGTTTTCGCGCGAGCTCTGGATCGAGCGCGACGATTTCAGCGAAGCGCCGCCGAAAGGCTATTTCCGTCTCGCGCCGGGTGCCGAGGTGCGCCTGCGCTACGCGTACATCGTGCGCTGCACCGGCGTGGACAAGGACGCGCAGGGCAGCGTCACGGCCGTGCACTGCACATACGACGAAACGACGCGCAGCGGCTCGCCGGGTGCCGATGCGCGCAAGGTCAAGGGAAACATTCACTGGCTATCCGCTGCCGAGGCGGTGCCTGCGGAGGTGCGTCTGTACGATCGCCTGTTCCGCGTGCCGTTTCCCGGCGCCCGCGAGCGCGGCGCCGCCACGGCAGAGCCGGCACCGGCGTCAGCGCTGATCGCCGGTGACGACGACGACGCCGACGTTCGCGAGCGGAGCTTTATCGACGACCTGAACCCCGAATCGAAGCGCACGATCGCCGCCTATGTCGAGCCCGCGCTCGCCGGCGCCGCGCCGGAAGCGCGTTTCCAGTTCGAGCGGCACGGCTATTTCGTCGCCGACCTCGTGGATCAGGTAAGGAACCGTCCGGTGTTCAACCGCACCGTGACACTGCGCGACTCCTGGAACGCGAACCCGAAAGCGAAGCCCCATCCTTGAACCGCGCATCGACGCGTCCCACGCTTCCACGTCGTCAGCACTCCTGACCCCTTGATTTCGGGGCGGCCCGGCGCCCATATTGGCACGACGTCCAAGACGAGGTGCTCATGAAACGGATCATCCTCTTCATCGCCACGAACCTCGCGGTCGTGCTGGTGCTGTCGGTCGTGCTACGCCTCTTCGGGCTCGATCGCGCGCTCGCATCGCAGGGCATCGCGTACGGGCAACTGCTCGTCTATTCGCTCGTCGTGGGCTTCGCCGGCGCGATCATCTCGCTTCTCCTGTCGAAGTCGATCGCGAAGTGGACGACCGGCGCGCGCGTCATCGATACGCCGCAAAACGAGGCCGAAACGTGGCTGCTCGGCACGGTGCAGAAGCTCGCGACGCAGGTCGGCATCCAGATGCCCGAGGTCGGCATCTACGAAGGCGTGCCGAACGCGTTCGCGACGGGCGCGTTCAAGAACTCGGCGTTCGTCGCCGTGTCGACGGGCCTGCTGCAGTCGATGAATCACGAGGAAGTCGAGGCGGTGCTCGGCCACGAGATCTCGCACGTGGCGAACGGCGACATGGTGACCCTGACGCTGATCCAGGGCGTCGTGAACACATTCGTCGTGTTCCTGTCGCGGATCGTCGGCTCGATCGTCGATCGCACGGTCTTTCGCACGGAGCGGGGCACCGGGCCCGGCTATTTCATTACGGTGCTCGTCTGCCAGATCGTGTTCGGCATCCTCGCGAGCATGATCGTCGCGTGGTTCTCGCGCTGGCGTGAATACCGCGCCGACGCGGGAAGCGCACGCCTGCTCGGACCGACGCCGATGATCAATGCGCTGCGGCGACTGGGCTCGCTGGAAACGGGCGGCCTGCCGCAGGCGATGCAGGCGTTCGGCATCGCCGGCGGACCCGTGATGGCGCTCTTCGCGTCGCACCCGCCGATCGAGGCGCGCATCGCGGCGCTGCAATCGGGCCGCAGCTGACGAGGAACCGAATGCGCTACAAGATCGAAGTGGAGGACGACACGGGCCTGTGGCACGACGTGCGGGGCGACGACGGCAACGTGCTCGTGTTCGACGACGAGGCGAGCGCACGCGCGGCGCTCGTCGAACGCTTCCCGGTGCTCGTGCAGATGGAGAAATACGCGGGCGGCAAGCGCACGCGCGTGATCCGCATCCTCGAAGACGAGGACGACTGGCCGAAGCGCCCGCAGGGCTGACGCGAGGCAGGAAAACAAAACGGCCGGCGACATCGCGTGCGCCGGCCGTCGGTCTCGCGCGCGAGTGGCGCGCGCGGGCGAAGATCGATTACTTGAGGTGGTTCGAGACCAGCTTGGTCATCTCGAACATCGAGACCTTGTTCTTGCCGCCGAACACCGCGCGCAGCTTGTCGTCGGCGTTGATGAGACGCCTGTTGACGTTGTCCTGCAGCTTGTTCTTCTTGATGTAGTCCCAGACCTTCTTGGTCACTTCGGTGCGCGGCATCGGGTTCTGGCCCACGACCGCGGCGAGCTCGCTCGACGGCCGCATTTCCTTCATGAACGCCGCATTGGGCTTGCGCGCGCTCGCGGCCTTCTTGGCGGCGGGCTTCTTCGCGGCGGACTTCTTGGCGGCGGCGGGCTTCTTCGCGGCGCTCTTCTTCGCGGCCGGCTTCTTCGCGGACGTCTTCGCGGCGGGCTTCCTGGCCGCGGTCTTCTTGCCAGCTTTCTTGGCAGTAGCCATGTTTCTCCTTCCTGTCAGTGGTGCGGGGCGGATTACGCTGCAGCGTCTACGACGCGACTCCCTTACCCTTCGGCACGACGCTCCATCGGCGGCGACTATACCGCATTTCCACTATGAGGAAGGGGTGGCTCGGGCGATTTTTCACTCTGGCGAACGGGGTGTTGCAACCGCGCGAACGAAACGCGACGCAAAGCGCGCTTTCGTCGGTTTTCCCGGCGAACGCAGCAATGGCGGCGCAGGCGCGCGATAGAATCGAACCGCCTTGCCCGCGACGTCTTCTCCCGCCCCCGATCTTTCGAAGCTTCGCGTCGATTACCGGCGCGCCGCGCTGTCCGAACGAGACTGCGCGCGCGACCCGTTCGACCAGTTCACCCGCTGGCTGGACGAAGCGATCGCCGCTGCCGTCCCCGAGCCCAACGCGATGGCGCTCGCCACCGTGGACGCGTCCGGGCAGCCCACGTCGCGGATCGTCCTGCTGAAGTCCATCGACGCGCGGGGTCTCGTTTTCCACACCAACTACGACAGTCGCAAGGGTCGCGATCTCGCGCACGACCCGAAGGCCGGGCTGCTCTTCTTCTGGCCCGAGCTCGAGCGGCAGGTGCGCATCGAAGGGGAAGCCGTACGCGTCGGCCCCGCCGAGTCCGACGCGTACTTCCGCGAGCGTCCCCGCGAATCGCAGTTGTCCGCGTGGGCGTCGCCGCAGAGCGAGGCGATCCCCGACCGCGGATTTCTCGTTGCGCGCCTCGAGGAAGTCCGCGCGCGCTTCGATGGCGAGGTGCCGCGACCGCCGAACTGGGGTGGCATCCGCGTGGTTCCGAATCTTTTCGAGTTCTGGCAGGGGCGCGCTTCGCGCACGCACGATCGCCTGCGCTACACGAGGCGGGCCGATGGCTGGACGATCGTGCGTCTTGCACCCTGAGCGCCTGGCGGCACTTCGCTCGCCGAACGCGGCGGTGACGACGTCGTGATCCTTCGCGCCCGTCCGCGCCCGTTCCACGTCCTGATCGGCCTCGCGGTCACGAACCATTTCGTGCTGACCGGCTCGCGCGTGGCGGTGCCGCTCGATGCATTGTCGCTCGGCGCGAACGCTGCGACCGTCGGCGGCCTGATGGCGCTTTTCGCACTGCTGCCGATGTTCCTCGCGATCGCGGCGGGGCGGCTCGCCGATCGCGCCGGCGTGCGGAGGCCTATGCTGGCGGGCTCGATCGGGATGGCGGTCAGCGTGCTCATCGCGACCCTGCTTCCGGGCATATCCGCGCTCTTCGCGACGGCGATGCTTTCCGGCGTGTCGTTCATGCTCTTCCAGGTTGCGGCGCAGTACGCGACGGGGGAGATGGGCACGGGCGAGCGGCGCACGCACAACTTCGCGATGCTGGCGCTCGGCCTCTCCACGTCGTCGATCGCCGGACCGATGGCCGCCGGCTTCGCCATCGACCACGTCGGCTTTCGCGCGACGTTCGCGCTCCTCGCGCTGTTGCCGCTCGTGCCGATCACGGTGCTCGCGTCGAACGCCGTCGCACTGCCCGGTCCGCATCCGGCGCGCCGCGAAGCCGCGGGCAGTGCCCTCGACCTCGTCGCGCATCGCGAGATCCGGCGCGCGTTCATCATCAACGGCCTGGTGTCGATGGCTTGGGAGCTGCACACGCTGTTCGTGCCCATCTACGGCAATGCGATCGGGCTCAGCGCGTCGCGCATCGGCCTCGTGCTCGGCGCGTTCGGCGCGGCGACGTTTGCGGTGCGCCTCGCGATGCCGCTCATCGCGCGCCACCATCCCGAGCATCGCGTGCTGACGTTCGCGCTCTACGTCGCGGCGATCGTCTATTTCGCGCTGCCGTTCTCGCGTGACGTCGGCACGCTGATGACGCTTTCGTTCTGCCTCGGGCTGGGCCTCGGCGCGAGCCAGCCGATGGTGATGTCGCTTTTGCACGCGTACGCGCCGCCCGGGCGCATGGGCGAGGCCGCCGGCCTGCGGCTGTCGCTCGTCAACTCGATGGCAGTGGCGGTGCCGCTCGTATTCGGCGCCGTCGGCGGGCGCGTGGGCGTGGCGCCGGTGCTGCTGTCGGTGAGCGTGTTTCTCGCGACCGGCGGCTTCCTTACGCGAGGCGCGCCGCGCCGCGGATGAGCGCGGCGCGCGAGGCGAAGCCGAGCGGAGGACGACTGCGCGCGAGGGGCGCAGCGAAGGCCCGAAGGGGCCGTCCGAGCGCGCGGTCGGAAGCCCGACGCTGGAAGCAGCGGATCGAGTCGCTTGCACAATAAGGGCGCCCGAAGGGCCCGTCGCCGCGCGATTCCGACGAGGCCGACACTCGTACTTGAGTTTGCCGCGGACAGGGCAAAGAGGCCGAGGGCTGACCTCGGCGTTATGTGCGGGCCTTCAGCCGATCGGCGTGCGCCTTGCGGAACTTCGCCACCTTCGGCGCGACCACGTACGCACAATACGGCTGGGCGGGATTCTGCTGGAAGTAATCCTGGTGGTAACCCTCGGCAGGGTAGAACGGCGCGGCGCCGGCGAGCTCGGTCACGATCGGCCCCGCGTACAGGCCCTCGGTCGCGATCTCGGCGATCACCGCTTCGGCGTCGGCGCGCTGCCCAGGCGTCAGCGCGAAGATGACCGAGCGGTACTGCGGGCCGACGTCGTTGCCCTGGCGGTCGCGCGTCGTAGGATCGTGGATCGTGAAGAACACGCGCAAAAGATCGCGGTAGGAAAGCACCGCGGGATCGAACGTCACGCGGACGACTTCCGCGTGTCCGGTACGGCCGCCGCAGACGTCCTCGTACGTCGGGTTCGTGACGCGGCCGCCGGCATACCCCGATTCCACCGACACGACGCCGGCGAGCTCGCGAAACACGGCGTCGAGACACCAGAAGCAGCCGCCTCCGAGCAGTGCGGTTTCGGTCGTCGCAGGCGGGGGCATCATCAGGCTCCGATCAAGGTGACAAGCATCCGAGCATCATCGTACGCCCGTGGTTCCCGCCCGCGCGATAATCGCGCGCCCTCGTTCGGCGGGCCGCCTTGACTGCGAATCCGTTTCGATTCTTCGCGCGCGTCGCCGCGCGCCTGCGCGACATCGACCTCGCGCGCACGGCGAGCAGCTTGTCGTTCACGACGCTGCTCGCGATCGTTCCGCTCGTCACCGTCGCCTTCGCGTTCGTCGCGCGCTTTCCGATCTTCGAGGATTGGCTGAAGGCGCTCGAGCAGTTCCTGTTGCGGCACCTGCTGCCGTTCTCGGCAGCCGCCGAGGTGCGCTCGCACATCGTGGGCTTCGCCGACCAGGCCGCGCAACTCACCGGCGTGTCGATCCTCGCCATCGCGGTCAGCGCGATGCTCGCGGTCGCCACAGTCGAGCGCGAGATCAACACGATCTGGGGGATTCGCCGCGGGCGCTCGCTGCCGAAGCGCATCGTGGTCTACGCGATCGGACTTACCGCGGGGCCCGTCCTGCTCGGCGCGAGTATCTCGCTCACGACGTGGCTCGTCGTGCACTCGCTCGCCGTCGTGCCGATCCGCAAGACGCTCGGCGCGCAGATCGCGTCGACGTTGCCGTTCCTGTTCGCGACCGCGGGCCTCACGCTCCTCTACAAAAGCGTTCCCGCGCGCCACGTCGCGCTCGGTCCCGCGCTGCTCGCCGGCGCGCTCGCGGCGGCGGCGTTCGAGGGCGCGAAGCAGGCGTTCGCGTGGTACCTGACGAGCATCTCGACCTACGCGGTCGTGTATGGCGCGCTCGCGGTGCTGCCGATCTTCCTGCTGTGGATCTACCTCTGCTGGACGATCATCCTCGCCGGCGCCGCCGTTTGCGCGACGCTCGCGGAGCCTGGCGGTCGCCGCGCGCGGCGCAGTGCCGCGGCGCGAGTGTCGTAAATCGTGCCACACGCAGCGGCGAGCCCGCCGGCGTGCCGAATGTGCGCCTTGCTACCAGACGGAGGCCACGCTACATTTCGCCGCTGTTTGCGAACACTTGGAGCGCGATGACGTGTGGGCGATGATTCAAGCGGCCGGATGGCCGATCTGGCCTCTGATCCTCGCGTCCGTCGTCGCGCTCGCGCTGATCTTCGAGCGCGCGTGGTCGCTGCGGCAGAGCGTCGTCGCGCCGCCGGGGATGGTCGATCACGTGCTCGTCGAGTTCCGGCATACCGGGGCGACGCAGGACCTGCTGGCGCGCACGGCCGAGCAGGGTCCGCTCGGTCGCATTCTCGCCGCCGGGCTCGCCAACGTGAAAAGCCCGCGGCCGGTGATGAAGGAGGCGATCGAGGACGTCGGCCGAGTCGTCACGCACGATCTCGAGCGCTTCCTGACCACGCTCGGCACGATCGCCGCGATGGCGCCGCTGCTGGGACTGTTCGGCACGGTCGTCGGCATGATCGAGATCTTCGGCTCGCAAAGTGCAGCGGGCTCCAATCCGGTCCAGCTCGCACACGGCATCTCGGTCGCGCTCTACAACACGGCGATGGGCCTGATCGTCGCCATCCCGAGCATGATGTTCTATCGCTATTTCCGCTCGCGCGTCGACGCGCTCGTCGTCGAGATGGAGCAGCAGGCGGTCAAGCTGGTGGACTTCGCGCACAACGAGCGCAAATGATCGACGACGGGAAGTCGATGCGTCGGGAGGCGCGGCTGCGATGAACCTGCGCGGCCTTCGCGAGCGGGAGGATCCCGAGATCAACTTCATTCCGCTGATCGACGTGCTGCTCGTGATCCTGATCTTCCTCATGGTCACGACGACGTACCAGCGGATCGCCGAGTTGCAGATCACGCTGCCGGAAGCGAACGCGGATCCCGCGAAGGAGCGTCCGCGCGAGGTCGACGTCGGGCTCGACGCGCAGGGACGCTACAAGATCGGACGCGAGCCGACGTTCACGTTCACGTCGGTGGATGCGCTCGCTTCCGCGTTGCGGCGCGCCGCGGGCGACTCGAAGGACGCGATCGTCGTCATCAACGCCGACGCGCAGGCGACGCACCAGTCGGTCGTCCACATCATGGAAGCCGCCCGCGCCGCGGGCCTCACCCACATCACGTTCGCCACGCAGGCATCGCCGGCACCGGCGCGGTGAGTCGCCTGCGCGGCCTCGTCACGCGAAACTGGTACGCGTCGACCCCCGGCGCGAGCGGGCGGCTGCTCGCGCCGCTAGCGTGGCTGTTCGCGCGCGTGGTCGCATTGCGGCATGGCGCCTATCGGCGTGGACTTTTGCGCACGACTCGCGTGCGCGTTCCCGTCGTCGTCGTCGGCAATGTCGTCGCGGGCGGCACCGGCAAGACGCCGCTCGTCATCGCGCTCGTCGACGCGCTGCAGCGGCGCGGGCGACACCCCGGCATCGTGAGCCGCGGCTACGGCCGGCGCACACGCGACGTGCGCGAGGTGCGGGAAAGCGATGATCCGCGCGACGTCGGCGACGAACCGCTCCTCCTCGCGCGAAAGGGTGCGCCGGTGTTCGTCGGCCGCGACCGCGTGCAGGCGGCGCGCTCGCTGCTCGCGGCGCATCCCGATGTCGATGTCGTTGTCAGCGACGACGGGCTGCAGCACTATGCGCTCGCGCGAGACGTCGAGATCGCCGTCGTCGATCGCGCACGCGGTTTCGGCAACGGTCGCCTGCTTCCTGCCGGACCTTTGCGCGAGCCCGCGGCACGCATCGCGGGCGTCGACGCCATCGTCTGGCGCGACGCCGCCGCGTCAGCGCGAAAGAATCTGCGTGAATTCACCATGACTTACGAAGCGGGTGCGTGGCGCAACCTTCTCGACGATACGCGCAGGCTCGACGCGGCGACGCTCACGGATCCCGCTTGCGTCGCGATCGCCGGCATCGGCGATCCCGAGGCATTTTTCGCGACGCTGCGCGGCGAAGGCTTTCGCGGACGCAGCATCGCGTTCCCCGATCATCATGCGTTCACGCGCGACGACGTCGCGTTTCCCGGCGCGCCCGCGATCATCATGACCGAGAAGGACGCGGTAAAATGCGTTGCGTTCCGCGACGCGCGAATGTGGGCGCGTCCCGTGCACGCACGCGTCGACGCGGCGCTTTTCGACCTCGTGCAGAGGAAGATCGATGGACCCGAAGCTGCTCGAAATGCTCGTGTGCCCGGTGACGAAGGGTCCGCTCGTGTATGACCGCGAGCGCGGCGAGCTCGTGTCGCGCGCGGCGCGCCTCGCCTACCCGATCCGAGACGGCATTCCGGTCATGCTGGAGGAGGAGGCGCGCAAGCTCACGCCCGAGGAATGGGAAGCGCTGAAGGCGTGAGCGCGCAGGGCCGTCCCAAGCGCGAACAGGCTCCGAAGCGCGAAGCGCGGAGGAAAGTTCGGTGACTATACGCGCCGTTCCGCGTTTCACCGTCCTCGTCCCTGCGCGCTATGAATCCACGCGGCTCCCGGCGAAGGCGCTCGCGGACCTGGGGGGGCGGCCGATGGTCGTGCGTGTCGCCGAGCGCGCGGCGGCGAGTGGCGCCGAGCGTGTCGTGATTGCGACCGACGACGCCCGCATCGCCGAAGCGGCGGGCGCGTGCGGTGCAACTGCGATCATGACCGACACCCGGCATCGAACCGGGACTGACCGTCTCGCCGAGGCGGCGGCGCTGCTGTCGCTCGACGATGCCGACATCGTCGTCAACGTGCAGGGGGACGAGCCGCTGATCGATCCGGCGCTCGTGCGTCGCGTCGCGACGACGCTCGCCGCACGCGACGATGCAGCGATCGCGACAGCGTGCCATCGCATCGACGACGTCGCCGAGATCTTCAATCCGAACGTGGTCAAGGTCGTGCTCGACGCGAATGGCAACGCGCTCTACTTCAGTCGCGCGCCGATCCCGTTCGCGCGCGACGCGTTCACGCTCGTGCCGCCGCGGCTTCCCACCGACGTGCTTGTCTTTCGCCATTACGGCCTGTACGCGTATCGCGTCGCATTCCTGCGCGCGTTCCCGACGCTCGCACCCGCGCCCATGGAACGGACCGAGGCACTCGAGCAGTTGCGCGCGCTCTGGCACGGCTACCGGATCGCCGTCGACGTCGTCGAAGGCGCGCCGGCGCCCGGTGTCGATACCCCGGACGACCTCGTGCGCGTGCGCCGGCTGTTCGCCGCCGAGCGCGCGACGGTGAATTGACCGTCTCGCTCCCCATCGCCAGAATCGCCGAGATCGCGCCTGATCCCCGATACCCGATTCCTGACCCCTGATGCGCCTCATCCTCCTCGGTCCCCCCGGCGCCGGCAAAGGCACGCAGGCCGCGTTCATCTGCGAGGCCTATGGCATTCCGCAGATCTCGACCGGCGACATGCTGCGTACCGCGGTCAAGGCCGGGACGCCGCTCGGCCTCGCCGCGCAAGCGGTGATGGACAGCGGCTCACTCGTGTCCGACGACATCATCATCGCACTCGTCACCGAGCGCCTCGCCCAGCCCGATTGCGCGAACGGCTACCTGTTCGACGGGTTCCCGCGCACAATCCCCCAGGCGGAGGCGCTGCGCAACGCGGGCGTCGACGTCGATTACGTGATCGAGATCGACGTGCCCGACGCGGCCATCGTCGAGCGCATGAGCGGGCGCCGCGTCCATCTCGCTTCGGGCCGCACGTACCACGTCATCTTCAACCCGCCGAAGGTTACGGCGTGCGACGACGTGACCGGCGAGCCGCTGATCCAGCGCGCCGACGACTGCGAGGAGACCGTGCGGAACCGCCTCGCGGTCTACCACGCGCAGACCGAGCCGCTGGTCGCCTACTACTCGCAATGGGAAGCGAGCAACGACGCGCGCGCACCGCGCTATCGGAAGGTCAACGGGCTCGGCACCGTCGACGCGATCCGCGACGCGTGCATGGCCGCGCTTCGCAGCTGATGGCGTCCGTCGCCGCGGCCACTGCGCCGCTCGTCACGATCATCGTGCGCAGCATCGGCCGCGACTCGCTGCGCGAGGCGCTCGCGTCGATCGGGCTGCAGGATTACCCGAGGATCGACGTCGTGATCGTCGCCGCGTGCGGCGTCGACGATCACCCGCCGCTGCCAGCGTCGATCGGCCCCCATCCGCTTCGCATCGTCGGAGGTGACGAGCGGCTGTCGCGACCGCGCGCCGCGAACGCCGGGCTCGACGCCGCGGCCGGCGACTGGATCACGTTTCTCGACGACGACGACGTCCTCCTCGCCACGCATGTCAGCGGACTGGTCGCCATGACCTATCGCGCAGGCGGCGCG
>DASTGT010000038.1:0-10672 GCA_035718935.1 Casimicrobiaceae bacterium
AACTAATTGGCTAAATAATACGACAATTCGAAACCAATGTAAAGCTGCGAGACCGACCCATGAAGATACTCGCCGTGTGCGCGTCGCTGGCGATGGCAGCGCTCCTCGCGTGCCCTGGCGCGGTGCGCGCCTCGGCCGGCATTGCCGCGCTCGAAAGCGCACCGGTCACGACGGCACGCGCCGGGCAAGCGCTGCCTTACGACGGCGTCGTCGAGGCCGTCCGCCAGACGCAGATCGCGGCGCAGGTCTCGGGCGCGGTCGTGATGCTGGACGTGAGCGCTGGGGACACGGTCAAGGCTGGTCAGATTCTCGCGCGCCTCGACGCGCGCGCCGCCGAGCGCGTCGCGGCCGCGAGCGACGCGCAGGTCGACGCCGCGCATGCCGCACACGAAGCGGCGAGCAAGGATTACGAGCGCAACAAGCTCCTGTTCGCCAATGGCTACATCAGCCAGGCGGCGCTCGAGCGCGCAGAAGCGCAGTACAAGTCGGCCAAGGCACAGGTCGCCGCGCAGCTCGCAAGCGCGCAGGCGGCCCGCGCCGGGTCCGATTTCTACGTCGTCCGCGCCCCCTATTCCGGCGTGATCGCCGACGTGCCGGTCGTGCTCGGCGACATGGCGATGCCCGGCCGGAGGCTGATGACGTTGTACGACCCCGCCGCGTTGCGCGTGACGGTCGCCGTACCGCAGGCGTTGGCGAGCGCTCTGCCGCTCGACCCGCCGCCCGCCGTGGAGCTGCCCGATGCGGTACCGGGCCGCATCACGCCGGTCAGCGCGCAGCTCCTGCCTTCCGTGGATCCGGCGACTCACACGCAGGAGCTGCGCCTCGGCCTGCCGGCGATGCCGTCCGGCGTCCGGCCCGGAATGTTCGCTCGCGTATCGCTCGCGGCACCGGAGGCGGACACGCGCCTTTACGTTCCCGCGAGCGCGGTGATGCGACGCGCCGAGTTGAACGTCGTATATGTCGTCGCCGACGATGGGACGCCGCGATTGCGGCAGGTTCGCATCGGTCGCCGGGTAGGCGATCGCGTCGAGGCCCTGAGCGGTCTCGCGGCCGGCGAGCGCGTCGCGCTGGACCCGCAGGCGGCGGCACGGATGCACTGACGCGGTCGATCACGTGAAACCGCACCTCGGCATCTCCGGCCGCGTCGCCGCGCATTTCCAGGCGGCGCAGATCACGCCGCTGCTCGCGCTCGTCGCACTGCTGCTCGGTGTCTTCGCCGTCATCGTGACGCCGCGCGAGGAGGAGCCGCAGATCAACGTGACGATGGCGAACGTCATCATCCCGTTCCCCGGCGCCTCTGCGGAAGACGTCGAGCAGATGGTCGCCGCACCGGCCGAGCAGGTGCTGTCGCAGATCGTCGGCATCGAGCACGTCTTCTCGACGTCGCGTCCAGGCCTCGCGGTCATCACCGTGCAGTACAAGGTCGGCGTGCCGCGCATCGATGCGCTCGTGCGCCTCTACGACACGATCAACTCGAATGCCGATTGGTTGCCCCGGGGGCTCGGCGTCGGAACGCCGATCATCAAGCCGAAAGGCATCGACGACGTGCCCATCGTCACGCTGACACTGTACGGAAAGGACGTGGCCGCCGGGCCGTTCGACCTCGAGCGCGTCGCGCACAGCATGGAGGCGGAACTGAAGCGCGTGCCCGGAACGCGTGAAGTGACGACGATCGGCGGTCCGGGTCGCGCGGTGCGCGTCGAGCTCGATCCTTCAAGCATGGCGGCGAACGGCGTGACGGTTGCCGATCTGCGACAGGCGCTGCAGTCGGCCAACCTCGGCGCGCCGCTCGGCGATCTCCTGGTCGGAGACCGGGCCATCGCACTCGAGGCGGGCCCGTACCTGCGCGACGCGCGCGACGTCGCCGACCTGATCGTGGCGGTGCGCGCCGGCAAACCGGTGTATCTGCGGCAAGTCGCAACGGTCCGCGACGGTCCGCCGCAGCCGCAACACTACGTCTGGCAATCGGTCGGCGGCGCGCGTGGCGGCGAATACGACGCAGTGACGATCGCCATCACCAAGAAGCCGGGCGAGAATGCGATCGACGTGGCGAACGCCGTCATGCGCCGCGTCGAAACGCTGCGCAACGTGATGATTCCCCACGGCATCGAAGTGGCGGCAACGCGCAACTACGGCGCCACGGCGAATGACAAGGCGCAGAAGCTCATACAGAAGCTCCTGTTCGCGACGGCGTCGGTCGTGGCGCTGGTGTTCGTCGCGCTGGGCCGGCGCGAAGCGGCGATCGTCGGCAGCGCGGTCATCCTGACGCTCACCGTGACGCTGTTCGCGTCGTGGGCGTGGGGCTTCACCCTCAACCGGGTGTCGCTGTTCGCGCTGATCTTCTCCATCGGCATTCTCGTCGACGACGCGATCGTGGTCGTCGAGAACATTCACCGCCACCACGCGCTTTCTCCCGACAGGCCGCTGCTCGAGCTCGTTCCGGGCGCCGTGGACGAGGTCGGCGGACCGACGATCCTCGCCACGCTCACCGTCATCGCCGCCCTGCTGCCGATGGCATTCGTCAGCGGGCTGATGGGCCCTTACATGAGCCCGATCCCGATCAACGCGAGCATGGGCATGCTCCTGTCGCTCGCGATCGCGTTCATCGTCACCCCGTGGCTGGCTGGGCACTGGATGAAGGCGCGTGGAGGCGTTCACGCGCGAAAGGGACTGGGCACGAGGCTCCATCCGGTCTTCGCGCGCGCCTTCGGCCCGCTGCTCGACGCCCGGCGCGGCGGCCGCAATCGCTTCTGGCTCGGCGGTGCCGTCGTCGGGCTGATGGCGGTGTCGGTCGCGCTACCGGCCGTCGGCCTCGTCGTGTTGAAGATGCTGCCGTTCGACAACAAGTCGGAGTTCCAGGTGATCGTCGACATGCCGGCCGGCACGCCGGTCGAGCGAACGGCCGCCTTGCTGCACGAGCTTGCCGCCTATCTCGTCGAGCGGCCCGACGTCGCCAACGTTCAGGCGTACGCCGGAACCGCGTCGCCGATCAACTTCAACGGCCTGGTACGCCAGTACTACCTGCGCTCCGGTGGCGAAGTCGGCGACCTGCAGGTGAACCTCGTGGACAAGCATTCGCGCAGCGAGCAAAGCCATGCGATCGCGAGGAACGTTCGCCCGGCGTTGCAGGCGATCGGTCGACGCTACGACGCCAACGTCAAGATCGTCGAAGTGCCGCCCGGACCTCCGGTCCTCGCACCGATCGTCGCCGAGGTCTACGGACCCGACGCCGAAGCGCGGCGCAACGTGGCGCTCGCCGTGCGCGAGCAATTCGAGAAGACGCCGGGCGTCGTCGACGTCGACGACAGCAGCATCGCGAAGGCGCCGCGCACGCTCGTGCTCGTCGATCGGCGCAAGGCCGCCCTGCTCGGCGTGGCGCAGGAAGCGGTGGTCGCGACGCTTCGCGCGGGACTCGGAGGCGAGGCGACGGCCTACCTGCACGACCAGAGCAAGTATCCGGCAGCCGCCGAATTGCGCGTACCCGCCGAGGCACAGGGCGATCTCGAGGGACTGCTGCGGCTCGCCGTTCGGGGCGCCGACGGACAGCTGATTCCGATTCGCGAACTCGTGACGTTGCGCAGCGACACGCGCGAGCAGCCGATCTTCCACAAGGACCTGCTGCCCGTGAACTATGTCATCGGCGACATGGCCGGCAAGGTCGACAGCCCGCTCTACGGGATGTTCGAGATGCGAAGACGCCTGCTTGCGCTCGCCACCCCCGGCGGCGGCGCGCTACGCGAATACTTCATCCGCCAGCCCGACGACGCTTATCGCGACTACGCGATCAAATGGGACGGCGAATGGCAGATCACGTACGAGACGTTCCGGGACATGGGTCTCGCGTATGCGGTCGGGCTGATCCTCATCTATCTGCTCGTCGTGGCGCAGTTCGGTTCGTACCTGACACCCTTGATCATCATGGCCCCGATTCCGCTGACGATCATCGGCGTCATGCCCGGTCATGCACTCCTTGGCGCGCAGTTCACGGCCACGAGCATGATCGGCATGATCGCGCTGGCCGGAATCATCGTGCGAAACTCGATCCTGCTCGTCGACTTCATCCGGCTCGAGGTCGCCAACGGCATTCCGCTCGAGGAAGCGGTCGTCCGGTCGGCGGCGACGCGCGCGCAGCCGATCCTTCTCACCGGGCTCGCCGCCATGCTCGGCGCGCTGTTCATCCTCGATGATCCGATCTTCAACGGGCTCGCGATCTCGCTCATCTTCGGCATCCTCGCGAGTACCGTGCTGACGCTCGTCGTGATTCCGTTGCTCTACTACGTCGCCCATCGGCGCAGGGCGCCCGCCGCCCGACCTTCCGTCGCGCCAGCCGGAGCATGACGCGTCTCGTTTGACGCCGGTCAACCTGCCGGAGCGCCGCTTCGGCAACACTTTGCGAATGAACCCCGCTCTCGCACCTGCGCCAAGCGAGCAAGTCGCGCTCGCGTTCGATTCGAGACTCGTCCGGAAGTACGATGGTCATGGACCCCGCTACACGTCCTATCCGACGGCCGACCGCTTCGACACCGGCTTCGGCGCGGCCGATTATGTCGCGGCGATCCAGACGCGAAACGCCTGCTCGGCGTCGCGGCCGCTCTCGCTGTACGTCCATCTGCCGTTCTGCAACACGATCTGCTACTACTGCGCGTGCAACAAGATCGTCACGCGAAACCGCGCGCATGCGGCGCGCTATCTCGATCATCTCGAGCGCGAGATCGCGCAGGTGGCGTCGCTCGTCGAAGGCGAGCCCCGCGTGACGCAGCTCCACTGGGGCGGCGGCACGCCGACGTTCCTCGCGCACGACGAAATGCGCCGGCTGATGGAGGCGTTGCGTCGACCCTTCGCCTTCGATCACGACGCCGAAATCTCGATCGAGGTCGACCCGCGCAAGGTGGAGCACGGAACGGTGGCGTTCCTCGCCGACCTCGGCTTCAACCGGATGTCGATCGGCGTCCAGGATTTCGATCCTGTCGTTCAGATCGCGGTCAACCGCGTGCAGAGCGAGGCGCAGACGCGCAGCGTCATCGACGAAGCTCGCGCTGCCCGATTCGGATCGATCAACATCGACCTGATCTATGGTCTTCCGCGGCAGACCGTTGCCGGTTTCGCGACGACGCTCGACAAGGTAATCGCGGCGGCACCCGACCGCATCGCGCTCTACAGCTATGCGCACGTGCCGCAGCTCTTCAAGAGCCAGCGCAGGATCGCCGCCGCGGATCTGCCGGCACCGGAGGCGAAGCTCGACATCCTCGCTCACGCCATTGCGCGGCTGACGGCGGCCGGATACGTCTACATCGGAATGGACCACTTTGCGCGGCCGGACGACGAACTGGCCGTCGCGCAGCGCGAGCACCGGCTGCATCGGAACTTCCAGGGCTACTCGACGCGCGCCGAGTGCGATTTGCTGGGCTTCGGCGTATCGGCGATCGGGAAGGTCGGCGACGCTTACGTACAGAACGTGAAGACGCTCGACGCGTACTACGAACGCGTGGCGGCGAGCGCGCTCCCGGTGTTGCGCGGCCGAACGCTCGACCGCGAGGACCTGCTTCGGCGCGACGTGATTCAGCGTCTCATGTGCGATTTCGCGCTGCGCTTCGCCGACGTCGAACGCGCCCATGCGGTCCGCTTCGCCGAGCATTTCGAGGCCGAGCTCGCAGCGCTGCGGTCCCTGGCCGACGATGGGATCGTCGAGATCGACCGCGACTCGCTGGTGGTCACTCCCGTCGGGAGGCTCCTCGTGCGCGTGGTCGCAATGGTGTTCGACGCCTACCTGCCCGAACACCGCCAGGCGCCGCGCTACTCGCGGGTCGTCTGAGGCTTCTCTACACGCGATGATCGGAACGACGTCCACCACGCCGCCAGCAAAAAGCGCGGGCGGCGACGCGCCGGCCCAACGCGCGCATTGGGAGCGGCGCTTCGTGTTCCTGCGTGCGCTTCGGCACGAGGATTGGCCGCGCTACGCCGACTTTCGCGCGCGGATCGAACTGCGCCGCGTGAACGAGCATGCGTGCGGCTTGCTGCCGAAGGCGGTGGACGTGGCATCGGGCGGCGCGAGGGGCGACGGGCTCGTCATCGGCGCGCTGCTCGACGACGCTGCCGGATCGCTTCTCGGGGTCGCGCGCGCCGTGCGGCAGCCGGGGAAGGACGCCGCGCGCGTCGCGCTCGTGCTGCGTCCCGACATCGAGGGCCGGGGACTTGGACGCCTGCTGATGGGCAAGCTCGTCAACGACTGCTGCGCGCTCGGATTCGTCGAGCTCGTCGGTGAGACACCTGCCGACAATCGCCCGATGATCGCACTCGCGCGTGCGTATCGCTTCGCCGTGCGAGCGTCGGAAATTCCCGGGCTCCTGTCGCTGCGCCTCGACCTCGCCGAGGCATTCAAAAGCAGCGGTACGACGCGCGCGCACGCTGCGCATTCGCCGTTTCGCGTTCACTGAAGCCGCGTTCACGCATGGCGCGCCAGTTCGGGTAGACTGGCCCGGCCTTTCCCGGCCCTGCAAGCGCGAGCTGTTCGAGGCGAAGAAAGGCATGTGAAGCGGCGCGCTGCGCCGCACACGGGCGGCGTGGGATCGCTCGCGGTGTACTGGTCTTGGCGCGCTCGCAACCCTCGTCAGCGGTTCAGCCCGATTGCCGGACGGGCTCGGACGGGGCGTCCCCGCGTCGCCGGCCGAACACCGTCAGCGCGATCGGCACGGTCGTCAGCGCCCCGACCGCGAGCAACGTCCATCCGATCGCTCTGCGCGTGTCCGCGGATCTGAAACAGTCGGCGAGCAGCAGGCCGACACCGGCACCCGCCATTGCGCGCGTGGCGGCAACGAAGCCCAATTCGGGAACTGATACGTCGAAGGTCTTCATGCGTCCTCGATTCGTTGTTGGACAAGAACCGCGAAATGGACCGCTCGCGTCCTGCATTGCAGCTTGACCGCCGCCCGGCCCGTGCGTTCGGCGCGACAGCGATCGCGTCCGAAGCATACCGAAACCGACGCGCGGAAGATCGGTCCAACGCTTCGCTGGCGGACGTCGTGCGCTCCCGGCGGCCGCCCGCCTGTTCTCGCACGTCGTACCGGTGCCCTCGATCCTACGGGACCCGCTGATGGCCAAGACCTGGATTCTCGCCGCGAACCGGAGCAAGGCCCGGATATTCGAGATGCAGAAGCTGCACGGGCCGCTCCTCGAGATCATCGATCTCGTCGACCCGGAAGGCCGCGCGCAAGACCGCGACATCAATGCCGACGCCTACGGGCGTTTCTACGGCAAGGGCGAGCACGTGCAGGGACATTCGACCAGCACGGACGTCAGTCCGACGCAGCACGAGGCCGAGCGCTTTGCCGAGCGGCTGCGCGACTGCCTGTATCGCGCGCACGCCGCGCATCGTTTCGACAAGCTGTGGCTCGTGGCACCGCCGGCGTTCCTGGGTGTGCTGCGCGACAAGTTGGGCAAGACGCTGCATGGCGCAATCGAGCTCGAGGTGAACAAGGACGTTCCGACGCAGGCTCCGGATCAGATCCGCGACATTGCACTGGCCGAGCGCGAGCGGCAGGCGGAGCGCAACGACCGCCTGGGACGCTGAGTGTCGGCAAGCACGGCGCAACGACCGCCTGGGACGCCGAGCATCGCGCTCCGATCGGCCACGCGCCGTCGAGAACCATGATGTAGCATCGGCGGCGGCAGTCCCTTGTCGTTCGTCCCGGACGTTCCTCCCAACGACGCGCGGACGATCGAGCATGCGCCGGTGCGCGGGGTGCTTCGGCTTATGAACGAGCCATCGGAAGCGGTGCGGCATTCGCATTTCCAGGACGCGGCGCACGACACGAAGCCGAGGCCCGGGGCGCGCTCGACCGCCTGGACCATCGGCCGCCACGCGTGGAAGGACGCGATCGCCGGGCTCGTTTCGTCGATCGTGCTCATTGCCAACATCGTCTCGTTCGGGGCCCTCATGTTCCCCGGTCAGCTCGGCGACGGCATACCGGCCGCGATCTGGGCGATGCTCGTCGGCAGTTGCGTTTGCGGCGTCTGGATTGCGCTGCAAACATCGTTGCCGCCGCTTGCCGCCGGCATCGACTCGCCGACGGGCGCCGTGCTCGTGTCGTTGAGCGCGATCACCGGCACGTCGCTGGTTGCCGCAGGCCAGACGCCGGCCGCCGCCGTGCAGACGGTCATGCTCGTATTCACCGCGGCGACGGTCGTTTCGGGCGCGCTGCTCTATTGCATCGGCGTGTTTCGCTGGGGCTCGTACTGCCGTTTCGTGCCGTATTTCGTCGTCGGCGGCTTCCTCGCCGCGACGGGATGGCTCCTGGTCGTCGGAGGCATTCGGATCGCCACCGGCGTCGTGCCGACGCTCGCGTCGGTCGGGGTGGCGTGGACGACGACGTCCACGATCAAGCTCGGCGCCGCCGTCGCGGCCTTCGGCGTGTTGCTCGGCGTTCGCCGATGGGCCCGGTCGGGGCTCGCCATGCCGGCCGCCCTTCTCGCGATGGGGTCGATCGGCGCCATCGTGCTGCGCGCCGCGGGCCTCGCGGGCGAGCAGCACGGGTGGTACTTGCCGTCGCTCGGCGCTCTCGCCGCCTGGAGGCCGTTCGCGGCGGCGCAGAGCACGCACATGACTTGGCCCATCGTCGTCGCGCTGATGCCGCAGTTTCTCGCGGTTGCGATCGTGGCGCTCGTCTCGCTCGTCACCAAGGTGGCGAGCATCGAGGTCGTCCGGCAGGCATCGGGCAACCTCGATCGCGAGTTCCGCGCGCACGGCGCCGCGAATCTCCTCGCCGCGCCGCTTGGCGGGATCGCATCCGCGCTTCAGACCGGTCCCAGCATGCTGCTCGAGCAGGCGGGTGGGGCGACGCGCATGAGCGGGGTCGCATCCGCGCTCGTGCTCGGCGTCGTCGCCGTGTCGCATTTCGACCTCGTCGGACTGGTCCCCGTGCCGATCATCGCGGGGCTCGTCTTCTATCTCGGCTACACGTTCTTCGTCGACGCGCTCTCCCGGCCCTACGCGCAGCGCGCCTGGCAGGATCTGCTGCTGGCCATCTTCATCATGCTGGTCTGCATCGAATACGGCTTCGTCGTCGGCGTCGGCGTCGGGATCGTCGGAGCGTGCGTTCGCTTCGCGCTCACGTACGCGCGCCTCGGCGTGGTGCGCCGGCACGCGACGCGCGTGATGTTCGCGAGCAACGTCGACCGCTCGGTGCAGGCATCGGCGTACCTGCGCGAATGCGGCGAGGCCATTCAGCTCTACTGGCTTTCCGGCTACATCTTCTTCGGTTCGTCGGAAGGGCTGTTCGACCGCATACGCGGCGACATCGAGCTGCGGCCCCCGCGTACCGTCCGCTACGTCCTGCTCGATTTCGCCACGGTGTCCGGCACGGACGCGTCGGCCGTGCTGAGCCTCACGAAGTTGCGCAATTTCTGCGACCGTCACGCGATCACGCTTGCGTACTGCGCGCTGTCCGGGAGCAATCGCGTGGCGCTCGAACGAGGTGGCTTCTTTGGCGGCGCCAGCCACCATCAGGTGTTCGACGATCTCGACGACGGCCTCGCCTGGTGCGAGGACCAGCTGATCGCCAGCCAGAGCCTGGAATCGCAAGCGAGCGTCGGCGGATTCGAAGCGTGGCTGCAGCAGCAACTTGGCGCGTCGGCAAAGGTGTCCGATCTGATGGCGTATCTGGAGCGCAAGCAGATGGTCGGTGCCGAGACGATCTACCGCGAAGGCGAGCCCGCCGACAGCGTCGATCTCGTCGCCGCCGGGAACCTGAGCGTTCACGTCGCCAAAGGCGGCGGCGACACGCTGCGGGTGCGGCGCATCACGACGCACACGATGCTGGGCGAGATGGGCTTCGTCCGCGGCTCGATCCGCACGGCGACCGTCGCGTCGGACGGACCCGCGATCCTCTTCACGCTGACGCGCGGGGCGCTCGCACGGATGCGTCGGGAACGCCCGGATCTCGCGGGCGCGTTCGACAACTTCGTCATGCGAACCCTTGCCGATCGCATGGAGGCCGCCAATCGCTCTGCGGCCGCTCTGGCCGGATAACGCGCCCGCGACGCGCCCGCCCTCGCATGACGCGCGTTGCACTCGACGATTTCGACAACCTGACGGGCTGGAGCGTCGTGACGTCGGGCGCCGCTCGACTCGACATCTCGCGTGATCGTGGCCCGAACGGCGGCGCGCTGCGGCTCGATTTCGACTTCAACGGCGGCGGCGGCTTCGTCGTCGCGCGCAAGCGCTTCTCGCTCCTGCTGCCCGATGCCTACGCGTTCACGTTCGACGTTCGTGGAGCGGCCCCCGCGAACGCGTTCGAGTTCAAGCTCGTCGATGCCGGCGGCCACAACGTCTGGCGGCATCGCGACGAGGCCTTCGCGCCTCCGGCCGACTGGCGTTCGTTGCGCATTCGGGGGAGCGAGGTCGATTTTGCATGGGGACCGGCAGGCGGCGGCCCTGCGCGCGAAGTGGGGGCCATCGAATTCGCGATCGTCGCGCCTCCCGGCGGAGCGGGCACGCTCTGGATCGCCCATCTCGGGCTCGAAGATCGAAGCTACCGATCGATCCCCGTCGCTCAGGCGTCGAGCGAGAAGCCGTCGCACGAGGCGCCGCGTGCGCTCGATGGTCGCCCGGACACGAGCTGGCGGAGCGAAGAGTCCGGCGCACCGCAATGGCTGCGAATCGATTTCGGTCGTTCGC
>DASTGT010000039.1:0-37579 GCA_035718935.1 Casimicrobiaceae bacterium
CCTTGCGCCGCCTCGCCCGTGCCCAGGAAGGGCTGGCCCGGCCGCGGGACGATGTGCACCTCCACGCTCTGCGGAATGCGCGGGAAGCGCAGGATGGGGTAGCCGCCCCAGTCGCGCGAGAGGATGCGCGTGCGGTCGAAGGCGACGGACTCGCTCAGCGTCCAGCTCGTGGACTGCACGATGCCGCCCTCCATCTGGTTGCGGATGCCGTCGGGATTGACAGCATCGCCGCTGTCGACGGCGACGACGACGCGCGAGACGTGCACGTTGCCGCTCGCGCGTTCGACGTCGACGTCCATCGCGATCGCCGCGTACGCCGCGAGGTTCTTGTAGCGCGCGTACGCGAAGCCGCGGCCGTGCCCGGGCTTGCGTTCCCACGCGGTCCACCCGAACCTTTCGGCCGCCGCATGCACGACATCGATCGCGCGCGGATCGTCCAGGTGCTGCAACCGGAACTCGACGGGATCGATGCGCGCGACGCCGGCGAGCTCGTCGATGAAGCTCTCGATCGCGAAGACGTTCGCGTAGCTGCCGAGCGAGCGCAGCGCGGAGACGCGTGTCGGCATCGCCGGCACGAAGTGATACAGCACGCTCGCCTTGCCGAATCGGTACGGAGGGATCGCGTTGCGGTCGCCGCCACCCGCCGGCAGCGGGATCGGCGAGGGCGCGGGCTGCGCGAACGGCTCGCGCAGGAACCATGCGGGCATCAGGTCGCCGGCCGCACCCGGGCGCGTCGAATGCGTGTGGCTCCACACCTCGTAGCGCCATTCGGCGACGTGACCCGACGCATCGATGCGCGCCTCCGCGTGCGCGAGCATCGCCGAGCCGTACGGCTCGAACGCGTGCTCGTCCTCGCGCATCCATTGAACGCGCACCGGACGTCCGGGAAACGCCGTGGCGATCAGCGCCGCGTCGGCGGCCGCGTCGTCGGCCGCGTTGTGTCCATAGCACCCTGAGCCTTCGACGTGGATGCAATGCACGCGCTCCTTCGGCAGATGCAGGAGCTCGGCGAGCGCGCCTCGCAAGGGGTAGACGCCTTGCGAGTGCGTCCAGATCGTGACCGCGCCGTCCTTCACGAGGCCGATCGCGCACGACGGGCCGATCGACGCATGCATCTGATACGGTCGTCGAAACGTCGCCTTCACGATGCCGTCGCCGGTAAGCGGCGTCGCGGACGTGCCCGCGTCGAGCTTGTCGTGGCTCGGCAGTCGCTGCAGGTTCTCGAAAGGATCCTGCTCGGCGGCGAGCGTGGGGCGCTCGTCCCACTTTGCCTGCCGCGCCAGTGCGCGCATCGCGACGATCGCCTGGTACTCGTGCTCGGCGACCACGGCGAGGTAGCTGCCATCGCGCACGACCTTCAGAACGCCGGGCATCTTCTCGATATTCGTCGTATCGACCGATGCGAGCTTCGCGCCATAGCTCGGCGGACGCACGGCGCGTGCGTGCGCCATGCCGGGCACGCGCAGGTCCTGCACGTACGACGCGGCGCCCGTCACCTTGCCGGGGATGTCGACGCGCGGCAGCGACCTGCCCATCACGCGATGCTTCGAAGGATCGATCAGCGGTGATCGCGGCGTGGCGCGCACGTGCAGCGCCTCGCCGGTCACGAGCGACGCATACGTCGCCTCCATGCCGTTCGGCCCGCGCACGACGCCGTCCTGCACGCGCAGCTGATCGGCGGGGACCTGGAATTGGCTCGCTGCGAGGTCGACGATGATCGCGCGCACCTGCGCGGCGGCGTTCATGATCGCGGTGCCGCTGTGCTGCATCGACTGGCTGCCCGCCGTGTACCCTTCGTTCGGCGTGCGGGCGGTATCGGCGGTGACGAGCGTGATGCGCGTCGGCTCCACGACGAGCTGTTCCGCTGCGACCTGGATCAGTGCCGTCTTGATGCCCTGGCCGAGCTCCGCCTTCCCGGTGAACACGGTAATCGCGCCGTTGGCGTCGATACGAATCCACGCGTCGAGCAGTGGATCGTGCTCGAGGCTTCCCGGCAGCGCCGGTGCCTTCTGCGGCGCCTGCGCCGTGTTCATCGGGCGCTGCGCGAGCACGGCGGGCGCGAGCGAGAAACTCACGACGAGCGCACCGCCTGTCGCGAGGAACATGCGTCGCGCGAGCGAATCGATCGGTGTCGACGAACTGTCGACACAGGCTTTCGCCGGGCGCGGGATGCTCATGCCGGTCTCCGCTTTTCGTCGCTCGCGCCGGCGCTGCGCATGAGGTCGGCGGCGCGCTCGATCGCGCGCAGGATTCGCATGTGCGTGCCGCATCGACAAAGATTCGCGCTCATGTGCTGGCGGATCTCGGTCGCGCTCGGCGACGCGTTGCGCTCGAGAAGCGCCTGCGCGCGCATCATCATGCCGGCGATGCAGTAGCCGCATTGCGCCGCCTGCGTCTCGATGAACGCGCGCTGCATCGGTCCCGGCCGGTCGACCGTGCCGAGCCCTTCGACGGTGCGGACGGCGCGTCCTGCGACCGCCGACACCGGCGTGATGCACGAGAACACCGCGTCGCGATCGACGATCACCGTGCACGCGCCGCACTGGCCGAGCCCGCAACCGAATTTCGCGCCGTTCAGTCGCAGCTCGTCGCGCAGCACGTAGAGGAGCGGCGTCGCGCCGTCGACGTCGATCTCGTGCAGCTCGCCGTTCACTTGCAGCTTGACCATCGTCCCTCCGCCGCGTCGCGCGTCACTCGTCCGCGCGCGCTGCCTGCGTGTCGCGAATTGCGTCGTCGAGATTGCGCCACGGCGTACCCGGTCCGAACGTCGCGCGCAGGTGACGCGCGAGATCGGCGAGTTGCTCGGGCGTGAACGCGCCGCGGAACGCGGGCATCCACCGGCCGCGCTCGCCCGGCCGCGGGCGCACGCCATCCTGCACGATGTGCAGCAGGTTCATCGGCCCGGGCAGCCAGATCGACGTGCTCTCCGCGAGATGCATGGCACGCGCCGCGCCGACGCCGCGGCCGGCGTCATGGCAGACGGCGCACGCCGCGTCGTAGAGCGCCGCGCCGTTGCGCACGCCCGCATCGTCGACCGTCGTCGACACGGGCAGCGGGTCGGCGCCGGTGTCGCGCGCGACGCGCTCGAGCACCGCCTTCGCCCGCTGCGCCTGCTCGACGGACGGCTCGCCGATGATCGACGCCACGTACGTCGCGATCGCGTCGACGTCCTCCTTCGGGACGATCGCGAGGTCGTGCGCGACGGGAAGCATCGGTCCTGCCGGAATGCCTTGCCCGGATACGGCGTCGTTGCGCAGGTACGCGATCAGCCGCTCGCGCGTCCACGGCACAGGCGAAGAGGAAGAAGCACCGAGCGCCGGCGCGTCCCAGCCTTCGGCCTGCCCGCCGGCGAACGGCTGGTCGCGCCTCTCGGCGCCGAGCACGTTGCGAGGCGTATGACACGCGCCGCAATGCCCGAGACCTTCGACGAGATACGCACCGCGGTTCCATTCGTCGCTCCTGTTCGGTTGCGGACGGAAGACGCGCGGATGCAGGTAGAGCGCTTTCCAGCCGGCGAGAAGCGGGCGGAATCCGAGCGGAAAAATGAGCTCGTTGGGCGGGGCGCGCGCCGCGACCGGTGAGCGCGTCATCAGGAACGCGTAGAGCGCATGCAGGTCGTCGTCGGAAACGAGATTGAAGTGATCGTAGGGGAAGACCGGATAGAGAGGGTGCCCGGCGCGATCGATGCCTTGGCGCATCGCGCGCACGAATGCCGGCTCGGTCCATGCGCCGATCCCCGTGTCGCGATCCGGCGTGATGTTCGTGCTGTAGATCGCGCCGAACGGTGTCTCGATGCGCCGGCCGCCGGCGAAGGCGCGGCCGCCGGGCGCCGTATGGCAAGTCCTGCAATCGCCGATGGCTTCGAGTTGCGCGCCGCGCACGACGACCCCCGGGTCGAACGAGGCGCGCGTCGCCGCCGGCGCGGGCTCGAGCGCCGGCGGCGATGCGCACGATGCCAACAGCCCGGCCGTGCTGGCGAGCACGACGACGATGGCGAGCAGCGTCCGTAACGCGATCAAGGGCTTCGATCCACGCGTGCGACCGCGCGAGAACGCGACGTCGCGGCGCACTCGTTCTGTGACCGGGAGGGCGCGCGAAAGTGCGCTTGCACACTAGAGCGTCACGACGCCGCGACGCGTGCGCAGCATGGCGGCGAGCCGTGGCGTAGTGCCGAACGTGACTTTCAGCACGTCCGACAGGCCGAGCCGCGCGAGGGTCGCGCGCACCGGCGCAGGTTCCGGATGCTCGCCTGCGAGCGCAACGACACGGAGGCCGGATTCCGGCAGGCGTTGCGAAGGATGCAGCGGGTTCGACCACTGAATGAGCGTGGGGACGAGGCCGCGGGCGGGCAGGTGGCCGTCGGCGGGCACGGTCATTCGCCATTCGAAGTCGCCGCGCCTCAGCGCCTGGATCTCCCCGAGCTCGACGTCGCTGGCCGCCGACGCATCGTCGATCGCGCGCGAGCGCACGACCCAGTGCACGAGCGCCGGTCCTTCGGCGAGGCGGGCGCGCATCCGTGGCTCGTCGAGATCGAACCAGCGCGCGCGTGCCGGTCCCGGCGCCTGCGGATCGATCGCGATCACTTCGAGGTACGACGTCGGTCCGAGACCGACGAGCGCGTTGTGCGTGCCCATCGTCGCGTGCTTGCCGCCGGGCACCGGACGCAGGCCGAGCCGCGCCTCGATCCAGTCCGCGCCCGCATCGAGCGACGCCGCTGCGACGACGAGATGGTCGAGCGCGAGCTCCGGCGGCGCGCGGTGACGCGAGATCATCTGGCGGCGTCGCCGCCGCGCGGCTCGTCGGCTGCGAAGTCGAGCTCGACGCGCGCGCCGTTGGGATCGTCGAAGAACACCTGCCACACGCCGGTCTCGACCTGCCGGCGGCAGGTATGCGCCACGTTGCGCGACGCGAGCAGCGCGAGGGTGTCGGCGAGGTCGCTCGCCGAGAACGCGATGTGATCGATCACGCCGGGCGTGAGCTCGCTTGCGTCGCGGCCGCCGACGACGTGCAGCACCGGATGGTCGCCGGCGTAGAGCCAGGCGCCGGGCATCGAAAGCGGCGGACGCGGTCCTTCTGCGAGGCCGAGCAAATCGGCATAGAAGTCGACGGTGCCGCGCACGTCGTCGGTGAGGATCGTGAAGTGATTCATTCCCGTCGCCGGCATGCCGCCTCCGATCGCAGCGATTGATCGGCGTCGATTATCTCAGGCAGGCGCCGCAGTCGCGAACTTCGTCTCCGGCCGCGCGCCGTTCGCCGCGCACAGGTACGCGAGCACCATCTGCTGCACGTGGCGGCGCCGTGCGTCGAGCCAGCCGGGATCGGTGATGTCGCGATTGAACGTGATCGACAGCGTATAGCGATTCGACACGTGCACGTAGCAGAGCGACAGGACGCTGACGTAGAACTGGAGGGGATCGACGTCGCGGCCGAATGCGCCGCTCGCGCGGCCGCGCTCGAGCAGGTCGCGAATGGCTTCGAGCAGCGGTGCCGATGCGCGCGGCACCACGTGCGAGCGCCGGAGGTATTTGCCGCGCAGCAGGTTCTCGTTGCCGAGGAGCGCGACGAACTCCGGATGGCGGCCAAGATGGTCCATCGTGAAATCGACGAGCGCGACGACGCCGGCGACCGGGTCGAGGTGCGCGAGATGCAGGCGACTCTCCTCGAGCCGCAGCTCGCCGAACACGCGCTCGAGCACGGCGACGTAGAGCTTCTCCTTGCTCCCGAAGTAGTGGTAGATCATGCGCATGTTGCAGCCGGCGCGCTTGGCGATCTGGTCGATGCGCGCGCCGATATAGCCGTGGCGGCAGAATTCGACGATGCCGGCGCGCAGTACGCGGTCGCGGGTCAGCATGGGATCGCGCTTGCGCGCGACCGGCGCACGCGCGACGGGCGGCGATCGCAGTGCAGGCGAGGGGCGCAGGCCGTTGGCCATGCTTACGGCCGATGGAGCACGGCGGGAACCCGGCTCGCGGTCATCTGGCCATGCTTGAACACGTAGAGCGGAATCGCGAGTTGCGCCACGGCCTGCACGCGATCGACGCAGTCGAGCACGACGAGATCGGCATTCGCGCCGGGCGCGACGCGCGCATCGGCCACGCCCATCAGTTGCGCCGCGCGAATCGTCACCATGTCGTGACAAAGCGCGAGCTCTTCGGGCTGGCCGAGCTGCGCGATGTTCGCGTACAGGTTCGCCATGCGCAAAAGCGAGCAGTCGCCGAACGGCGTGAACGGATTCAGCACGTTGTTGGTCGCGAGCGACGCGTTGGCGCCGGCGCGCACGAGCCGGTGCACGGGCGCGACGCCGCGTGGAACGTCGTGGTCGACGGCCCGCCCCATCAGGAACAGATCCGTCGACGGCAGCACGGTGACCGCGACGCCCGCGTCGGCGAGCATCGTCGCGACTTCGTCGAAGCGGCGCGCGGGCAGTGCCGACAGCGTGCTGGCGTGGCCGATCGCCACGCGCCCGCCGTAGCGGTGCTCGCGCGTCTTCGCGCAGACGTATTCGACGTCCATCTTCGACACGTCGAGCGTGAAGTCGAGATGCATGTCGATCGGCACGTCGAAGTCGCGCGCGATCGCGAACACGCGGTCGATCTGCGCATGCGGGTCGGTGTCGACGTAGGGTGCGGCGCCGACGACGCGCGCGCCGCGCCGGAGCGTCTCGACCATCAATGCCTCGGTGCCCGGGTTGTTCGTCAGGCCCTCCTGCGGGAACACGCAGATCTCCAGGTCGATCGCCCACGCGTACTCGTCGACGAGCGCACGCACCGCGTCGAAACCTCGGAGCCCGATGCCGGGGTCGACTTCGACGTGCGTGCGCATCCGGGTCGTGCCCTGCACGATCGCGCGCTCGAGCGTGCGCGACGCGCGCCCGTGTACGTCGTCGACGGTGAACGCCGCCTTGGCCTTCGCGACCTCGCGGATCGCCTCGGCCAGCGTGCCTTCGCGGTTCTGAACGCGGTCGACGATGCACGACTTGTCGAGGTGAACGTGCGTCTCGACGAAGCCCGGCGAGACGTACCGCCCGGCGGCGTCGACCCCAGGACAGTCGGCGTCGACGGCGCCACTACGCTCGATCGCGCGAATCGTCCCGTCGCGCACGACGATGTCGACGTCGCCGTCGTACCCGTCGACGCGTGCGTTGCGAAGGACGAGATCGGCGTCCATCAGCCGAGGTAGGCCTTCTCGAGCGCCGCGTCGTCGCGCACGTCCTGCGCGCTCCCCTGCTGCACGACGCGTCCCGACTGGATCACGTACGCACGATCGGCGATCGACAGCGCGAGCCGCGCCATCTGGTCGACGAGCAGGATCGTCGTGCCGTCGGCGCGCAGCTCCTCGAGGACGCGATAGAGGCTTTCGACGATCGCCGGCGCGAGGCCGAGCGACGGCTCGTCGAGCAGCACGATCTGCGGCCGCGCGGCGAGGCCGCGTGCGATCGCGAGCATCTGCTGCTCGCCGCCCGACAACAGGCCGGCGCGGCGATGGCGAAGCTTGTCGAGCATCGGGAAGCGCGCGATGACGCGCTCGACTTCGGCGCTCGCCTCGCGGCGATCGAGCGCGAGCGCGCCCATCAGGATGTTGTCGACGACGCTCAGCTCGGGAAACACCTGCCGGCCCTCGGGCACGAGCGTCACGCCGCTTCGCGCGATCCGGTGCGCGGCCAGCAGACCGATCTCCCGGCCGAGGAGCAGCACGCGACCGGTCAACGGGCGATGCAGGCCGGCGATCGCGCGCATCAGCGTCGACTTGCCGGCGCCGTTCGCGCCGAGCAGCGCGACGAGCTCGCCGCGCTTCACTTCCAGGCGGATCCCGGCGAGCACGGGGAGCGCGCCGTACGCGGCGCCGACGTCTTCGATCGCGAGCACGATCTCGTCGGCGCCCTTGCGGCCGCCGCGCCGCTCGATCGCGAGCTCGCCTTCGCCGAGGTATGCCGCGCGAACGCCGGCGTCCGCGCGAACCTCGGTTGGCGTACCCGCAACGATCCGCCGGCCGGCATCGAGCACGACGACGCGATCGGAAATGCCCATCACCAGTCGCATGTCGTGCTCGATGATGACGACGGCGACACCCATCGCCGCGATGCGTTGCAGGAGCTCGCCGAGCCGCTTCGTATCGCCTTCCGAGAGTCCCGCCGCGGGCTCGTCGAGCATCAGCACGCGCGGCTTCGTCGCGAGCGCGCGCGCGATCTCGACCAGCCGGCGATCGACGTGCGGAAGCTCGCCGGCTGCGCGGTCCACCGGCCCGCGATAGCCGACGAAGGCGAGCAGCGCCTGCGCAAGCGCGCGCGATTCAGCGTCGTGGCCGCCCGCGAGCGCGCGATGCAGTCCGCCGAGCGCGCCGCGTCTTTGCGCGATCAGCACGTTCTCGAGCACCGTGAGGCGGGCGAACAGTTGCGTCGTCTGGAACGTGCGCGCGACGCCGGCGCGCGCGACAAGATGCGTCACGCCGTGCGGAAGCACCTGTGCACCGAGGCGCACTGCGCCGCGATCGGCTCGGTAGAAGCCGCCGATGAGATTGAGGAGCGTCGTCTTGCCGGCGCCGTTCGGTCCGATGATGCTCGTCACTTCGCCGGGCCTCGCGGCAAGCGATACGTCGCGCACGGCTTGCGTGCCGCCGAACGCGATGCCGAGTCCTTCGACCGCGAGTTCGCGCGCCGTCCCGTGGTCGTCGCCGAGGAACGCCGTGACACGCGAGTCGTCGGGCGTCGCCGCCCGCGTGACGGGATTGCGCAGGCGCCGCTCGATCGCGCCTACGATCCCCTCGGGGACCAGCCACAGAACGAGCAGCAGCAGCGCGCCGAAGAAGAGCAGTCGATATTCAGCGAGGAACGACAGGATCTCGGGCAGCAGCACGACCACGAACGCGCCCGCGACGGGGCCGAGCACGGTGCCCGCGCCGCCGATCAGCACGACGAGCAGGAACGTGATCGACTGGAAGAACGGGAACGACTCGGGACTTACGAAATTCGTGAGGATCGCGAAGATCGCGCCCGCGAGGCCGGCGAGGAACGCCGAGATGACGAACGCCAGGGTGCGAATCGCGACGAGATTGAGGCCGATCGACTGGCTCGCGGTCTCCGCGTCGCGCGCCGCCCGCATCGCGAGCCCCCACGTGCTGTCGCGCAGGCGATCGAAGAGCACGAGCAGCACGGCGAGCAGCGCGAGCGCGAACGCACCAATGCCGAACTCGTCCACGGCCAGGCCGAAGAACGTCGGCCGCGGGATGTTCATGATTCCGTTCCAGCCACCGGTAAGCCCCTTCATCTCGGCCGCGCTCTGCTCGACGACGAAGCCGAACGCGATCGTCACCATCGCGAGGTAGGGACCGCGCACGCGAAGCGCCGGGACCGCGAGAAGCGCACCGGCGATGGCCGCGGCGATCCCGGCGAGCGGCAGCACCGCCCAGAAGCTCCATCCGTAGCGCGCGGTGAGGATCGCGCACGCGTACGCGCCGATCGCGTAGAAGCCGACGTGACCGAGCGAAAGCTGGCCGGCGAGGCCGAGCAGGACGTTGAGCCCGACACCGACGATCGCGGTGATCGCGACCATCGCGATCACGTACTGCTGATAGCCGTTGGCGAAATACGACGCGGCCGCGGCGACGAGCGCGAGGGCCGCGATCGTCGCGTAGAGCGCCGGCGTGCGCGAAGCGCGCGCGTCGTCTTCGCCAATCGTGCGCGACGCCGCGACCGGCAGCGGCACCTTCATACCTTCTTCACCCCCGCGCGGCCGAAGAGGCCGTCCGGACGCAACGCGAGCGCGACGATGACGAGGCCGAACGTCAGGATCTGCGTGTACGTCGACCCGAACGCCGCGGTGATCAGCGACTCGGCGCTGCCATAGATGAGTCCGGCGAGCATGACGCCCCACGGGTTGCCGATGCCGCCGAGGATCGCGACCGCGAACGCCTTGATGCCGAAGAGCGTTCCCATCGACGACGACACGGTGAAGAGCGGCGCGATCAGGAGTCCCGCCACGCCGGCGAACAGTCCCGAAATCGCATACGCGGCGACGATCGCCTTGCGCACGTCGATGCCCATCAGGCGCGCGGCATCGGGGTTCTGCACGATCGCGAGCATCGACTTGCCCATGCGCGTGTATCGCGTGACGAGCGCGAGCGCGACCGCGATCACGACACCGACGACGGGGATCGCCACCTGCAGCACCGAGACGCGCAGCCCGCCCGCCGAGAATGCTTCGCCGGTGAGCGACGACGCCGGCATGCCGCGCGGGTCCTTGCCGAACGTGAACAGCACGACGTTCTCGAGGATCAGGCCGAGCGCGACCGTCGCCATCAGCCACAGGTCGGACCCGCGCTTCGCGAACGGGCGCACGCCGATCGCCTCGACGACGACGCCCCATGCGACGCAGGCGAGAAGCGCGGCGAGGATCGCGACGATCCAGGGCCAGCCAAGCGTCACGCCGAACGTGAAGCCCATTACCGCGCCGAGCATCATCGTGCTGCCCTGCGCGAAATTGACGGTATTCGAGACCGCGTACGTGACGTAGAAGCCGAGCGCGAGCAGCCCGTACATGCTGCCGAGGCCCACGCCCGTCACGAGCGCGGAGACGAACAGATCCACCCGGTCAGCCCGTGAATATAGGGTCAGACTCGATTGTTCAAAAAATCGAGTCCGACCCCAATTCTTTACCGGGACATCAGTGGACCGGGACGATCTTCGTGCCGTCGAAGCGCACGAAGATGTAGTCGTCGGGCCCGAGCGCGTCCTGATTCTGCGCGCTGAACGGCTTGTGGTACGTTTTGATCAGGCCCTGGTATTCGTCGATCTGATGCAGCGCCTGCCGGATCGCATCTCCCTTGGTGCTGCCGGCCTTCTTGATCGCGAGCGCGAGCAGGTGCATCGCGTCGTACGCATCGGCGACGCCGACCGGCGAGATCACGCCTTCGGGGCCCTTCACGTTGTACTTCTTCCCGAGTTCGGCGAGCACCTTCTGACCCGCCGGTTTCTGGTTGCCGAAGAAGCTGTACGTCTGGACGAAGACGACGTCACCGGCCGTCGGCCCGGCGAGTTCGGGGAAGCGGCCGCCCGACACGCCCCAGTGCGAGATCACCGGCACCTTCCAGCCCATCCGTTCGCGCGACTTCATCATCTGCGCGCCGGGCGCGGCGTTGGCGACGAGGATCAACGCGTCGGCGCCCGCGTTCTTGAGTCGCGTCAGCTGCGGCGTGACGTCGACGTCGCGGTCCTCGAACTTCTCGACGCCTGCGAGCGCGATGCCCATCTTCTGCGCGACCTCCCGCAGGCCCTTCTCGTTCGATTCACCCCACGGGTTGTTGATGAGGATGAGTCCCGGCTTCTTCGCGCCCCGCTTCTGCGCGTACTTGAGGAGCGCCTCGTCGACCAGCACGTCGACGGCCGAGACACGGAACGCGTAGTTCTCCTTGGCGCCGTTGCGCGTGATCGGCGTGCCCGCCGCCCATACGCCCATGTACGGCACGTGCTCCTTGTTCGCGATCGGCACGATGGCGAGAGAGACCGGCGTATCGAGGCCGCCGAAGATCGCCGCGACTTTCTCGTCGTAGATGAGCTCGCGCGCCGCGGTCGCCCCTTTCGGCGGACTCGACTCGTCGTCGCGCTTGACGAGCGCGAGCGGGCGGCCGAGGACGCCGCCTTGCGCGTTGATCTCGTCGATCGCGATCGTGAGTCCCTGTGTGATCGCTTCACCGGATTGCGCCGACGGCCCGGACAGCGCCGCGACGAGGCCGATCTTGATCGGGTCGGCGGCGAGCGCCGCCGTGGCGAGAACGAGGCCGGCGGCGACGGCTGCGCCCTGCCACGCCCTCTGCGCTTTGCGTGCGATTCCCATATGACCTCCAAGTGTGGGTGTGAACGGCTGACGGCGCCGGCGCGCCAAGTAAAAAGCGCGTTACTTGCCTCGTTCGTCCGCCCGTGCGGCGGCCGGCGTGCGGCTCACATCGTGCCGCAACTCGCCGCGGCTGTCACGCGGAGATGCGCGCGTTGGACTAGTAAGTGAATTTTTACTATGCTGGGCGCCGATGGCCGTCCGGCCATGGCGCGGACGGCAGGGAACAGCATGCGATGAGCGGAAGCGAGGGTGCCGGTGCGGGCGTTTCGGATCGCGTGCTCGTCGCGGTCGGCGGCAACGCCACGCATCCGGATTACATCACCGGCACGACCGAGGAGCAGGAGGCGGTCGCGGCGGGCGCGGCGCGCGCGCTGCTGCCCTTGATGCGGCTGCCGGCCGAGCTCGTCATCACGCACGGGAACGGTCCGGTCGTCGGCAAGATCCTGTTGCGGCAGATCCTGACGCGCGACAAGGTCGCGCCGATGCGCCTCGACATCTGCGTCGCGCATAGTCAGGGCGGCATCGCGTACCTGCTCATGCAGGCGATGGAGAACGAGCTGCACGCCGCGGGCAGCGAGCGCATCGTCGCGTGCGTGCTGACGCAGGTCGAAGTCGACGCCGACGATCCCGCGTTCCAGAGCCCGAGCAAGCCGATCGGCCCGTTCTTCAAGGAGCCCGACGCGCGCGCACTGATGTCGCAGGGGTGGAACATGATGGAGGACGCGGGTCGTGGATGGCGATACGTCGTCGCGTCGCCGCGGCCGCGCGCGATCGTCAACCTGCCGCTGATCGACACGATGGCGCGCATGGGCACGATCGTCATCGCCGGCGGCGGGGGCGGCATCCCCGTCGTGCGCGACGCCGCGGGGCGGCTGCGCGGGGTCGAGGCGGTGATCGACAAGGACCTGACGTCCGCGTTCATGGCCAACCTGCTCGGCATCGACACGCTGATGATCCTGACGTCGGTACCGCGCGTCGCGATCGATTTCGGCAAGCCCGGGCAGCGCGAGCTCGACTGCGTGAGCGTGCGCGACCTCGAGGCGTACCAGGCCGAGGGCCACTTCGCGCGCGGCAGCATGGCGCCGAAGATCGACGCGGTGCTGCGCTTCCTCGCGCACGGCGGCAAGCGCGCGATCATCGCGCATCTCGAGCAGGCGGCCGAGGCGTTCCAGGGAAACGCGGGGACGCACGTCGTCGCCGATGAAAAGTGACGGAAGCATTCGGGAGCTCGGTCCGATCGCCCTGCGCACGCTCGAGCGCGCGTCGGTCGGCAGGATCGTCGCGGTCTTCGAGCGCAGCGCGTATCTCGACTTCGGCGGTGACGTCGTCTGCATCGGCACACCTGACATCGGTTCCGGGCCGCTCAACGCGCAAGTCGAGTCCACGCAGGCGTTCGATGCGATTCGCCGGGGACGACACGACGACGTCTCGTGCGGTGCCGGCCGAGTCCAATTCGGCGTGACGTCGTTTCGCTTCGCGAGCGCGGGTCGGTGGCGTCCGACGCCCGTCGCGTGGCCGGTCGATGCGAAGCGACTTTCGCGCGGCGTCGCGAACGTTCGCGCGTGGGCGCGTCGCCGCGCGCCGGGCGACGGCTTGTCGTCGCTCGTGGCGCAAACGAGCGCGGCCGATGCGCTGGCACGCGCCGGACGGGACGCGGCGCGCGCGCTGGAGGCCTGGCTTGGCGACGACGGCGACGACGTGAGCCTGGCGCCGCTGGCGGCGTTGATCGGCCTCGGGCCGGGACTTACGCCTTCGGGCGACGATTTTCTCGGCGGCGCGATCGTCGCGCTTCATTCTTACGGCCGCGCGCGGTGCGCGCGACGGCTCGCGGCGAAGCTGCGGTTCGAAGGCGCCACGCATCCGATCAGCGTTGCCCATTGGCGCGCGGCGTGCGAGGGACTTGGCAGCGACGCGCTGCACGCATGCCTGCGCGACATGGCGGAAGGCCGCGCCGCGCGAAGTTCGCTCGACCGCATCGCGACGATCGGGCATACGTCGGGGTGGGATGCGCTCGCGGGCGCGGCGACGGTTGCCGGCGCGCTATCGGGGGCGAGCGACGCGGCCGCTACCGACTAGCGCGAGCGCAGCACGCGCAGCGCGACTTCGACCGCATGCGCGTTCGATGGCGCGACGACGACGCCGGCGGATTCCAGCGTGCGCACCTGGCGCGAATAGACCTGCGGATCCGCTTCGGTGCCGCATACGGATGCGATCACCGCGGCGCGCCGATCCCCTGCCGCTGCGAGCGATCGCGCGACGACACCCGCGGGGTCGGCGTCCGCGCCGTAACCGATGACGACGTCGAGCAAGACGGCGCCCGTTTCGGCATCGGCGAGCGCCTCGCGCAACGGTGCGTCCCGGATCGCGGGCTCGATCATCGGATGCGGGCGACCGCGCGTGTACTCGTCGGCGCCCAGATCGATGACCGTGTGCATGGCATCGTCGGTCGATCGGACCGATAGGGTTCGAGCACCGGGCACGGGCGCGTTCGACGCAACGCGTTCGCCCGCAGCGAGCAGCACGAGTTGCGCTTCCGCGCACAACGTACCGCCGGTGTAGAGGCCCCGCACCCGGCGCCCGCGTCCGGGCGCGGGAAGCGTCGCCCGCGCGACGAAGTCGGGCGCGATCGGCTTCCCGCCAAGCGCGAGCTCGGCGGCCTCGCGCAACGTGTGCGCATGCTTCGCGTTGCCAGGCAGCGCGACGTCGCTTCCACCGAGCAGGCACACGGTGAAGGTCTTCGAGCTTCGCGCGATGCGATCGACGACCCTCTGTGCGACGCTCGGCGCGGGTGGCTTCGAGATGATGACGACGTGCTGGGTGCGCGCGTCCTCGTCGAGCGCGTCGAGGGCCATCAGCGTCGTGATTCCGCCGATCTCGTCGCGCAGGTCACGGCCACCGACGCCGATGCCGTGCGAAATCCCGCCGCCGGCGCGGGCGATCAGCGTCGTGACCTCCTGCAGTCCGGTACCCGACGCCGCGACGAGCCCGACGTTGCCGCGCGGCACGGCGTTCGCGAAAGCGAGCGGCACGCCGTCGACGAGGCTCGTGCCGCAGTCGGGACCCATCAGCAGAAGGCCCCGCTCGCGTGCGAGGTGCTTCAAGCGCCGCTCGTCGTCGAGCGACACGTTGTTGCTGAAGAGCAGCACGTGCAACCCCGCGCGCAACGCGTTCGCCGCCTCCGCCGCGGCGAACTCGCCGGGTACCGAAATCAACGCGAGATCGGCGTTCGGCAACGCCTCGCGTGCGGTCGCGAGCGCGCGCTTACGGGCGAAGGCCTCGCCGGAAGGCCGCGCCGCATCGCGATGCGCGAGAATGGCGTCGAGCTCGGCGAGCGCAGCGTCTGCGCTCGCCTGCGATACCCCGCAGATGCCGACGATAAGATCGGTCGGCTTCGCGCCTTCCGACGCCTGCTGCAGCAGCCCGCTGTCGCGCATCAGCCGCTTGTTGGTGTCCGAGCCGGTCATCACTGCGGCCTCGACGATGCCGGCGAGAGACGACAGCTTGCGCGACATGCGCATCAGGCTGACCGAATCGAGGTAGCGTCCGCGAACGATGCGGTTGACGACGAAGCTCGTATGACCGCCCAACGCTCGCGGCGTGTTGAACGACGCTCGAGCTTCGCTCTCGCCTGTTCGCCCTTGGGGCGGCCCTTCGTGCTCACGAGCTTCGCTGCCCCCCTTGGGCGTGGAATTCGCGCTTCGAGGCGGCTCTGCAGCGCTCATCGTTGCGCGAGCGCGCGCAGCGCGTCGTCGAAGCAGCCTAGCGGCGCACGCGCGATGCCGGCGCCGACCTGGCCGATGCCGGCGTGCCGATGGGCGATGCCGGTGTTGATCGCCGGCGCGATGCCGGTCTCGACGACGCGCCGCACGTCGATGCCGCACGGCACGCCGGCGAAGTCGAGCATCGGGATCGGCCATTTCGAGTTCTCGCCCGCGCAGATTTCCGCCATGTCGCGCGTGTAGCCGATCGCGTCGGCGATGCCGCCGCCGCCGACGAAGCCGACGACCGCCGGCGACGCGGCCATCGCGAATGCGCCGAGGCCGATCGTCTCGAGGATCGCCGAATCGCCGATGTCGGGATTGGCGTCGGCGACCGAGTAGCCGGGGAAATAAAGCCCCTGCGGCATCTCGACCGGCGCGGTGAACCACGCGTCGCCGGTGCCCGCGACACGAATGCCGAAATCGGTGCCGTTCCTGCACATCGCGGTGACGAGCGTCGAATGCGCGATGTCGCGCATCGGATCGGTCATCGCCTTGCCCATCGCCATCGCGATGTTCAGGAAGAACTGATCGTTGCCGCCGATGAACTGAAGCACGTCGGCGCTCTCCGCGGCGGAGCCGGTGCGCGCGATGGCCGCCGCAGTGGCGCGCAGGAAGAGCGCAGTGCACGCGACGTTCCGCTGATGCATCTCGTCGCCCATCGCGAGGCCGCGTGCGATGAGCGGCGAGAGCGGGAGGCCTCCGATCTCGCGCAGCGCGGTGTGCAGGCGCGGGCCGCACACGTCGCGCAGCCAGCGCAGGCGCGCGAGCACGCTCTCGTCGTTGCCGCCGAAACGCATCACCTTGCCGAGGCCTTCGTTGATGCTGCTGTACGCGCGGTTGCCGAACGCGCGATTCTCGACCACGAACACCGGCATCGTGCGCGTGATCATGCCGGTCATCGGTCCGACGCAACCGTGCTCGTGGTTGGGTCGAAATGCGATTTCGCCCGAGGCGGCGAGCGCCTCGGCCTGCGGAAGGTCGCGCGCCCAGCCTTCGTAGACGATCGCGCCCGCGATCGCGCCGCGCAGCGGCCCGCACATCCGATCCCAGCCGATCGGCGGGCCCGCGTGCTGCACGACGCGATCGCGAAGATCGGGAATGACGTCTCCGGCGGCGACGACGTCGACGAGCACCGGATCGGCGTCGAGAAGACGTTGCAGCGCTTGCGCATTGGCGGATGCGATGCGCGCTTCATCCGCCACGGCGAGCCGAGCGAGCAACGCGACGAGCTCGGCGTTGCCGCGCGCAGGCGGCGTCCAGTCGACCTGGACCACAGGGACGTGCTGCGAATGGAGATCCTGCGCGAAGCCGGGCAAGCCGACGTTCACGACCTCGATCGGGCGCTTGAGCAGGTCCGGAATCATCGGGGCGACGCGTAAGTAATCATGCTCTTACTTAGTCGCCCGGTCAACGCCGCGGGTGTCGCGCACGAACGCGGCGAGGAGGCCGAGCGCGCTCGGTCCGCGCGGGTCGGCGAACGCGCGCGCGGCATCGCCGCCGCTCCACGCGTGCGCGAGTCCGTCGATGACGACGCGACGCACGGCGAGCGCGCCGCCCGCGTGCCAGTCGTCGAGCCGAAACGCGTGCGCCGTCCCTGCCTCGGCATGCGCGCTCGCGAAGGAAGGCGGCAAGCTGTCGCCGACCCCGGCCGCATCGCCGCGCACCCGCCGATTGAACTCGAGATACTGCGACACGAGCGCATCGGCGTTTCGCAGCGACACCACGTCGTCGCGATCGCCGTGGATGACGAGGAGCGGCACGTCGTAAGCGTTGCGGCGCTGCGCGATGTACGCATCGTCGGCGATGCGTACGACGTTGGTATCCGGTCCTTCGCGCATCACGCGCAGCGCGGAGGCCGCCGACGAGGCGGCCCCGCACGCGAGCCCCGAATGCACGAGCACGCCGCGCACCAGTCGCGGATGACGCAACCCGAGGATCGCCGCGAGCGCTCCGCCGGCGGACAACCCGGCGATCCACACGCGCTCGCGCCGTGCCCGGTAGCGCCGGCGCGCGCGCACGATCTGCGCGGCGACGATCGCCGCTTCACCCGCGCCGCGCTCGGTGTTCGTCTCGAACCAGTTCCAGCAGCCCCACTCGTTCGCCTGCGGCGCCTGCCGCGGGAGCAGCACGAGCATCCCGTGTGCGTCGGCGTGGTCGACGATGCGCGTCAGCGCGGCGAAATCTTCGGCCGTCTGCCGGCACCCGTGCAGGAGGACCAGCAGTGGCGCGCGCTTCCAGCGTGTCCATCCGGCGGGGACGTAGACCAGGTATTCGCGCGCGGGCTCGACGCGCGGCGCGGTGGTGAGATAGCCGCGCCACGAACGCGCGCTGCCCGTCTCGAAGCGGCCGGGCGCTTTGGCGCGACGCAGCCACCGCGCGAACAAGCCGCGCAGGCGGGCGAGGAGATCGTGAATGCGGGGACGCAGGTTGCGCCCCGATTCAGATCAGCACGACGTCGTACTGTTCCTGCGTGTACAGCGTCTCGACCTGCAGCGAGATCGGCTTGCCGATGAAGTCGCCGAGTTGCGCGAGGCTCTGCGACTCCTCGTCGAGGAACATGTCGATCACCGACTGCGAGGCGAGGATGCGGAACTCGCGCGCGTTGAACTGCTTCGCCTCGCGCAGGATCTCGCGCAGCACCTCGTAGCAGACCGTCTGCGCGGTCTTGAGCTGCCCGCGCCCGCCACAGGTCGGGCACGGCTCGCAGAGCACGTGCGCGAGCGACTCGCGCGTGCGCTTGCGCGTCATCTCGACGAGGCCGAGCTGCGTGAAGCCGTTCACCGTGAGGCGCGTGCGATCACGCTCGAGCGCCTTGTCGAGCTCGGCCAGCACCGCCGCGCGGTGGTCGGCATTCTCCATGTCGATGAAGTCGATGATGATGATGCCGCCGAGGTTGCGCATGCGCAGCTGCCGCGCGATGACCTGCGACGCCTCGAGGTTCGTCTTGAATATGGTGTCGTCGAAGCTGCGGCCGCCGACGAAGCCGCCGGTGTTGACGTCGATCGTCGTCATCGCCTCGGTTTGGTCGATGATCAGGTAGCCGCCCGACTTCAAGTCGACGCGGCGCGCGAGCGCCTTCTCGATCTCGTCCTCGACCCCGTAGAGGTCGAAGAGGGGGCGCTCCCCGACGTAGTGCTGGAGGCGGTCGAAGATCGCCGGCGTGTATTCCTGCGCGAACTCCTGCATGCGGACGAACGTCTCGCGCGAGTCGACGAGGATGCGCGAGGTCTCCTCGGTCGCCATGTCGCGCAGCACCCGCTGCGAAAGATTCAGATCCTGGTAGAGCACGGTCGGCGCGGGCACCTGCGACGCGCGCTCGTTCAGGTCGCGCCACAGCTTGGTCAGGTACTCGATGTCGGTCGCGAGCTCGCGCTCCGACGCGGCTTCGGCCATCGTGCGGATGATGAAGCCGCCCGCGGTGCCTTCCGGCAGCAGCGTCTGCAGCTTGCCGCGCAACGTCTCGCGCTCGAGCTCGCCTTCGATGCGCTGCGAGATGCCGATGTGCGAATCCTGCGGCAGGTAGACGAGCAGGCGCCCGGCGAGCGAAAGCTGCGTCGACAGCCGCGCGCCCTTGGTGCCGATCGGATCCTTGATCACCTGCACGAGCAGCGTCTGCCCCTCGTGCAGGATCCGCTCGATCGGCCGATGCTCGCCATGGCCGTTCTGGCGATGCTCCCAGATGTCGGCGATGTGCAGGAACGCGGCGCGCTCGAGGCCGATCTCGATGAAGGCGCTCTGCATGCCGGGAAGCACGCGCGCGACACGGCCGAGGCAGATGTTGCCGACGAGCCCGCGCGCGCTCGCGCGCTCGACGTGCAGCTCCTGGACGACCGCCTGCTCGAGGATCGCGACGCGCGTCTCCTGCGGCGTCACGTTGATCAGGACCTCGTGCGTCATCCGCGCTTCGGCGTGGTCGGCCGCCGCGCGAATGGTCACCTGCGGGTTCGCGTTCATGGTCCTGGCGTCTTTTTCCGACTCCGGCCGGTAGTCATACCACGCAAAGACCGATCCGTGCGAGCAGCGACGCCGTTTCGTAGAGCGGCAAGCCGACGATACCGGTCGGGCTTCCCGCGATGCGCGAGATGAACGCGGCCGCGCGTCCCTGCAGCGCGTAGCCGCCCGCCTTGTCGAACGGCTCGCGCGTGCCGACGTAGCGGTCCATTTCGGCGGCCCCCAGACGGCGGAAGGTGACGCGCGACGTCGAAAGCGCCGCTTCGGTCCGCTCGCCGGTGCGGATCGCGACGCCCGTCATCACTTCGTGCGTGCGACCGGAGAGACGACGCAGCATCCGCAGCGCGTCCGCGTCGTTGCGCGGCTTGCCGAAAATCTCGCCGTCGAGCACGACCTCGGTGTCCGCACCGAGCACTGGTCGGGGCGCGAGCTGGCGCTCGTGCAGGCGCTGCGAGCCGATCGCAGCCTTCGCGCACGCCATCCGGAGCACGTAGTCCGCTGCCCGCTCCGCCGCCGCCGGCGCTTCGACGACGTCGCGCGGGCGGCCAGGCGCTTCGCGCAGGAGCAGCGTCTCGAACTCGACGTCCAGTTGTCGCAGCAGCGCTTCGCGCCGGGGACTGCGGGAGGCCAGGTAGAGGCGCGGGGCGCTCATGTTCTTCTTGGCGCCCGGCGTGGCGGCGGGCGCGTCAGCCGCGATGATACGGGTGCCCGAGGAGGAGCGTCGTGGCGCGGTAGATCTGCTCGGCGAGAAGGATGCGGGCGAGGCCGTGCGGCAGCGTCATCGCGGAAAGCGCGACGACGGCGGCCGCCTGCGACTTGAGCGTGACGTCGAGGCCGTCGGCGCTGCCGACGACGAAGGCAATCGCTTCGTTGCCGTCGCGCCAGCCGCGAAGACGCTCGGCCAGATCGTGCGTCGTCCAGGCGGCGCCGTGTTCGTCGAGCGCGACGATGCGATAGCCGGCGCACGCAGCTTCGACGCGCTTGGCTTCCGTCGCGAGCATCTGCGCGACGCTGCGGCCGCGCTCGCGCGCCTCGGGTTTCAGCTCGACGAGTTCGAGCGCGTATTCACGCGGCAGGCGCTTCGCGAATTCGTCGTAGCCCTCGCTCACCCACCGCGGCGTGCGGTGGCCGAGCGCGACGATGCGAAGCTTCATGGCGAGGTCGGCTTGGCGAAAAACAGGGTCGGACTCCACTTACGCCGGCAGTGGAGTCGGGCCCTGCTTTTCCGGTTACGCCGCGACCGCGCGCCGTCGCGGCGCCTGCGGCGCCCACAGCTCCTCGAGGTTGTAGTAGGCGCGCACGGCGGGCTGCATCACGTGGACGACGATGTCGCCGGCGTCGACGAGGATCCACTCGCCGACGCTCTCGCCTTCGACGCCGAGAATCGGCGCGCCGGCTTCCTTGAGCTTCTCGCGAACGTGGTTGGCGAGCGCCTTCACCTGCCGATTCGAATCGGCGGAGGCGACGACCATCGTGTCGTACAGGCTGGTTTGCGGGCGGACATCGATGACTTCGATATCGCGGGCCTTGATGTCCTCGAGGGCCGCGACGGCGACTTCCTGCAGCTTGTCAAGATGCATGCGTGGGGTGGGGGTCCGTTCCGTGCGAGAGTTGATAAAGACGGCGCGAGCCAATATAGGCCAAAACCGCCGCGGGCAGCAAAGCGTCGATCGACCGGACGTCGCCTCGCGCGAGCGCGTTGCGAATTTGCGTCGACGAGATGGCCTGCGGCGCCACCGGCTGCACGTAGATGGAGCCTGCCGTCCGGGCGCGCAAGACCTGCGCGTCGGCCGTATGCCGCGCCTGCCATTCGGACACGAGCGCCGACGGCAGGTCGTCGAGCGTCGATCCGGGACGTGGGACGACGACGACGTGCGCGAGGTCGAAGAGTTCGCGCCAGCGGTGCCAGGCGGGCAGCCCCCGGAAGGCGTCGGCGCCGACCAGCAGAATGAGCGGCGCCTCCGGGTGCTCGCGCCGCAGCGACTCGAGCGTCTCCACCGTATAGCTGCGGCCGCCGCGCGCGATCTCGCGCGCATCGACGGCGAGCCCGGGGAAGTCGCGCACGGCGACTTCGAGCATCGCGACGCGATCGGCGCCGGCCGCCCGCGCCGGCTCGCGATGCGGCGGCAGCGCGGACGGCACGAGGCGAACTTCGCGCAGGCCGAGTGCGCGCCGCACGTCGTCGGCGAAGCGAAGATGGCCGTAGTGAACGGGATCGAACGTTCCACCGAGCAGCGCGATCGGCGCGTCGGTTGCCGCGGTTGGGCCTTCGCGCGTCAAAAGCTCGACCCGGGCTCGCGCAGGAAGGCGACCTCGTCGGCCGTGTTCGCGCGGCCGAGAATCGCGTTGCGATGGGGAAAGCGTCCGAACCGCCGGATCACGTCGCGATGGCGGATCGCCCACGGCAGCGGCTCGTCGAGCCCGGTCTTCGCGGCGAGCGCCTCGAAGAGCGCCACCGCGCGGTCCTGGTCGGCGAGCGCCTCGCTATGCTCGAGCGGCATGTAGAGGAACCAGCACTCCTGCGGCAGCAGCGCGTCGTCGTAGCCGTGGTCGAGCGCATCGTTCGTCGTCGCGAGAGCGCGCGCGTCGCCCGCGAACGCCTGCGTCGTTCCGCGAAACGCGTTGCGGGTGAACTGATCGAGCAGCACGACGCGCGCGAGGCTGCCCCGCGGCGCGTCGCACCACTCGCCGTACGCGCCGGCGAGACCCGCGGCGAGGGGCACCGCGAAGCGCTCGCGAATCGCCGCGTCGAACGCCTCGTCCTTGCGAAACCAGACGTCGCGCACGACGACGCCGTCGACCGTCGCTTTGCCGGTGCCGGTCGGCTCGCCGGGCGCCGGCACGAACCAGAAACCGAGAATCTCCTGGGCGAGCGGCGTGATCGGCATGCGCCCGTATCATACGGCCTTCCCCGAGGCTCCGCGGCTCATTGGACTACCCTACGCGCTGCGCGCTTCGGCCCTGTTCGCACTTGGGACGGCCCGGCGCGCTCGCGCCCCCCTCGTGAAGACTTCCCGACGCGACATCTTCCTTCTGGCCTGCTGCCAGGCGCTGCTCCTCACCAACTCGTCGGGCCTGATCTCGATGAACGGGCTCGTCGGCTATTCGCTCGCGCAGACGAAATCGCTCGCGACGCTCGGCGCGACGACCTACGTGATCGGATCGGCGCTCGCGACGATGCCGATGTCGCTGTGGATGGCGCGCGTGGGGCGGCGCATCGGGTTCATGACGGGCGCGCTCGTCAACGTCGCCGGCTGCGCGCTCGCCGCGTACGCGCTGTCGATGCACAGCTTCGTGCTGTTCTGCGTCGCGACCGGCATCATCGGCGTGTACAACGCGGTTGGACTGCAATACCGGTTTGCCGCGGCCGAAGTCGCGACCGCGGCGGACCGCGCAACGGCCATCTCGCTCGTGCTCGCCGGCGGCGTCCTCGGTGGCCTCATCGGGCCGCAGACCGCGCGTGTCGCGCGTGATTGGTTCGCTACGCCGTTCCTCGGCTCGTTCCTTCTGCTGGCGCTCTTCGCACTGGTCGCGCTCGCCGTGCAGTCGCGGGTGCACGTGCCGAAGCCGGCGCTCGAGGAACACGCCGTCCGCGGCAGGTCGCTCGTCGAGATCGTGCGCCAGCCGACGTTCGTCGTCGCGGTGCTCGCCGGGGCGCTCGGCTATGGCCTCATGAACCTGCTGATGACCGCGACGCCGATCGCGATGAACTTCTGCGGCCATCCGTTCTCCGCGACGGCGCTGGTGATCGAGTGGCACGTCGTCGCGATGTTCGCGCCGGGTTTTCTGACCGGTCCGCTGATCCGCCGGTTCGGGACGCTTCGCATCATCCAGGCGGGCGTCGCGCTCAACGCGATCGCCGTGTTCGTCGCGCTCGACGGCATCTCCGTCGCGCACTTCGTCGCGTCGCTGATCTTCGTCGGACTCGGCTGGAACTTCATGTACACCGGTGGTACGACGCTCCTGACCGAGACGTACCGGCCGAGCGAGAAGGCGCGCACGCAGGGCCTGAACGACTTCCTCGTGTTCGCCACGATGGGCCTGTCATCGGCCGCGTCCGGCGCGCTGGTCACGACGAGCGGCTGGGAAACGATGAATCGGGCGGCGTTGCCGGTACTCGTCGTCATCGCCGCGGCGACGATCTGGCTCGCATGGCTGCGTCGCAGCCGCCCGGCTACGGCGGCGTGAAGATTCAACTCGCTCGCGACGGCGAGGTCGCGCGCACGCGCCCGGCGAGCCGACCGAGTGCGAAGACGAGGCCGCCCGCCACGATGCCGGCGAGCGCGTTGACGAGCATCGGCCCGAGCGCGCCGGACACCGCGGCCACGCCCGGAAGATCGTCGAGGCCGTCGCCCCAATTTCGAATCGCATGATGGAGGGCCGGCACGCCATGCGTCAGGATGCCGCCTCCGACGAGGAACATCGCCGCCGTCCCGGCGATCGAGAGTGCCTTCATGAGGTAGGGCGTCGCGCCGACGATTCGGCGCCCCACCGCACGCTGCAGCGACGCGAGCGTCGCGCCGGTCGGACGCCGCGCGAGGTGGAGTCCCACGTCGTCGAGCTTGACGATGCCGGCGACGAAGCCGTACACGCCGATCGTCATCAGCAGCGCGATGCCGACCAGCACCGCGATCCTCACGCCGAACGCCGACCCGGCGACGGTGCCGAGCGCGATCGTGATGATCTCCGCCGACAGGATGAAGTCGGTGCGCACCGCGCCCTTGATCTTCGCGTTTTCCAACGCCTTCATGTCGACGCTCGGGTCGCGCAACGCCTCGCCGAGTCGTTGGCGCTCCGCGTCGTCCTTCGGCCGGCCCGCGAGGCGGTGCGCGATCTTCTCGAAGCCCTCGTAGCAGAGGAACACGCCGCCGATCATCAAAAGCGGCGTCACCGCCCACGGCGCGAGCGCGCTGATCGCGAGCGCGAGCGGCACGAGGATCGCCTTGTTGACGAGCGAGCCTTTCGCCGCCGCCCAGACGATCGGCAGTTCGCGGTTCGCGGCGACGCCGGTCACCTGCTGCGCGTTCAGCGCCACATCGTCGCCGAGGACGGCCGCAGTCTTTTTCGTCGCCGCTTTCGTCAGAAGCGCGACGTCGTCGAGCACGCTCGCGATGTCGTCGATCAGCGCGAGGAGGTTGGCGACCGCCACGAAACGCTGCGATTCGGTGGGCTGGCGCGCGGACCGGTCGTCGCCGCAGCGCGAGCTACGAGCGGATCTGGCCGCTGCCGAGCACGATCCACTTGCGGCTCGTCAGCCCCTCGAGGCCGACCGGCCCGCGCGCGTGCAGCTTGTTCGTCGAAATGCCGATCTCGGCGCCGAGGCCGTACTCGAAGCCGTCGGCGAAGCGTGTGGATGCATTCACCATGACCGAGCTCGAGTCGACCTCGCGAAGGAAGCGCATCGCGTGCGCGTAATCGCCGGTGACGATCGCATCGGTGTGTTGCGAGCCGTACTTCGCGATGTGGGCGATCGCGGCATCGAGCGAATCGACGATGCGGATCGCCACGATGGGTGCCAGGTATTCGGCGTACCAGTCGTCCTCGGTCGCCGACCTGATCGTCGCCACGATCGCGCGTGATGCGTCGTCGCCGCGCATCTCGACCCCCTTTGCATCGTAGATGAGGGCGATCGCCGGAAGGAAGCGCGCCGCGATCGCCGCGTGCACGAGGAGCGTCTCCATCGTGTTGCACGGCGAGTAGCGCTGCGTCTTCGCGTTGTCGGCGATGCGCACCGCCATGTCGAGGTCGGCGCTTTCGTCGACGAAGACGTGGCAGACGCCGTCGAGGTGCTTCAGCACGGGCACCTTCGCCTCGCGTGCGACGCGCTCGATCAGCGACTTGCCGCCGCGCGGCACGATGACGTCGACGTGGGCCGCGTCGGTGATCAGGCATCCGACCGCGGCGCGGTCGGTGGTGTCGACCAGTTGGACGGCGCGCTCGGGCAGCCGGGCTTCCTGCAAGCCTTCGGCGATGCACGCCGCAATGGCGCGATTGCTGAGGATCGCTTCCGAGCCACCGCGCAGGATCGACGCGTTGCCGCTCTTGAGGCACAGCGCCGCGGCGTCGACGGTCACGTTGGGGCGCGATTCGTAGACGATGCCGATCACGCCGAGCGGCACGCGCATGAGGCCGACCTGGATGCCGGACGGCCGATAGCGCAGCTCGGAGATCTCGCCAACGGGGTCGGGCAGCGCGACGACCTCCTCGACGCCGTGCGCCATCGCGTCGATCGCTTTCCCGCTCAGCGTCAGCCGATCGACGAACGCCTCGTCGTGCTTCGCCGCGCGCGCGACGTCGACGTCGCGCGCGTTCGCCTCGAGGATCGCTTGCGCGTTTCGGCGCAGCGCGGCCGCCGTCGCGGTCAACGCGCGATTCTTGGCGTGCGTGTCGGCGCGCGCGAGCGCGCGCGAGGCGGCTCGCGCCGCTTCGCCGACGCGTTGCATGTACGCGGCGACGCTGGTCGCGGCGACGCGCTCGTCGGCAATGTCGTTCATCGGTTCATTCGACGGCGGCAGTCAGCGTTTGGGGACGATCGTTTCGACGCCGTCCGGCGTCCCGAGCAGGATCACGTCCGCCCCACGCCGTGCGAACAGGCCCACCGTCACGACGCCGACGATCGCGCGGATACGATCCTCCATCGCGACCGGATCGTCGATCTTCAAGTCGGATACGTCGAGGATCACGTTGCCGTTGTCGGTCGTGTACCCCATCCGCCATTCCGGATAGCCGCCGAGCAGGACCAGCTCGCGCGCAACGTAGCTGCGCGCCATCGGGATCACTTCGACGGGCAATGGAAACGAGCCGAGCACGTCGGCCTTCTTCGACCGATCGGCGATGCAGACGAACTTGCGCGCAACGGCGGCGACGATCTTCTCGCGCGTCAGCGCGCCGCCGCCGCCCTTGATCATCGCACCCTGCGGCGTGACCTGGTCGGCGCCGTCGACGTACACCGGAATGTCGCCCACGTTGTTGAGCTCTTCGACGTCGATGCCGTGCACCTTCAGGCGCTCGGCGGTCGCAACCGAGCTCGCGACCGCTCCCTTGATCCGATGCTTGATCCGCGCGAGCTCGTCGATGAAGAAGTTTGCGGTCGAGCCGGTGCCTACGCCGAGCCACGCGTCGTCGGCGACGTAGCGCAGCGCTTCGCGCGCGACGAGACGCTTCTGCTCGTCCTGGGTCATCGGCGTCGTGCGCCACGGGGACGCGCCGCATGCATTGGACGACCCTCCGCGCTGCTTCGCTTCGGGCCTCGCTCGCGCTTGGGGCGGCCCGGCGCGCTCACAGCAGCACGCGGCGGAAATCGGCGAGCACGCTCGCGAAGTAGACGATGAAGCGCGCAGCCTGCGCACCGTCGATCACGCGGTGGTCGTAGGAGAGCGACAGCGGCAGCACGAGCCGCGGCTCGAACTTCTCGCCGTTCCACACCGGCTTCATCTCGTTGCGCGACACGCCGAGGATCGCCACTTCCGGCGCGTTGATGATCGGCGTGAACATCGTGCCGCCGATGCCGCCGAGCGAGCTGATCGAGAAGCCGCCGCCCTGCATGTCGGCGGGACCGAGCTTGCCTTCGCGCGCCTTCGCCGAGAGCTCGCCCATCTCCTTGGCGATCGCGAGCACGCCTTTTTCATCGGCGCCCTTGATCACCGGCACGACGAGCCCGTTCGGCGTGTCGGCGGCGAAGCCGACGTTGTAGTAGCGCTTGTAGACGAGGTTCTCGCCACTGCCGTCGAGCGACGCGTTGAAGTCCGGAAAGCGCTTCAGTGCGGCGACCGACGCCTTGATCAGGAACGCGAGCATGGTGAGCTTGACACCCGTCTTCTCGTTTTCCTTGTTGAGCGCGACGCGAAAGGCCTCGAGGTCGGTGATGTCCGCATCGTCGAACTGCGTGACGTGCGGGATCATCACCCAGTTGCGCGCCAGGTTCGCGCCGGAAATCTTCCTGATCCGTGACAGCGGCTTCGTCTCGACCGCGCCGAACTTGGCGAAATCGACCTTGGGCCACGCGAGCAGATTCAGGCCGGTGCCGGTTGTCGCCGCGGGCGCGGATGCCTGCGACGGCGCGCTCATCGCCTGCTTCACGAAACCCTGCACGTCCTCGTGCAGGATGCGGCCCTTCTGGCCGCTACCGCGCACGCGGGCGAGATCGACGCCGAGCTCGCGTGCGAACTTGCGCACCGACGGGGACGCGTGTGGCACGCCCGCCGCCGTCTCGTGACCGACGGCAGCGCCGGCCTGCGCCTGCACGTCGGGCCGTTCGACTTCGCGTGGCGGTCCGCCCGCATGAGCGATGGCGGAGCCGGTCGATCCTGCTTCACCCGCATCGTTCGGCGCTGCTGGGGTGATCGGCGGGACCGCGCGATCGGCATTCGCGGGAAACGACGGCGGCGTGCTGCGGCTCGCAGGCTCCGCGCCGGTCTGCGCCGTCTTGAGCGTGAGAAGCGCACTGCCCTCGCTGACGCGCTCCCCGACCGACACGCGCACGCCTTCGACCACGCCGGCGACGGGCGAGGGCACGTCCATCGTCGCCTTGTCGGATTCGAGCGTCACGAGCGGATCGTCGGTTTTCACGACGTCGCCGGGCTTCACGAATACTTCGATCACCGGCACGTCGGTGAAGTCGCCGATGTCCGGGACGCGGACTTCGATCGTCGCGCCGGCGGGCGGCGTCGCGCTCGCGCCTTCGCCGGGGGTGTCCGCGCGTCCCTTTTCACCGCGCGGTGCGGGCGTCACGAGCTCGGGGCTCGGCGGCGCACTGGCCGTCGCGGTGCGCGCTGGCGCCTGGGCGATTCGGCCCTCGCCCGCGCCGCCATTGCCGGCGCCCGCAGCCTTCGCAACCGCACTCTCGCGTCCGCGCGCGGCATCCGGCGGCGGTGTCGGCGCGCGCGTGCCGATCGCACTCTGCGGCGTCGATTCCGCCGGCGTCGACCTGGATTTGCCGGACGGCGATGGGCCACTTCCTTTCCCGCTCGCGGAAGAGGGTTGGGGCGAGGGTGCCGCCTGCGCCGTCTCCAGCGTCAGCACCTGGGCGCCTTCGCTCACCTTGTCACCGACCTTGACGGCAACGCGCACGACCGTGCCGGCCGCGGGCGCCGGCACGTCCATCGTGGCCTTGTCGGATTCGAGCGTGACGAGCGAATCGTCGGCGCTCACGCTGTCGCCCGCCTTCACGAACACTTCGATCACCGGCACATCGTGGAAGTCGCCGATATCGGGGACCTTGACGTCGAGGGTGCTCATGTCGCTGGTCGTGGTTGTCGAGCTAAACGGTCCAGGGTGCCGGCTTCGCCGGATCGATGCCGTACTTCTTGATCGCGTCGGAGACCTTGGTCGCCGGAATCGTCCCATCGTCGGCGAGCGCCTTCAGCGCTGCGACCGTGACGTAGAAGCGATCGACTTCGAAGAAGTGGCGAAGCTTCTCGCGCGTGTCCGAGCGTCCGAAGCCGTCGGTGCCGAGCACCACGTAGCGGCGCTTGACGTACGGGCGGATCTGGTCGGGATACGCGCGCACGTAATCGGTCGCCGCGACGACGGGACCCTTCGTGCCGGCGAGGCAGCTTTCGAGGTGCGACACCCGCGGCTTCTCGCCCGGATGCAGTATGTTGTCGCGCTCGACCGCGCGGCCGTCGCGCGCGAGCTCGGTGAACGACGGGCAGCTCCACAGATCGGACTCGACGCCCCAGTCGTTGCGCAGCAAATCCGCCGCGGCGATCACCTCGCGGAAGATCGTCCCCGAGCCCAGCAGCTGCGTGCGCGGCGCCTTCGCTTTCGCGTCTCCCCCGCCGAAGCGATACATACCCTTGATGATCGATCCCTCGGCGCGTTCCGGCATCGCGGGATGGACGTAGTTCTCGTTCATCACCGTGATGTAGTAGAAGTGATCCTCCTGCTCGGCATACATGCGCCGCAGGCCGTCCTGGATGATCACCGCGACCTCGTACGAGAACGTCGGGTCGTACGAGATGCACGTCGGGAACGCCGACGCGAAGAGCTGCGACTGCCCGTCCTCGTGCTGCAGTCCTTCGCCGTTCAGCGTCGTACGACCCGCCGTTCCGCCGAGCAGGAAGCCGCGGCAGCGCATGTCCCCGGCAGCCCATGCGAAGTCGCCGAAGCGCTGGAACCCGAACATCGAATAAAAGATGAAGAACGGGATCATCGGCACGCCGTGCGTCGAATAGCTCGACGCCGCGGCCATCCAGTCGCACATCGCGCCAGCCTCGTTGATGCCTTCCTGCAGGATCTGGCCGTGCTTGTCCTCCTTGTAGAACATCAGCTGGTCGCGATCCTCGGGCGTGTAGAGCTGCCCGAGCTGGTTCCAGATCGCGAGCTGGCGGAACATCCCTTCCATCCCGAACGTGCGCGACTCGTCGGGCACGATCGGAACCACGTGCTTGCCGAGGTTCTTGTCGCGGATGATCGTCTGCAGGATCTGCACGAACGCCATCGTCGTCGAGATCTCGCGCTCGCCGGTGCTCGCGAGGAAGCGCTGGAACGCCGACAGCGGCGGTACCTCGAGCGCCTGCGCCTTCTCGCGCCGAGCGGGGAGGTAGCCGCCAAGCTCCATCCGCCGCGCGCGCATGTACTCGAGCTCCTTCGAGCCCTCTTCGAACTTGACGTACGGCACTTCGTCGATCTTGTCGTCCGACACCGGGATCTGGAAACGGTCGCGGAACACGCGGACCGCGTCGACGTTCATCTTCTTCTGCTGGTGCGTGATGTTCTGCGCCTCGCCCGCGAGGCCCATCCCGTAGCCCTTGATCGTCTTGGCGAGGATGACCGTCGGCTGGCCCTTGTGGTTGACGGCGGCGTGGTACGCGGCGAAGACCTTGTGCGGATCGTGGCCGCCGCGATTGAGGTTCCACACGTCCTCATCGGAATAATCGGCGACGAGCTCCTTCAATTCCGGCGTGTTGAAGAAGTACTCGCGCACGTAGGCGCCGTCGCGCGACTTGAACGTCTGGTATTCGCCGTCGAGCGCCTCCATCATCCGGCGCATCAGGATGCCCTTCTTGTCGCGAGCGAGCAGCGCGTCCCAGCGCGAGCCCCAGATCACCTTGATCACGTTCCAGCCCGCGCCGCGGAAGTCGCTCTCGAGCTCCTGGATGATCTTCCCGTTGCCGCGCACCGGCCCGTCGAGGCGCTGCAGGTTGCAGTTGATGACGAAGATCAGGTTGTCGAGGTTCTCGCGCGACGCCATGCCGATCGCGCCCATCGACTCGGGCTCGTCCATCTCGCCGTCGCCGCAGAACACCCATACCTTGCGCCCATCGGTGTCCGCCATGCCGCGGTCGCGCATGTAGCGCATGAAGCGCGCCTGATAGATCGCCATCAGCGGACCGAGGCCCATCGACACCGTCGGGAACTGCCAGAACGTCGGCATCAGCCACGGATGCGGATACGACGCGATGCCGCGTCCGTCGACTTCCTGGCGGAAGTTGTCGAGCTGCTCCTCGGTGAGCCGACCGAGCAGGAACGCGCGCGAATAGATGCCGGGCGCCGAATGCCCCTGGATGAACACGAGGTCGCCCGCGTGCTTGTCGGACACGCCGTGCCAGAAGTGATTGAAGCCGACGTCGTAGAGCGTCGCCGCGGATGCGTAGCTGGCGATGTGGCCGCCGACGTTGGTGTGCTTGTTCGCGCGCACGACCATCGCCATCGCGTTCCATCGCGTGATCGAGCGGATTCGATGCTCGAGCGCCTGGTCGCCGGGGATGCGCACCTGCCCCTCGGCGGGGATGGTGTTGACGTAGGCGGTGTTCGCCGAAAATGGCAAATACGCCCCCGAGCGGCGCGCCTTGTCGATCAGCTGCTCGATCAGGAAATGTGCGCGGTCCGGGCCCTGCGCGGCCAGCACCCCTTCGAGCGCCTCGAGCCATTCGCGGGTTTCCTGCGGGTCGATGTCGGGGATGCGGTCCATTTCGATATCAGTCGTCAGGTGATTGGGAGCAGACGCACCGAGCCGTGTGCATGCCGGTGGCCGCGAGCGTTCGCGGGCGCCTGTCGGGAACGAAGGTCAGACACCGGGGCGGGCGCACCGTTGCGCCGGGTCACGCGACCATTGTAATCACCTCGCGTCCTTCGACGCCGACGCCCGGTCCCTGACCCGTGAGTCCTCGCTCCTGCAGCGTGGCTCCCGGCCCCCCGCCCGGACGAGCAGCGCCAGCGCCGCGATGATGCTCGCTACGCCGAACGACGCGAAACCGAGCCGATAGCTCCCGGTTGCCGACGACAGGAGCGTGAAGAGCGGCGGGCCGACGACGACGCCGGCGAACGTGACGAACCCCGTCGCACCGGTCACCTTGCCTGCGCTCCCCGGCGGCGCGTGGCGCGCGACCTCGGAGAGCTGCACCCCGTTCCAGCCGATCGCCGTCGACCCGAAGAACGCAGCGAGCACGACCAGCGCGAACATCGGCCACGTCCCGGTCGCCATCGACGTCGCCAGTCCGCACAGCCCCGCGAGCATGCCGACGAGCGCTAGAACGTTGCGCGGCGCGAGCCACCGGTCGGCGACGTAGCCCCACGCAATGCGTCCCGCGACGCCGCCGAGCGTCGCCGCGGTCAACGCGAGGCCCGCCGAGACGAGCGTGAAGTGCAGGCCCTCGGTCAAATGCACGACGAGGAAGCTCGTGAGGCACACCTGCATCGCCGCGTAGGCGAACGAGACGAGCGCGAGATCGCGCAGCGCAGGGGACTGACGCAGCAGCGCGAGCGGTGCGAAGACGCCCTTGATGCGCGCGCCGCCACGACCACGACGATCGGCGTCGAGCTCGGCGCGTAACGGTTGCGCCGCTCCGACGACCACCAGGCCGAAGAGCGCGACGAGGGAGAAAGCGACGCGCCAATCGAGCGCGAGCGCGACGACCGGCAGGATGGCGCCCGCCAGCGCCGCGCCGGCAGGCACGCCGGTTTGCTTGATCGAGAACGTGAGCGCCATGCGCGACGGCGGTGCCGTTCGCTGCAGAAGCTGTGAAGACGCCGGCGTGATCGGTCCGTAGCCGAGGCCGATGACGATCGCGGCGAGCGCCAGCACCGGCGCGGCACTCGCCGGCGCGAGCGCCATCGCGAGCACGCCGATCCCGCACAAGCCTACGCAGGCCTGCGACACGCGGATCGACCCGTACCGCTCGATGAACCCGCCACAGGCAAGGCTCGCCGTCATGCCGCCCACGTAGACGATGCCGACGAACACGCCGATCCAGCGCGACTCGACGCCGAAGTCGCGCGCAAGCTCGGGCGCGAGCACCGCGGTCGCGGAGGCGGCGAACGACGTGTAGACCTGGATCGCGAGCGTGGCGGCGAGCGCGATCGCCGCCGTTCGCCCTGTCGTCATCTCTCGCAATGCAAAGTTCGTCGCTCGGTGACGACCCAGTCCACGCTCGCGTCGTGCGCGGCGGCGGGGACGTGCTCGACGACCTGCAGCTCGAATGCGCCGGCGATGCGTTCGGCGCGCGGCATCGCGGGCAGCAGACGGTCGTAGTAGCCGCCGCCGTAGCCGAGACGTCCGCCTCGCGCATCGAACGCGACCCCTGGCACGATGACGACGTCGAAACGATCGAGCGCGATCTCCTCGCAGTGCGCGCGCGGTTCGGGAATCCCGCGAAATCCCGCCTCGACGTCGTCGTCGATCGAGGTCAGACGCAGCGCGCGCAGCACGCGTGCCGCCCGATCGACGCGCGGCGCCGCGACGAGCTTGCCGCTGGCGAGCGCCGCGCGCACGATCGACGTCGCGTCCCATTCGCTGCGGTACGGCAGGATCGCGAGCACCGCGCCTGCGTGCACGAACGGGTCGAGCGCGGCGATTCGCGCTGCGATCGCGTGCGACGCGATCGCGCGGGATTCCGCGCCGACCGCGTCGCGTGTCGCGACGATCGCCTGGCGCAGCACGAGCTTCTCCTCGCGCAGCCCCGCGCGCCGGACGCTTGCGTTCATCACCCTATAATGACCGATCCTCCGACGCTTCGCCATCGCACGGCATCGCCCGCATGAATCACGCCCATCAGGTTTTTCGCCAACGCCGCGAAATGCTGCTGCAGTCGATGCGCGAGCGCGCAGGCGGTGGCGTCGCGCTCGTGCCGACGGCGCCCGAGGTCGCGCGCAATCGCGATTCGCTGTATCCGTTCCGCCACGACAGCTACTTCTATTACCTGTCGGGCTTTCCGGAGCCCGACGCCGTCGTCGCGCTCGTCGCCGCGCCCGACGGCGATCGCCACGTGCTGTTTTGCCGTGAAAAGAACGAGGAGCGCGAGATCTGGGACGGATTTCGCTACGGTCCGGACGCCGCGCGCGAGATCTTCGGCTTCGACGAGGCGCATGCCATTTCCGCGCTTCCCGAGAAGCTTCCCGAAATCGCGTCGGATCGTCCCGCGCTCTTCACGCCGCTCGGTCTTTTCGAGCCGTGGGATCGGCGCGTCACCGCGCTGCTGAACGACGTGCGGGCGCGGGCGCGTACCGGCGTTTCCGCGCCGGAGGAGATCGTCGACGTGCGCGCGATGCTCGACACGATGCGCCTCGTCAAGGACGCGCACGAGCTCGGGCTGATGCGCCGCGCGTGCGCGATTTCGGGCGCGGCGCACCTGCGCGCGATGCGCGCGACGCGGCCGGGCATCTACGAATACGAGGTCGAGGCCGAGCTCGTGCACGAATTCCTGCGCGAAGGGGCGCGCGACGTCGCGTACAGCTCGATCGTCGCGTCCGGGCCGAACGCGTGCGTGCTCCATTACCGGAACAACGACCGACAAATGCAGGACGGTGATCTGCTGCTGATCGACGCGGGTTGCGAGTACCAGGGGTACGCATCGGACATCACGCGCACGTTTCCGGTGAACGGCCGCTTCAGCGGACCGCAGAAGGCAATCTACGAGATCGTGCTCGCCGCACAGCTCGCGTGCATCGACTCGGTCGCGCCCGGCGCGCCGTTCCACGAATACCACAAGGTCGCCGAGCGCGTGCTCGCGCAGGGCTTCGTCGACCTCGGCCTCATCGAAGGACCGCTCGACGCCGCATTGGAGAGTGGCACCTACAAGCGGTTCTACATGCATCGTGCAGGCCACTGGCTCGGCATGGACGTGCACGACGCGGGGCTCTATCAGGTCAAAGGCGAATCGATGCGGCTTGCGCCCGGCATGGTGCTCACCGTGGAGCCGGGCGCCTACATCCGTCCCGGCGAAGGCGTGCCCGAGTCATTTTGGAACATCGGCGTACGCATCGAGGACGACGTGCTCGTCACCGCCGATGGACGCGAGAACCTGACGCCGATCGCGCCGAAGTCGGTCGAGGACATCGAGGCCGTCGTCGGCCGGTGATCGACGTCGCCATCGCCGGCGCGGGCCCCGTTGGCGCAACGCTCGCGCTTTCGCTCGCCGGCAGCGACCTCGACGTGATGGTGGTCGAAGCGCGCGAAGCCGGGAAGCCCGCGCACGACCGCTCGCTGGGACTCTCGCATGGGACGCGGCTCGTCTTCGAGCGGGTAGGCGCATGGACGCTGCTCGCGGCGACGCCGGGTGCCGTGACGCCGATCACCGCGATCGACGTGTCGCAGGCGCGCGGCTTCGGCTCGGTGCGGCTCGACGCCGCCGACCACGCGCTGCCCGCACTCGGCTACGTCGTGTCGTATCGCGCGCTGCAGCGGGTGCTCGACGATGCGCTCGCGCGGGCGCACGTCGACGTCGCGTTCGGCCGTGCCGTGCAACGCGTGGATGCCACGCAGGCGCGCGGCGCCCTGGCGATCGATGCGACGCGCGTCGTCGAAGCGCGCCTCGCGGTCGTCGCCGACGGCGCCGCCACGGCGATCGACGGCATCGCGCGGCGGCGCCACGACTACCGGCAAGTCGCGATCGTGACGCAGGTGACGATCGATCATCCGCATGACGGCGTCGCGTACGAGCGTTTCACGCCGGAAGGTCCCGTCGCGTTGATGCCGGAAGGCGACCACTACGCGGTGATCTGGACCTGCCGGCCGCTCGATGCCGACCGTCTGCTCGGGCTGCCGGACGACGAGTTCCTCGCGGCGCTCGCGACGCATTTCGGGCCGCGGGTGCGCCGGTTCACGAGCGTCGCCGCGCGCCGCGGCTTTTCGCTCGCGCTCGACGTCGCGCGCAACACGACGCTGCCGCATCTCGTCGTCATCGGCAACGCCGCGCAGGCGCTGCATCCGATCGCGGCGCAGGGCTTCAACCTGGGGCTGCGCGACGCGTTCGATCTCGCGCGCACGATCGTCGAGACGCCTCGCGCGGAGATCGGTTCCCCGGCGATGCTCGAGCGCTATCGCAAGCGCCGCGCGATCGATCGTGGCGCCGGCATCGCGTTCACGCACGGACTTGTGCAACTGTTCGGCAACGATTGGCCGTGGCTTCGCATTCCGCGCGGCGTCGGCATGATGCTGCTCGATACCCTGCCGATCGCCAAGCGCGCGTTCGGACGCGCGATGTTGTTCGGCGCACGCTGACGCGACGTCCCGTGTAGGCGCCGCTCACCGGAATCGGCCTACAGGCCTATCCGGACCGGGCCGGCTGCGTGGGGTGTGCTTTGCGTTCGATAATGGGAAACGTCAGCTCGGCGCCTTGCGCGCGGGCGTTTCAGCGAAAGGAGAACGGCGCATGAAACCCAGACAATGGATGCGGATCGCGGCCGTCGCGTCGGCGGTCGGCTTGGCCGGCACGGCGATGGCGAACGACATGGACACGTCCAGCGCGCAGACCGCGCTCGGCGACGAGAGCGCCGCCTCGACGTTGCCGGCGACACCACCGGTGAACGGCAACGCGGCGGCGGATTTGAACCACAGCCCGTCGGCCGTCGCCAACGGCACGGCGACGAACGACAACGAGGCGGCCGATCTCGACCGTAGCGCCGCGACAGCGGGCAGCGCGGACGCACCATCAGGAAGGAATGCAACGACCGCGCAAGGCGACCGCGTCACACGCCAGGAATTTTTGGACGAGATGGGCCGCCGCTTCGATGCGTTCGATACCAAGCACCAGGGCTCGCTCACGCCGTACGAGATCGACGAGATCCTCGTGGTCACGGCTCCGGAGAACGCGTCCACGTCGCCGAGCGGCACATCGTCACGGCAGAACGCGCTGCGGGATGATACGTCGAGCGCTCCAGGCATCGATAACGGCTCGGATGCATCGCCGTCGAGCGTCGACCACGCGGCGCCGTCCACGCTCGGCAACGCCTCGGATACCGCGCCGTCGCAGAGCATGAAGGGCGGCGTTTCGTCGATGGGCACGAGCGGGGCGTCGGACGCCTCGAGTTCCTCGAGCCCGACTTCGCGCTGATGCAGGGCTCCGCCGGTTAGGTCAAACGGCGGCGCATCGCGCCGCCGTTTTTCTTTGCGTGGCGCGTATCGCATCGTGCGCGGTCGTGAGGTGCACGCTCGTCGCCACGATATCGACGCGCGAGGGCGAATCGGTATAATTCCGACCCCTCCCCGCAAGAAAATTCCCGTTCCCGAGAGTGCGAATCGGTAGCCAACTTTTGCCGAACAATCTGGCGGTCGCACCGATGGCGGGGGTCACCGATCGGCCGTTCCGGATGCTGTGCAGGCGGATGGGCGCGGGCTACGCGGTCTCGGAAATGGTCGCGGCAAACCCGAGGCTCTGGGCAACCGACAAGTCGCGGCGACGCACCGACCACGTCGGTGAAGTCGCACCGATCGCCGTGCAGATCGCCGGCGCCGATCCCGTGCTGATGGCGGACGCCGCGCGCTACAACGTCGATCGCGGTGCGGAAATCATCGATCTCAACATGGGATGCCCGGCGAAGAAGGTGTGCAATGCCGCGGCAGGCTCCGCCTTGCTCGCCAACGAGGCGCTCGTCGCGGCGATCGTCGACGCGGTCGTTCGCGCGGTGAACGTGCCGGTGACGCTCAAGATCCGCACCGGGCCAACGCCTGCGACGCGCAACGGCGTCACGATCGCGCGCATCGCCGAACAGGCGGGCATCGCCGCGCTCGCGGTGCACGGGCGATCACGCGCGTGCATGTTCGTGGGTGCGGTCGAGTACGACACGATCCGCGCGGTCAAGCAGGCGGTGCACATCCCC
>DASTGT010000040.1:0-11558 GCA_035718935.1 Casimicrobiaceae bacterium
CGCGCGAGAAGATCGCGCTGCGGCGCGCGATCAACATGGGCTACGAGCTCGGCCAGGAGATCGCCGTCATCGCCAAGAACCAGGAAGTGCAGGCGCAGATGCCGATTCCCTACGGCGTCGTCGGCTACGACCCGGATTACCGCAACGTCGATCAGTTCGATCCGGCGCTCGCCAACAAGCTCCTCGACTGGTTCGGCTACAAGCGCGGCGCCGACGGCTACCGCACGTTGCCGGACGGCAAGCCGATGGTCATCCACATGGCGACGGGCACCGCGGCGATCGACCGCGAATACAGCGAGCTCTGGAAGCGGTCGATGGACGCGATCGGCATCCGCATGGTGTTCGACCCCGGCAAGTTCGCCGATCAGCTCAAGGCCGCGAAGGCGTGCCAGCTGATGATGTGGCAGGCCGCATGGACCGCCGACTACCCCGACGGCGACAATTTCATGCAGCTCTTCTACGGTCCGAACACCGGCGAGAGCAACAACGGCTGCTACGAATCCAAGGCGTTCGACGCGATGTACGAGCGCTCGCTCACGCTTCCCCCCGATTCCGTCGAGCGTCAGCAGCTCTTCATCGACATGACGCGGCAGGTGCAAGTCGACGGCGCATGGAGTCTGCACTCGTCGCCGATTCGAAACCAGCTGATCCGTCCGTGGGTGAAGGGCTACAAGAAGCATCCGATCCTGAACGCGGAGTGGGTCTACATGGACCTGGAGCCGCGGTCGTGATGCGCGTCGTCGGCGCGCTCGTCGCCGCCGTTGCGCTCGTCGCAACGGTCGGCGCGCAGGGCGCCGATCCCAACAAGGTGTTGCGCACCGTTTTTCCGGTGGCCGAAACCGGATTCGATCCGGCCGGCGTGCAGGATCTCTATTCGGCGACCATCGAGCAGATGCTCTTCGAGACGCTGCTCACCTACGACTATCTCGCACGTCCGGCGAAGCTCGTGCCGCTCACCGCCGAAGCGATGCCCGAGGTGAGCGACGACGGCAAGACCTATACGGTGCGCGTGAAGAAAGGGATCTACTTCGTCGACGATGCGGCGTTCAAGGGGCAGAAGCGCGAGCTCGTCGCCGCCGATTACGCGTATGCGCTGAAGCGCCTGATCGACCCGAAGATCCGTTCGCCGTGGGCTTGGCTCGTCGAGGGCAAGATCGTCGGCCTCGACGAGCTCGCGGAAGCCGCGAAGAAGGGTGCGCCGTTCGACTACGACGCGCCGGTCGAAGGACTGACCACGCCGGATCGCTACACGCTGCGGATCAAGCTCAAGGAGAGCGACTACAACCTCCCGTACATCCTCGCGCACGAGCCGACGTCGGCGGTCGCGCGCGAAGTGATCGAGGCCTACAGCGACGTCGCCGGCCGCGCGATGTCGAATCCGGTCGGCACCGGTCCCTACGTGCTGAAGCAGTGGGTGCGCAGCGCGAAGATCATCCTCGAGGCGAACCCCGGCTATCGTGGCTTCACGTGGGATTTCGCGGCGACCGATCCCGACGACCGCTCGATCGTCGCGTCGATGAAGGGCAAGCAGATGCCGCAGATCGGCCGCATCGAGGTGTCGATCATCGAGGAGGACCAGGCGCGCCTCCTCGCGTTCCAGAACGAGCAGCTCGATCTGATGGACCTCGGCGGCCCGCTCGCGCCGAACGTCCTCGACGGCGACAAGCTGAAGCCCGAGTTCGTGCGCAAGGGCATCAAGCTGTCGCGCATCGTCGATCCGTCGATCGGATATGTCTACTGGAACCTTCAGGATCCGATCGTCGGCGGCCTTTCGCGCGAGAAGATCGCGCTGCGTCGCGCGATGGCGATGTCGTACAACGTCGAAGAGGAGATTCGCGTCATCCGCAACGGCCAGGCGCAGGAGGTGCAATACCCGGTGCCGCCCGGCGTCGTGGGGCACGATGCGCATTACGATTCGCCGGTGCATTACGACCCGGCGCTCGCCAACCAGCTGCTCGACTGGTTCGGCTATAAGCGCGGTGCCGACGGCTATCGCAACCTGCCCGACGGCAAGCCGTTCACCGTCCGCTACGCGTCACGGCCCGATTCGCTCGGCCGTCAGCTCGACGAGCTGTGGAAGAAGGCGCTCGATGGCATCGGCATCCGCATGGACGTGCAGAAGGACCGCTTCCCCGAGCTGCTGAAGCTGGAGCGCCAGTGCAAGCTGATGATGCGCAGCGCGTCGTGGATCGCCGACTACCCCGACGGCGACAACTTCATGCAGCTGCTCTACAGCAAGAACATCGGCCAGAACAACAACGGCTGCGCGAAGATTCCCGAGTACGACGCGCTCTACGAGAAGGCGATGAAGCTGCCGGCGGGCGAGGAGCGCGATCGCATCTATCACGATCTCGCGCGGATCATCGAGGTGTACGCGCCGTGGCGGCTCGACACGTCGACGTACCGCAACATGCTGATCCAGCCGCGCGTGGTCGGGTTCCGCAAGCACCCGATCCTGCACGCGGAATGGGCGTACATCGACATCGCGCCCAGCAACGCCGGCAATCTGGCGACAGGGCTCGGCAAGCGTGCGGCCAATTAGGGCCTGTTCACACTATTTCTACGCATGCGAACGGATGCCATGGCTCGCCAATCAAGGCGCACGACGAAGCAAAGACCGGGTGTCTTTGCGAGGAGAGCAACGAAGAGTGGCGAGCCATGGCGGCCGTTCCCTTCGGGTTGCTGCGAAAACGGCTTTGCGCGTCGTTGCAGAAGCTCGCCGGGTTCCCGACCCGCCTTCGCTTTCGCGCCTCGCGCAAAGCCGTTTTCGCCTCGCAACGCATGCGCGGAAATAGTGTGAACAGGCCCTCTAGGAAAGGTTCGCCATGACCGGCTACATCGTCCGACGCCTGTGGCAGATGCTCCCGACGATGCTCGGCGTCGTGCTGCTCGTCTTTTTCATCTTCAACTGGGTCGGCGGCGATCCCGCGTACGTCCTCGCCGGCAAGATCAGCAATCAGGAGCAGATCGACAACATCCGCCGCCAGCTCGGCGTCGACCAGCCGTACTGGGTGCAACTCGGCATCTTTCTGAAGCAGATCGTCACCGCCGATTTCGGCGCGAGCTGGAGCACCAACGAGCGCGTGTCGCACATCCTCCTGACGCGGCTCGGTCCTTCGCTCACCGTGCTGGTGCCGTTCACCATCCTCTCGACGCTGATCTCGATCGGCCTCGCGCTCGCCGTCGCCTACGTGCGCGGCTCGCTCACCGATCGGATGGTGATGATCGTCTGCACGGTCGGGCTGTCGATCTCGATCCTCGTCTACATCATCGTGTTCCAGTACGTGTTCGCCTACAAGCTCGGCTGGTTCCCGGTGCAGGGGTGGGGCGACAGCTTCATCGAGAACCTGTTCATCTACGCGTCGCTGCCCATCCTCATCGCACTCGTCGTCAGCATCGCACCCAATCTGCGCCTCTATCGCACGTTTTTCCTGGACGAGATCAACCAGGACTACGTGCGCACGGCGCGCGCGAAGGGCGTTTCGGAAAACCGGATCATGTGGATCCACGTGCTGCGCAATGCATCGATTCCGATCATCACGTTCCTGATGGCGGAGATCCCGGGGCTTCTGCTCGGCTCGTTCCTGATCGAGCGCTTCTTCTCGATTCCCGGCATCGGCCGCGAGGTGATCCTCGCCGTCGAGCGTTCCGACTTCCCGGTCATCAAGGCGATCACCGTGTACGTCGCGTTCGCGACGATCGCCACCAACCTGCTCGCCGACCTGACGTACAAGGCGATCGACCCGCGCGTGCAACTCAAGTGACGGAAGAACCTCCATGGCGACCGATGTAGCGACACTCGGCAGTGGACGCGCGCCGGTCGCGCGCGAGATCCCGCACTCCGTGTCACCGGGTTTGTGGACGCTCGCGTGGCGTCGCCTGCGCTCCGACGCGGTGGGGATGGTCTCGCTCGTCATCGTGGCCGCATTCATCGTGATGATGATTCTTTCCGGCGTCGGCCTGATCGCCGCGGACTGGAACCGCGAAGTCGGCGTCAACTACGCGCCGCCGACGTTCCTCGGCGCGGAAAGCGGGGCGGGCGCCCCTGCGGCGACGACGCTTCCCGGATCGGCCGGGCGCGGCGGAACGCAGTACAAGTCGAAAATCGTCGATCCGATCGGCGACGTGATCGAGGCGTTGAAGGCCGGTCGCACGCCGGGCGAAGCGGCGGCGACACCGCCTCCCGCCGCCGCCCCGAGTGCCGAGGAGCCGTCGGTCGATCCGCTCGCGGAAGTGATGGCCGACATCCGGAAGAGCGAAGCGTCGAAGGCCACGGCGAAGCCGGTCGAGCGCAAGGCGACGCTGCCCTTCGGCGGCGACAAATGGGGGCGCGACGTGCTGAAGAAGACGATCAAGGGCTCCGAGACGTCGATCTTCGTCGGTCTTGCCGCGGCCACGCTCGCGACGTTTCTCGGGACCGTGTTCGGAGCGTTCGCCGGCTACTTCGGGCGCTGGGTCGACGACGCCTTCAACTGGTTCTACAGCGTCTTCAGCTCGATTCCTTACCTGCTGCTGATCCTCGCCGTCGCGGCGGTACTGCAACAGAAGGGCATCCTCACCGTGATCCTGATCCTCGGGCTCACCGGGTGGACCGGCGTGTTCCGGCTGATGCGTGCCGAGTACCTGAAGCACAAGTCGCGCGAATACGTTCAGGCCGCCGACGCGATCGGCGCGTCGAACGTGCGCCGCATGTTCCTGCACATCTTCCCGAACGTGTCGCACGTCGTGCTCGTGCAGCTCTCGATTCTCGTCGTCGGCTTCATCAAGGCGGAGGTCATCCTGTCGTTCCTCGGCTTCGGCGTGCCGGTCGACGTCGTGTCGTGGGGCTCGATGCTGAACGAGGCGCAGAACGAGCTGATCCTCGGCAAGTGGTGGCAGCTCGTGGCCGCGACGACGGCGATGGCGATCCTCGTCACAGCGTTCTCGCTATTCACCGACGCGCTGCGCGACGCGCTCGATCCGAAGCTCAAGGGACGCGCAGGAGCCTGATGGAATGAACCAGCCCGGATTTCACGGCGACCCGCTCGTCGCGGTTCGCAACCTCCGTGTGTCGTTCCGTCTCGACCGGCGCACGACGTTCGACGCGGTGAAGGGCATCTCCTTCGACATCCCGCACAACAGCACGGTGGCGCTCGTCGGCGAATCGGGCTCGGGAAAGTCCGTCACGTCGCTCGCGATGCTCGGCTTGTTGCCGCCCGAGAATTCGATCATCGACGCGGGCTCGGAAATCGTCTACGGCGGACGCAACCTGCTCGCGCTGCCCGTCGGCGAGTTGCGCAAGCTCCGGGGCGCCGACATCTCGATGATCTTCCAGGAGCCGATGACGTCGCTGAACCCGGTCTTCACGGTCGGCTGGCAGCTCGAGGAGGTCCTGCGCCTGCACGTCGGGCTCGGCGGAAAGGCTGCACGCAATCGTTCGATCGAGGTGTTGCGCGAAGTGGGCATTCCGGAGCCCGAGCGGCGCATCGACAGTTATCCGTCGCAGCTTTCCGGCGGCCAGCAGCAGCGCGTGATGATCGCGATGGCGATCGCGTGCGAGCCCAAGCTCCTGATCGCCGACGAGCCGACGACGGCGCTCGACGTCACCATCCAGAAGCAGATCCTCGACCTGATCGGCGCCTTGCAGAAGCGCCGTCAGATGTCGGTGCTCTTCATCACGCACGACCTCGCGGTGGTTGGCGAGATCGCCGACTCCGTCGTGGTGATGCGCAACGGCGAGATCCGCGAGCAGGGACGCGCCAAGGACGTGTTCGAGCATCCGAAGGATGCGTACACGAAGGCACTGTTGCGCTGCCGGCCGCAGCTCGAGCGGCGTCCCGTGCGCCTCCCGGTGATCGACGATTACCTGCACGGCACGGGACCGAAGCACACGGAGGAGCGCCGGCGGGGCGTGCAGCCCGGGGATCCGATCGTGCTCGACGTGAAGAATCTCGGGAAGAGCTTCTATTCACGCGAAGGACTCTTCGGCAAGCGCGAATTCAAGGCGGTGAAGGACGTGTCGTTCCGGCTGCCGAAGGGCAAGACGCTCGGGCTCGTGGGCGAATCGGGCTCGGGCAAGACGACGGTCGGGCTCACGCTGATGCGCCTGCACGAGGCGACGACCGGCGAGGCACTCTTCGAGGGCCGCGACCTGCTGGCGATGTCGCAAAAGGAATTCATGCAGTACAAGCGGCGCATCCAGATCATCTTCCAGAATCCGTACGCATCGCTGAACCCGCGCTTCACGATCGGCCAGATCCTCGTCGAGCCGATGCAGATCCACGGCATCGGCGATTCGGCGCAGGCGCGAACCGACATGGCGTTCGAGTTGCTCGACAAGGTGGGGCTCGCGGAGGTTTCGTTCTACAAGTACCCGCACGAATTCTCGGGCGGGCAGCGGCAGCGCATCGCGATCGCGCGCTGTCTCACGATGCGTCCCGACATTCTCATCTGCGACGAGTCGGTGTCGGCGCTCGATGTGTCGGTTCAGGCTCAGGTGCTGAATCTTCTGCAGGACCTGCAGGACGAGTTCCACCTCTCGTACATTTTCATCTCGCACGACCTCGCGGTCGTCAAGTACATCTCGGACGAGGTGATGGTGATGAACGAAGGCGAGATCGTGGAGATCGCGAACTCCGACGAGATCTACCGCAACCCGAAGAAGCCGTACACCAAGCGGCTGCTCGCGTCGATCCCCAAGGGCTGGCAGGGCGAGGGCGCGCGCGCGGCGGACTGACTTCGGTGTCGGAGGAGTGTCCGAGGTTCCGCGACACTGCTACAGCGTGAAGTTGACCTCGCGAAGAAGCGCGCCGGGGAGCGTCGCGCTCGCCAGCACGCGCTCGCCGTAAGTATTCGCCTCGAGCAGCATCTCGCGCTCGCGCGTCAACGCCTCGAGGTTGCTGCCGAGCATCCGGAAAAGCGTGTCGTCGAAGCGCATCACGTCGACCGGCGCGACGATTTCTCCGTGCTCGACCCAGAACGTCGCGAAGCGCGTCATGCCCGTCATCCGGCACGCCGGTCGGTCCGAGTAGTTGAGGTACCAGAGATTCGCGACCGCGAGCCCGGTATCGAGCGCGGTGAGCGCATCCCGCGTCGCCAGCTCGCCCGAGGCGATCGACAGCGCTTCGGGCGATTCGCCCGAATTGGCGCCATTGGTCGTGAGGCCGAATTCGCGTGCGGTGCGGGGCGACACGAGCGCCCCCACGAGCATGCCGTCCGAAATCAGCGGCACTTCGGGCGGACGTGTGAAGCCGTCGACCTGGAAGCGCGGCGCGACGCCGTGGGAGATGTCCTCCCGCACATCGACGCGCGGATCGAGTCGCGCATCACCGCGCATGCGGGCGAGCGGGCTTTGCTTCGTCTCGAGCGCACGTGCAGAGAACGCGTCCCATTGCAACAAGTCGACGATCTCCTGCATGGCCGCGGGCCGGAGGAAGGCGCGGTATTTGCCGGGGGAGAGTACCTTCGCGGGCCGTGTGATCAGCGCGAGCTCGTCGATCGTGCGGGCAACGCGGCCGCGCACGTCGTCGTCGCTCCACGCGAAACCGCTGTACGACGCACGCACCGCCTTGTCGGCGCGGTGATGAAGGCTCCACTGCAGGTTGAACGTCGTCGTCGCATGCCAGTTGCGCTGCCCACGCGAATCGGCGAAGCCGCGATACACCGGCCCCGACGCCAGCATGCCGACGAGATCGTGCCCTTTCGCCGCGGCGAGCACGGTGTCGATCATCGCCGCGGCGGCCGGCAACGTCTCGCTGCGCTCGCTACGTGACGACTCGACGAGTTGCGGCAACAGCAAATGCGGATCCTCGGGCAGGGCTGCGAGCCCCTCGCGCAAGCCCTGCATCGCGTCGACGAGCCTCGCCTCGTCCTGTCGAAGATCGCCGGACAGCGACAGCCGATGCGATGCGTGCCGCGCGCCGCGAACGAGCCGCACGGTGACCTCGCGCTGGTCGACGTGACCGGGCTGGCGCACCTTGCCGCGATTCATCCGCACGAAATCCGTCGCCTCGGCGGCGAAGGTCAGCGTGTGCATCTCGCCCGCGCGAAGGGCGCGGTCGGCGGCGCCCGCGAGGGCCTCGAAATAAGATTCCATGGCGAGCGCCCCGGCTAATCCTCGCCGCCGAACACGTCGACGTCGGTGAACACGCACGCGGGCGATGCGTGGCCGACGCGAATGCTCTGCGAAGGCTCGCCCTTGCCGCAGAACGGCGTGCCGAGCACACGCACGGTGTCCGCGTTGCCGACGCGCGCGAGGCTGCGCCAGAACTTCGCGCTGATGCCGCGATAGTTCGGGTTCTTCACGACGGCGCCGAGCTTGCCGTTCTCGATCAGCCGTGCGCGCTCGCAACCGAACTGGAACTTGTTGCGAGAATCGTCGATCGACCAGGACGAATTCGTCTGCATCATGACACCGTGCTCGATGCTCGCGACGAGCTCGTCAAACGTCGCGTCGCCCGGCTCGAGGTTCAGGTTCGCCATCCGGTCGATCGGTGGCCGGTTCCAGCCGTCGGCCCGCGCATTCGCCACACCCGGCATGCCGGCGCGTGCCTGCGAGGTCGCACCACCGAGCGGGCGCTCGAGGATGCCGGCGCGGATCAGGTACGTCTTCTCGGCGTGCGAGCCTTCGTCGTCGTACGCGTAGCTCGCGAGCTCCTCGGGGCGTGTCGGATCGAAGGTGACGTTCAAGAGCGGCGAGCCGTATCGATACGTGCCGAACATGTCGAGCGTCACGAAGCTCGTCCCGGCGAAGTTGCGCTCGTCGCCGAGGATGCGGTCGAGCTCGAGCGGGTGCCCGATCGACTCGTGGATCTGCAGCACGACCTGGTCAGGGGCGAGCAGCACGTCCATGCGTCCCGACGGGCAGTTCGGTGCAGCGAGCAGCTCGAGCGCTTCGGATGCGATGCGCGCTCCGGCGTCCTCGAAGCCGAAGCGGGCGAGGATTTCGAGGCCGCCCTGCTGACAGATGCCGCGATAGCCGTTGAGCGAGCGCTGCTGCGTCACGCCGTCGGCGTGCGCCGTGACGCTGAGCGACGGGAACAGGAAGCGAAAGCGCTGCACGACGTCTCCGCCTTCGCTCGTGACGAGTCGGTGCGTCTCCTCGCGGACGTCGACGAGCGCTTCCCAGTCGACGATGCGCGGATCGCAACCGGCGAGTCGCGACGCGTGCTCCAGCAGGTCGTACCACTCGGGCGCACTCGGGAGCGTCGACGCAAGCGACGGTGACGCGTACTCGCCCTGCGGCGCCGGACGGGGCAACTTCCGCGAGTCTTCGAGCGCGACGCGCGCGGTCGCCTTCGCCCACTCTGCCGCACGCTCGAGGGCGGCGCGCAGGCCCGCTTCCGACGTGTCGGGAGTCGCCGCGTAACCGTAGCCGCCCCCTGCGTAGACGGTCGCCATCACGCCGGCGTTGCTTGCGAGCGCGAGCGGCTGCGGGACGTTCCTGCGTACGGTGTACGAGGCGCTGCGCGCATCGACGAAGCGAAGCGACCAGAAATCGGCGTCGGCGACGCGAATCGCGGGAACGATCGACATGGGGTGGTGAACGCGGAGCGGGATCGGGCGCGCCGTCACTGTCCGCCTGAGTCCCGGAGTGCCCGCGGCGGCGCGCCCCGCATTATCGCGCAGCCCTGCCGGCCGCGCGTCGCCGGTCAGCGGCGCGCCAGCCGTCCGAGCGCCTCGCCGGTGACGCGGGCGATGCGCCAATCGGGCAGCACGGCGGCGCCGAGGCCCTCGTAGAAGTCGATCGCCGGGCGGTTCCAGTCGAGGACCGCCCACTCGAATCGGCCACAGCCCCGTTCGACGGCGAGCGCCGCCAGCGCGCCGATCAGCGCCCGTCCGATCCCGCGCCCGCGATGCTCGGGGCGCACAAAAAGATCCTCCAACCAGAGGCTCGTACGGCCCAGGAATGTCGAGTAAGTATGAAAAAACAAGGCGAAAGCAGCCGCAAGCTGAGCATTTGCGTCAAGACGGACAATCAGCGCCTCGGCGACCGGCCGCGGCCCGAACAGCGCCGCCGCCAGATCGGCGGGCGTCGACGTGCAAATGTCCGAAAGCCGCTCGTATGCGGCGAGCGCGCGCACCAGCGCATGAAGGTCGTCGATATCGCCCGCCGTCGCGGACAGGATCCGGTAGCCGGGCGTCTCGACACCCCGCGACGTCACACCGCCCGCCCGAGAATCAGAAGGTCGCGGCGCACGCCATCCAGGACGGCGACACCAGGGAGATGGCCCCACTCGGCGAAGCCGAACGCCCGGAACAAGGCGACGCTCGGCGCGTTGTGGGCGAACGTGAAGGCGAGCAGCCGCGAAATTCCGAGAGTGGGCGCCGTCGCGAGCGCGTGGGCGAGGAGCGCTCGAGCGAGGCCCTGGCGCTGAGCAGTCGGGTGCGTGTAAACGCCCACTTCGACCGTTTCAGAATAGGCCGGGCGCCCGTAGAACGAGCGTAGCGACAGCCATGCGCGCGGCTCATCGCTGCCTTCCCGGCATGCGACAAACAGCGGCCGGCGCGCCGGCTCGAAGTCCGCGAACCACCCCTCACGGTCCGCGACCGTGACCGGCGCGAGATCCGCGGTTGCCACGCGGCTGGGGATCGACGCGTTGTAGATCGCGACGATTTCGGGAAGGTCCTCGCGGCACGCGTGGCGGATTGGCATGTTGGCGAAATTGCAACAAAACCCCTGCGCAATGGCAAGGATTCCAGGACTTTGATTGCTGGGGAAAACTATGCTGTTGTAACGTTGGAGCCGCGTGCCGAAAGGCGAAATTTCGTCCCTTCCAGTCCCACTTCCTTGGGGGTTTTCTCATGATTTTCCAACGCACAAAGGTCGCGACGGCGCTCGCCTGCATCGCAGGCGCCGGTGGCGCGATGGCAGTCACCGGCGCATTCGCGCAGGCGCAGAACCCCGACGTGCCGTCGCTCACCCGCCAGCCCGCGCCCGACATTCGCGTCGAGGTGACCGGCTCGAACATCAAGCGCGTCGAAGGGGAAGGCGCGCTGCCCGTCCAGATCATCACGCGCGAGCAAATCGAAAAGACGGGCGCGACGACCGTTCCCGAGTTGCTTCAGACCGTTTCGGCGATAAGCAGCGTGAATGCGGTGTCCCTGGCCAGCGCCGTCGGCGCCGCGACTTTTTCGGCACAGACCGCGTCGCTGCGCGGGCTCGGCGGCCAGTTCACGCTGGTCCTGTTGAACGGGCACCGGATCGAAGGATTCCCCGGCGAAATCCAGGGTGTGGCCGGTGTCAACCTCGCGTCCATCCCGTTCGATGCGATCGAGCGGGTCGAGATCCTGAAGGACGGCGCGTCGGCCATTTACGGGTCGGACGCGATCGCGGGGGTCATCAATTTCATCACCCGGAGCGACTATACCGGTGCCGAGGTGACGGCGTACGGCGCGGTGCCGACGCGTAGCGGCGGAGGCAATCGGTACCAGGCGACCGGGTCATTCGGTTTCGGCGATCTGGCCAAGGACCGCTACAACTTCTTCGGATCGATTTCGTACCAGCAGCAGGAGCCGCTCGAACAACGCGCGCGCGAGTTCTCCAATACGTCGTTCCGGCCGGAAATCGGACTCGTCGC
>DASTGT010000041.1:0-17953 GCA_035718935.1 Casimicrobiaceae bacterium
TCGACACCAATAACTCACCGATCATCATGTTCACGCTCGACACGATGAACGTGATCAACAAGAACGGTACCGATTATGTCGAGTTCATTCTCGACATCAATCAGACGAAGGACAACCCGTTGCTTTCGCTCGATAGCGTGCAGGTGTACGCCAGCAGCGTTGCGAACGCGAGCGGACTGAATCCCGATACGTGCACGCTGACGAACGCGACCTGCGTCTACAACATGGACGCTGGCAGCAATCAGGCGGTGCTGCTGAACTACACGCTGAACAACGGCAGCGGCAACGGGTTCGATATGTCCCTCTTCGTGCCGACGTCGGTCTTCGCGGGCCTGGCCGATGCGTCGAAGACGTATATCTACCTGTACTCGGCGTTCGGCGCGGTCGGCGGGAACTACGCAGAAAACGATGGCGCCGAGGAATGGGCGTACAACCGTTGCCCGGTGACAACAGTCTGCCAGCAGATCCCGCCGCAACAGGTGCCCGAGCCGGGGACGCTCGCGCTGATCGGCATCTCGCTCCTTTCGGGTGTCGCACTTCGGCGCAGTCGCGAAGGGATGATTTGACGGCGAAGCGATTCCGACCAAAAACGCCGGCGTGATCGCCGGCGTTTTTCGTTTCGGGCCGCGTGGCGCGCGAGCGCGCCGTCATGCCGTTGCGACGGCACCGTCGGCGACGAGCGCATCGATCGCCGCGTCGTCGTAACCGTACTCGCGCAGCACCTCGCGCGTGTGCTCGCCGAGGCGCGGCGCGGGCCGGTCGACGCGTGCCGGCGTCTTCGAGAAGTGCACCGGGCAGCCGAGCGCGCGCGTGCGGCCCGCGTCGGGATGCTCGAGCTCGACCACCATGTCCCGCGCGCGCGTTTGCGGATGCTCGAGCGCCTCGCCGATCGAGTGCACGGGACCGACGGGGACGCCGGCCGCGTCGAACGCTTCGATCCACGCGGCCTTCGTGCGCGTCGCGAGCACCGCATTCATCGCGTCGGTGAGCGCCGGCAGGTTGGCGAGGCGTGCGGAGTTCGTCGCGAAGCGCGCGTCGTCGCGCCACTCGGGGTGCCCGAGCACGTCGGCGATCCGCTCCCAGTTCGCCTGGTTCGCGCCGCCGATGTTGATCCAGCCGTCGCTCGCGCGATACGCCTGGTACGGCGCAGTCAGAAGGTGCGCCGAGCCGGTCGGGCCGGGCGACACGCCGGTCGCGAAATAGATCGCGGCGTGCCAGTACGTCTGCTGCAACGCGGCTTCCATCAACGACGTATCGACGACCTGCCCTTCGCCCGTCCGTAGCTTGTGCGCGTACGCGGCGGCGATGCCGAGGGCGGCGAGAATCCCCGCGTTGATGTCCGCGACCGAGTTGCCATCCTTGATCGGCGGGCCGCCGGGCTCGCCGGTGACCGACATCAAGCCCGCGAAGCCCTGCGCGATCAGGTCGAACCCGCCCTTGTCGCCGAACGGGCCGTTACGGCCGTAGCCGGAGACTGCGCAATAAATGAGACCCGGATTCGCAGAGGCCAGCACGTCGTAGCCGAGGCCGAGCTTCTCGAGCGTGCCCCGGCGGTAGTTCTCCGTCAACACGTCGGCGTCGCGCACCATGCGCAGCAGCAGCTCGCGACCCGCGGGATGCTTGAGGTTCACCGCGATGCCGCGCTTGTTGCGATTCAGCATCAGGAACGGCGCCGACACGCCGTTGACGCGGGGCTCGCGGTAGCCGCGTGCGTCGTCGCCGCCGGGCAGCTTCTCGACTTTGACGACGTCGGCGCCCATGTCGGCGAGCATCATGCCGCACGTCGGGCCCGCCATGATCTGCGCGAGCTCGAGCACGCGCATGCCGCGAAGCGGACCTGGATGCATCGTCATCGGTTCAGCGACCCTGGAACTGCGGCTTCCGCTTCGCGAGGAACGCCGCGTAGCCCGCTTCGAAGTCCTCGGTGTCGAAGCAGTCGAAGCACTCGTCGGCTTCGGCGGCGGAGATCGGCGTGCCTTGGGCAAGCCTGCCCACGAACTTCTTGTGCCAGCGCGCGACGAGCGGCGCGCCCTCGGCGATGCGCAACGCGCTCGCACGCGCCTCGGCGCCCACATGGTCGTCGGGGACGACGCGCGTGACGAGTCCCTTGTCCTTCGCCTCGGCCGCGTCGAAGATGCGCCCCTCGAGCAGGATCTCGAGGGCGACGCTCGGACCCGCGAGACGCACCAGCGGCGCCATCTCGGCGTAGGCCATCACGAGCCCGAGGTTCTTGATCGGCGCGCCGAATCGACTCGAAACACCGCAGATGCGCAGGTCGCAAAGCGACGCGATCTCGAGACCACCGCCGACGCAGATGCCGTGGATCTCGGCGACCATCGGAACCGCGCACGCGCCGAGCGTTTGTGCCGTCTCGTGCATGACGCGGCCGTATTCGATCGCCTGCGCCTTGCTCGAACGCTCGCGTGCGAACTCCGCGATGTCGTTGCCGGGCGAGAACGCGCGCTCGCCCGCGCCCCGCACCACGATGCAGCGCACGCTCGCCTCGCGCGAGAGGGCAGCGACCGCTTCGCCGAGCCCGCCCCACATCGCCTTCGTCAGCGCGTTGAGCTTCTCGGGGCGATTCAACGTGATCGTCGCGATCGATTCGTCGCGATCGACGAGGATCGTGCCGCCTGCCAGCGATTCAGGCATGCCTCACCGGTAGAAGAGATCGACGAGGCCCATGCCGGTGACGGGCACGTACGTGACGAGAAGCAGCACCGTGACGAGCACGGCGATGAAGTAGATGTTGACCCGCGTCACCTGCCAGATCGACTCCTTGGCGATCGCGCTCGCGACCATGAGTACGCTCGCCACCGGCGGCGTCTGCTGGCCGATGCCGAGGTTCACCGTGACGATCAGGCCGAAGTGCACCGGATCGATGCCGACCGCGCGCACGAGTGGCATCACGACCGGCACGACGAGGATGATCGCCGCAGCCGAATGCAGGAACATGCCGAGCAGCAGGAACAGCACGTTGAGAAGCGCCAGCACGAGCCACTTGTCTTGCGTGAAGTTCGCCACCGCCTGCGCGAGATGTTGCGGCGCCTGCACTTCGGTGAGGTACGTGCCGAGGAGCGCGCTCGTTGCGACGAGCAGCATGACGACGGCGGTCTGCACACCGCCTTCTATGATCGCGCGGCGCAGCTCCGACAGGTCGAGCTCGCGGTAGATGACGAGCCCGACGAACAACGCCGCCACGACGGCGAGCGCCGCGCCTTCGGTCGCCGTCACCACACCGCCGAAGATGCCGCCGAGAATGATGATCGGCAGCAGGAACGCCCACAGCGCCTCGCGCGCCGTCGACCTGATTCGGGCCCACGAGAACGCCGCCTCGCGCGGCAGGTTGTAGCGGCGCGCGAAGTAGTACGCCATCGCCATGAGCCCCACGCCGCCGATGATGCCCGGCACGATGCCGGCGACGAAGAGCTGCACGACCGAGGTCTCCGCCATCACCGCGTAGAGGATCATCGGGATCGACGGCGGAATGATGACGGCGAGCGTCGCTGCCGACGACATGACGGCCGCTGCAAGCGGTGCCGGATAACCCTTTGCCTTCATGCCGGGGATCAGGATCGAGCCGAGCGCCGCGACGTCGGCGACCGCGGATCCGGAGATTTCCGCGAAGAAGAGCGACGCGCCGATCGACACGTGCGCAAGTCCGCCGCGAATCCAGCCGAACACCGACGAGGCGAAGGCGATCAGGCGCCGCGAGATGCCGGACGCGTTCATGATCGATCCCGCGAGGATGAAGAGCGGAATCGCGAGGAGCGGGAAACTGGTCGCGCCGTTGTACGTCACCACCGCAAGGTTGGGCAGCACGCCGGTGCCGTGCGTCGCAACCATCGCGGTGACCGCCACGATCCCGAGCGACACCGCGATCGGCACGTTGATCAGCACGAGCGCGAGCACCGCCGCGAAGAGACCAAGCATCGTCATGCGCGCCCTTGCTTAGGTCTCAGTGCAATGCATCCGACAGCGCGGCTCCGGGCGCTTGCACGGGCACGCGGTCGCGGATAAGCGCGACGAGCTGGATGCCCTCGGCGACGATGATCAGGAGCGACGAGATCGGGATCACCGACTGCACGATGCTCATCGGGATCTCGGGCACGCTCACCAGCGCATCGGTGGCGAGGATCGGCATGATCGACGCGCCGACGTAGCCGAGCAGGGCGAAGAAGCCGATCACGAGGAGCTGCGCGACGATGTTGAAGGCGCGGCGCGCGCGCGGCGGCATCGCGTCGAGGAGCTCCGGGCAACCGATGTGCGCGCGCTTGGTCGATGCGAGCGCCGCGCCGTAGAACGTGAGCCACGCGAGCAGCACCGACGCGATCTCGTCGTACCAGATCAGCGACTGCCCGATGCCCCGGAAAACGACGCCGGCGGTAACCTCGACGAAGAGGACGATCATCAGCGCCGAGACGAGCCATTCGAGCACGCGCCCATAGCCGGCGCGAAATGCTTCGAGTGCGTCGCGTCGCGCGGGAAGCGCCGCGGACGAAACGCTCGCTGCCTGCGGGTGCGTGCTCATCGCCGCGTAGCCTCGTCGTTTCGCGACACGGCTAGCGCAGCGCGTTCGCCTTGTCGATCGCCGCCTTGGCGCCCGGGACTTCCTTCGAGAACTCGTCGTAGATCGACGTGCTCGCCTTGACGAACGTGTCCTTGTCGACGTCGTTCACCTGCATGCCGGCCTGCTTCAGCTTGCCGAGCAAATCCTCCTCGTCCTTGGCGGCGGTCTGGTACACGAACGCCTGCGTTTCCTTCGCCGTGTCCTCGAGCACCTTGCGCACGTCGGCGGGCAGGGCCTTCCAGTGCGTGGTGCCGACGGTCAGGTAGGCGGGCGTATAGACGTGTCCCGACAGCGACAGGTACTTCTGCACCTCCTGCAGCTTCGCGGAGTAGATCTGCGTCAGCGGGTTCTCCTCGCCGTCCATCACGCCCGTCTGCAGCGCGGTGAAGAGCTCGGAGAACTTCATCGGGCTCGGGTTCGCGCCGTAGGCCTGGAACATCTTCACGCGCCACTTGCCCTCGGGCACGCGCAGCTTGATTCCGTGGAGATCGTCGGGGACCTTGATCGGGCGCTTGTTGTTCGTGATGTGCCGTGTGCCGTTTTCCCAGACCGCGAGCACCGTCAGCCCCTTCTTCTCGATCGCCGGCTCGAGCATCGGCCAGAACACGTCCTTCTCGATCCGCTTCATGTGCTCGCGGTCCTTGACGATGTACGGCATCTCGAAGATGCCGACCAGGTCGACCTCGGAGCTCATCACCGTGGAAGGCAGCGCCATGTCGAGCGTGCCGAGCTTCAGCTTCTGGATCATCTCCTTGTCGCCGCCGAGCTGGCTCGATCCGTAGACGACGACCTTCGCCTTGCCGGCGAGCTTCGCGTTGGCACGCTTCGCGAATTCGTCGGCGCTCTTCTGGAACAGCGAGCCGGGCTCGCCGACGTGTCCGAGCTTGACTTCAATTTGCGCAAGCGCCGGCATCGCGCCCATCAGCGCGAGCGCGCCCGCCGCGACGAGCAAAAAGCGCCGGGCCACGCGATGCGCGGCCGTGAGATCCGGTTTCATGCGTGCTTCCTCCTGAAGTGGGTCGATACTACACAATGCGTGCCGCGGGTCGCGGCTGCGATCGCCAACGTCGCACCTATAATCGGCCGCAGCCCGCCCGCGGTTCTCGCCATCGTGATGCGGGACGAAGGATAAACCTTGCCATCGCCGGATGCACGAACCGCCGCCACTGCTCGCAGCGAAGACGACGCGGCTTGGGCGCGGCTGCGCGAATGCGTCGCCGGCGACGTTCTCACCGACGCTGCATCGCGCGGCCGCTACGCGACCGACGCCTCGATCTACCAGGCCGAGCCGCTCGCCGTCTTCGTGCCGAAGAGCGACGACGACGTGCGCGCGGCGATGGCGGTCTGCGCCGATGCGCGGATCCCGATGCTGCCGCGCGGCGCGGGCAGCTCGCAGTGCGGACAGACCGTCGGCCGCGCGCTCGTCATCGACGACAGCCGTTACCTCGACAACATCGTCGCGTTCGACGCGCAAGCGCGCACCGTCACCGTCGAGCCGGGCGTCGTGCTCGATCGGCTCAACGCGTGGCTGCGGCGGCATCGGCTCTGGTTTCCCGTCGACGTCAGCACGTCGGCGCAGGCGACCCTCGGCGGCATGGCGGGCAACAACTCGTGCGGCTCGCGATCGCTCTACTACGGCAACATGGTGCACAACGTCGTCGCGATCGACGCGCGCCTCGCCGACGGCACCGAAGCGTGGTTCGGTCCGGAGCGTGCGATGCACGAAATTTCCGAGCGCGTGCACGGCCTCGTCGGCGCGCTGCGCGAGCTCGGCTTGCGCGAGCGCGACGAGATCGAGCGCGCATATCCGAAGGTGATGCGGCGCGTCGGCGGCTACAACCTCGACGTCTTCAACCCGCAAAGCGAGCGCCCGTATACCGCGGATGGCGACGTCAACTTCGCCCACCTGCTGGTCGGCAGCGAAGGCACGCTCGCATGGTCGCGCACGCTGACGCTGCACTGCGCCGAGCTTCCGGCGCATCGGTCGCTCGGCGTCGTCAACTTCGATTCGCTGCACGACGCCATGGCGGCGACCCAGGCGATCGTCACGCTCGGCCCTTCGGCAGTCGAGCTCGTCGATCGCACGATGATCGACCTGGCACTCGGCAATCCGGCATTTCGACCCGTGCTGGCGCGCGCCGTCGACCGCGACCCGCAGGCGTTGCTGCTCGTCGAGTTCATCGGCGCCGACGCGCAGGGCGTCCTGCGCCGCGTCGACGATCTGGTCGCGCTGCTCGCCGAGGCCGCGCCGCGGGCGCGCGTCGTCAAGCTGCCCGACGCGGCGGCGCAGAAGGCCCTGTGGGACGTGCGCAAGGCGGGGCTCAACATCATGATGAGCATGCGCGGCGACGGCAAGCCGGTGTCGTTCATCGAGGATTGTGCAGTCCCGCTGCCGCATCTCGCCGACTACGTCGACCGACTGACGCAGATCTTCGCGCGCCACGGCACGCGCGGCACGTGGTATGCGCATGCGTCGGTCGGCACGCTGCACGTGCGGCCCATTCTCGACATGCGTCGCGACGGCGCCGAGAAGATGCGCGCGCTCGCCGAAGAGGCGGCGGGGCTCGTGCGCGAATACAAGGGCGCGTTCTCCGGCGAGCACGGGGACGGCATCGTGCGCAGCGAGTGGATCGAGTGGCAGTTCGGGCCGAAGCTCACCGAGGCGTTCGCGCGCATGAAATCGTTGTTCGATCCGGCCGGCCTGATGAACCCCGGCAAGATCGTTGGCGCGCCGCGGATGGACGATGCGACGCTCTTCCGCTTCCCGCCGACGTATCGGACGATCGCGTTGCAGACGGCCCTCGACTGGTCGGCGTGGAACGTGCAAAACGACCCGACGACCGGCACGCTGACCGCGCCGGGCACCGGCGGTGATCCGGCGCAGGGCTTCGCGAAAGCCGTCGAGATGTGCAACAACAACGGCCACTGCCGCAAGTTCGACGCGGGCACGATGTGTCCGAGCTATCGCGCGACCCGCGAGGAGATCCACCTGACACGCGGACGCGCGAACACGCTGCGGCTTGCGCTGTCCGGACAGCTCGGCGATACGTTCGCGTCCGACGCGGTGCGCGATGCGCTCGATCTCTGCGTGAGCTGCAAGGGCTGCAAGCGCGAGTGCCCGACCGGCGTCGACATGGCGCGCATGAAGATCGAGTTCCAGTACCAGTGGCGCCAGCGCCACGGCATGGCGCTGCACGAGCGACTGATCGGCCTGATGCCGCGCTGGGCGCCGTACGCATCGCTGCTCGCGCCGCTCGTCAACATGCGCGATCGGATGCCCGGACTCGCGCGCCTGCTCGAGCGACCGACCGGCATCGCGGCGCGCCGGTCGCTGCCGCACTTCCGTTACAACACGTTCTTCCGTGGCCATCGCGAGGCTGCGGCGCGCGAGCTCGCGCCGGTCGACGTGGTCCTGTTCGTCGACACCTTCACGAACGCGTTCGAGCCGGAGAATGCACATGCGACGCTCCGCGTGCTGCGCGCGGCCGGCTATCGCGCGCGCGTCGCGATGCCGTCCGCGCACGATCCGGCACGCCGCCGGCCACTGTGCTGCGGCCGCACGATGCTCGCCTACGGCCTCGTCGACGAGGCGCGCCGCGAGGCTTTGCGGCTCGTCGACGCGCTCGCCCCCTACGTCGCCGCCGGTGCGAGCGTCGTCGGGCTCGAGCCGTCGTGCCTGTTCACGCTGCGCGACGAGTTCCTCGCGCTTGGTCTCGGCGACGCGGCCGCCCGCATGGCCGAGCGCGCGTCGGGCGTCGAAGACTTTCTGGTGCGCGAACGCGCGGCGGGTCGCGCGACCCTGTCGCTTGCGCCGCTGCGCGAGCGCCGCGCGCTCGTGCACGGCCACTGCCACCAGAAGGCGTTCGACGCAGTCGCGCCGACGCTCGAGATGCTGCGCTGGATTCCCGGTCTCGACGTCGAGCTCGTCGAATCGACGTGCTGCGGGATGGCGGGCGCCTTCGGCTACGCCGCGCGGCATTACGACGTGTCGATGCGAATGGCCGAGCTTTCGCTGCTGCCCGCCGTGCGTGCGTCGGACGCGGACACGATCGTCGTCGCCGACGGCACGAGCTGCCGCCATCAAATTGCCGACGGGACGCGCGAGACCGGCGAGCGAACGGCCGTGCACGCGATGCGCGTCCTTGCTCGGTCGCACGAGCTTGCGATATCACCGGATCGCAGGCGGCGGAGAACCGACAGGGTGCGCGATGCGCTCGGCATCGGCAGGAGTGCATAGGAACGAGGATCGCAGGATCACCCGCGAGCATGGCGACTGAAAGCGACGATCGGGAGAGCTCGGCGCGTACGCTGGCTTACTACGAGGCCCAGGCGCAGGCGTTCTGGGAAGGCACGCGCGACCACGACGTGTCGCAGAACATCGACGCGCTGTTGTCGCGCATCGAGGGCTTGCCGCCGTTCACCATCCTCGATCTCGGCTGCGGGCCCGGACGTGACCTTCGCGCCTTCCGCGCGCGCGGGCACGTCGCGATCGGTCTCGACGGGGCGCCCGCCTTCGTCGAGATGGCGCGTGCGCATAGCGGCTGCGACGTGCTGCAGCAGGACTTCCTCTCGCTATCGCTGCCGGCCTCGCGCTTCGACGGCATCTTCGCGAACGCGTCGCTCTTCCACGTCCCGACGCGTGACCTGCCGCGCGTGCTGGGCGAGCTGCGCGATGCGCTGAAGCCGCGCGGGGTGCTGTTCGCGTCGAATCCGCATGGGCAAAACCAGGAAGGGTGGAATCGCGGACGCTACGGCGCGTATCACGACCTCGACGCGTGGACGCGTTTGCTGCGCGACGCCGGCTTTGCGCTCGTCGACCACTACTATCGGCCGACGGGAGCGCCGCGGGAGCGGCAACCATGGCTCGCGACGGTGGTGCGCAAGGTCGCCGTCCCGGCCAGCTGACGCGACGAGGCGCGGTCGCGCGAAGGGCGGGCGCCTCAGCCCGGCATGAACGCCTCGACCAGCGCGTCGCAACGACCAAGCGACGCCGAACACGTCGGCGAGCCGTTGGCATCGACGTTGCGCACGTTGAAGTAATACGTGCCGCCGGGTGCGAGCAGCGGAACGCCGCTTCGCGACGGATCGACGGTGAAGAGCAGCGTCGTCGTGCTGCCGAACTGGGTGGCGAACGGCCCGCTCGCACCGCTCGCATCCACCGCGCGGAAGTCGCAGGGTGAATTCGAGATCGTGACCTGGCGCGTCGTCGCCGGTCCCGCGAATTCCGCGGCGCTCAAACGGCCGAGCGACGTCGTGTGCATCGTCGGCGGCACGGTGAAGCGGACCGTCCACGCCCCGTTCCACGCGAATCCGGGTGGCGTCGGCATCAACGCGCTCTCGACGCGGACCGATTGCGTGCCGATATCGCTGAACAGATAGCTCGGGAACTGTCCGCAGAACCCCGGCGCAGACGGCGCGGAGGCCCAGTTCACGGCGAGCGCCGCCGGCGGACTCGAGCCGCCTTCGTTGCGCGCGATCACCGAATACGTGTGGACCCCCGGCGAGGACTCGCGCGTGACGCAAACGCTCGTCGTGCTCGTGCAGCCGCTCCAGCTGAAGTTGCTGGCCGGCGCATCGCAATTCGCCTCGAGCACGATCACCGACGACACCGCGGGCGGCTCGGTTTGCGACGTTCGCGCGATCGTGCACTTCGGCGGCGGCGGCAGCGATTGCCAGGCAACGGTCACGCTCGCCGGCGCGCTGCGGCCCGCGACGTTGCTTGCGAAAACGGTGTAGGTGACCTGGCCGACCGCCGGCGACGTCGCGATGCACGTGCTCGTGGTGCTCGCGCAGTTGGTCCACGTGAACGACGTCGGCGCGTTGGTGCACGTCGCGGTGAGCGTCACGCGGCCGTCGACGTACGCGCTGGAAGACGATGCGCTCGCACGGCAAACGGGAGCGCCGGCGGGTGGCGGCAACGACGACGTCGGCGAGCACATCGCCACCGGATACGGCGCGGGCCCGTAGCCTTCGGCGACGTAGCCGCGGGCGAGCATCGCCTGCAACGTCGCGAGATCCGTCGTGAAGCGATGGTTCGAATCCGCGCGCGCATTCCACGCGCGATACACGGCGAGGGTTCCTGCGGGACATACGCCGGTCGCGGTGTCCGGCAGGAAAATGCCGAACGCGTCGACCGTCTCCTCTTCCCACACGCCGGGGAAGCGCTGCAGGACCGATTGACATTCGGCAGCCGAGGCCGAGTAGAAATGCGAGTCGAGCCCCGCCGACGGCAGGCCGTAGAAACGGCAGACCGGCGATGCGCCGGCCTGCGGCGTCGCGGCGTCGATGACCGTGAAATGCTGACCCGTCCTCTGCCAGCCGACGAAGTCGCCTGCGTCGAGCTTCGCGATCTCGTCGGGAAACGACGTGACGAAGTAATGGTCGAGCGTTGCGTTGTAGTACTCGATCGCCTCCAGCGTCGCTGCGCGCGGCACTGTCGCGAAGAACGCGAGACCGAGCGCAATGCCGATCGACGCGAAACGGATCATGTAAGGCCCTCCTCCCCGGCGGCCCGGAAGTCAACGACGGACCGGCGATCGGCCACACGAGTTCCGCGCGGGGTGCGCTGCACTCGCCACGCGCACTCGCATGCTATTCTGATTTTCCGGCGCCGCGCGCCGCGCCGGCGCACGCCCCGCGCACGAGGGCGAATGGAGGGAACATGCTGACCATCGGTCGCCGGGTGCTCGTCACGCTGGCCTGCACGCTTGCGCTGGTGGTCTCCGCGCACGCGCAGACCACGCTTCGCATCGGCCTCGCCGAAGACCCCGACGTGCTCGACCCGACGCTCGCGCGGACCTTCGTCGGCCGCATCGTGTTCGCGGCGCTTTGCGACAAGCTCTTCGACATCGACGAGCACCTGACGATCGTGCCGCAACTCGCCGAGAGCTACCAATGGGCGGCCGACAGCAAGGCGCTCACCATCAAGCTGCGGCCCGGCGTCACGTTCCACGACGGCGAGCAGCTCGATGCCGAGGCGGTGAAATACAGCCTCGAGCGCCACAAGACGATGGCCGGCTCCAACCGTCGCGGCGAGCTCGCGCCGCTGGCGAGTGTCGACGTCGTCGATCCGATGACGGTGCGGCTCAACCTCTCCGCGCCGTTCTCGCCGCTTCTCGCGCAGCTCGCCGACCGCGCCGGCATGATCGTCTCGCCGAAGGCGGCGAAGGCCGCAGGCGACAAGTTCGGCGCGCATCCGGTGTGCGCGGGTCCTTACCGGTTCGTCGAGCGAGTCGCGCAGGATCGCATCGTGCTCGAGCGTTTCCCGAACTACTGGAACAAGGGTGCGGTGCACATCGACCGCATCGTCTACCTGCCGATTCCCGATTCGACCGTGCGCCTCGCGAACCTGCGCTCCGGCCAGCTCGACTTCGTCGAGCGGCTCGCGCCGTCCGACGTGCCGCAGATCAAGAGCGATGCACGCTTCAAGCTGACCAAGATCACCGAGATCGGCTACCAGGGCATTACGATCAACGTGGGCAAGAGCGACCTCGCGCAGAAGAATCCGCTCGGCCGCGATCCGCGTGTACGCGAGGCGTTCGAGCTCGCGCTCGATCGTGACGGCATCGTGCAGGTGGCGATGGACGGCGAAGCCGACGTCGGCAACCAGTGGGTCGCGCCGACGAATCCGTTCTACGCGAAGAACGTGCCGATCCCGAAGCGCGACGTCGCGCGCGCGAAGGCGCTGCTCAAGGAGGCGGGCGTGACCAATCCGTCGTTCACGCTGATGACGCCGACGACCGCCGACGCGCAACGGATTGCGCAGGTGGTGCAGGCCATGGCGCGCGAAGCCGGTTTCGAGGTGAAGATCCTGTCGACGGAGTTCGCGACGTCGCTCGACCAGGCGGACAAGGGGCAGTTCGACGCCTACGTGCTGGCCTGGAGCGGTCGCGCCGATCCCGACGGCAACATCTTCAGCTTCGACGCCTGCAAGCAGCCGCTCAATTACGCCGGCTACTGCAAGCCCGAGGTCGACGACATCCTCAAGCGCTCGCGCACCACGCTCGACGTGAACGAGCGCGAGAAGCTCTACGCGGATCTCGCTGCGATCGTGCTCAAGGACCGTCCGATCGTGTATCTCTATCACCGGCATTGGCTGTGGGCGTACACGAGCAAGCTCGAGGGGCTGCGCGCGGTTCCCGACGGGCTCGTGCGCGTGACGGACGTGCGCTTCAAGTGAAACGGGAAGCATTTCGCGCGTAGCGATTTATCGCTTCGCGGTTTTACTTCCGCTCGCCGTCGGCGTACGCTCGGCCGCGGGCCTCGTGCGTCGCGGGAGGCGCCCCTTCGCGCGGGGTGACCCTACGAGGGAGATGATCATGCGCGAAATCCGCGGTGCCATTGCCGCGGCGACGTTCGTCGCCGCGATCCATGCGGTTCCCGTTTCGGCGACCGCCTATTCCAGCGATCAAAGCGATCTCTGGTGGAACCCGAACGAGTCCGGATGGGGCATCCAGTTCGTGCAGCGGGGAGCGTTGATCTTCGCCACGATGTTCGTGTACGCGCAGAACGGCACGCCGACGTGGTACACCGCGTTGCTTTCGCCGACCGCGGCGGCCTCGGACGAAAAGGCCTCGGCGCTCGTGTGGTCGGGGGACCTGGCGGCCTACGGCGGAACCTGGTTCGGCGCGCCGAACTGGACGCCGGCGACGCCGACCAAGGTCGGCACGATGCGCTGGACCGCGAACGACGTCACGTCCGGAACGCTCGCCTATTCGGTCAACGGGATGCAGGTGACGAAACAGCTCGTCCGCGAATACATCGTGACCGATGATTTCAGCGGCACGTACGTCGGCGGCCTGCACGACACGATTACCGGCTGCACCGATCCGACGAAGAACAACAGCGCCGACGACTTCGCCACCATCACGGTCGCGCAGACCGCGTCGAACGTGTCGGTCACGCTCGTCACTCTACAGACCGGTCTCAACTGCACGTTCTCCGGGCCGCTCACGCAGGCAGGACGATTCGGCGGGGCGACCGGGACGTTCGCTTGCGCCGGCAGAGCGACCACCAGCGGCAGCCTGAGCGGCATCGCGGTCGGCATCGACTCGATCGTCGCGCATTTCAACGACAACAACCCGAGCAACGGCTGCTCGAGCAACGGGTATTTCGCCGGCTCGCGTCACCGCTGACGCCCGGCGCGCTCAGGAAATTCGCCGGACGCCGCTCCGACCGCTTGGCGGTTCGGCGCGGCGTCCGGTATCGTGCGGCGCGTAGCGCGCGGTCGCCTGCGCGCGGGTGCCGCATCGATGCTGACTTACCTCCTCCGCCGCATCGCGCAGATCGTCCCCACGCTGCTCTTCGCGTCGATCCTCATCTTCGGGCTCCAGCAGCTGCTGCCCGGCGATCCGGCGATGGTCCTCGCGGGCGAGGAGCGCGATCCCACGGTCATCGCGCATCTGCGCGAGACGATGCATCTCGACCGGCCGTTCCCCGTGCGCTACGCGTACTGGCTGCGCGGGGTGCTGCACGGCGATCTCGGCGAATCGTTGCGGATGCAGCAACCGGTGCGCGCGCTCATCGCGGACAAGCTTCCCGTGACGCTCGAGCTCGCCGGGATCGCCATCGTCATCGCGCTGGTGATCGGCATTCCAGCGGGTGTCGTGTCCGCCGTGCGCCGCGGCAGCGGATGGGACTACGCGGCGAACGTCGTCGCGCTGTGGGGCTTGTCGACGCCCAACTTCTGGCTCGGCATCATGCTGATCCTGCTCTTCTCGGTCACGCTGGGCTGGCTTCCGGCGTCCGGCTACGTGAGTCCGTTCGAGAACCTGCGCGCGAACCTCGCGGCGATGATCCTGCCGGCATTCGTGCTCGGCAACGCGATCGCCGCCGTGCTCATGCGGCATACGCGAAGCGCGATGCTGCAGGTGCTGTCGTCGGACTACGTGCGCACCGCGCGCGCGAAGGGCGTGCGCGAGCTCGACGTCATCTTGAAGCACGCGTTGCGCAACGCGCTGATCCCGATCATCACGCTTGGCGCGCTCGAATTCGGCACGCTGCTCTCCGGGGCGGTCCTGACCGAGCAGGTGTTCACGATCCCCGGCTTCGGGAAGCTGATCGTCGACGCGGTGTTCAATCGCGACTACGCGGTCGTGCAGGGCGTCGTGCTGTTCACCGCGACCGCGTACATCCTGCTCAATCTGATGGCGGACGTGCTGTACGCCGTCGCCAATCCGCGAATGCGCGTCCGGTAATGCGATGAATGCGACGCTTTCGGCCGATCTTGCGCAGCGCGCGCAGCGCGACGCGGCGAAGGAGGCGCGCGCCGGCCGCACGCCGGCACTGGTACGCCTGCTGCGCCGCCCCGCCGCAGCGTTCGGCCTCGTGGTCATTGCCCTCTTCGTCGCGATGGCGATCGCCGCCCCGTTCATCGCGCCTTACGATCCGATCGGCACGAGCTTCTCGACGGTGCGCAAGGCACCGAGCGCGGCGCACTGGTTCGGCACCGACGAGATCGGGCGCGACGTGCTTTCGCGCGTGATCTTCGGCACCCGGGCGTCGCTCGCCGCCGGCGTCGTCTCGGTGCTGATCTCGCTCGCGATCGGCGTGCCGGTGGGCTTGCTCGCCGGCTACGCCGGAGGACGCACCGACATGCTGATCTCGCGCATCACGGATGCGCTCCTCGCGTGCCCGTTCCTGATTCTCGCGATCGCGCTCGCGGCGTTCCTCGGACCGAGCCTCACCAATGCGATGATCGCGATCGGCATCTCGGCCACGCCGGTGTTCATCCGCCTCACGCGCGGAACGACGCTCGCCGCGAAGGCCGAGGACTACGTGCTCGCGGCGCGCGCGATCGGCAACGCGCCGTGGCGCATCGCGTTTCGCCACGTGCTGCCGAACATCGTGCCGCCGCTGCTCGTGCAGGCGACGCTCGCGATCGCCGCCGCGGTGATCGCCGAGGCGAGCCTTTCGTTTCTCGGGCTTGGCCAGCAGCCGCCGGAGCCCTCGTGGGGCAGCATGCTGAACACCGCGAAGAACTACATCGACAACGCGCCGTGGATGGCGGTGTGGCCGGGGCTTTCCATCTTCCTCCTCGTACTGTCGTTCAATCTCGTCGGCGACGGCCTGCGCGACGCGCTCGACCCGCGCGGCGCGTAACGATTCGTTACGACGTCAACGAAGCGGGCCCCCTTCGCGTTTTTGCGTGATGGCGAACCGCGCACCCTGCGGTGGTGCCGAAGCAGAAAGCATTTCGGAGAAGGAACATGAAGCGAACGTTGATCGCATGCGCCATCATGGCGAGCGCCGCCTTGGCGGCGAGTAGCGCGTACGCGGACCGCGGTGGCCACGGCGGCGGCGGATTCCATGGCGGCGGCGGATTCCACGGCGGCGGACATTTCTCCGGCGGCGGCCATTTCCACGGCGGCTTTCATCGGGGCTTTCGCGGCAGCACGAGCTTTTTCATCGGTGCGCCGCTGTTCTGGCCGTATTACTACGGCTATTACGGCTACCCGGCGTACTACTACGACTATCCGACCTACTACGACTACCCGACGCAGGTCTACGTCGAGCCGCAGACGAGCGCGCCGGCGACGCAGTTCTACTGTCCGGACAGCGGCTATTACCCGACGGTGAGGACGTGCCCGCAAGGGTGGCTTCGCGTCGTCCCGGACGCACCCGCGCCGCAGTAGATCCGCCCGCCGATCGGCTTCAGCGTATCGCGATGCGCACCAGCCGATCGGTCCCCGATTCGGCCGCCCACGCTTCGCCCGCGCGGCCCTGCAATTCGCGCACGTTCGCCCCGTCGCGATCCGACGGGTACGCCGTGAAACGCTCCGTTGCCGGGTCGAAGCGCACGATGGCGTTCGCCGTCCAGTCGGAAAGCCACACGCTGTCGTCGGGCGCGACCCAGACCGCGTACGCTCGCGCATCGCCGGGCAGCTTCCATTCGCGCCACGTGCGCGTCGCGGGGTCGTACCGGCCGACGTGGCCGGTCGACCAGTAGCTCACCCACACCGCGCCTTTCGAATCCGACCAGACGCGCCGCGCGCCCTGCTTCGCCGTCGGCGGCCGGACCACGGTCGCCACACCGGTCTTCGGATCGACGCGGGCGATGTAGTTGCGCGCCAGTGACGCGAACCAGATGTCGCCGGCTGGCGTGGTGGTCATGCCGTAGGGCCCGCTGCCGCCCGGCGCGCGCCACACCTGCATGTCACCGCTTGCCGGATCGAGCCTGCCGTAATACCCGCTCTGGCCGGTGAACCAGAGGCGACCGTCCAGATCGAATGTCGCCGTGTTGAGATTCGCGTTGGGGGCGCTGGCGGGCAGCGGCCAGCGCGAGACGGCGTGCGTGACCGGGTCGACGCGAACGATCGCGTTCAGGCCGCCATCGGTGATCCACGGTGCGCCGTCGGGCCCGACGATCACGCCGTGCGGCGCCGAGCCGGCGCCGAGCGGGATCTCCATGACGCGGCGCGTGGCCGGATCGAGGATGCCGAGCCGGCCGGTCATTTGGGCGGTGAAATAGACCGGACCATCGCGCGCCGGCGCCGCCGCGACGTCGTGCGGATGACTGCCGGACGTCACGTCGAAATACGTGACGGCATCCGGCGTTGCGGCGACGGTCGCCGCCGCGACGGCGAGCAGGCATGCGAGCGTGAATCTCATCGTGGGCCTCGCAGAGGTTCTTCGACAACGCGCGGGCGTCCCGGGTGCATCGCGACGCCACGTCCGAAGGGCTTTGCGTGGCAGATCCGTCACGCCCGCGGGCCGACATCCGCCGGAAGTCGGCTAGGACGTTGCCGTGGCGCACGCACGAGGCTTAGCATTCATCCGACGTCCGCTCCGGGAGCTTGCATGCGCTTCGATCTCGTCCTTCGCACCGCCGCGGCGGTGACCGCCATCGTGACGGCGCTGCCGGCGCTGTCCGCCGAATGCTACTTGATCATCGATCGCTCGAACGAAGTGGTCTACCAGGGGCTCACCTCGCCGGTCGACCTCAGCGTCGACGGCAAGGCGGCGCGCGACGCGCTACGCGCGCGCGGCGAGCAGCTCGTCGCGATGGACACCGATCACTGTCCGCCGATCGATCGGGCGCGCATCACGGGCAACGGCAAGCCGGCGAGCGTCGAGGAGATCGTCGCCGGTATGCGGCCGGCGCTCGCCTACGGCCGCACAGGTGCCTCGGCGCCGGCGAGCGACACGGGCGGAATCGTGCTACCGCAGATTCGCGTCCCGGTGGCAACCGACGGTCCGGCGTCGGTAGGCGGCCCGGTGTCCGGGATGTCGATCCGCTGACGGCGTTCGCGATCTGGCGCGGGCGCCGCGACGCGCCCGCGCCGAGGTTCGCTTAGCCCTTTTCGTCGCGATCTTTCCCCTTATCCTTCTCCTGCCCCGGCGGCGGACGCGGCGGCCCGCCGCGTGCCTCGGGTGGCCGGCCCT
>DASTGT010000042.1:0-35879 GCA_035718935.1 Casimicrobiaceae bacterium
CCGGTCAGCTTGCCGAAGGCCTCGGCCATGTAGGCGGCGCCGCCTTCGTGCCGGCAGACGATGAAGCGCAGCCGATCGGCGACGTCGTGCAGCGCGTCGAGCACGGCGAGGTAGCTTTCGCCCGGCACGCCGAACGCGTGCGTCGCGTGCTGCGCGAGCAGGCTCGCCACCAGGATCTCACCGCCGCTTCGCATCGACACCGCCGCTCCCCTTCATCTCGCGCCGGACGTCCGGCCGGCGGCGATTTTACGCGCCGCCTATAATCGCCGCGTCCGCCGCCCGCCGTACGCCGATGCCGATCGAGTCGCACCTGAACGAAGCGCTGCCCTTCGCGGGTCTCGCGCTCGTGCTCGCGCTGATCGCACTCTTCCTGCGCTCGCCGGCGCGCCAGACGATGCTCGTGATGCTGGTCGTCATTGCCGTCGGCATGATCGGGCTCGCCGTCTACGAGCGGCAGCTGTTCGGGCCGTCGAACCGTTCACTGGCCGTCGTCGTGCGCGAAGCCGCGCTGGCGCTGATCGCACTCGGCGTGATTCAGATCGTCGTGCTGTTCCTGTTCCAGGCGCTGCTCGTCCGCCGGCGGCTGCCGCGGATCCTCAACGAATTCGTCGTCGCGCTCGCGTTGATCGGCTACGCGATCTATCGGCTCGACGCGGTCGGCGTGAATCTCGCGGGCCTCATCACCACCTCGGCGGTCGTCTCCGGCGCGCTGGCCTTCTCGGCGAAGGAGACGCTCGGCAACCTCTGGGGCGGCATTGCGATCCAGCTCGAAAAGACGTGCCGCATCGGCGACTGGGTGCGCATCGATACGGTGACGGGCCAGGTCGTCAGCATCCGCTGGCGCTACATGGCGATCGCGACCATCAACAACGAGACGATCGTCATCCCGAACGGCACCGTCATGCAGAACCGGCTGACCGTCATCAGCCGACGCGGAGAGGAGCGTGCGCCGTGGCGGCGGTTCGTGCCGTTCGAGGTCGACTTCGATCACCCGCCGTCGCGCGTCATCGCGCAACTCGAGAGCGCGCTCGCGCACGCGCAGATCCCCTTCGTGTCGCAGCAGCCGCCGCCCACCGTCGGTTGCATCGGCTTCAAGGAGAGCGGTGTCGAGTACGCCGTCGCCTACGAGCTCACCGAGGCGGCGCGCTACTGGGAAGTCGATTCCGCGGTGCGCGTGCACGTCTACGCCGCGCTCATGCGCCAAAGCCTCGGCATCCCGTTCCCGCGCCACGTCATCGAAGTGCGCCAGGACGAGCGACCCGGTCATGCGCAGCGCGAGATCGATCATCGGATCGCCGCGCTCTCCACGATGGATCTCTTCGCATCGCTGACCGACGCCGAGCGGGCGACACTCGCGCGCAAGCTGACGACCTGCGCGTACGTTCCGGACGAGATGGTGTGCCGCGCCGGCGAGCCGGCCGATTCGTTGTTCCTGCTCGCACAGGGACAGGTGGCCATCGTCGCCGAAGACAACGGCGCCCGGCATCGTCTCGCGACGCTCGACGCGCCGGCCTACTTCGGCGAGATGGGGCTGCTGCTCGGCCAGCCGCGCGGCGCCACCGTCGTCGCTGCCGGTGACGCGCTTTGCTATCGCCTCGACAAGGACGCGTTCGACGCGACCATCCGCGCGCGCCCCGAGCTTGCGGACATGCTCGCGCACGTGCTCGCGATGCGGCAGGCCGCGAACGACGCGACGCTACAGGCGCTCGATGTACATCGCGCGAGCGAGGAACACCTGACGAGGCGCGCCGAGATCGTGCGTCGCATTCAGCAGTTTTTCGGTCTGTCGCATTAGACTTATCGGCCGGCGATCAGATCCTCGCGCGTCAAGAGGAACACGCTGTCGGTCGAGGAGCGCGTCGACAACCATACGAACGGCATGCGCGGAAACGCGGTCTCGGCCGCGTCACGGTTGTGGCCCACTTCGACGATCAGGAGCCCGCCGGGTTGCAGGTGGCGGGGCGCCTCGCGCAGGATCACCCGCACCGCGTCCATCCCGTCGTCGCCGCCGGCCAGCGCGAGCCGCGGCTCGTGCAGGTATTCGCGCGGCAACTCGTCCATCGCATTCGTCGTCACGTAGGGCGGATTGCTGATGATCACGTCGTACGACTTCTCGGTCAGGTTCGCGAAGAGATCCGAGCGCACGAGGTTGATGCGGTCGGCGAGCCCATAGTCGCTCACGTTGCGCTGCGCGACGGCGAGCGCGTCCGACGAGATATCCAGCGCGTCGATTTCCGCTGCGGGAAATGCGTGCGCGAGGAGGACCGCGAGGCACCCGGAACCCGTGCAAAGGTCGAGCGCGCTGCGCACGGCCGTCGCATCGCGCAGGTATGGTGCAAGCCCGTCGGGAAGCAGCTCGGCGATGAACGAGCGCGGAATGATGACGCGTTCGTCCACGTAGAAGCGGAAATCGCCGAGCCAGGCCTCGTGCGTCAGATACGCCGCGGGGACGCGCTCCTCGATCCGTCGCGTGAGGAGCGCCGCGATCTCGTCGCGCTCGCCGTCCGTCAGGCGCGCGTCGAGGAACGGATCCGGGCGGTCGAGCGGCAGGTGCAGCGCGTGCAGCAGCAGGTAGAGCGCCTCGTCGTGCGCATTCGCGAAGCCGTGCCCGAACGACAGCCGTGCCTGCGTGAAGCGCGACACCGCGAAGCGCAGGTGATCGCGAATCGTGCGAAGTTCCGTCGGCGCATGCACGTCGGGGATCGAGGACGAGTATCAGAGGACAGGATCGGATGCCGCGGCAGCGCGTCCAGTGCACGGTCGCTGCGCGCCGGGAGAAAGCAACCCGAGTAGCCGCGCCAGGATGCGCTCGTAGATGACGGCAAGCGGCTCGAGATCGGCGACGGCGACGCGCTCGTCGATCTTGTGGATCGTCGCGTTCACCGGTCCGATCTCGACGACCTCCTTGCAAATGCGCGCGATGTAGCGACCATCGGACGTGCCGCCCTCGCACGACAGTGCCGGCGTGCGTCCGGTGACTTCGCGGATCGCGTCGCTCGCGACGTCGACGAGGTGTCCCTTCGCCGTCAGGAACGGATCGCCGTGCGCGGTCCACCTGAGCGTGTAGTCGACGCCGTGCGTGCGCAGCGTCTCCTCGAGACGCTCCGCGAGCGACTCGCGCGAGCTCTCCGTCGAATAGCGGAAATTGAAGAGCAGCTCGAGCGAGCCGGGGATCACGTTGGTGGCGCCGGTGCCCGCGTGGACGTTCGAGCATTGGAACGACGTCGCCGGAAAGTGGGCGTTGCCTTCGTCGAAGCGCGTGGTGACGAGCTCGGCGAGCGCCGGCGCGAGCACGTGGATCGGATTCTTCGCGAGGTGCGGATACGCGACGTGGCCCTGTACGCCGTGAACGACGAGCGTTCCCGACAGCGTGCCGCGACGGCCGTTCTTGATCATGTCGCCGAGCTGCTCGACCGACGACGGCTCGCCGACGATGCACCCGTCGATCGTCGTGCCCGCTGCCTGCATCCGCTCGACCATGCGCAGCGTTCCGTCGACCGACGGCCCTTCCTCGTCGGACGTGACGAGGAACGCGATCGACCCGTTCGGCTCGCCGCACGCGAGCAGGCGCTCGACCGCCACCACGAACGCCGCGAGCGAGCTCTTCATGTCCGCGGCGCCGCGTCCGTACAGGTAACCGTCGCGGACCGTCGGCTCGAATGGATCGCTCGTCCACGCCTCGCGCGGCCCGGTTGGCACGACGTCGGTGTGGCCGGCAAGACAGACGAGCGGCTTCCCGTTGCCGCGGCGCGCGAAAAGATTCGTCACGCCGTTGACGACGAGCGTGTCGCACCGAAACCCCAGCGGCACGAGGCGCGCCTTGATCACTTCCTGGCAACCACCATCGTCCGGGGTGACCGAACGATGCGCGATCAGTTCGCGAGCGAGGTCGAGGACCGGCGAGGACGTGGCCGCCATCGAGCGATGGTAGCAAAGGCGACTGGCGTCGCGCGTGCGACGTCACCGGCCATCGCGCCGCGAACGGGCTCGAACGTGGTCAGCGGTCGAGCATTGCCGCGTCGATCGTCAGGCTGGCGAAATCCGCGCCAGGCCTCGTTTTTACCGGCTCGGCTTCGTTGGCGGCGCTCATCATCTCGAGCCGGGACGACGGCGAGTTCTGGTTGATGAGCCAAGCCAGGTTGGTCGCCGAATCCGACGCGATCATCGCCTCGTCGTAGCTGATCCGCTGGTCGAGATAGAGCTTGCAGAGCGCCTGCTCGAACGTTTGCGATCCGGGGTAGAGCGACTGCTCCATCGCCTCCTTGATCTTCGTGAACTCGCCTTCCTTGATGAGTTCGGCGATGAGCGAGGTGTTGAGCAGGATTTCGACGGCGGGCTGCAAGGCGCCCTCGGTGTTACGCACGAGCCGCTGCGACACGATGGCGCGGAGCCCGATCGAGAGGTCGGACAGCACCGCGGCGCGCACGTCGTGCGGGAACAGATTGATGATCCGCGACAACGCGTGATAGCTGTTGTTCGCGTGGATCGTCGACAGGCACAGGTGGCCGGTGAGCGTGTGCAACAGCGCCGCCTGCATCGTCTCCTTGTCGCGGATCTCGCCGATCATGATGAGATCGGGAGCTTCGCGCAGCGCATTCTGCAGCGCCATGTGGTAGTTGTGCGTGTCGACGCCGATCTCGCGCTGGTTGATGATGCTCTGGCGATGGTCGAACAAATATTCGATCGGGTCCTCGATCGTCAGAATGTGACCGGTCCGGTTCGTGTTGCGGTGATCGATCATCGCCGCAAGCGTCGTCGACTTGCCTGAGCCCGTCGCGCCCGCGACCAGCACGAGGCCGCGTTTCTCCATGACGAGGTCGAGCAGCACCGGCGGCAGGTTCAACGCTTCGAACGCCGGCACGTTGTTCCTCACGTAACGAATGACGAGCGCGATGGAGCCGCGCTGGCGGAAGATGTTGATCCGGAAGTTGCCGATCGAGCGATCGAGATGCGAAAGATTCATCTCGCGCTCGTTCTCGAACTCGCGCGCCTGCTCCTTGGTCATCAGGTCGTACGCGATCCGGCGCACCGTTTCGACGTCCATCGACTGGCTCGACACCGGGTGCACGATTCCGTTGACCTTGATGTTGATCGGCGCTCCGCACGAGATGTAGAGGTCCGAGGCCTGCTTGTCGGCCATCAGCTTGAACAGTCGGTCGAGGTACATGAAACGCCTTTCCGGCTAGAATGCCTGCATGGTTCTTGCGTCGATCCGCTCGTGCGCGGCCATGATGATGTCATGACCGGCGCGGCCTCGCCACTCCCCTCGGCGGCCGCAACCGTACGCCGTCTCACGAACTAACCCCCCGGAAAAGCAAGTTTCATGCTCGCCATCATCGGTGGTACCGGTCTGACGCGCCTGCCGACGTTGGCGGTGACGCACCGGCAGGTGATTCGCACCCCCTACGGCGAGCCGTCCGCCGCGTTGATCTTCGGCGAGATGGCAGGACACCGCGCGCTGTTCCTCGCGCGACACGGCCACGGGCACACGATACCGCCGCATCGCGTCAACTACCGCGCCAACCTATGGGCGCTCAAGGAGCACGGCGCGAGCGCGGTATTCGCCGTCGCGTCGGTCGGCGCGATTCGTGGTTGCGATCCCGGTGACCTCGTACTGCCCCACCAGCTCATCGACTACACATGGGGTCGGCCCAGCACGTATTTCGACGGCGGCGACCAACAGGTCGTCCACGTCGACTTCACGCGTCCGTACTCGCCGCGCTTGCGGGAGATCTGCCTCGCCGGTGCGGCAGCGGCGAAAGTCGCGTTGAAGGACGGCGGCGTTTACGGCGCGGTCTCCGGGCCGCGGTTGGAAACGGCCGCGGAGATCGATCGGATGGACCGCGACGGCGCGACGCTCGTTGGCATGACGGGCATGCCCGAGGCGGTGCTCGCACGCGAGCTCGGCGTCGACTACGCGGCGGTCTGCGTCGTCGTCAATCACGCGGCCGGCCGCGGCGACAGCGCCACCGAAGTGTCGATGGCTACGATCGCCAACGTCCTCGAAGGCTCGATGGACCGCGTCCGCACGCTGATCGAGCACGTGCTCCCGCTCGTGCCCGAGACGCCGATCGAGCTCGAGCAGCATGCGAGTGCGCTGCGCATGGGCGTGGAGACGAAATGATTCGCGACGTCTTGCGCATGGGTGATCCGCGCCTGCTCGAGCGATCGCAGGAAGTGGCGATGCCTGCGAACGACGACTTGCGCGGGTTGCTCGACGACATGCGCGACACGATGCACGCGGAAAACGGTGCGGGGCTCGCGGCGCCGCAAATCGGCGTCGGACTGCGCGTCGTGATCTTCGGCTTCGATCGCAACGACCGTTATCCGGATGCCGAAGCCGTGCCGTACACCGAGCTGATCAATCCCGTGTGGACGCCACTCTCCGACGAGATGGAGGAAGGCTGGGAAGGCTGTCTCTCGGTACCCGGGCTGCGCGGAGTCGTGCCGCGTTATGCGCGCTTGCACTACCGCGGTCTTTCACCGGGCGGTGACGTGATCGAGCGCCAGGTCGAAGGCTTCCACGCGCGCGTCGTGCAGCACGAGTGCGATCACCTCGACGGCATTCTCTATCCGATGCGCGTGCGCGATTTCCGCCGCTTCGGCTTCACCGACATCCTCTTCCCCGGAACCGACAGCACGGACGAATGAGGCGGCACGCCGGCGTGCGCCGGACGCGCCTCCCATTCGCCCGGAACAGTTCTGCGGCTAAAAGCCGCAATTCGGATTGGGCGCTGGCAGTTCGCCGCGGAAGGGAGACCCAACGGGAGCCATGATCACCGAGACATCGGCCGCCGGCGCGTCGCTCGGGTTCACCGCGAGATGACCGTGGCCGCTATCGACGTAACCCCGTCCGGCGGACACGACCTTGGGCGTGCAGGTGGGATCGTCGTATTCGTAGAACGTCAACGTTCCCTTCACCACGGTAATGAAGATAGGACCCGGGTGGGTATGCCACCCGGTCGAAGCGCCCGGTGCGTAGTCGTGTTCGCGGACCACGATGTCCATCGACAACTTCGACTTCGCATCGAAATCGACTGGCGAATCGTGCTCGGTCTTAACCTTGAAGGGCTCGTAGGTGCCCCGGCTCAAGACTGTCGGCGTGACGCCGACCGGCGGTGACGCGGAAACGATGGCAGCAGCGATCAGACCTGCTCCAAGCGACGATAGGGCGAGTAATCTCTTCATGTGATCCTCCAGACGCGTTCAAATCCCACGAGGACCCGTCACGAACAGTAGCCGCGGGCAAGATTGCCGCGTCATAATTCCCCGGTCCACGCTGCCGACGGTACGGCGTCGACCGGGCCGTGTCGCGAAAACCGCGCGAAAGATCTGCGAAATTTGCGTCAAAAGGCGTTATGGAGGCGCGCGTGACGAGTGAAGAGTTGCGAAGACGGGTGTATCGCTTCGGCGACTTCATGGTGAATGTCGATCGCGGCGAACTGACGCGAAACGGGACGAGCGTGCCACTGCGCCCGAAGTCGTTCCATGTCCTGTGCTACCTCCTCGAGAATCAGCGCCGACTCGTCTCCAAAGACGAACTCCTGAACGCGGTTTGGGGCCGTATGGTGGTCACGGAAGGATCGGTCGCGCAGTGCCTCATCGACATCCGCCGCGCGCTTGGAGGGGCGTCGCAGTCGTTCGTTCGCACGGTTCCGCGGCGCGGTTACATTTTCGACGTTCCCGTGTCCACGGGTACTCCCGAGGTGTCGCGGGCACCGGAGAAGGGGCGACCGAACTCCGAGGCCGGGAACGGTTTTGCAACTGGACGAGTGAAACGGGTCGCTCGTCTGGTCGCGGCGTGCGTACCGGTAGTTCTTGTATTCGCGTCCATGTCCACCGTGGATATCAAGACGGCGCCGCGGCAAGCCGTATCGTCGACCGCCCCGAATGCGAACGTGCCGATCGCCTACCGGCAGGCGCGCTTCTTCTACGCTCGCCGCGGCGCCGGCGACATCGAGCGCTCGATCAGGCTTTACGATGACGTGCTGAAGCTCGATCCGACCTTTGCACCCGCGTGGGTCGGCCTCGCCGCTGCGTACAGGATTCAGGTCGCCGAGGGGTCCATCACCGGCGAAGTTGGCCGATCGAAGCGCCGGTTTGCCGTCGAGCAGGCGTTACGCATCGACCCGCATTTTGGGGGAGCACACATCGAAGCGGCAAAGCTCGCGTGGGACAGCGGAGACGATCAAGGCGCGAACGACCATGCGCGCAAGGCACTCGACCGGGGTTCACAGGACCCGATCGTCCTCGAGTACTTGTCGAACATCGCTGCGTGGTCGGGACGACTGGACGAAGCGATCGAGCTTGCTCGACGCGTGGTTGCGCTCGATCCCCTCGCCGCCATTGCGCGCAACCAACTCGCCAACCTGCTGCTCGCGGCAGGTCGTTTCGACGAGGCGAAGGAGGAATTTGAGAAGCAGTCCGACCTCAACCCGTCGGCGGCCGAGGAGACCCGTATCGCGGAGGGCTTCATTCTCATCCTCGAACACCGATTTGACGAAGCTTTCGCAACGATCGACCGCTTGCCTCCAGGTGAGGACAGGAACGAGGCGCTCGCGATGATCGGGCGCGCGCTGGGGCGAAACGCGGAGGCCGAGGCGGCGCTGCATGCGTTGTCCACGGCCAACCTCGAGAACGGGGTGCGACAGGCCGAAGTGCACGCGTTTCGGGGCGAGTTCGACGAGGCATTTCGTGCGCTGGAGCGCGTTCACGCGAGCACTGCCCGCGACAACTGGTCCTCGCCTGATTCCGTATGGATATGGCAGCTCAACTTCTCGCCGTTTCTGCGGCCGCTTAGGGCCGATCCCCGCTGGGCGCGATTGAAGTCCGCCACGGCTGCCGCGGTATCCGCGCGCTAGCGTTGGGGCCGTTACCTCGCGCGCAAGTTGCGGGTGCCGCGCTAAGACTTCACGACGAGCGCCTCGTAGAGCGCCGTCTCGAAGCGCAGCAGCGCCTGCTCGTCGTGCAGCTTGGCGCCGTCGACGAGGAACACGTCCTCGGCGCGATCGCCCAGCGTGTTGATGCGCGCACTCGCGACGTTGATCCCCGCGTCGGCCATCAACCATGCGATGCGCGCGAGCAATCCGGGGCGATCGCCGGCGACGATCTCGAGGATGAATTGCGTTCCCTTGTCGTCCGGAAAGATGCTGACCTCCGGCGTCAGCGGGAAATGGCGCAATTGCCGCGAAATGCGTCCTTCGGGCGGGGCTTCGAGCCGTCCGGGTGAGGTCAAGGCCCGCGTCAGCTCGTATTCGACGAACTGGATCGTGTCGCGGTAGTGGACGCTCGCGTTGGCAGGATCGTGGATCGCGAACGTGTCGAGCGCGTAGCCATGGCGCGTCGTGTGGATTTTCGCGTCGACGATGGACAGGCCCGCACGTCCGAAGAAACCACAGATGCGCGCGAAGAGCGCCGGCTGGTCGCGCAGATAGATGAACACCTGCAAGCCGCCGCCGTCACCCGTCACGCGCGCCTTGACGACCGGCGTGTCAGCGTCGACGCGCCAGTTGAGATGCCGCGCATGCCACGCGAGCTCTTCGGCGCTGTGACGCTGGAAGTACGGCATGTCGAGTTGCCGCCAGAGCCGATCCTCGGCACCCTCCGGCACCGCGTAGAAACGCAGCAGCCGCTGTGCTTCACGCTGGCGCTGCGCGATGCTGTCCTCGATCGTTTGCGCGCTCGTGCCCGATGCAAGCGTCGCGCGCGTCGCGTGAAAGAGGTCTTCGAGAAGCTTGCCCTTCCACGAATTCCACACCGTCGGGCTCGTCCCTCGGATGTCGGCGACGGTGAGGAGATACAGTGCGACGAGGCGCCGCTCGTCGCCAACCTTCGTCGCGAACGCGTCCACGACGCCCGGGTCGCTGATGTCCTGCTTCTGCGCGGTGAGCGACATCGTCAGGTGCTCGGTCACCAGCCAGCGGACGAGGGCTGCGTCGTCGGCCGAAAGCCCGTGCTGCACGCAGAATCGCTCGGCGTCGCGGGCGCCGAGCGTCGAATGATCGCCGCCGCGGCCCTTGGCGATGTCGTGGAAGAGCGCGGCGAGGTACAGCACTTCCTTGCGCTCGAAATCGCCGATCAGCCGCGAACACAACGGGTATTCATGCGCGTGCTGAGCCTCGGTGAAGCGGCGCAGGTTGCGAATGACCATCAGGATGTGCTCGTCCACCGTGTAAACGTGGAAGAGGTCGTGCTGCATCTGCCCCACGATCGCGCCGAACGCGGGCAGATACTGGCCGAGGATGCCGTACAGGTTCATCCGTCGCAGCTCGTGCGTGAGCCCCCGCGGCTCGCGGAAGAGCTGGATGAAGCGGGCGCGATTGCTCGGGTCGCGGCGAAAGGCGGCGTCGAGGCGGTGCCGGTTGCGCCACAACGAGCGCAGCGTGCGAGCGGTCATGCCGCGAAGCTCGGGATGGCGCTGCATCGTCAGGAAGGCATCCAACATCGCCGACGGCCGTGTTTCGAACAACGTCTCGTCGCGCACGTCGAGCAACTCGTCGACCCGCGCGAACGCGGCGTCGATCGGCACCGCGACGATCTCGGCCGCGTGCAGGCGTGCGTGAAGATTGTTCAGGAGGATCGCGTTCATCTGGCGCACGAGCTTCGCTGCACGGTAATAGCGCTGCATCAATTGCTCGCTCGCACGTTTCGCGGGCGTATCGACGTATCCGAGCTCGCCCGCGAGCGCCGCCTGGAGATCGAAGACGAGCCGATCCTCGCGTCGCGCCGCGAGGTAGTGCAGCCGTACCCGCAGGTCCGCGATTCGCCGCTCCTGCTGCGCGAGCGCGCGCGCCTCGGCGGCGGTGATCAGGCCGTTCCTCGCGAGTTCGCGCCATGTGCGCCCGAGCTTCGCCGCGCGGGCGATCCACAGCACCGTCTGCAGATCGCGCAGTCCCCCGGGGCTCTCCTTGACGTTCGGCTCGAGGTTGTACGCGGTGTCGTGGTAGCGCAAGTGGCGCTGCTGTTGCTCGAGCGCCTTCGCGTCGTAGAACGCGCGGACATCCAGCCGTGCTCCGAACGTCGCAGTGAACGCGGCGTGGAGCGAGCGCGAGCCCGCGAGCTGTCGATGCTCGAGAAGGCTCGTCGCGATCGTTGCGTCGCCTTCCATCTCGCTCATGCATTCGTCGATCGTGCGCACGGCGTGTGAAAGCGCGATGCCCGCGTCCCAAAGCGACGTGACGAGGCGCTCGATCGCGCTCGCCGCAGCTTCGTCGGCCGGGTCGCGCAACAGGATCAGGACGTCGACGTCGGAATGCGGGAAGAGCTGTCGGCGACCGTAGCCGCCGACGGCGACGAACGCCGCCGACGACGGGAGCTTCGCGGCGATCCACGCGGCGACGACGATCTCGTCGGTCGCGCGCGCGAGCGCGCGCAGAAGTCGCGGCGCATCGCCGCGCGTTGCGAATTCATCGCGCAATCGCGCGCGCTCGGCAGCGAGCGCGGCACGCCAGCGAGCGACGGAAATCGACGCGGACGGATGCGGGGACTCGGCAAGCGCGACGTTCGCGGCCATCGCCGACGACCTCGACGTCAGTCGTCCTCGGAGGGTGGAGCCGGCGTGCCGGCCGAAACCGTCAGAACCTCGTAGCCGCTCGGCGTGACCAGCACCGTGTGCTCCCACTGCGCCGACAGCGAATGGTCGGCCGTCACGATCGTCCAGCCGTCCGCGAGACCGCGAATGCCGGGCCGGCCCGCGTTGATCATGGGCTCGATGGTGAAGATCATGCCCGGTTGCAGCTTGAGGCCGGTGCCCGCGCGCCCGTAATGCAGCACCTGCGGATCCTCGTGAAACTGGCTGCCGATGCCGTGACCGCAGAATTCGCGCACCACCGAGAAGCCGTGTCCTTCGGCGTATTTCTGGATCGTCGCGCCGATGTCGCCGAGGTGCGCACCCGGGCGTACGACCCGAATGGCGCGCCACATCGCCTGATAGGTGACCTCGACGAGGCGTCGCGCCAGGATCGAGGGCTTGCCGATGAAGAACATCCGGCTCGTGTCACCGTGATAGCCATCCTTGATCACGGTGACGTCGATGTTGACGATGTCACCGTCCTTCAGCTTCTTCTCGCCGGGAATGCCGTGGCAGACGACGTGGTTGACCGACGTGCACAGCGAGGCGGGGTAGGGTGAATGGCCGGGCGGCGCGTAGTTCAGCGTCGCGGGGGTCGTCTGCTGGACGTTGACCATGTACTCGTGGGCGGCACGATCGATGTCCTTGGTCGTGACGCCGGACTTGACCATTGGCGTCAAATGATCGAGCAGCTCCGACGCGAGGCGGCCAGCGACCCGCATGCCGGCGATGTCGGCCTCGGTCTTCAGCGAAACGGCCATTTGAGCGGCTCGATCCTTCAGTCGCGAAGGGCCGCGCCGAGCGACTGACTGCGCCCCCTGGGGGGCAGCGAGTGGAGCGAGCGTGGGGGGACGTTCATCCGGCGCGCAGCAGCTCGTTGATGCTCGTCTTCGCGCGCGTTTTCGCGTCGACGCGCTTGACGATGACGGCGCAGTAGAGCGAATGACTGCCGTCGGCGGCGGGGAGGTTGCCGGCGACGACGACCGAGCCCGCAGGCACGCGGCCGTACGTCACCGCGCCGCTCGCGCGGTCGAGGATCTTCGTGCTTTGGCCGAGGAAAACACCCATGCCGAGAACCGAATTCTCCTCCACGATCACGCCTTCGACGACTTCGGAGCGCGCACCGACGAAACAGTTGTCCTCGATGATGGTGGGGTTCGCCTGCAACGGTTCAAGCACGCCGCCGATGCCGACGCCCCCCGAAAGATGCACGTTGCGCCCGATCTGCGCACATGAACCGACGGTCGCCCACGTGTCGACCATCGTGCCTTCGTCGACGCGCGCGCCGATGTTCACGTACGAGGGCATGAGTACGACGTTCTTCGCGATGTACGCACCGCGTCGTGCAACCGCCGGCGGCACGACGCGCACGCCGGCCGCGGCGAACCGGTCGGCATCGTAGCGAGCGAACTTGGTCGGCACCTTGTCGTAGAAGCGAAACGGCGCTTGCGGCCCCGCGAGGCCGATCGGTTGGTTGTCGGCCAGCCGGAACGACAGCAGCACCGCCTTCTTGATCCACTGATGCGTCACCCAGGCGCCGTCGACCTTTTCGGCGACGCGCAGGCGCCCGGCGTCGAGCTCGTCGATGACGTGCGCCACCGCGTCGCGGATCGCGGGCGCGGCGTTGGCCGGGGAGAGGTCGCTGCGCGCCTCCCACGCGGCGTCGATCGTCGGTTGCAGGTTGTCCATGGGCTGCCGAAAAGCCGTCAATGGTACGGCACGCATGCGCCATCGAATGGCCGCCGCATGACATCCGTCGCTTCGGGCTCGGGCCCGGGCCGAAGCCTGCTTTCGCGCTACATCGACTTGAAGCGGTGCGCGAAGGTGCGCGACACGACGAGCTTCTCGGGCCGCTCCTTGAGCGTGATGATCGGCTGGTCGCGAAAGTCGCGATCGACTCGTGCGATCGCGTTGAGGTTCACGATCGTCGCGCGATGGATCTGCCAGAACGCCTCCGGATCGAGCTCGGCGTAAAGATCCTTGATCGGCGTCCGAATCAGGGCTTCGCCGTCGCGCGTGACGACCTTCGTGTATTTGTCCTCGGCGCGAAAGTAGACGACGTCCGCGACGGCGATCATCTGCATCGCGTTTCCGAGCGACGCGCGAATCCACTTGAGCGGGCCCGCCGCCGGGTCGCGCTCCGCGAGCCGCGCAAGCAGCGCCGTGAGGTCGAGTGGCGGTTGCGCAAGACGCGCCTTGAGTCGCGCGACGACCTTCGCGATGCGCTCCGGTGTGGGCGGCTTCAGCACGTAGTCGATCGCGCCTTCCTCGAACGCGGCGACGGCGTACTCGTCGTACGCGGTGACGAAGACGACGTGACAGCGTGCGCCGATCTCGCGCGCCACATCGAGCCCGCTGCGCCCCGGCATGCGGATGTCGAGGAAGGCGACGTCGGGTGCATGCTCGGCGGCGAGCGCGAGCGCCTGCACGCCGTCCTCGGCTTCGACGATCGCGGTGAGATCCGGCCAGGCGTGCGCAAGGCGTGCCTTCAACTGCGCGCGCAGCAGGGGCTCGTCCTCGGCGATCAGGACGCGTGGCATCGCGTCGTCGATTTTCGTCCTGCGAAGCGGCGGATCATGCGGCGAGTGCCGTCGCTTCTTCGTAGGGCACCGCCAGGGTCGCGCGTGCGCCGCGCGGCGTGACCGACTGGAGCTCGAATCGACCGCGGCTGCCGTACAGTGCGGCGAGACGCTCGCGCACGTTCGACAGGCCGACCCCTCGACCCGGATTCGCTGAAGCGTCGACGCCGGCGCCCGTATCGGTCACCGAGACCACGAGCGAATCACGATCGCGCCGCGCGGCGAGCATCACGGTCCCGCCGTCGCGCGAAGGCTCGATGCCATGCCGGATCGCATTCTCCACGAGCGAGATCAGCAGGTTCGGCGGGAACGGATGCTCGCGCAACTCGGGCGGCAGATCGATCGTGAACGAGAGCCGGGCGCCGAGACGCATTTCGAGCACACGCAGATACGCCTCCGCCAGCGCAATCTCGCGTGAGAGCGTCGACGAGCGCGCACGCAGCTCGGGCAACGCCGCGCGGAGGTAGTCGATCAGATGGCCGAGCAGCGCGGTCGCCTTCGGCGGGTCGGTCTCGGTCAGGTATTGCACCGATGCGAGCGTGTTGAACAGGAAGTGCGGCTCGACCTGTGCCTGCATCAGCTTCAACTCGGCCTCGACCGCCTGCTTGGACAGCAGGTGTCGCTCGGCCTCCGCCTTGTGCATCGCCGCGATCGCGCGCGCCTCGCGTCGCTTGAAGAAATAGATCAGGCTGATCGGGAAGCCGATGATGAACGCGGCGACGACGTTGAAAACGAACGACCACGGCATGTCGCGGATCGACGCCAGCGAATATTGCTTGACCACGATGACGAGCAGCAGTCCCACCAGGGCCCCGACGAGCGTCGCGCCGACCAGGCGGCGCAGCGGCTTGTCGCCTTCCCACGGCCGTGTGGCATTCACGCAGTAGGCGATCGCGAGCCCGTGCAACTGGACGGAGACGAACGGCTGCCAGAACGATCGATGCTCCTGCAGCCACATGAGCAACGCGATGCCGGTGTCGATCGCGACGATCGACAGCAGCGCCATCCAGTTGAATGCGAGGCCGCGACGAAGAAGCGCGAGCGCGCCCGTCCGACCCTCGGAAATCGTCATGCCGCGCATTCTAGGACGCGATGGCGCAGCGCACGATGCGCCACGACCGGCCGCCGCGGGCGAGGACGGAACGTCCCGGGGAGCGACGGAAGGAAAGTGCAGGTGCCCCGACGATCAAACGTCAGGCAACGCAGGTCGAGTCTGAGGCTCGGTTTTCGCGCCCGACGCAGGCGACGATTCGCTCGACCGCCTCCGCGCACTGCGCGAGGTCCGCGACGAGTGCGATGCGCACTCGGCCGGCGCCCGGATTGACGCCGTGCGCGTCCCGGCCGAGATACGAGCCGGGAAGCACGGTCACGTTCTCCTCCGCGTACAGGCGCCTGGCGAACGCCGCGTCGTCGCCCGGTGTCCGCGCCCACAGATAGAACGCCGCGTCCGGCATCTCGCAAGGCAGCGCGGACGCAAGGCGCGGCCCCAGCAGCCGGAACTTCTCGGCGTATTGAGCGCGATTGGCGACGACGTGCGCCTCGTCGTTCCACGCCGCGATGCTCGCCTCGGCGACCGCCTGCGACATCGCGCCGCCGCAATACGTGCGGTAGCGCAGGAAGCCCGCGATCAACGTTGCGTCTCCGGCAACGTAACCCGAGCGCAACCCGGGTGCGTTCGAGCGCTTGGACAGGCTGCCGAACACGACGAGCCGGCGATAGTCGCCGCGACCGTCGGCGTGCGCGGCGCGCAGGGCGCCGAGCGGCGGGCGCGCTTCATCGAAATAGATCTCCGAATAGCATTCGTCGGACGCGATGACGAAGTCGTGACGATCGGCGAGCGCGAACAAAGCCCGCCATTCGTCATGCGAGAGCACGCGCCCGGTGGGGTTGTCCGGCGAGCAGACGTAAAGCAGCGACGTACGATTCCAGACATCGGCTGGGACCGCGTCGAACGCGTGTGCGAAGCCGCGTCGCGCGTCGGCGTTCACGCAATGCGTCTGCGCGCCGGCGAGCAGCGCCGCGCCCTCGTAGATCTGATAGAACGGATTGGGCACCACGACGGTGGCACCCGGCCGGCTGCCGTCGACGATCGTCTGCCCGAATGCGAAGAGCGCCTCGCGGCTGCCGAGCACCGGCAGCACTTGCGTAGCCGGGTCGAGCGACGCGAGGTCGTGCCGTCGCATCAGCCACTGCGCGATCGCTTCGCGCAACGCCGCACTACCCTGCGTCGTGGGATAATTCGCGAGCCCTTGGCGAGCGCCGCGCGCGAGCGCGTCGATGACGAGCGTCGGCGTCTCGTGCCTGGGTTCGCCGATCGACAGGTTGATCGGCACTTTCGCCGCGGGCGTCACGCCGGCGAGCAACGCGCGAAGGCGCTCGAACGGATAAGGCTGCAGCCGCTGCAGCAGCGGGTTCATCGGGGATGACGGTTTTGGGCGAGCGCGATTATATCGGCGCGTTGCGACGCGCCGCGCCGAACCGACGATGGGTCATGTCGTCGGTGAGTGCATGAAACGGCGGCGCCGGTCCACCGGATACGTTCGAATCGCCGCGGCGCTCGCGACGCTCGCTGCCGCGTGCGCGCTCGCGATCGTCACAGCGTACTGGGGCTGGCAACTCTTCGGGCCGAAGCCGATCCACGTGATGGCGCCCCCGCCGACGGACCCCGCGGCGACGATCCTCGGTGCGCATCTCTTCGGCACGGCGAGCGACGACAAGCACGTCGCGCCGGCGGCCGGAGGAACGCTTTTCGCCGACGCGCGGCTGCTCGGCATCATCGCCACCCCGGACGATCGGGGCTACGCGCTCTTCCGGTTGCCTGCCGGCCCGGTCCTCGTCGCGGAAGGACAGGAAATCGCCCAGGGCGTGCGCATCGTTTCGATCGCGCCCGATGCGATCACCGTTCGCGATGCGAGCGGCGAGCGACGTTACGACTTGCGCGACGCGGCGAATGCGCGAACAGAGTCTGCGAAGGGTGCATCGTCCGCATCGTCCGGCGCGCGAGTGGCATCGGCGGACGTGCGCGGCACGCCCGCGACGAACCGCACGTGCGCGCCGCCGTCCGATTTCCGCGGCAACGTGGTGCGGCTCAACACCGAATTGCTCGCCGGGTTGACGGGCGACAGCGGGCCGTGGACGAGCCTTCTCGCGTCGACCGAGGGCGGGCTGGTGGTACGCGACGGCAACGGTTTCGGCGCGCTGCTCGGGCTGCAGGCGGGTGATCGTATCGCACAAGCGAACGGGATTGCATTGCGCGCGCCCGACGACGTGGCCGCGGCCGTCGTTCGTCCACTCGTCGCGAATCAGGGCGTGCGCATCGTCGGCTCGCGCGCGGGGACGCGGCAGGAATTGTGGCTCGCGAACATCGCATGCGCGGGTTGACGCTGCGGCGCGCGACGGCGTGCAGCGCTAGCGAAAATTCGCGAGATCCGGATCGTCGTTGCGCTGTGCCGGCAGCCCGGTGATCTTGGGCAACTCGGAGAGGCGGATCATTCCGATCCTCACCTGTACGCGACCGTCATGGTGCCGCCATGCAGCGACCGGCGTGCCCGGCGCGCCGAGGGCGTTCATGAGGCTCGTGTTTGCCTCGAAGCTCGCCGCGAGCGCGGGCGGCACTTTCGGGGCAGGCGCGATGCCGCCCTCGAACCGCTTCGGGTCGTAGCGTATCTCGTTGATCCGCATCGCGGCGACGCGATCGGGAGCCAACATGATCGCCGCCGCGCGGCCGACGGAGCTCGCCTGCTGGTACGCGACGGGAATCCAGCGCACCTGCAGACCTACCTTCTCGTAGGGCTGCACCGCCTTCCACGTGAGGTGGCAATAGAGGCAATTCGCGTCGAACAGCACGTAGAGGACGAATTTCGCATCGTTCGCCGGACCCTCGACGATCGCGTCGACCCTTTCGAGCTTGGCGAACTTTGCGTCCAGATCGCCTGCCGCGCACGGCGCCATGGCGAAAGCCGCGAGGACGATCGATGCCAGGCTCGTCGTCGCCACGCGCAACACGGATGACCCAAGCCTCTTCGTCACCTTCACCTCTGCGGCTTCGGCGACTCGTCGTTGCGAAGCGGCAACCAGTCGAGCAGCGCGAGCGGCCGGTCGATCCAGCCGGTCGCCGGCCAATCGTCGGCACAGCGCGCTTCGCCGAGATAACCGTACTCGGCGACGATCGTCGCCATGCCCGCCGCATTGCCGGCCGTCACGTCCCGCAAGTCGTCGCCGACGTACACGCAGCGGGATGGCTCGACGCCGAGCAGTTCCGCGGCGTGCAGCAGCGGTGCCGGATGCGGCTTCGGATAATCGGTGGTGTCGCCGGAAACGACCGCACCGCAGCGGCGATCCAGACCGAGCGCGGCGACCACGGGCGTCGTGAAGCGCTTCACCTTGTTCGTCACGATGCCGATGCAAAGCGCGCGCCGCTCGAGCGCGTCGAGCAGTTCGTCGATGCCGTCGAACAAGCGCGTCGTGACGTCGAGCGCCGCTTCGTAATAATCGAGGAACGTGTGGCGCAGCACCTTGTAGTCGGGATGCTCCGGCGCGATGCCCATGCCCGCGCCGAGCAACCCGCGCGCACCCGCCGACGCATGCGGTCGCAGCGCGTCGACCGGAAGGGGCGGCAGCCCGCGCTCGGCGCGCATCCGGTTGAGCGCCGCCGCGAGGTCTCCTGCCGAGTCGGCGAGCGTGCCGTCGAGGTCGAAGAGCACCGCATCGACGGTCAGGCGCCGGGGTGCGGGACGCGCGTGCGAAGGCGTCGTCACCACGCGCGGACGTACGCGGCGAGGTAATTGACCGACGTGTCGCCGGTGAGGCGATACGTGCGCGTCAGCGGGTTGTACGAGAGGCCGGTCATCGCGACCAGCGACAGGCGCGCGCGGCGCGCGAGGGCGGCGAGCTCCGACGGCCGAACGAAGCGCGCCCAATCGTGCGTGCCGCGCGGCAGGAGCTTCAGCACGTACTCGGCGCCGAGGATCGCCTGCACGTACGACTTCGGATTGCGATTGAGCGTCGAGAAGACGACGTGGCCGCCCGGCTTGGCGAGTTGCGCGCACGCGGCGACGGTGGAAGCGGGCTGCGGCACGTGCTCGAGCAATTCGAGGCAGGTGACGACGTCGAACGCCGCGGGCATTTCGAGCGCGAGCGCCTCGGCCGACACGTGGCGGTAATCGATCGTCGTGCCCGATTCGTACTGATGCAAGCGCGCGACGCCAAGCCCTTTTTGCGACAGATCGATACCGACCACGTCGGCGCCGAGCCGGGCGAGCGCCTCGGTGAAGATGCCGCCGCCACAGCCGACGTCGACGACGCGCTTGCCGGCGAGGCCGCCGGCGATCTGCTCGACCCAGCCCACGCGCAACGGATTGATGTCGTGCAGCGGCTTGAACTCGCTTTCGGGATCCCACCAGCGATGCGCGAGCGCCGAGAACTTCTCGAGCTCGGCGGGATCGGCATTGCGGGGCGCCGTCGTAGTCGGTTCGATCATCGGGATGCTCATCCGAGCCGGGCTTGCCACGCACGCGTGCGGCCGAGCAGCGCCGGCACGTCGATGCGGGTGAGACGGCGCGCGTCGACGACGCGTTCCCCGCCGACCCAGACGTCGGTCACGTGCTCTCGCCCGGCGGCGTTGGGGAGTTGCGCGATCGGATCGTAGAGCGGCAGCGTTTCGACGTCGCCCAGCCGCACGGCGGCGAGGTCGGCGTCCTTGCCCGGGCCGATCGAGCCGATACGCGCATCCAGCCCGAGCGCGATCGCGCCGTTGAGCGTGGCCATCCGCAGCAGCGTCGCCGCGGGCAGCGCCGCGGCATCGCCGCTCGTGACCTTCGCGAGCAGGCCCGCGAGACGCATCTCGTCGAGCACGTCGAGGCGATTGTTCGACGCCGCGCCGTCGGTACCGAGCGCGACGTTGACGCCACGCTCGAGGAGTTTTTCGACCGGCGCGACGCCGCTCGCGAGCTTCATGTTGGAGCCGGCACAATGCACGACGTGGCAACCCTGCGCAGCGAGAAGATCGATATCGCGCGTGTCGAGATGCACGGCGTGGATCGCGATGAAGCCCGGCCCGGTGGCGCCGAGCCGATCGAGGCGGGTGAGCGGCGTTTCGTGATACGTCGCGCGCGATTCGTCGACTTCGTGCGCCGTTTCGGCAACGTGCGTCTGGATGACGAGATCGAGCTGGCGCGCATAGACGACGATCGATTGCCACGTCGCGTCGCCGACCGTGTACGGCGCGTGCGGCGCGAGCGAGAACGACAGCCGCGGCGATGCCTTGAACGCATCGCGTGCGGCGAGCCCGCGCGCGAGATAGGCGTCGGCATCCGGCGCATACGGCGTGGGAAAGTCGAGAATCGGAATGCCGAGCATCGCGCGTATTCCCGCCTGCTCGAACGCCTGCGCCGTCGCCTCCGGATGGAAATACATGTCGTTGCAGCACGTGATGCCTGCCCTCAGCATTTCCGCAGCGCCGAGCAGGGCGCCGTCGTGCACGAACTCGGGCGACACGAACCGCCCTTCGCGCGGCCAGATGTGCTCCGCGAGCCAGGCCTTGAGCGGCACGTCGTCCGCGATGCCCCTCAACAGCGTCATCGCAGCGTGCGTGTGCGCGTCGACCAGACCGGGGATCAACGCGTGCTCGGACATCTCGACGTGCTCGCGTGCGCGGAAATCACGCTCGGCTTCAGCGCGCGGCACCACGGCGGCGATCTTTCCGGCATCGACGATGACCGCGTGGTCCTCGAACGTTCCTTCGGGCTCGACGGGAATCACGAAGCGTGCGTCGATGCGGAGGTCGACGTCGCGCGGTTCGGCTTCAGTCATCGATCGAGTGTAGCAGTGGCAACAAAAAGCCCCGCCAACCGCGCGGGGCCTTTTGCGAGAGGGCCGAGGCTTATTGGGTGCCTTCGCCCTTAACTTCGATTTCTACGCGGCGGTTCGGCGCCAGACAGGCGATGAGCGCCTTCAGCTGCTTCTGGTTGCAGACGACGCCAGGCAGCGGCTGCGTCTCGCCCATCCCGAGCGTCTCGATCCGATCGCGCGGCACGCCACGGCTCACGAGGTAGTCGCGCACGGCGTCGGCGCGGCGCTCGGACAGCCGCTGGTTGTAGCGCTGCGTGCCGATGCGGTCGGTGTGGCCGGTGACGAGCACGAGCTCGAGCTTCTGCACGCTCGGCAGACGCGAGATGATCTGCTGATCGATCGCCGCTTTGCCTTCGGGCTTCAGCACCGCCTTGTCGAAGTCGAACAGCGCCTTGGAAGACAGCGTGATCTTTTGCACTTGCGGCGCGGGCGCTGGCGCGGGAGCCGGTGCAGGCGCGGGCGGCGGCGGCGCAGGAGCAGCGGCGGGTGGCGCCGGCGGTGCGGGCTTCGGCACGAGTTCCGGCTCGCATTGGGCGATGGCCTGCGCCGGCGTCCAGTAGCCCTGGCGCCAGCAAAGGTTGCCGGCGAGACCCAATTCGCCGTTGTACGTTCCGCTGCGCACGACGTTGGTCGTCGGATTGTTCCAGCTGTCGGTCACGTAGCCGCAATTCTCCGGATTGCAATAGGCGGGGCCGGGCACGTAGCCGCGGGGGTCGGCCTTCACACCGACCTGCGCCGCAACGCCGCCGGCAAAGCCCGCCGCGATGATCGCAGCGGCCATTCCGGACACCAGACGTCGAGTCATTTGTTCTACCCCTTTGACTTTGTTTTCAACAGGTTTTGTTCGAACGACGCGACTTGTCGCCGTGAGGAGCAACTCCCGGCATGTCGGCCGTCTGCGCTCCAATTCACTATAGCACGCACGTTTTTTCGTCAGCAACGAAAATGCCCGTCCTTCCGAAGGGCCGGAAACGACTGTCGCGGCAATACAACGCCGTGTTAAAATGTCGATATATCAAAGACCTCCGAATCGCGGCCGGCAGGCGGCCGACGGCCGCATGCATGCGTTCAGGCAGCGCGGCGATACGGCAAAGTGTTGCGAAGCGCGCCGTTTTTGTCATTTTTTCAACTGATCCGACCCCGATCGCAAGGAAACGTCCGCGCCCATGGAGCAGTTCGCCAAAGAAACCCTGCCGGTAAGCCTCGAAGCCGAAATGCGTCATTCGTACCTCGATTACGCGATGAGCGTGATCGTGGGCCGGGCGCTGCCGGATGCACGCGATGGGCTGAAGCCGGTCCACCGGCGCGTGCTTTACGCGATGTACGAGGCGAACATCGTCTACAACCGGTCGTACGTGAAGTGCGCGCGGGTCGTGGGCGACGTCATGGGGAAATACCACCCGCACGGCGACCTCGCGATCTACGACGCGCTGGTCCGAATGGCGCAGGACTTCTCGCTGCGCTACCCGCTGGTCGACGGCCAAGGCAACTTCGGCTCGGTCGACGGGGACAACCCGGCGGCGATGCGCTACACCGAATGCCGGCTCGAGCGCATCGCGAACGAGCTCCTCGCAGATATCGACAAGGAAACCGTCGATTTCGTCCCGAACTACGACGGCAAGGAGCAGGAACCGTCCGTCCTGCCGTCGCGCGTGCCGAATCTTCTCGTCAACGGCTCGTCGGGCATCGCCGTCGGCATGGCGACGAACATCCCGCCGCATAACCTCACCGAAACGATCAACGGCTGCCTCGCGCTCCTCGCGTCACCGGAACTCACGGTGGACGAGCTCATGGACATCATCCCGGCGCCCGACTTTCCGACGGCCGCGATCATCTACGGGCTCGAAGGGGTGCGCGAAGGATATCGGACCGGCCGCGGTCGCGTCGTCATTCGGGCGCGCACGCATTTCGAGGATCTCGACAAGGGCAACCGCCAGGCGATCATCGTCGACGAGATCCCCTATCAGGTGAACAAGGCGAATCTGCTCGTGCGCATCGGCGAGCTCGTGCGCGAGAAGAGGCTCGAGGGCATCTCGGATCTGCGCGACGAGTCCGACAAGTCGGGGATGCGCGTCGTCATCGAGCTGAAGCGCGGCGAGGTCCCCGAGATCGTCCAGAACAATCTGTTCAAGCTGACGCAACTGCAGGACAGCTTCGGCATGAACATGGTCGCGCTGGTCGACGGCCAGCCGCGGCTCCTGAACCTCAAGCAGTTCCTCGAGCACTTCATCACCCATCGGCGCGAGGTCGTCGTCCGCCGCACGCGTTACGACCTGCGCAAGGCGCGCGAGCGTGGGCACGTGCTCGAAGGGCTCGCCGTCGCGCTTTCCAACGTCGACGAGATCATCGCGCTCATCAAGGCGTCGGCCTCCCCGGCGGAGGCGAAGGCCGCATTGATGGCGCGCGCGTGGCGCTCGACGCTCGTCGAGGACATGCTGCGGCGCGCCTCGGCCGACGTCGCGCGGCCCGAAGGGCTTGCGCCGGAGTTTGGCTGGCACGGCCCGAACGCGGGCTACAAGCTGTCCGACGTGCAGGCGCAGGCGATCCTCGATTTGCGGCTGCAGCGACTGACCGGGCTCGAGCAGGACAAGATCACCGGCGATTACCGCGAAGTGATGGACCTCATCACCGATCTGCTCGACATCCTCGCCAAGCCGGCACGCGTCACGCAGATCATTCGCGACGAGCTCACCGCGATCCGCGACCAGTTCGGCGATGCGCGGCGCAGCGAAATCGTCGCGCAGGGCGTCGACCTCGCGATCGAGGACCTGATCGCCCCCGAAGACATGGTGGTGACGTTGTCGCACGGCGGCTACATGAAGGCGCAGCCCGTCGCCGAGTACCGCGCACAGCGCCGCGGCGGGCGCGGCAAGCAGGCGACGACGACGAAGGACGACGACTTCGTCGATCGCATGTTCATCGCGAACACGCACGACTACATCCTGTGCTTCAGCAACCGTGGGCGCGTGTACTGGCTCAAGGTCTACAACGTGCCGCAGGGCCAGCGCAACTCGCGCGGCAAGCCGATCGTCAACCTCGTGCCGCTCGTCGACCACGAGAAGGTGACGGCAATCCTGCCGGTGAAGGAATTCTCCGAAGGCCGCTACGTCTTCATGGCGACGGCGATGGGCACGGTCAAGAAGACGTCGCTCGCCGACTTCTCGCGGCCGCGGCCGTCTGGGATCATCGCCGTCGATCTGACCGATGGCGATCGGCTGATCGGCGTCGCGCTCACGGACGGCAAGCACGACGTGATGTTGTTCAGCTCCGGTGGCAAGGCGGTGCGCTTCGACGAGAACGACGTGCGGCCGATGGGACGCAACGCGCACGGCGTGCGCGGGATGATGCTCGAGAAAAGCCAGAAGGTCATCGCGATGCTCGTCGCCGACGACGAGGAGCAGTCCGTGCTGACCGCGACCGAGCACGGCTATGGCAAGCGCACACCGATCGTCGAATACACGCGCCATGGTCGCGGCACGAAGGGCATGATCGCCATCCAGCAATCGAGCCGCAACGGCCAGGTGGTCGGGGCGGTGCTCGTTCGCGACGACGACGAGATCGTGCTGATCTCCACCGGCGGCGTGCTGATCCGCATGGCGGTGAAGTCCATCCGCGAGATGAGCCGCTCCACGCAAGGCGTTACGCTGATCAATCTCGACAAAGGCGAGAAGCTCGCCGGGCTCGAGAAAGTCGTCGAGCGCGACGACGAGGAAGTGTGATTCATACCGGGCTGCACGCACCGCACGCGTCGTCGTGTGCCCGCTCGGCGCTCGCCGTACTTGATCTACCGTCTCGCACCTCGCTGCGCGCCGCCTCGCCTGCGGCGCGTTCGCCTCGGACTGAATCACACTCCCGGCACACGACTAAAGCCCGATGACTCGCCGCGTGTATAACTTCAGTGCCGGGCCGGCGGCGATGCCGCTGCCCGTGCTGGAGCGCGCCCAGGCCGAGCTTACCGACTGGCACGGAACGGGAGTGTCGGTGATGGAGATGAGCCATCGCGGCGCCGCGTTCACGTCGATCATCGAGAAGGCCGAGCGCGACCTGCGGGCGCTCCTCGCGATTCCGGACGGCTATCGCGTGCTGTTCCTGCAGGGCGGGGCGCTCGCGCAAAACGCCGCGGTGCCGCTCAACCTGATGGCGCCGGGTGGGGTCGCTGACTACGTGGACACCGGTCACTGGTCACAGAAGTCGATCGCGGAGGCGCACAAGTACGGCGGCGTCAACGTCGCGGCGTCGAGCGCCGACGCGAACTACACGTACGTTCCAAGGCAATCGACGTGGACGCTTACGCCGCGCGCGGCGTACGTGCACGTCACGACGAACGAGACGATCGGCGGCGTCGAATATTTCTGGATCCCGGATACCGGGGACGTTCCACTCGTCGCCGACGCGTCGTCGCACATTCTGTCGCGACCGCTCGACGTCGCTAGATTCGGCGTGATCTACGCCGGCGCGCAGAAGAACATCGGCCCGGCGGGGCTCACGGTCGTCATCGTGCGTGACGACCTGCTCGGCCGCGCGCGGCGCGAGTGCCCGAGCGTCCTCGATTACGCCGTGCAGGCGAACGCTGGCTCGATGTACAACACGCCGTCGACGTTCGGTATCTACCTCGCGGGCCTGACGTTCGAGTGGCTCGCAGCGCAAGGCGGCCTCGCGGCGATCGAGCGGCAGAACGTGGCGAAGGCGAGCGCGCTCTACGCCGAGATCGATCGAACCGGGTTCTACCGCAACGACGTCCGGCCGGCAGACCGCTCGCGAATGAGCGTGCCGTTCTTCCTGCGCGACGAGCGGCTGAACGCGCCGTTCCTCGCCGGTGCCGAGGCACGCGGCCTCGTGCAACTGAAAGGCCATCGCGCGGTGGGCGGGATGCGCGCGTCGATCTACAATGCCATGCCGCTCGACGGCGTCCTGAAGCTGGTGGAGTGGATGCGCGAGTTCGAGCACGAACATGGCTGACGCACCCGAAGGCATCGACTCCGACGACCTCGACGCTCGCCTTCGCGTTCATCGCGATGCGATCGACGCGCTCGACCGCGAAATGCTCGCCCTCCTGTCGAAGCGTGCGGTCCACGCGAAAGCGATCGGCGACGTGAAGTCGGGCAGCCATGCGCCCGCCTATCGACCCGACCGCGAGGCGCAGGTTCTCGCTCGGGTGCGCGAGCAGAACCCCGGTCCGTTGTCCGACGAGGCGGTGATCGGCGTGTTCCGGCAGGTGATGTCGGCGTGCCTCGCGCTCGAGCAGAAGTTGCGCATCGCCTACCTCGGACCCGCCGGCACGTTCAGCCACGCGGCGGTCGCGCGCCGCTTCGGCACGTTCGTCGACGCGATCGCGTACGCGACGATCGACGAAATTTTTCGTGCCGGGGAGGGGGGACGCGCCGATTTCGCGGTCGTGCCCGTCGAGAATTCGACCGAAGGCGCCGTCGGCCGCACCCTCGACCTGATGTATGCGACCGACCTCACGATTTGCGGCGAGATCAAGCTGCGCGTCCAGCAGAATCTGCTGACGCGCGAAGCCGAGCTTGCGCGCATCGCGAAAGTGTATTCGCACGCGCAGTCGCTCGCGCAGTGCGCGCAGTGGCTCGCGCGAAACCTGCCGCGCGCCGAGCGCGTGCCGGTTTCGAGCAACGCCGAGGCGGCGCGACTCGCCGCAGCCGAGACGGGCACTGCCGCGATCGCCGGCGAGATCGCCGCGTCGATCTATGGGCTACCCCTTCTCGTCTCGCATATCGAGGACGAGCCGAACAACACGACGCGCTTCTGGGTTCTCGGCCGCCAGAGCGTGCCGCGCTCGGGCCGCGACGAAACGTCGCTGGTGATGTCGGCCGCGAACCGCCCGGGCGCCGTGCACGCGCTGCTCGAGCCGTTCGCAACGCATGGCGTTTCGATGTCGCGCATCGAATCGCGCCCGGCGCGCACCGGTTTGTGGGAGTATCTTTTCTACGTCGATCTCGTCGGTCACCGCGACGATCCGCCGGTCAAGGCCGCGCTCGACGAGCTGGCCGGCAAGGCGCCTTTTTTGAAGTTGCTCGGTTCCTATCCGGCGGACATCACGTGAAGAACCCTTCCCGCCATCGCTTGCTCGCACCGGCCACGGACGCGACGGCCGCGGGCGCATCGGGAGAAACGAGTGCGGCCGCGCGCGCACCCGAGTACGTGCGCGCGATCGCACCGTATGTCGGTGGCAGGCCGATCGAGGAAGTCGCGCGCGAGCTCGATCTCGATCCCTCGACGATCATCAAGCTCGCATCGAACGAGAATCCGCGCGGACCGAGCCCGAAGGCACTCGACGCGATCGCCGTCGCGGCGCGCGAGCTCACGCGTTATCCCGACGGCAACGGCTATGCGCTGAAACAGGCGCTCGCGTCACGGCTTCGCGTTGCCGCCGGCCAGATCGTGCTCGGCAACGGCAGCAACGACGTGCTCGAGCTCGCCACGCAGGCGTTCCTGCGTCCCGGCGACGACGCCGTCTATTCGCAGTACGGCTTCATCGTCTATCCGCTGGCGACGAAGGCCCGCGGTGCCCGCGGCATCGAGGTCGCGGCGCGCGATTACGGACACGATCTCGAGGCGATGCGCGCCGCCATCACGCCGAGGACGCGCATCGTGTTCGTCGCCAATCCCAACAACCCGACGGGAACCTGGCTTCCGGGACGCGTTGTCGAATCGTTCATTGCCAGCGTCCCGCCCGACGTCGTCGTCGTTCTCGACGAGGCGTACAACGAATTCCTCGAGCCCGCCGACCAGGCCGACTCGACCGCGTGGGTGGCGCGCTATCCGAACCTGATCGTGTCACATACCTTCTCGAAGGCCCACGGACTCGCCGCGCTGCGCGTCGGTTACGGCGTCATGCACGCCGACCTCGCCGATCTGCTGAACCGCGTACGGCAGCCGTTCAACGTCAATGCCCTCGGGCAAGCGGCCGCCATCGCCGCGCTCGACGACGTCGAGTACGTCGAAGAGAGCCGGCGCCTCAACCGCGAAGGAATGCGCACGCTCGAGCGCGGTTTCGCCTCGCTCGGGGTGCGCTTTCTGCCCTCGCACGGCAACTTCATCATGATCGAAGTCACGGGCGCGGCGAACGTATACGACGCGCTGCTGCGCCAGGGCGTCATCGTCCGGCCGGTCGCGAACTACGGCCTGCCGACGTGGCTGCGCGTCACGGTCGGCACGGCCGCCGAGAACGCCCGCTTCCTCACCGCGCTGTCGACTTCGCTTTCCGCACCCGATGCAACCCGCCATGCGCATTGACAAGCTCGCCGTCATCGGCGTCGGACTGATCGGCGCCTCGTGCGCACTCGCCATGCGGCGCGCGGGCGCGGTCCGCGAGATCGTCGGCATCGGACGCTCGCAGGAGAACCTGCAGCTTGCGCTGCGCAAGGGTGTGATCGACCGCGCCGTGATGCTCGGCGACGACTGGGGACACGAGATCCGCGATGCGGATTTCGTGCTCGTCGCCATACCGGTTGCGCAGTATCGCGACACGTTCACGACGCTCGCGACCGCCCTTTCGCGCGACGCGGTCGTCACCGACGCGGGCAGCACCAAGCAGGACGTGGTGCGCGCAGCGCGTGAAACGCTCGACGGGCACCTCGGGCGCTTCGTGCCTGCACACCCCGTCGCGGGCAGCGAGCGTTCGGGCGCCGAGGCGGGCGACGCCGGGCTCTTCGTCGGACGCCAGGTCATTCTCACCCCTTTGCCGGAAACGTCCGCGAGCGCGCTGTCGCGCGTCGAAGCATTCTGGACCGCGTGCGGCGCGCGCGTCGCGAGGCTCGATCCGGCGCGGCACGACCGTGTGCTCGCCGCCGTGTCGCACGTGCCGCATCTGCTCGCCTCGACACTCGTCGCCGAGCTCGCGTCGCGGCCGGATAGCGCGGAATATCTCGGCAACGCGGGGAGCGGCTTTCGCGATTTCACCCGCATCGCGGCGAGCTCCCCCGAGATGTGGCGCGACGTCGCGCTTGCGAACCGCGAAGCGCTGCTGGTCGAGCTCGCCACGTACCGCAGTGCGCTCGACGCGCTGATGCTGTCGATCGAGCACGGCGATCGCGCCGCGCTCGAAGCAATGCTGGAACGTGCCGCGCGCACGCGCCGGCAATGGGGCGAGACCGCCGCGAACGTCGCGCCTGCGCGCGCGTAACGGCCAAGACCGCGAGCGTGAACGCCGGGAAGCGCGCCGTGGAGCGCACGAACGGCAACGACGCGCTCGCGCTCGACCTGCCGCCCATTCGCGCGATGCGCGGAACGATCGGGTTACCCGGCTCGAAGAGCATCTCGAACAGGACGCTGCTCCTTGCCGCGCTCGCCGAGGGCCGGACGGTCCTCGACGGCCTGCTCGTGGCCGACGACACGGCGCGCATGCGCGAAGCGCTGGTGAAGCTCGGCGTTGCGCTTCGGGACGAGGGCACGCGCTGCGTCGTCGAAGGGTGCGCCGGCCGCTTTCCGATATCGAAGGCGGAACTCTTCCTCGGCAATGCCGGCACCGCAGTGCGTCCGATCACCGCGGCGCTCGCGATGCAGGGAGGCGAGTACCGCGTGTCCGGCGTGCCGCGCATGCACGAGCGACCGATCGGCGATCTCGTCGACGCGCTGCGGCATCTCGGCTGCGACATTCGCTATCTCGGCACCGACGGGTTTCCGCCGCTCGCGATCGGTCCGTCCGGTGGACGTGCGGGCGCACACGTCCCGATCCGCGGCGACGTGTCGAGCCAGTTCCTGTCGGCCTTGTTGATGGCGCTACCGATCGCGCAGGGGGCACGTGACCGCGCGACGCGGGTCGAACTGACGACGCCCCTGATCTCTCGCCCGTACGTCGCGATCACGTTACGGCTGATGCACCGTTTCGGTGTCGATGCGGCGATGCGGGGGGATACGTTCGTCATCCCGGCGGGTGTGCGCTATCGGTCTCCGGGAACGTTGCACGTCGAAGGTGACGCGTCGGCGGCGTCCTATTTCCTCGCTGCAGGTGCCATCGGTGGCGGGCCGGTGCGGGTGACGGGCATCGGCCGCGACTCGATCCAGGGCGACATCGAATTCGCCAACGTGCTCGCGCGTCTCGGCGCCGACATACGTTTCGGCGACGACTTCGTCGAGGCGCGAAGCGGCGACACGCTGTCGGGCGGCACCATCGACTGCATCGCGATTCCCGACGCCGCGATGACGCTCGCGATCGTCGCGCTCTTCGCCGATGCGCCGCTTCGCCTCGTGAATATCGGCAGCTGGCGCGTCAAGGAAACCGACCGCATCGCGGCGATGGCGAGCGAGCTCGGCAAGCTCGGCGCCACGCTGGCGGCGGGCAACGACTGGCTGGAAGTCGCGCCACTGAAGTCGTTTCGTCATGCGACGATCGACACTTACGACGACCATCGCATCGCGATGTGCGCGGCGCTCGTGGCGCTTGGCGGGGCAGGCGTGACGATCAACGACCCGGGGTGCGTGCGCAAGACGTTTCCCGGTTACTTCGACGCGTTGCGATCCATCGCGCAGTGGTGACGAGCGTCCCTGCCCGCGATCCGACGGCGCCCGTTATCGCCATCGACGGTCCGGCAGCGTCGGGCAAAGGTACGATCGCGTACAACGTCGCGACCGACCTCGGTTATCACTACCTCGACAGCGGCGCGCTCTACCGGGTGGTCGCGCTGCGCGCGCTCGAGCACGGGGCGGCGCTCGACGACGTCGCGGCGCTCGCTCGCCTCGCCGGGGACGCCGACGTGACCTTTCGTGGCGCACGCGCAGTCCTCGGCGGTCGCGACGTGGCCGACGAATTGCGTCGTGAGCAGGTGTCGACTGCGGCCTCGCGCATCGCCGTGCACCCGCAGGTCCGCGGCGCGCTGCTCGCGCGCCAGCGTGCGTTCCGCACCGCGCCAGGCTTGGTCGCCGAAGGGCGCGACATGGGGACCGTGGTCTTCCCCGACGCGGGCGTCAAGGTGTTCCTCACGGCGAGCGCCGAAGCGCGCGCGGAGCGTCGCCATAAGCAGTTGATCGAAAAAGGAATACCCGCTACCATTGACGGTCTTTTGCGCGATATCCGCGAGCGCGACCTCCGGGATTCCACGCGGGCAGCTGCACCGCTCGTTCCCGCCCCCGACGCCGTCTTGCTGGATACGACCAACCTGTCGATCGCCGAGGTCACGCAGGCCGTCCTGACGCTGCATCGAGAGCGGACCGGGCGCTAGCGTGATCAGGGCACGCCGGCGCGCGACGATGCGACGCGTGCGAATGCATCGTTGGCAAGCGGGCGACACGCAAAGGGCCGAAGCGACGCGCTCATACGGCCGGCGCGCGCCTCGGACATCATCAACCTGCCCGTTTCGCGCGAGATGACGGGTTCTCGCGACGGAGGCGGCGAATCGAAAGGAACCAACCCTTCATGGCTACAGCCACGCAAGCAGTAACACCCACGCAAGGCGGCGAGAACTTCGCCGCGCTGTTCGAAGAATCGCTCGCGCGCCAGGAAATGCGCCAGGGCGAGCTCATCACCGCGGAAGTCATCCGCGTCGATTACAACATCGTCGTCGTCAACGCCGGGCTCAAGTCGGAGAGCTTCATCCCGATCGAGGAATTCCGCGACGACAAGGGCGACGTCGAAGTCAAGCCCGGCGATTTCGTCACGGTCGCCATCGAAAGCCTCGAGAACGGCTACGGCGAGACGCGCCTGTCGCGCGACAAGGCGAAGCGACTCAAGGCCTGGCACGACCTCGAGGCTTCGATGGAGCAAGGCTCGATCGTGCAGGGGCTCGTCACCAGCAAGGTCAAGGGCGGCCTCACCGTCATGATCAACGGCATCCGCGCGTTCCTGCCGGGCTCGCTCGTCGACATCCGTCCGGTCAAGGACACGTCGCCGTACGAAGGCAAGCAGCTCGACTTCAAGGTCATCAAGCTCGACCGCAAACGCAACAACGTCGTCGTCTCCCGCCGCGCCGTGCTCGAGGAGAGCCTCGGTGAGGAGCGCGAGAAGCTCCTTGCCACCCTGTCGGAAGGCGCGACCGTCAAGGGCATCGTCAAGAACATCACCGATTACGGCGCATTCGTCGACTTGGGCGGCATCGACGGCCTGCTTCACATCACCGACCTCGCATGGCGCCGCGTCAAGCATCCGTCGGAAGTGCTCTCCGTCGGTGACGAGGTCACCGCCAAAGTCCTCAAGTTCGACCAGGAAAAGAACCGCGTCTCGCTCGGCCTGAAGCAGCTCGGCGACGATCCGTGGGTCGGCCTTTCGCGCCGCTACCCGCCGGGCACGCGCCTGTTCGGCAAGGTCACGAACATCACCGACTACGGCGCGTTCGTCGAGATCGAGTCGGGCATCGAAGGGCTCGTGCACGTCTCCGAGATGGACTGGACGAACAAGAACATCCATCCGACCAAGGTCGTGCAGCTCGGCGACGAGGTCGAGGTGATGATCCTCGAGATCGACGAGGACCGCCGCCGCATCTCGCTCGGGATGAAGCAGTGCATGCCGAACCCGTGGGACGAGTTCGCGATGAACCACAAGAAGGGCGATCGCGTCGCCGGCCAGATCAAGTCGATCACCGACTTCGGTGTGTTCGTCGGGCTCCCAGGCGGTATCGACGGCCTCGTGCACCTCTCCGACCTCTCGTGGGCGCAACCCGGCGAAGTCGCCGTGCGCGACTATAAGAAGGGCCAGGAGGTCGAGGCGGTGGTGCTCGCGATCGACGTCGAGCGCGAGCGGATCTCGCTCGGGATCAAGCAGCTCGAAGGCGACCCGTTCAGCAACTTCGTTGCCACGCACGACAAGGGCAGCATCGTCACCGGTTCGGTGAAGAGCCTCGACGCCAAAGGCGCGGTCGTCTCGCTCGGCGGTGAGATCGAGGGCTACCTGCGCGCATCCGAAGTGTCGCGCGATCGCGTCGAGGACATCCGGACGCGACTCAAGGAGGGCGACAGCGTCAAGGCGATGATCATCAACGTCGACCGCAAGAATCGCAGCATCAACCTCTCGATCAAGGCGAAGGACAGTGCCGACGAGAGCGAGGCGATGCAGCGGATGACCGCGGAGAACGCGGCCGCGAGCACGGGCACGACCAACCTCGGTGCGCTGCTCAAGGCCAAGCTCGACAACAAGGCCAACGGCTGACCTCACCGACCATGACCAAATCGGAGCTGATCGACCGCCTCGCGGCGCAGTTTCCGCAACTGGTTGCGAAGGATGCCGAACTCGCGGTCAAGATGGTGCTCGATGCGATGGCGGAAAGCCTCGCGAAGGGCGAGCGCATCGAGATTCGCGGCTTCGGCAGCTTCGGGCTCAACTACCGGCCACCGCGCACCGGACGCAATCCGAAATCGGGCGAGAAGGTGCAGGTGCCCGAGAAGTACGTCCCGCACTTCAAGGCGGGGAAGGAGCTGCGGGAGCGGGTCGATTTCAATTTCGCGCAGGAATAGCGTTTGATGCATCCGCAAATCGGCGGCCTCTCGCATGGGGCCGCCATTTTTTTCATTTCAGCGACATGAGCATCCTTCGGTGGATCGTCTTCGCAGCCGTGTTCATCGTGCTGCTCTTCATCTCGCTGCAGAACGCGCAGCCGGTGACCCTTGCGTTCTTCAACGTCGCGTCGTGGCAGGCACCGCTCGTGTTCGTGATCCTCGTCGCCTTTGCGACCGGCGTGGCACTCGGCCTTCTCGCCAGTGCGATCAAGGTCGTGCGCCTGAAGCGCCAGCTTTCGCGGATGCGCCGCGAGCATCATCGGTCGTCGCCCGTTGCCGCGCCGATGCCGGCGCCCGGGACGGCGCCTGCGACCGGTCCCGGCTTCGAGCCCGCGCGTCCCGCCGCACCGTATCGCGACTAGGCCCTGTTTCGTGTGAACGGGTCCTGACGCATGGACTTCGAGCTGTGGTGGCTTCTGCCGATCCCGGCGCTGTTCTTCGCGCTCGGCTGGATCGCCGCGCGCATCGACATCAAGCATCTTCTGACCGAGTCGCGCGCGTTGCCGCTCTCGTATTTCCGAGGCCTCAACTTCCTCCTGAACGAGCAGCCCGACAAGGCGATCGAGTCGTTCATCGAGGTCGTCAAGGTCGACCCGCAGACGATCGATCTGCACTTCGCGCTCGGATCGCTGTTTCGCCGGCAGGGCGAGACGGAGCGGGCGATCCGCATGCACCAGAACCTCCTCGACCGTCCGACGCTGCCCGCCGACAAGCGCACGATGGCGACGTACGAGCTCGCGCAGGACTTTCATCGCGCGGGACTGCTCGACCGTGCCGAGAACCTGTTTCGCAAGCTCGACGGCACGCCGTTCGAGCACTCGTCGCTCTCGCACCTGATCGAGATCTACGAGACCGAGAAGGACTGGCAGAAGGCGATTCGCGCGATGCAACGAATGGAGGTGCTCGCGAAGCAGCCCTATTTTCGCGAGATCGCCGAGTACCACTGCGAGCTCGCGCAGGCGGCGCTGCTGCGCGGCGATGCGTCCACGGCGCGCGCGGAGATCGACGAAGCGCTCGCCACGCATCGCGGTTGCGCCCGCGCCAACCTGATCGCAGGCGATCTCGCCGCGCAGGCGGGCGATGCGCGCGGCGCGATCGACGCGTGGCAGCGCATCGAATCGCAGAACCCGGCATTCCTCGCGCTCGCCGCCGAGCGCTTCGCCGATGCGTTTCGCAAGCTGCGCGACGTGCCCTCCGGCATTCGGCTGCTGCGCAACTACCAATCGCAGTATCCGTCGCTCGATCTGCTGAACGCGCTCTTCACGCTGGCGCTCGAGAACGACGGCCCCGAGGCCGCGGCATCGCTCGTCAAGGACGAGCTCGCGCGGAACCCGACGCTGATCGGCCTCGACCGGCTGCTCGAGGCGCAGCTCCTCGCGTCACCGCCTGAGCGGCGGCACGATCTCGAACTCGTGAAGGGTCTCGTCGGCCAGCACATCAAGCGGCTCGGCGTCTACAAGTGCGACAACTGCGGCTTTCGCGCGCGGCAATACTATTGGCGCTGCCCGGGCTGCCAGAAGTGGGAAACGTACCCGCCCAAGCGCATCGAAAGCCCGGACGGCCATGCATGAGGAAATTTGAATGAAGCGCCCCGACCCGCGCATCTTCGTCGCGCTCGATTTCGCGAATCCGTTGCGCGCGCTGGCGCTCGCCGACCGACTCGACCCCGCCGCGTGCGGCGTGAAAGTGGGCAAGGAGCTGTTCGTGACGGCGGGACCCGAGCCGGTGCGCTGGCTCGTCGCGCGGGGCTTCAACGTGTTCCTCGACCTCAAGTTCCACGACATTCCGAACACCGCCGCCCAGGCCTGCGCGGCCGCGGCGCGACTGGGCGTCTTCATGTTGAACGTGCACGCGAGCGGCGGCCGTGCGATGCTCGAGGCCGCGCGTCGCGCCGTCGACGACGCGTCGAAGGAGGCGGGCGTGCGCACGCCGCTGCTGATCGCCGTCACCGTGCTGACGAGCCTCGATCGCGCCGCGCTTCTCGATCTCGACATCGACGCGGAGCCCGCGTCGCTTGCGCTGCGTCTTGCGCGACTGACGCAACGCGCGGGACTCGATGGCGTCGTGTGCTCGGCGGCGGAAGCACGCGTGTTGCGCGACGCGCTGGGGTCCGACTTCACGCTCGTCACGCCGGGCATTCGGCCGGCCGGCAGCGGCGGCGACGATCAGGCGCGCGTGGCGACCCCTGCGCAGGCGATCGCGAACGGCGCCGATTACCTCGTCGTCGGCCGACCGATCACCGCCGCAGCCGATCCGCTCGCCGCACTTGCCGACATCGAAGCGTCGCTCATGATCCGCTAGGAACTTCCCATGAAAATCACGATGATCGGCACGGGCTACGTCGGCCTGGTGACCGGCACCTGTCTCGCCGAAGTCGGCAACGACGTGCTCTGCCTGGACGTCGATGCGCGGAAGATCGACTTGCTCGAAAGCGGCGT
>DASTGT010000043.1:0-10194 GCA_035718935.1 Casimicrobiaceae bacterium
CCGTTGTACGAAAGCGCGTCCTTGTAGTTGATGGTGGAGTACTTGACCTTGATCACCACCTCGCCCGCATCGAGTTCGTCGAGCGTCATGCCGACGAAGCGGCTCGAGACGGCCTTGTCCTGCTCGAACGTGCGATACGCCTTGAATGTCTGCACCGGAGTCTCCTCTCGCCAGGGCACGGGAATCGTCGTCAGGGGGCCGCCTCCGAACCGTCGGTGACGTGCGGCAGCGCCATGTAGTCGCGCGTCCGCATCTCGGCCAGGCGGCTCACGGTGCGCGCGAACTCGTTTGCGCTCGGTCCCTCGACGTACAGCGCGTCGGCCGGGACGGCGGCGGATGCAACGAGCTTCACGCGATGATCGTACAGTATGTCGACGAGCCAAGTGAAGCGACGTGCGGCGTCGGCCGCCTCGACGCCCATCACGGGGATGTCCGACAGGAAGAGCACCGAGAAGCGCCGCGCGAGCTCGAGATAGTCGCGCTGCGAGCGCGGCGCGTCGCAAAGCGCGGCGAAATCGAACCACACCACGCTGCCGGCACGGCGGCGTGCGGCGAGCGGGCGCCCGTCGACGGTGAGTTGCGTCGACTCGTCGGGACCGCCGCGCATCGCCTCGAACGCCGTCGACATCGCAGCGTCGGCTTCCCGGCCCGCAGGCACGTAGTAAGCCTCGACGTGCGCGAGCGCGCGCAGCCGATAGTCGACACCCGCATCGACCTCCACCACGTCGAGGCAACGCTTGATCGCGGCGATCGCCGGCAGGAAGCGCTCGCGCAACAGGCCATTCGGCCAGAGATCGTCGGGTGCGTAGTTCGACGTGACGACGAGCACGACGCCGTGCTCGAACAGGTTCTCGAGCAGGCGGCCGAGGATCATCGCGTCGGCGATGTCGTCGACGTGGAACTCGTCGAGGCAGATCAGCCGGTAGCGATTGGCGATCTGCGAGGCGACGGCGGCGAGCGGATCCGCCTCGCGTGAAAGCAGACCCATCGCCGCATGCACGTCGCGCATGAACGCGTGAAAGTGCACGCGGGTCTTGCGCCGGATCGCAACCGTCGCATGGAAGGCGTCCATCAGGAGGCTTTTTCCGCGGCCGACCCCGCCGTACAGGTACACGCCGCGCGGAACAATGAGGCTTCCGAAGAGACGCTTCAGGCGCGACTTGCGCGCTGCGGCAAACGCGGCGAGATCGTCGGTGAGCTGCTGCAGGCGCTCGAAGGCCGCGAGTTGCGCGTGATCGAGCGTGGATCGCCGCCGGTCGAGCAGCGGCTCGAGGTAATCGATCAGGCCGCCGTGGCGGCGAAGGACCTGGCCGGGGTCGTCGGCCCCGAGCATCTACAAGTTGAGCGTCCGCTTGTCGACGGCGAGCGCCGCTTCCTTCGTCGCCTCGGAAAGCGTCGGATGCGCGTGCACGATGCGCGCGACGTCCTCGCTCGACGCGCCGAACTCCATCGCCATGACGCCCTCCGCGATCAACTCGCTCGCCCACGGGCCGATGACGTGCATGCCGAGAATGCGGTCGGTCGCAGCGTCGGCGACGAACTTGACGAAGCCGCTCGTCTCACCGAGGGCTCGCGCGCGGCCGTTCGCCGAATAGGGAAAGCTGCCGGTGCGATAGCCCACGCCTTCCTGCTTCAATTGCCGCTCGGTCTTGCCGACCCACGCGATCTCGGGCCACGTGTAGATGACCCACGGGATCGTGTTGAAGTCGACGTGCGCATGCTGGCCGGCGATGCGCTCGGCGACCGCGATGCCCTCCTCCTCCGCCTTGTGCGCCAGCATCGGCCCGCGCACGACGTCGCCGATCGCGTAGACATTCGCGAGGTTGGTGCGGCACCCGTCGTCGACTTCGACGAAGCCGCGCCCGTCGAGCGCAAGGCCGACCGCTTCCGCACCGAGACCGGCGGTATGCGGCACGCGGCCGATCGATACGATCAGCCGATCGAACGTCGCCGTTTGCTTCGTGCCGCCTTTGTCCGTGTAGTCGACGGTGACGTCGTTCTCGCCGACCTTCACCTCGTCGATGTGCACGCCGAGCACGATGGCGAGACCCTGCTTCGCGAAGAGCTTCGCGGCTTCCTTTGCCACGGCCTCGTCGGCCGCGGCGAGAAGCGTCGGCAGCGCCTCGAGAATGACGACGCCGGCGCCGAGACGTCGCCATACGCTGCCCATCTCGAGACCGATGACGCCGGCGCCGATCACGCCGAGCCGCTTCGGAACGTCGGGAATCGCAAGCGCGCCCGCGTTGTCGAGCACGCGCACGTTGTCGAACGCGACGCCCGGCAAGGCACGCGGCGCAGAGCCGGTGGCGACGATGACGTTGCGCGCGGCGAGTGTCTGCGGCTTCGCGCCTTCGACGCGAATCTGCCAGAGATCGCCGTCGCGCCCGGCGAGTGAGCCGTGACCATGGAAAAAGGCCACGTTGTTCTTGCGGAACAGGTACGCGATGCCGTCGTTGTTCTGCGCAACGATCTTCGCCTTGCGCGCGAGCATCTTGCCGACGTCCATCGACAAGCCGCTGATCTCGATGCCGTGCTCGGCGAATCCGTGCCCGGCTTGCGCGTAGTTCTCGGTCGACTGCAAGAGCGCCTTCGAAGGGATGCAGCCGACGTTCGTGCACGTGCCGCCGAGCGCAGCCTTGCCGTCGTCGCGCGTCCAATCGTCGATGCACGCGGCGGACAACCCGAGCTGCGCAGCGCGGATCGCGGCGACGTAGCCGCCCGGGCCGCCGCCGATGACCACGACGTCGAAGGTCTGCGCGGCGGCCATCAGATGTCGAGCAGCATGCGGGCCGGATCCTCCAGTGCTTCCTTGATCGCGACCAGCGACAACACCGCTTCGCGGCCATCGATGATGCGGTGGTCGTACGACTGCGCGAGGTAGTTCATCGGGCGCACGACGACTTGCCCGTTCTCGACGACGGCGCGCTCCTTCGTCGCGTGCACGCCGAGGATCGCCGATTGCGGCGGATTGATGATGGGCGTCGACAGCATCGACCCGAACACGCCGCCGTTGCTGATGGTGTACGTGCCGCCCGTCAACTCCTCGACGGTGAGTTTCCCTTCCTGCGCGCGCTTGCCGAAGTCGGCGATCTGCTTCTCGATGTCGGCGAGCGACAGCTGGTCCGCATCGCGCAGGATCGGCACCACCAGGCCCCGCGGGCTGCCGACTGCGATGCCGACGTCGTAGTAGCCGTGATAGACGATGTCGTTGCCGTCGATCGACGCGTTGACCAGCGGGAATTTCTTCAGCGCATGCACGGCAGCCTTCACGAAGAAGCCCATGAAGCCGAGCTTCACGCCGTGCTCCTTCTCGAAACGCTCCTTGTAGCGATTGCGCAGGTCGATCACGGCCTGCATGTTCACTTCGTTGAACGTCGTGAGGATCGCCGCCGTCTGCTGCGACAGCACGAGCCGCTCCGCGATGCGTGCGCGCAGCCGCGACATCGGCACGCGTTGCTCGGGTCGCGCGCCCTGGATCGGCACCGCCGGCGCCTTCGCGACCGCGGGCGCGACCAGCGAAGGTGCCGTTCTCGCAACGGGCGCCGGCGCGGATTCGGTTCGGGCCGTCGGTGACGGTGCAGGTGCGGCCGCCACCGTGGCGCGCGTGCCGATCGCCCCGACGACGTCGGCCTTCGTGATCCGACCGCCGCGTCCGGTCCCCGCGACGCTCGCCGGATCGATGCCTTGCTCGGCCATCATCTTGCGGGCCGCGGGCAATGCGGTGACCGGCGACGACGTGCTGGGCGCGGTGGATGCCGCGGCCGCCGGTTTCGCCGTTGCGGGCGACGCCGCCGTCGTCGCCGTCGACTGGGTCGCTGCGGGTGCGGGCGCTGCCGCCGGCTTGGCCGACGTATCGATTACCGCGATGACGTCGTTGGACGTCACGGTCGCGCCGTTCGGCTGCTTGATCTCGGCGAGAACGCCATCGTTCGGCGCAGGCAACTCGAGCACCACCTTGTCGGTCTCGATGTCGATCAGGTTCTCGTCGCGCTTGACCGGATCGCCGGGCTGCTTGTGCCAGTTGACGAGCGTCGCCTCGGCGACCGACTCGGGCAACTGCGGGACCTTGACTTCGACTCTCATGGCGGACGGTTATCGGGCGACGAGGACTTCGCGCGCGCGAAGCTTCGCGGCGAACGCGTCCTCGATCAGTTGCTTCTGCTCGGCATTGTGCTTGGCCGCATAGCCGACGGCGGGCGACGCGGACACCGGCCGACCCGCGTAGGCGAGCACCTTGTCGGCGTCGATGTCGTTTCGCATATAGCCGCTCAGGCGATACCAGGCGCCCTGGTTCTGCGGTTCCTCCTGGCACCACACAACTTCCGTCGCCTTGGCGTACTTGCCGACCTCCCGCTTGTAGTCGTCGTGCGGGAACGGGTACTGCTGCTCGAGGCGCAGCAGCGCGACGTCGTCGACCGAGTGCTCGCGTCGATACGCGAGGAGCTCGTAGTACACCTTGCCGGAGCAGACGATGACGCGCTTCACCTTCCCTGGGTCGAGCGGATCGACGTCGGCGATCACGTTGTGCCACTGGCCGTTGGCGAACTCGTCGAGCGACGACACGGCCTGCCGATGGCGCAGCAGGCTCTTCGGCGTGATCGTGATGAGCGGCTTGCGAAAGTTGCGCAGCATCTGCCGGCGCAGCAGATGGAAGATTTGCGCGGGCGTGGTCGGCACCACGACCTGCATGTTGTGCTGCGCGCAAAGCTGAAGATAGCGCTCCGGCCGCGCGGACGAGTGCTCGGGTCCCTGGCCCTCGTAGCCGTGCGGCAGGAACAGGACGAGGTCGCAAATACGGCCCCACTTCACTTCGCCCGCGCTGATGAACTGGTCGACGACGACCTGCGCGCCGTTCGCGAAATCGCCGAACTGCGCCTCCCAGATCACCAGCTGGTTCGGCTCCGACGTCGTGTAGCCGTACTCGAACGCGAGCACCGCGTTTTCGGTCAGCACCGAGTCGATGACCTCGAAGTCGGGTTGTCCTTCCTTGAGGTGCTGCAGCGGGATCCACGTGCCGAGGTCCCACTTCTCACGGTTCTGGTCGTGCAGCACCGAGTGCCGATGCGAGAACGTGCCGCGTCCCACGTCCTCGCCCGAGAGGCGCACGCCGTAGTTCTGGTCGAGGAGCGTGGCGTACGCGAGGATCTCGCCCATTCCCCAGTCGACCGGCTGTTTGCCCTCGACCATCGCGCGCCGATCGGCCATGATCTTCTCGACGCGTGGATGCAGCTTGAAGTTCGCCGGCACGTCGGTCGCCTTCATGCCGAGCCGCTTCAGCTTCTCCATCGGCACCGACGTATCGACCTTTTCGGTCCACTGGCGACCCTTGTACGGCGACCAGTCGACGATGAACGGCGGCTTGTAGTTCGACAGAACCGTCGTGTTCGTGTGGTAGCCCTTGTCCATCGCCGCGCGGTACGTCGTCACCATGGCATCGGCGTCGTCGGCGCCGATCGCGCCTTCGGCGATCAGCCGGTCCGCGTAGAGCTTGCGCGTCCCGGGGTGCTGGTTGATCTTCTTGTACATCAAAGGCTGCGTGATCATCGGCTCGTCGGCCTCGTTGTGCCCGAGCCGGCGGAAGCAGACGAGGTCGACGAACACGTCCTTGTGAAAGCGCTGCCGATAGTCGAGCGCGATCTCGGTCGCGAGCAGGCACGCCTCGGGGTCGTCCCCGTTCACGTGGAAGATCGGCGCCTCGATCATCTTCGCCACGTCGGTCGCGTAGAGCGTGCCGCGGACGTCGCGCGGATCCGAAGTCGTGAAGCCGATTTGATTGTTGATGACGATGTGGATCGTGCCGCCCGTGTAGTAGCCGCGCGTTTGCGCCATGTTCAGGCACTCCTGCACGACGCCCTGCCCCGCGATCGCCGCGTCGCCGTGCAGGAGCACCGGGAGCACCTGGTCGCCGCGCGCGTCGTGCCGCCGATGCTGCCGCGCGCGCACGCTGCCTTCGACCACCGGGTTGACGATCTCGAGGTGCGAAGGATTGAACGCGAGCGTCACGTGCACCGGGCCGCCGGGGGTCGACACGTCGGACGAGAAGCCCTGGTGGTACTTGACGTCGCCCGCCGGCAGGTCCTGCGGCACCTTGCCTTCGAACTCGCTGAAGAGGTCGCTCGGCATCTTGCCCAGCGTGTTGACGAGGACGTTCAGGCGGCCGCGATGCGCCATGCCGAGCACGATCTCCTGCACGCCCGCGGCGCCGGCCCGCTGGATCAGCAGGTCGAGCATCGGGATCATCGACTCGCCGCCTTCGCCGGAGAAGCGCTTCTGCCCGACGTACTTCGTGTGGAGGTAGCGCTCGAGCGTCTCGGCGGCGGTCAGCCGCTCGAGGATGTGGCGACGCTCCTCGGGACTGAACGATGGACGCGAGCGGATCGGCTCGAGCCGCTCCTGCACGAAGCGCTTGGTCGTCGTATCCGAGATGTACATGTACTCGGCGCCGAAGGTGCGAGTGTACGTTTCCTCGAGCGCCGCGATGATGTCGCGCAGGCGCATGCGCGCGGGCCCCGCCTTGAACGAGCCGACGTCGAACAGCGTATCGAGGTCGCTTTCGGTGAACCCGTACGTGCGAAGGTCGAGATCGGGGATGTACGCCGGTTCCTGCCGGGCGAGCGGGTCGAGATTGGCGTGAAACAACCCAAGCGTGCGGTACTTGCTGATGAGCCGCAGCACGAGCACCTGCTTGTGCATCGTGGTCTCGTCGACCATCGCCCCCGCGATGCGGCGGTTGCGCGCCAGCTCGCGGAACGATTCGACGACCGCGCCGTGCGCGACGTCCTGAGCTTCACCGCGGATCTCGTCGAAGTAGCTGCGCCACTCGGGCGAGACGTTCGAAGGATCGGCGAGATACGACTCGTACAGCTCCTCGATGAACGGCGCGTTGCTGCCGTACAGCGTGCTCGTCGACTCGAATTCCTGCATCGAACCCATAGATCACCTGACAGAAGTTCAAGGCGGCTCGCGCCGCCCCATTGACCCTATCCCCGTTCGGAGATGGGACGCACCGTTCTCGGGGCCGCGCCGGTGAAGAGCTGCCGTGGCCGCCCGATCTTGTACTCGGGGTCGGAGACCATCTCGTTCAATTGCGCGATCCATCCGACGGTGCGCGCGAGCGCGAAGATCGCCGTGAAGAGTTGCACCGGGATGCCGATCGCCTTCTGCACGATGCCCGAGTAGAAGTCGACGTTCGGATAGAGCTTGCGCGAGACGAAGTAATCGTCCTCGAGCGCGATCTTCTCGAGCGCCATCGCGAGCTTGAACAGCGGGTCGTCGGCCAGGCCCAGCTCGTTCAGCACTTCGTAGCACGTCTCGCGCATGAGCTTGGCGCGCGGGTCGTAGTTCTTGTAGACGCGGTGGCCAAAGCCCATCAGCCGCACGCTCGAGTGCTTGTCCTTCACCTCGGCGATGAATTCACCGATCTTCGCGACGCCGCCCTTGCCCCGCAGCTCGTAGAGCATGTTGAGCGCGGCCTCGTTCGCGCCACCGTGCGCGGGACCCCACAGGCACGCGACGCCGGCAGCGATCGCCGCGAACGGGTTCGTGCCGGACGACGCGCACAGGCGCACCGTCGATGTCGACGCGTTCTGCTCGTGGTCGGCGTGCAGGATGAAGATGCGGTCGAGCGCGCGCACGAGGACGTCGTTGACCTTGTAGTCCTCGCACGGCGTCGCGAACATCATGCGCATGAAATTGGCCGCGTACGACAGGTCGTTGCGCGGGTACATGTACGGCTGGCCCATCGAGTACTTGTAGGCCATGGCGACGAGCGTCGGCATCTTGGCGATCAGCCGGATCGCGGAGATGTCGCGCTGGTGCGCGTCGTTCAGGTTGATCGAGTCGGGGTAGAACGCGGACAGCGCGCCGACGAGGCCGGTCAATACCGCCATCGGATGAGCGTCGCGACGGAAGCCGCGCATGAAGAACTGCATCTGCTCGTGCACCATCGTGTGGTGCGTGACGCGGCCCTCGAAGTCGTCCTTCTCGGCGCGCGTCGGCAGCTCGCCGTAGAGCAGCAGGTAGCACGTCTCGAGGTAGTCGCAGCGCGTCGCCAGCTGCTCGATCGGATAGCCGCGATAGAGCAGCTCCCCCTTGTCGCCGTCGATGTAGGTGATCGCCGAGCTGCAGGCGGCCGTCGACATGAAGCCGGGGTCGTAGGTGAACTTGCCGGTCTTCGCGTACAGCGTCCGGATGTCGATGACCTGCGGCCCAATCGTGCCGGTCAGGATCGGAAGCGTCACGGCCGGAGAGCCGTCGGAAAACTGCAGCGTGGCGGTGTCGGTCATCGAACGTCTCGCAGGTTCGGGGTTCGGAAATCGAACCCTCCATCATCCTCCTGGGTTCGCTGCGCCTTCGGGTATCGCTCAATCACGGCGTGGCGTCAGGCGCCGCGCACGCGCGCGACGAACGCGGCGAGCGGGGCGTCGGGCTCGGAACGCCCGGCGAGGACGTCCCAAAGCCTGTCATCCGTCATATCGAGGAGCACATCGAGATTTGCAACGTCGTCTTCGGTGAGCAGGGCGGCGTTCGCGTCGAGGAAGCGGCTCAGGATCAGGTCGTTTTCGAGCATCCCGCGCCGGCAGCGCCAGCGGATTCGCCGCAGTCGCACCTCGTCGATCACACGGTGCGCTTCACCATCAGATCCTTGATCTTCTCGATGGCGAGCGTCGGATTGAGGTTCTTCGGGCACACGTCGACGCAATTCATGATCGAATGGCAGCGGAAGAGCCGGTAGGGATCCTCGAGATTGTCGAGCCGCCCGTTCAGGTCCTGGTCGCGGCTGTCGGCGATGAAACGATAGGCCTGCAGCAGGCCCGCGGGGCCGACGAACTTGTCGGGGTTCCACCAGAACGACGGGCACGCGGTCGAGCAGCACGCGCAGAGGATGCACTCGTAGAGGCCGTCGAGTTCCTCGCGGTCGGCCGGCGACTGCAGCCGCTCGCGCGCGGGCGGCTGCGTGTCGTTCACGAGGTACGGCCGCACCGAGTGGTACTGCTTGAAGAACTGGCTCATGTCCACGATCAGATCGCGGATCACGGGGAGCCCGGGGAGCGGCCGCAGCTCGACCGGTTCCTTCAGCGTCTTGAGGTTGGTGACGCACGCAAGGCCGTTCTTGCCGTTGATGTTCATCGCGTCGGACCCGCACACGCCCTCGCGGCAGCTGCGCCGGAACGCGAGCGAATCGTCGATCGCCTTCAGGCGGATCAGCGCGTCGAGCAGCATCCGATCGTGCGGGTCGAGCGGCACGTCGTACTCCTGCAGGCGCGGCTTCGCGTCCTTTTCGGGGTCGTAGCGATAGATGCGGAATTTCATCGCGCGATCGCGAGCGAGCAGCAACGCAGCATGGTCGCCATATGCGAAGGTCAGTAGGTCCGCGCCTTGGGCGGGAACGATTCGACGGTGAGCGGCGTCAGGTGCACCGGCTTGTAATCGAGGCGATTGCCTTCGCGATACCAAAGCGTGTGCTTGAGCCAGTGCACGTCGTCGCGCTCGGGATAGTCGCTGCGCGCCTGGGCGCCGCGCGACTCGTGGCGCGCAAGCGCCGAAACGACCGTCGCCTTCGCGCATTCGATCAGATTGTCGAGCTCGAGCGCCTCGACGCGCGCCGTATTGAACGTCCGGCTCTTGTCGCCGATCGACGTGTGCGCGACGCGCGCCTCGAGCTCCATCACCTTCGCCACGCCTTCGGCGAGCAGCGCCTCGTTGCGGAACACGCCGCAATGCGATTGCATGTCGCGGCGAAGGTCGCCCGCGACGTCGGCGACGCGTTCTCCGGACGTGGCGCTGTCGAGCCGCGCGAGCCGCGCAAGCGACACGTCGCCGGCATCGGGCGGCAACGGCTTGTGCGCAAACGACGGCAGGTTGCGACTCACGATGAAGTCGCCGGCCGAGCGGCCGAACACCAGCAGGTCGAGCAGCGAATTGGTGCCGAGCCGGTTCCCGCCGTGCACCGACACGCACGCGCATTCGCCGACCGCGTACAGGCCCTCGACGACGACCTCGGGATTTCCGTCCTTCGGGACGACGACCTGGCCGTGGATGTTCGTCGGCACTCCGCCCATCATGTAGTGAATCGTCGGCACGACGGGGATCGGCTCCTTGATCGGGTCGGCGTTCGCGAACTTGATCGAGATTTCGCGGATCGACGGGAGCCGCTTCAGGATCACGTCGGGTCCGAGATGGTCGAGTTTCAGC